>NZ_RKIA01000004.1:0-516254 GCF_003751685.1 Curtobacterium sp. PhB78
CCGGCCTGCTGAACAAGACCTTCGGCACCGACGCCGTCAAGCGTGGCCTGCTCGTCGGCACCGCCACCATCACCGCACAGATCAAGTAACACCCCGCACCACACGCACCACCGCACCACTCGTGAAGGGCCGCCCCGGGCAACCGGGACGGCCCTTCGCCACGTTCAGTGACGCCGGCGCCACCACCGGCGGCGACGGTCGTCAGACGCGGCCGTCAGAGCAGCCGCAGCCGCCGCGGCGGACGCGAGTCGGGCCTCCCGGCGGGCATGCCACGCGACCAACTCGCCGTCGACGTCCCGCAGCGGCGTCACGACCGGCGGCCCACCGAGCAGCTGACGTCGGGCTTCCTTCACCCGGGCGTTGAAGTCCACCAGGACATCGCGCACGTCGGCCTCCGTCGACAGTGCGTCGAGGGCATCGTCGAGTTCCGCGTCCTCGGTGCGGAGTGCGAGGGCAGGCGGAGCGATACCGCGGATGTCCTCGCGTTCGATCTTCGAGCGAATCCACCAGTCCGGGTCGTGCTGCCCGTCGTTCCCGGGCAGGGGCTTGCCGTGGTACGGATTGCCCTCGAAGACGCCGCGACGCTCGGCCTCCTCGATCTGCGCCCGAGCGTGGGCGGCGACGTCGGCCGCCTTCAGCAGCCGGCGTTCCTCACGCACCTCGTCCGGATCGAGCGACCCCCGCTCGATCTCACTGTCGACCAGCTGCTGGTAACGGTAGCGAGCGGCCCTGCGGAGCCGGTCCATCCGTGCATCGACGTCGTTCATGACCCCTCCATGATCACTCCGAGTGGTCGTCCTCGCCAGTCAGCTCCTCGATGGTCAGCGCTGCCTGGATGAGCGCCAGGTGCGACAGCCCCTGGGGGAGGTTGCCCATGAACGAGCCGTCCTCGCTGATCATCTCGCTGAACAGCCCGACGTCGTTCGCCTGGCCGACCATCTCGTCCATCAGGGTCCGCGCGTCGTCGATCCGGCCCGTGCAGGCCATCGCGGCAGCGAGCCAGAACGAGCACGCGACGAAGGGCGACTCCTCGTCCTCGATGCCCGAGTAGCGGTACACCAGCGGTCCGCGCTGCAGCTGCTCCTCGATCGCCAGGATGGTCGACGCCATGCGTGGACCGCGGTCGAAGGAGCTCATCGCGTGCAGCAGGATCGACGTGTCGAGCGCGTCCGAGCCCGGGTACATCACGTAGTGACCGCGTTCCTCGTCCCAGCCGTGTTCCGCGACCCACTGCGTGATCAGTTCGCGGTTCTCGACCCACTTGGCGCGCGGCCCGTCGATCATGCCAGCATCGTGGAGGTCCACCGCGGCGTCGAGGGCCTGCCAGCAGCCGATCTTGCTCGTGACGTAGTGCTGGGTGTCCTCGAGCTCCCACATGCCGGAGTCCGGTTCCTCCCACCGGTGGCAGGCGTCGTCGGCGAGTTGTTGCAGGACGGCCGCGGTCTTCCGGTCCAGGACGTTGCCGGCGTTCACGTACTGACGCAGGATCTCGAAGACGTCACCCCAGACCCCGAGCTGCAGCTGGTCGCCAGCGCGGTTGCCCACCGTGACCGGGCCGATGCCGTTCCACCCGGGGACGTCGCGCTCCTCGACGTCGTCGCTCTTCGTGCCGTCGAGCTCGTAGAAGATCGGCATGTCCTCGTCGTGCTCGGCGATGGTGCGCATCACCCACGACACCGCCGCGTGGGTCTCTTCGCGCAGGCCGAACCGGGTCAGGGCGTGCACGGTGTACGACAGGTCGCGCACCCAGGCGAACCGGTAGTCCCAGTTCTTGCCGCCGGTCCGGTCCTCGGGCAGGCTCGTGGTCGGCGCCGCCGCGATCGCTCCGGTCGGCGAGAAGATGAGCAGCTTCAGGGCGAGGGCGCTGCGCTGCACTGCTTCGGCCCAGGGGCCGTCGTAGGAGAACTCCTCCGACCAGGTCGCCCAGTTGTCGATCGTGCGGTCCATCGCGGCGAGTGCGCTCTCCGGCCGCGGCATGAAGATCGGCTCGTCGTGCGTGCCGACGATGGTCAGGATGTGCTTCGATCCGTCGCCGGTGGTGAACCGGCCGGAGAAGCGCGGGCGGTCGTCGTCCACCGGGTCGAACCCCTGCTCGACGATCGCGATCGTGATGCCGTCGATGCCGATGACGGCGCCGTTCGCGGTGTCGAGGCGCTTCGGTTCAGCGGTCCCCAGCAGTGTGCCGGGCACGACGGCCCACTCGAACTCCACGGACCCGTTGACCCCCTGGACGCAGCGCGCGACCTCGGCCCACGGCAGGCGGCCGGCGACCCCGGTGACCATCGCGTCCGTCACCGTCGCCCGCCCGGACGGTGTCGTCCACGTGGTGACGAGCACGTTCGTGCCGGGCAGGTACTCGCGGGTGACCTCGGCCGATCGGTCCACCGGGCGGAGCGCCACGTGGCCGCCGTGTTCGGCGTCGAGGATCTCCGCGAACACGGGCGGTGAGTCCATCGAGGGGATCGGCAGCCAGTCGATCTGTCCGTCGCGGGCGATGAGCGCGACGGTCCGACCATCGCCGATCGCTCCGTAGGTGCGGAGCGGGGCGTAGCCGTCGGTGCGTGCGTGGGTGTCGACCGCGTCGAGGGTGTCTTCGGTGCGCTCCGTCATGCACCCAGACTGCCCGCGCCCGAGGCGCGACCATCAGGCGGACGTACCCCGCCGTGGAGGACGCGGGACGGACCTCCCGGCTGTGGACGACCGCGACACGCCCGGGTGAGTTGCGCATCCCGGGCGTGTCGCACTACTGTCGCTCTCCTGCCCAACGGCAGGAACGCCAGCGGCACCAACGCCGCCGGCAGGAACGCCAGCGGCACCAACGCCGCCGGCAGGAACGCCCGTCCCGGGCACACCGGAAGGACCGCGCATGCGCGCCGTGCAGCACAACGAGGAACGCGTCGAGCTCCAGCTCGACGCGACCGCCGTGCTGCCCCAACCGCAGCAGCAGTGGTCCCTCCGCTATCCCGCGTAGGCACGGAACGTCCCACGACGCCCCGTGCCCACCCGGCCCGGGGCGTTCGTCGTCCTGCTCATCCTCGCCACGTCGCGCTCGACGTCGCCCGGAGCGCAGGCCGGACACCGTCCCGGACCGTCATCGAAGACCGTCCAGACGACCGTCCAGACGACCGTCCAGACGACCGTCCTGAAAGCGAGACGAAGCAATGAAGAAGATCAACGACCGCCTGCTGAGTTGGGCCTCGATGCTCGAGGACAACACCGAGCAGCAGGCCCGCACGACCGCACGCATGCCGTTCGTGTTCCCGCACCTGGCCCTGATGCCGGACGCCCACCTCGGCCTCGGCGCCACCGTCGGGTCGGTCATCCCGACCCTCGGCGCGGTCATGCCGGCTGCCGTCGGCGTCGACATCGGCTGCGGCATGATCGCGGTCCGGACCCAGTTCACCGAGGCCGACCTGCCCGACGACCTGCAGGAGCTGCGTGAGCAGATCGAGCGCGCGATCCCGCTGTCGGCCGGCGCGTCGAACCGCAAGATCGTCGCGACCGCCGAGCCGCGGATCGCCGAGCTCGAGGCGATGGCCGACGCCGCCGGGTTCGACCCCGCACAGGCGCACGGCGGGTGGCGCAACCAGCTCGGCACGCTCGGCTCCGGGAACCACTTCATCGAGGTCTCCCTCGACGAGGAGAACAGGGTCTGGCTCTTCCTGCACTCCGGATCGCGGGGCGTCGGCAACAAGATCGCACAGCGGCACATCAAGGTCGCCAAGCGGCTGATGGAGCGCTGGTGGATCCAGCTGGCGGACCCCGACCTCGCCTACCTGGTCGAGGGCACGCCGGAGTTCGACCGGTACATCGCCGAGCTGCGGTGGGCACAGCACTTCGCCCTGCTCAACCGCGAGGAGATGATGGACCGCGTCGTGCGGCAGCTGTCCGAGGTCGTCGGTACCCCCGTCGACGAGCAGGAGCGGATCAACTGCCACCACAACTTCACGCAGCGCGAGACGCACTGGGGGAAGTCCGTGTGGGTGTCCCGCAAGGGTGCGATCCAGGCGACGGCAGGTCAGGCCGGCCTGATCCCCGGGTCGATGGGCACGGCGTCGTACGTCGTCGAGGGCCTCGGCAACAAGCCGTCGCTCGAGTCGTCGCCGCACGGAGCCGGCCGGCTGTTCTCGCGGAGCGCGGCACGGCGGACCTTCACGCACGACCAGCTGCGGGAGGCGATGGTCGGCATCGAGTACCGCGACACCGACGCGTTCCTCGACGAGATCCCGGGCGCGTACAAGCCGATCGACCAGGTCATGGCGGACGCGTCGGACCTCGTGTCGGTCCGGCACACGCTGCGGCAGGTCGTCAACGTGAAGGGCGACTGACGTGACGGTCGCGACCCTGCCCGACGTCCTGCGCGCCGTCGAGTCCGCGTGGGTGGCGCAGCCCGAGCGTGACGTCTCGTGGCCGGCCCCTCATCCGGACCGCGCTCCGCTGGACGAGGAGTACTCCCGCGTCACCGACCCCGAGCGGTACCTCGTGGTCGGTGCACGCGTCCAGGCCTGGGTCGAGGCGCTCACGTCCCTCGGACTGGCCCGACGGTCCGAAGGGCCCCAAGGCGTCCTCCGGCTCGTCCCGGCCGCCGACGGCGCGCTGGTGCTCGACGTCGCCGTGCGGTCGATCAACGGGGTGTCGGGCACGGTCGTCGACCTGCTCGTCGGGGATCCGGCCGTCGTGGTCGGAACCCAGCCGGACTGCGGGTGCGATGCCTGCGACGACGGCTCCGAGAGCCTGCGCGAGGCGGTCGACGAGATGTTCGTCGGGACCCTCGGCGGTGGGTTCGTCCTCATCAACTCGAAACGCTCGACGATCATCGCGACGGCAGACGGTTGGAGTGCATCGGGCAACACCGGCGACACGGAGGCGGCGGTCGCCGCCGCACGGCGAGGCGAGCGCCGTCGGGGGCGGCGCACCCTGGTCGGCGCGGCCTGGTGGGTGCGCTGACGACGGTGCGGACGGGAGGCGCGGGTGCAGCCCGCCCCGCGCCGCCCGTCCGGCTCCGGGTCAGCCCCACTGCCCGGCGCGGCCCGGACAGACCGGCCCGCGTCGGGCACGCTTGACCGGATGAGCGACACAGCAGAGCACGCAGCACGGGAGACCGGACGACAGGTCCGACGAGCGGCGGACAGCCGCTGGTTCGAGCTGACCGCTCGCGCCGGCTTCGTCGGCAGCGGCATCGTCCACCTGCTGATCGGGTACCTCGCGATCCTGCTCGGCATCGGCAACGCGTCCTCCGGCGGTGAGACCGACCAGTCCGGAGCACTGCAGCAGATCGCTGCCGTGCCGGGCGGGGTCTTCCTGCTCTGGCTGATCGCGATCGGCACGGCAGCACTCACCGTGCGGCTGATCGTCGAGGCCGTCGTCGGCGGCCGGTCGGACAGCACGCGTGGGTGGCTCGCCCGGGCGAAGGACGTCGCGAAGGCCGTGGTCTACGGCATCATCGCGTACTCGTCGGCGTCGTACGCCCTCGGCGCCGGGTCGAGTTCCAGCAGCTCGTCGCAGAGTGCCGCGGCGAAGACCCTCGCGACGCCCGGCGGGGTGTTCGTGCTGCTCCTCGCCGGCGCGATCGCGGTCGCGGTCGGCATCGGGCTCGTGGTCATCGGGTGTCGGCGGACGTTCCGGAAGCAGATCACCCGACCGTCCGGGACGCTCGACCGGGTGGTCACGGTGCTCGGGGTCGTCGGGTACGTCGGCAAGGGCATCGCCGTGGTCATCGTCGGTGTGCTCATCGGTGTGGCCGGACTGCGGAGCGACCCGGAGCAGGCGACGGGCCTCGACGCGGCGTTCGACGCGGTGCGCTCGATGCCCGGTGGCGTGTTCGTCCTGGTCGCGATCGGCATCGGGTTCCTCGCCTTCGGCGTCTACAGCTTCTTCCGCGCGCGGTACGCCCGCCTCTGATATGTTGACCTTGCTCGCCTCCTGCTGGGGGGATGAGAAGTCGGAGCCGGTGCACCTGGGGTATACCAGGTCCCGGCTCTTGCGCCGTCCGGTGTTCGCTCACGGACGGACTTCGAAGGTCTCGAGCCCGTCGATGATCGAATCCGAGAGCGGCTTTCCCGTGGTCATGGCCTCGCCGAACATCCCGAGCAGCTGATCTGGGAGCCAGAGCATCGGCTCGTTCCTGGGGTCACCGTGCTCGACCCGCAGGGTCTTCGGGATGACGCGTCGGCCGCGGAGTGCTTCCACGACTCGCAGATCCCGGGCGATGAGCGCGCTCGCACGTGATTCGAGCGTGAGCAGTGACACGTCATGGCGAGCGAGCTCCCATCCGAGACGTTCCAGGCAGACCGCTCGTGCTCGTTCTTCCCGACGGAGATCCACGGGTGTGGCGACCACGACGAGGTGCAGGGCTTCGAGTGCCTCGACGGCCTCGCTGACCCGTCGTCGCTCACGCCGACGGAGGTCGTGCCAGTGGAGCTTCCCGTTCGTCGGCCGCAGCGACTCGAGCACCTCGCGGGTGGCTTCGACGTCGTCGGAGTCGACGACCGAGGCGCCGAGCAGGTAGGCGGGTGCATCGAGTCCGTGGGAACGGATGCTCTCGTCGCCCCAGGCGTGGAGTGGACAGATCATCGAGCCACGCTGCCAGCGAGGAGAGTCCACCGCCGAACATTCCGTGTTTCGCTGAGGGAGCACGGAGCCGGCGCCGGTAGACCGGTCCGATGAGCACCAGCGCGACGACCGGGCCCGTGACCGTCTTCTCCGACGCCCGGGCGGTCCTCGCCGAGAGCATCGTGTGGGACCCGCCGGCGCAGCTCCTCCGCTGGACCGACATCACCCTCGGCACCCTCGTCACCGCGCAGTCCGACGGCACCGTGGTGTCGACGATCCCGCTCCCGCCGCCGCTCGCGAGCTTCCAGCCGCGGGCCTCCGGCGGGTTCGTGGTGGCGCTCGGGGACACCGTCGTCGTGACGGACGAGCACGGCGTGGTCGAGCGCGAACTCACCCGCGTCGAGCACGCCACGGCCGGGCTCCGGTTCAACGAGGGGAAGTGCGACCCGTTCGGCCGGTTCCTGGTCGGCAGCATGAACCTGACGACGGGCGAGCCGGACGGTGCGCTGTACTCGGTCGAGGCGGACGGCACGACGCGACTGCTCCGTGGCGGCTTCGGCGTGACGAACGGCTTCGAGTGGTCGGACGACGGCACCGTGATGTACATCACCGACACGAGCGCGTCGACGATCTACCGCGGGTCGTACGGCCCGCACGGCGAACTCGGCGAGCTCGAACCGTTCGTCGTCGGCCACGCCCACGACGGTCTGGTCCGCGACGACGAGGGCTGCTCCTGGAGTGCGATCTACGGCGGCGGCCGGGTGGAGCGGTACGGCCCCGACGGGTCGCACCTCGAGACCGTGGAGCTGCCCACCCCGAACGTGACGTCGGTGGCCTTCGGTGGCCCCGACATGTCGACGCTGTTCGTCGCCTCGGCACGGGAGAACCTCACCGAGGATCAGCTGGAGCAGCACCCGTCCTCGGGAGCGATCCTGGCGGTGCCGACGCGGGTGCACGGGTTCCCCGCGAACACCTTCAGCGGCTGACCGGGCGGGAGCGCACGCTGCGGCGGTGTCCGCGGGTATCGTGGGCGCTCGCCCGACCCGAGGAGACCCACGTGAACGACGAGCGCACGGCAGCCACCCCGGACCCGGCCAGCGAACTCGCGGAGGCCGAGAACGCCGACGTCACCGTGGAGGTGGACCGGGTCGCGGTCGACGGCACGTACGTCCGCGTGAGTTCGATCGGCGAGCCGGGGGAGCGCGCCTTCCTGCTCGTCGCCGGCCTCGGCATCGCGGCCACCTACTACGAGCGGCTCGCCCCGCACCTCAACGAGAACGGCCCGGTGCACGCCCTCGACCTGCCCGGCTTCGCGGGCGTTCCCCGGTTCCGCGGGAAGGTCTCGATCGAGCGGTACGCCGCCGCCGTCGAGAAGGTCATCGACGACCTCGGCCTGGTCGACCCGGTCCTGGTCGGCCACTCGATGGGCACCCAGGTCGTGACCGAGGTCGCGGCGCGTCACCCGGAGATCTCGGACCTCGTGCTCATCAGCCCGGTCGTCGACTCGCACGCGCGCACGGTCCGTCAGTCCGCGTTCCGGTTCCTGCGGTCGACCCTGCACGAGCCCTCGGCGGTCCGGTGGCACGGCATCACGGCGTACGCGCTGTGCGGATGGCACTGGTTCTCGAAGGTGCTGCCACGGATGATCGCGTTCCCGATCGAGGAGCGCGCGGCCCACGTGCAGGCGCGCACCCTCATCGTCCGTGGCGAGCACGACGCGATGGTCCCGCGGGACTGGATCCGACGGCTCGCGCGGGTGTTCCCCTACGCGGTGCTGCGCGAGGTCGTCGACGGCGCACACTCCGTGATGCACGCCCAGGCCGACGCGGTCGCGCAGCTGGCGGTCGCGCACGTCGACCACCGTCTGCCGGACCGCGGTGTCGGTTCGCTGCAGCGGGTGCGCGACGACTCGACGGCGTCCGACTTGTCGCGTCTGAGCCCGAGCGAGGCGTGGATGCTCGTGAAGTCGCGCTTCGTCGAACTGGTCGGCATGGCGAAGAACGACGACGAGACGCTCGAGGCGGCGAAGTCCGCCCACGCGGTCGCGATGGCCGACGGGGACGACCTGCCGGTCGACCCGGTCGACCGCAAGGCGGTGGTCGACGCCGTCGCACCCGAGGCCGACCCGAACCGCTGACACCGGGCACTGCAGGCGACGTACGGGAGGCCCGGTGCCGGTTCCGAGAACCGGCACCGGGCCTCCCGTCGGTCGCGTCCAGGGCGACCCGTGCGCCGGTCAGGCCGTGATGCGGCCCGGCAGCATGTCCGACGTCAGGGAATTCGCCTCGGCGAGGACCTTGCGGGCCTCGTCGGTCTTGTCCCACACGTTCCAGAGCAGCACGCCGCGCACCGTGTCGTCGTCGTCCAGGTAGTAGACGACGCCGGTGACGGTCGGGTCCTGCCAGTCCTCGACGGTGCGGAGCTTCGTGGAGACCTGCCCCACCGCTTCGTACCCCATGTCGAAGACGTCGGAGTAGAACATCGGCGTGTGGTCGTAGGTCTCGTCGGCGTCGGCGAGGTTCCGGCCTGCCTGCCGTCCCTGCTGCTGCGCGTTGTCGACGTGTTCGACCCGGCGGGTCCCGAGGATCCGGTCCGGGTACTCGGCGACGTCGCCGGCCGCGAATACCGAGTCGTCGTCGGTGAGCAGCGTCGACGAGACCACGATGCCGTCGCGCACGGTCAGACCGGCGTCGGCGGCGAGCTGGGTGGCGGGCTCGATGCCGAGTCCGGCGACCACGGCGTCTGCTTCGAGCACGGAGCCGTCGTCGAGCGTGAGCGTGACCCCGTCGGCCGTCTGCGTGCCGGACTCGACCCGGCGTCCGAGTCGGAGGTCCACGCCGGCGTCGACGAAGCGCTGTTGGAACGCGCGCGCGAGGTCGTCCGGGAACATCCGGCCGCCCACGATGTCGTCGGGGTCGACCAGGGTGACGCGGGCGCCGTTCTGCACGACCCCCGCGGTGATCTCCTGGCCGATGTAGCCGCCACCGACGACGACCACGTGCGCCCCGGCGTCGGCGAGCTCGCGGAGCTTCCGGTAGTCGTCGGCGCTGCGGTAGTCGAGCACCCGGTCGGAGGGCTCCAGGCCCGGCAGCCCGCGGGGCTTGCCGCCGGTCGCGATGAGCAGCCGCTCGTAGCCGTGGGTCTGGCCGTCGGCCGTGGTCACGGTCTTCGATGCACGGTCGATCCCCGTCACCGCGGTGCCGAGGACGAACGACGCCCCGGTCTCCTCGGTGTGCAGGTCGACCTTCTCGTCCCAGCTGAAGTCCGGGTCGGTCCACAGCTTCTTCGACAGGGCCGGGCGGGCGTAGGGGCGGTCGACGTCCTCGCTGAGGATGCCGATCGTGCCGTCGGCGTCGAGCTCGCGGACACCGCGGGCGGCGGCGTCGGCGACCATCCCGCCGCCGATGATGAGGTATCGGTAGTCGGTCACGGTGCCTCCCGGCGTCAGATCGTGGCGACCGAGCCGGAGTCGACCCGGTAGTTGGAGCCGTTGACGAAGCTCGCGAGGTCGGAGCAGAGGAACGCGATGACGTTCGCGACCTCTTCCGGCTCACCGCGGCGCTTCAGCTCCATGTACGGACGTTCCTCGTCGAGGAAGCTCGTGATCGCGTCGTCGAAGCTCTGGTTCGTTTCCTTCGCCCGCTTGTTCATCATCGCGTCCGTCATGGGCGTGTGGATGAACGCGGGGCTGACGGTGTTCACGAGCACGCCCTCCTGCGCGTAGGTGCGCGACAGGCCCTTCGCGAACGACAGGACCCCGGCCTTCGCGGCGCAGTAGGGCAGTTCGTCGTCGTAGGGCTGCGAGGCGTCCTCGGACACGAGGTACACGATCCGGCCCCACCCGCCCTGCCGCAGGTCGCCGATGAACTCGCGCGTGATGCGGACAGGACCCATCAGGTCCACGTCGATGGTGTCGGCCCAACCTTGCTCGTCGATCTCGTGGAACAGTCCCTGGGCGCCGGTGACGCCCGAGGACTGCACCAGGATGTCGATCGCGCCGACGGCGTCCCGCACCTTGCCGTGCAGGTCCGCCAGGCTCGCCGCGCTCGTGACGTCGGCCGCGAACGCGTGCAGCTTGCCGAGCGGCGCCTCGAGCTGGTCGGCGCTGTTGTCGAGCTGCGCCTGGTCGAGGTCGCTCACGACCACGGTCGCACCCTCCGCCAGGAGGATGCGAGCCGTGTTCCAGCCGATGCCGGAGTCGGCACCGAAGACGAGCGCGGTCTTGCCCTGGATGCCGAGGTCCACTCGGTCCCCTAGGCGTGCGCCGACGCGTCGGCGACGGCAGGCGTCGTGGCGGAGGCCAGCGGCGTGCTCGGCGCGCGGTTCTCGGCGGAGACCATCCACGCGAGCTGCTCGAGGCGCTCGATGAAGCCGTGGAGCAGGTCCGCGGTCGTCGGGTCCTCGTCGTCGACCTCGTCGTGGACGTCGCGCATGGTGCCGGTCGCCTGGTAGAGGCGGAGCGTCACCTGGTCGATCGCGTCGTGCGTGGTGATCTCGCCCTCGGGGAACTGGTCGAGGTGGCTGGACGCCGCGACCGTGCTCGAGCGTCCGTCCGGCACGGCGTACAGGGCGCGCATGCGCTCTGCCGTGTCGTCGGCGAACTCGCGTGCGGCGTCGACGATCTCGTCGAGCTGCAGGTGCAGGTCGCGGAAGTTCGTGCCGAGGATGTTCCAGTGGGCCTGCTTGCCCTGGAGGTGCAGGTCGATGAGGTCCACGAGGACCGCCTGGAGGTTCTTGGCCATCTTGTCCGAAGCGTGCATGGTGGTGGCTCCTTTCGCGTCGGTGACCCTTCCGGTGTACGCGGTGCGGCCGAGACCACTCTCAGTGCGCACGGAACCGCACTGTCCCCCGGGGTGTCCGCGGGGCGGAGCTCAGTGCGCGGGGGCCGGGTCGACCTGGTCGACGGCGCCGCGCATCTGCTCGAGGAACGACGCCACGATGCGCGCCTCGTCCGCTGGCAGTCCCTCGGCGATCGACATCATCCGGCGGTGCATGATGCCGAGGGTCGCGCGGACCTCGTCGTCGGTCTCGGTCGTCGGGGTGATCACGAGCGCTCGACGGTCGGTGGGGTGCGGGTCGCGACGCACGTGGTTCGACTTCACCAGGCGGTCGATCAGGATCGTGGTCGAGGCCGACGAGATCTTGAGGTAGGCGGCGAGGTCCTTCGGGCTGACGCTGCGGCCCGAGCGCTGCGACTGCAGCAGGAAGCGCACGGCGAGCAGGTCGGTCTCGCCCATGCCCATCGAGTCGCGGGTGCGGCGGCGCATCGCGGTCTCGGCGGCCCGGTAGCGACGCAGGGCGTTGAGCACGGCGACCCCGCGCTGGGTCGCGTCGTCGTCGGGGAACCAGTACCCGGACGCCTCGGTGATCTCCTGCGTTGCCATTGCCACAGGCTAGTCCGTCTCGTATGGAGGCCGTCTAGCGACTTCCTGTGGGTGTGCCTGCTCCGTTCCCGCATGCAGGACTGGAGGCCCGTGGCGGGGTCGCCACGGGCCTCCCGTCCGTCCTGTGGTGCGGTCGACCGCACCCGGTCGCTCTACGCGGCGGCCTGCTCGGTCGAGGCGTCGGCGAGTGCGTTCAGCGCGCCCTGGACGAGCGAGGTGACCTCGGCGTCCTCGCGCGGGTGGGTCTCCGCGAAGCGGACGACCGACTGCGGGATCGCGACCTTGACGTCCTCGAGGACCTTCGCACCGGCGATGCCGGCGACCTTGCGGGCGTCGTCGTGGGCCCACACGCCGCCGTACTGCCCGAACGCGGAACCGATGGCGGCGAGCGGCTTGCCGGACAGCGGCGAGGCGCCGAACGGACGCGATGCCCAGTCGAGGGCGTTCTTCAGCACGGCCGGGATCGTGCCGTTGTACTCGGGGGTGACGAGCAGGACGGCGTCCGCGGCGGCGATCGCGTCGCGGAAGGCGACGGCGGCGGCCGGCGGGGTGTCGCCGTCGATGTCCTCGTTGTAGAACGGCAGGTCGACGATGCCGTCGAACGTGGTGACCTCGATGCCCTCCGGCGCGTGGTGCGCCGCGGCCTCGGCGAGCTTGCGGTTGATGGAGTCGGCGCGGAGGCTGCCGACGAGTGCGAGGACGTTCGTCATGGTGATCCTTCTGGTTCGAGACGTTGTTCTGGGACGGAAAGGTGTCTGCGACAACCAATCCGAGCCTACGGCGTGCTATTCCCAGACCGCTGGGTACGGTGGCGACGTGAGCACGCTTCGGACGCCGGCCAGTACGCCCCGCACGACGAACCCGGACTGGTGGCGCGACGCCGTCGTCTACCAGGTCTACCCACGCAGCTTCGCGGACTCGAACGCCGACGGCCTGGGCGACGTCGCGGGCATCACCAGCCGCGTGGCGTACCTGGCGGCGCTCGGCGTCGACGCCCTCTGGCTCTCACCGTTCTTCCCGTCGCCCCTCGCCGACGGCGGGTACGACGTGGCCGACTACCGGGCGGTCGACCCACGACTCGGCTCGCTCGAGGACCTGGACGCCCTGCTCCGGGCCGCGCACGAGCACGAGCTGCGGGTGATCGTCGACATCGTGCCGAACCACACCTCGGACGAACACGAGTGGTTCCGGGCGGCACTCGCGTCCGCGCCGGGCTCGCCGGAACGGGCGCGGTACGTGTTCCGCGACGGAAGCGGTCCCGCCGGGGAGCTGCCGCCGAGCGACTGGGTGTCGAACTTCGGCGGGAGCGCCTGGACGAGGGTCCCCGACGGCCAGTGGTACCTGCACCTCTTCGCGCCCGAGCAGCCCGACCTGGACTGGTCGAACCCGTCCGTCCGTGCGGACTTCGAGGACACGCTGCGCTTCTGGTCGGACCGCGGGGTCGACGGCTTCCGGGTCGACGTCGCACACGGCCTGGCGAAGGACCTGTCGACGCCGTACCGCGCATCGAACGAGCACGCGCTGCCGCTCGACGGTTCCGACCCGCTGTACGACCGCGACGAGGTGCACGAGGTCTTCGCGTCCTGGCGCACCGTGCTCGACGAGTACGACCCGCCCCGGGCAGCGGTCGCCGAGGCCTGGGCGCCGGCACCGCGACGCGTCCTGTACGCCCGGCCCACCGAACTCGGGCAGGCGTTCAACTTCGACCTGCTCGAGGCGCCGTTCGAATCCGCTGCGTTCCGGAGCATCATCGAGCGGAACCTCGCGGCGTCCGAGCAGTCCGGTGCGTCGAGCACCTGGGTGCTGTCGAACCACGACGTCGTGCGGCACGCCAGCCGGTACGGCCTGCCGGACGACACCGACACCGACGCCTGGCTGCTGACGGACGGCACCACGCCCGAGCTCGACCGGGAGCGGGGCCTGCGCCGAGCCCGCGCCGCGACCCTGCTGATGCTCGCGCTGCCCGGGTCGTCGTACGTCTACCAGGGCGAGGAACTCGGCCTGCACGAAGCCGCCGCGATCCCGCGAGACCAGCTGCAGGACCCGAAGTGGCTCCGCTCGGGGCACACCGTCAAGGGCCGGGACGGGTGCCGTGTGCCGATCCCGTGGACGGCCTCCGGGCCGTCGTTCGGCTTCGGGGACGTCGCGCCGCTGCTGCCGCAGCCGGCGGACTTCGGCTCGTCGTCGGTGCAGGCGGAGGACGGGGATCCCGCGTCCACCCTGACGCTGTACCGGGCAGCGCTGGACGCCCGTCGCCGGCTGCAGCAGGGCGAGGAGCTCACCTGGCTGGAGTCCGGCGACGGCGTCGTGGCCTTCGCCCGGCACGACGGGTGGCGGTCGGTCACGAACTTCGGCACGACGCCCGTTCCGCTGCCGTCGGGTGACGTCGTGGTCGCGTCCGGGCCGCTCGGCGACGCGGCCGGCGTGCTGCCGGGTGTCCTCCCCGGCGAGACGACGGTCTGGTTGGCCTGAGCGGACCAGCTCCGTCCGTTCTTCCTCCACAGCCAGGAGGCCCGTGGCCGCGTTCCACAGATCGGTTCCGGCCCGCCGTCCGGTGACGCCCGGATCGCGACGATCGGGGCATGACAGAACCCACTGCTCCAGCATCCGTCCCACGTCCGGTCCGGTCGCGGGTGGCCCGTCGCCTCGCAGCGGCGTGCACCGCGCTGACCGCGCTCGCCGTGCTCGCGGCACCGACGATCCTGCCCACGGGGTCGAGTGCGGCGACGCTCGACTTCCCCTACGTCAACCAGTTCTCCAGTGCGTCCGGCGGTGCCCTGCACGGTGACGCCGCGGTCTCCGGCGGACGACTCCGGCTGACCGCGGACATCCGCAACCAGGCCGGCGCCTGGTCGACGAACGACACGTTCCCCTCGGACACCGGGCTCGAGATCGAGTTCACCTACGCGATGCACACCGCGAAGGACGACCCCGGGGCCGACGGCCTGCTGCTGTACCTCGCCGACGGTGCAGCGGCGCAGGGCGTGGGGTCGTTCGGCGCCGGGCTCGGGTACGCCTGCCGCAAGGAGGCAACCGAGGGCGGCGGGCGGCTGTGCGACCTGCCGGGGGTGCCCGGTGGCTTCGCCGGGATCGCGATCGACCACTACGGCAACTTCTCGTCGCGCATCAACGCCTCCGGACCGGGAGCCCAGCAGGACCACGTCGTCGTCCGCGGCTCCGGCAACGGGCTCGAGGGCTACCGGTACGTCGCCGGGGCTCCCGCTCCCGGCGGCACGGTGACGAACGGGTCGACGCCGCGCACGGTGCGCATCACCCTGCTGCCGGGGGACGCCGGCGAGCTCTCGATGACCGTCCGGCTGCAGGTCGGTTCGACGATGCGCACCGTGCTCGACGCGGTCCCCCTGCACGGGGACGACCAGGCACCGCTGCCGAGCACCCTCCGCCTCGGGTTCGCCGGGGCCACCGGCAGCCACGTGAACAACCACGAGGTCGACGCCCTCAGGGTGTGGAAGCCCGCCGACCTGTCCGTCGAGCACGACCTGCCCGCCACCGCCGTCGCCGGAGCGCCCGTCCGGTACACCGTCACGGCGCAAAACCCCGGACCGAACGCCGCCGACCCCAGCCCGCTGCAGGTGGACGTCCCGGACGCGATCGAGGGCGCTTCCTGGACGTGCGAGGCGGCGGAGGGCTCCGGCTGCGCCACCCCGTCCGGGCAGGGTGACGTGGCGACCGACCTCGACCTGCCCCGCGGTGGTTCGGCGGTGGTGACGGTCGAGGGGCGCATCGCCGACGGCGTCGAGGGGTCGTTCGAGAGCGTCGCCACCATCGCACCACCGACGTCGTTGTCCGACACGAACGAGTCCGACAACACCTCGCGGGCGAGCACGACCGTCACCACGCCGCCGGTCGTCGCCCACGTCGAGACGGACAAGACGGTGTCGCCGTCCACCGTCGAACCCGGCGACGAGGTGGAGTACACCGTGACCGCACGGAACCGCGGACCGTCGGTCGCCCAGCAGGTCGGCGCGGTGGACGACCTGCCCGAGGCGATGCGCTTCGTCGGGTCCGACGACGGCTGCACGGCCGAGGGGCAGCGGGTGACCTGCCGGTCGGACGTGGCGCTCGCCGTGGGGGAGACCCACGACTTCCGGCTCCGTGCCGTCCTCGACCCGGAGTACCAGGGGGACGGGTCCGACGTGGTGAACGTGGCCACGGCGACCTCCCCGACGGACCCGGACGGCGGCGACCCGTCGACCGAGATCGCGATCGTCGTCGAGCAGGACGACGATGGGCCCGCGCCGTCCCCGTCCCCGTCCCCGGCGCCCGGACCCGACGACGACGACGAGGCATCGGTGCCGGATGCTCCCCGCGATGACGACGGCAACGACGACGGCGACCGGGATCCCCGTGGCCCGGTCGCCGACGCGGGACCGCAGGTCGCACGCGGCGCCCTCGCCTACACCGGCGTCGACGACCTCGGGCTGCTCGCCGCGCTCGCCGCCGTGGGCGTCGCGGCCGGTTCGACGTGCTGGTGGCTCGCTCGTCGGCGTGGACGGCGGTCAGTGGTGACGGACGAGCAGCGGCGGTCCTGATCCGGTGCCGGGGTGGCGTCGCTCGGGCGACGCCACCCCGGCCGGGCATTCGAGCATCCTCAGTGCTGCGGAACCCCCGGCGGTCGGTCGGCTGCCACCGCGGCGGTAGGATCGATCTCACGATCCGCATGCCTGAAAGAGGTCCCGTGTCCGACACCGTGGACGACGCCACCACCGTGAACGAGGCGACCCAACGCGCGCGGTACTGGCCGATCCCGATCCTCCGGGCCGTGCCCGCCGCGGTCGTCGCGCTCGTCATCACCTTCTCGACGAACCACGCCGCCGGCTACGGCCTGCTGCTGTTCGCCGGCTTCGCCCTGGTCGAGGGACTCGTGCTCCTGTGGGCGGGCGTCGCGCGGCTCCCGCTCGACGGTCGGTCCCGCCGCACCACGTTGCTGCAGGCCGTCATCACCCTGCTCGCCGCCGTCGCCGGGTTCGCCGGCAACGGTCTCGGGCTGCCGGCGTTCATCTCGGTCATCGTCGCCTTCGCGGTGCTCACCGGGGCCCTCGAGCTGGCACAGGGGCTGCGGGCACGTCGTCGTTCCCCCTTCGCGCGGGACTGGACCACGATCGGCGCACTCACCCTGCTGCTCGCGATCGCGTTCCTCATCACCCCGCCGGACTACTCGCAGCAGCTCGGTGGTGTGGAGCAGGTCACCGGCACGCTGGACGCCTCGATCGTCCTGGTCGGCCTGCTCGGCGCCTACCTCGCCATCACGGCGGTCTTCCACGTGATCGCCGGCCTCTCGCACAAGTGGGGCACGGCCACGCCGGCCGTCGCCCCGGACGGAGCACCACACGCATGACCACCCCCAGCCGTCGTGACCGTCTGCGCCCGGTCGAGCTCCTCGGGATCTCCGCGATCATCGCGGTGTTCACCGGGCTCGTCGTGCTGTTCTCGACGCGGGAACTGCAGCTGGCCGTGATCTTCCTCGGCGTCGCGTTCATCGTGGTGGTCGTCGTGCTCGCGATGCTCCAGCTCGCGTCGACCAGCGACCAGGACGACAACGACATGCTCGGCGGGCACAAGACGCCCGGCGACGGCGAGGGCGACGACTTCCACTGATCCACTGCGGGCGCCGTCGCGCGCATCGCTGTGCGGACACGCCCGGGATCACGTTTCCGCCACGGTCCTGTCAGGATCGCGCATCCTGCCGACACCTCTGGGTGAAGGAGGTGGGATGTGGACGTGACGACCGGCACCGACACGGACGAAGGACTCGTCCGTGCGATCGCGCAGGGGGACACCGGTGCGCTCGCACGGGTGTTCGACCGCTACGCCGCCACGCTCACCCGGTACGCCTGGGCACTCGTCGACGACCGGTCCGACGTCGAGGAGATCGTGCAGGACACGTTCCTGACGCTCTGGCAGCGAGCGGTGACGCTCGAGCTCCCGGCCGACACCGTGCTGCCGTGGCTGCTCGTCGTCTGCCGGAACCACGCCTTCAACACCGGCCGGAAGCAGGCGCGTCGGCGCGCTGACGAGCTGCCCGAACACCTGGCCGCTCCCACCGACCAGGACGAGGCCCGTGACCTCCTGCGCTGGGTCCGCGACGAGATCGCCGCACTCCCCGCCACCGACCGCCGCATCTGCGAGCTCTGCCTGCTCGAGGGGTACTCGTACGCCGAGGCCGCCGAGATGCTCGGACTCAGTGTCGGAGCGGTCACGCAGCGGGTCTCCCGCAGCCGACGCCGACTCAAGAAGGTGGTGACGCACGATGAACACTGAACCTCCCGAGGGAGACGACCTGCAGCGCATGCTCGTCTCGATGAAGCAGAACGTCCTCGAGCGCGCCACCCCGCGGGCCGCACGGCGGCGTGGCCGATCCGGCATCGTCATCGGTGTCGTGGCGCTCCTGGCCGTGGGCACCGCGACCGGAGCCGTCGCCCTGACGCTCTCCCAGCAGGACACCCCGGTCGCCGCGCCCACCCAGACGCAGGCGCCCGAGCCCTCGCCCACCGCGACGACCCCGAGCTCCGCGCCGATCACCGGCGCACCGACCCCGACGTCGACCCCGAGCGCCCCGGTGGACGTGGCGACGATACCGACGGACTGTCGCGCGCTCGTCTCGGCAGCGGACTACGACCGCTTCTTCGGGGACACTCCGTTGACGCAGGCCGATCCGCCGTCGGGAACCGATCGGGTCCCCGACGGCCAGGACCCGGCAGGCGTCGAGTCGAAGGTCTCCTGCACGTGGCGTGACCCGCGCGCGGACGTCTCGGGGATCGAGGTCCGGGTCGGGACCGCCACCGAGGCCGCCATCCAGCAGGAGATCGACGAGTTCCCGGCGCACGACGGCGGGGGGACGTGCACCGAGCGCGACGGCGGGACGTTCTGCCAGTCCCGCGGGATCGTGGAGCCCTACGGCGTGGAGAAGGCGTACACGTACTTCGCCCGAGGTGACACCTGGATCACCATCGAGCAGACCAACGTCCCGACCGACGGGCTCCTGCCCGCTCTCATCGCGACGATCTGGGGGGACTGACGGCCGGGAGGCCCGTGGCGGACCCGCCCCGCGCCTCCCGTCCGTCGGTGGGACCCACCAACCGGCGCCGCGTCACACGACGCGCGCGGCGACGAGGTCGCGCGCCAGCGTCCGGACGGCACGGTTCGGCTCCGGACTCGTGCGGATCGCCAGGCCGATGCGGAGCGGTTCGACCGCGTCCTCGAGCTCGAGGACCGCGCCGTCGTGCCGCACCCCGGAGTCCGGCACGACCCCGACCCCCAGCCCCGCCGAAGCGAACCGGATCACCGCGGGCATGTCGTTCATCTCGGCGACGATCCGCCGCCGGATCCCGAGCCGCTCGAGTGCGCCGTCCAGGATGATCCGGTTGCCGAACCCGTGCGCGGTATCGACGAAGGGCTCGTCCGCGAGCTCGGCGAGCGACACCGAGGCGCGCCCCGCCAACGGGTGGTCCGACGCCGTGAAGACCCGGAACGGCATCTCGCGCAACGGTTCGACCACCACTCCCGCCGGCACCGTCGGCAGTCCCGTGTACGCGAGGTCGAGGCGCCCGGCGACGAGGTCCTGCACGAGCCCGGTCGTGCCGGACGGCGAGGTCATGAGCTCCACGGTGACGAGCGGGTGCCGCCGCCGGAACCGCTGCAGCACGCCGGTCAGGTCGACGATGTCCATGCTCGTGAAGATGCCGAGCCGCACCCGTCCGCGCAGGTCGGCGTCGTCCACGGTCGCCAGGTCGCGCATCCGGTCGAGCGACTCCAGCACGGCGCGGGCGTGTGGGAGCAGGTCCTCGCCGGCGGTCGTGAGCACGAGGTGCCGTCCGGTGCGGTCGAACAGCCGCACGCCGAAGGTCCGCTCGAGCGAGGCGATCCCGGCCGACACCGTTGACTGCGCCGCCCAGAGCCGTTCGGCCGCGCGGGTCACGCTGCCCTCGGCGGCGACGGTGACGAACTGTTCGAGCAGGCGGGTCTCCATCTCCCCATCATCGATCCGATCGATGGACCGTATCAAGAGCATCCGTTGGACTCGATGGTCGGTGCGCGCGATCATCGGAGCATGTCAACCGTGACCGACACCCCGACGGGCGCTCTCCCCGCCACCGCATCCGCACCCGCGAGCGAGCGTGTCCCGGCCCCGCGCGGTCGTCGTGCGCACACCCGTCGGCGCCACGGCTTCGGCTTCTGGGCCGTCGCCTTCGCGTTCCTGTCGGTGATGGCCTTCGCAACCGTCCCCGCACCGCTGTACGTCATCTACCAGGCACGGGACGGCTTCCCGACGTTCACCACCACGATCATCTTCGCCGCGTACGGCGTCGGGGTCGTCGGGTCCCTGTACCTGGCCGGGCACCTCAGCGACGTGCACGGGCGGAAGCCGCTCATCCTCGTGTCGATCGCGCTCGAGCTCGTCGCCGCCGTGCTGTTCCTGGTCTGGAACGACGTCACCGGCCTGATCGTCGCGCGGCTCGTGACCGGCTTCGGCGTCGGCACGCTCACCGCCACGGCGACCGCCCACCTCGGTGAGCTGCGGGTCCGTGCGACCGGTTCGTCCGACTCGGCGAAGGGCGCGAGCGTCGCCGCCGGTGCCGTGAACCTCGGCGGGCTGTCGCTCGGCGCCCTCGTCGGGGGTGCGCTCGCCGAGTTCGTCGGAGCGCCGCTCATGGTGCCGTACGTCGTGTTCGTCGTCGCGCTGACCGTGGCCTTCGTGCTCGTCCTCGTCGTGCCGGAGACCGTCGCCCGCCCCGAGACCCGTGTGCCCTACCGCCCGCAGCGCATGCAGGCACCGGAGGGCAAGGCCGCCGCGTTCTGGGCAGCCGGTGCCGCAGCGTTCGCGGCCCTCGCGGTCCAGGGGCTCTTCACCTCGGTCGCCCCGACGTTCCTGGGCACCACCTTCCACGTCACCGACCGACTGGCGGCCGGTGCGACGACCTTCGGGGTGTTCGCCGCGAGTGCCGTCTCGCAGATCGTGTTCGCCCGACTCACGCAGCGCACGCAGATCCGACTCGGCATGGTGCTCCTGGTCGGCGGTCTGGCGGTGCTCGCCGTCGCCGCGGTCCTGCTGCAGGTCGCCGGCTTCATCGGCGGTGGCGTCGTGGCGGGCGCCGGGGTCGGGCTGCTCTTCCGGGCCAGCATCGCGAGCGCCGGAGCCCTGGTCGGTCCCGAGCGTCGGGGCGGGGTGCTCGCGGCCACGTTCCTCATCGCGTACGCCGGGCTGACGGTGCCGGTCGTGGCCGTCGGGGCGGCGCTCCTGGTGATCCCGACCCTGCCCGTCCTGATCGGGTACGTGGTGCTCGTCGCCGTCCTGGCCGTCGTCGCCGGCACCCGACTGGCCGCGCGCGCCTGACGCGGGGCGGGCCTCCCGTCCGCCGTCGCATCCCGGAACCTGGTTCCGGACACCGAACCACGCGATCGCGCGGTGTCGTGTCCGGAACCTGGTTCCGTCGTGAGGGTCGCACTCCCGGCATACTGGGCGCGTGCCCCAGAACCGCAACCGTCCCGTGATCACGGGGATCGCGGCCGTGGTGGCCGCCGGTCTCCTCGCCGGCGGGCTGTTCCTGACGGCGAGGCAAGGCGCGGACGACCCGACCATCGGCGCCGGATCGAGCTCCGGGACGCCGAGCGACGCTGCGACCGCCTCCGGCGACGGCACCGTCACGATCACCCGCACCGGGCCGGACCTGCCCGGCGACACCACCCTGGCGCGGTGCGACTCCACGACCCAGGCGGCCGTCGCCCAGTACGACACCGCGGCGCTCGGCCGGGTCACCCTGCAGTGCGGCACGTCGGCACAGGGCTACGAGCACATCCGGCAGCGGCACACCGCCGACTGGCAGGGGGTCGTCGCGGGCCACGGCTCCCGCGACTGGGACGACGCGATGCTGACGGCCGTTCAGACGGCGCTGGTCGCACCGCGAGCGGGGTTCCCGGTCGACGCCGGCGACGGCAAGGTCTGCTACGCGGCGCCGGTCCGGTTCGACGACGGGTCGCGCCCGGAGGCGGACCCGTTCGTGAAGGTCATCGTCTCCGCCACCACCGACCGCGTCATCACGGCGTACCCGACGCGCACCGACGACTGCTGACGCGGGCGCGGTCGCGGGCGTGAGTGCGTGCGCATCTTCCGACAGAACACGCGTCGATCACCTCGTGGTCGGTCGCAACATGCGCACGCAACGGATGCGTGCGCACCTTCCGGCAGAACACGCGTCGATCGACTCGTGCACCGTCGCAGAACGGATGTGGCCCGCCGCACCAGCGACGGACCCGCGCCAGCACCGCTACGCGTGCACCTCGTGCTCGTGCCGCCGGTGCGACGCGGGCTCCAGCTGGAAGGTCGAGTGCTCCACGGGCACGTCGAAGTGCTCCGCCACGCACTGCTGCAGCTCGTCGAGGATCCGCGGGGCGTGCGCCGTCGAGAAGCACTCGTCGTCCACCACCACGTGGGCGGTCAGGTTCGGGACCCCCGTCGCCACCAGGGTCGCGTGCAGGTCGTGCACGGCGATGACGTGCTCGAGCTCGAGGATGTGGCCCCGCACGTCATCGAGGTCGAGCCCCGGCGGCGTGGACTCGAGCAGGACGTTCGCGGTCTCGCGCAGCAGCCGGATCGCCCGCGGCAGGATGAGCAGCCCGATGAGGATCGCCGCGACCGAGTCCGCGCGCTCCCACCCGGTCAGCATGAGCACGACCGCGGCGGCGATCACGGCGACGGAGCCGAGGGTGTCGTTGAGGACCTCGAGCCGGGCGGCGCGCGAGGTGAAGCCCTCGCCCGAGGCCCGCAGCAGCACGCCGTAGGCCACCAGGTTGCCGACGAGTCCGATGATGCCGAACACGAGGAGCGGCCCGGAGTGGATCTCGGCGGGCACGAACAGCCGTTGGATCGCGGAGATGATCACGAAGACGCCGACCGCGAGCAGGATCGCCGCCTGGGCGGTGGCACCGAGCACCTCGGCACGTTGGAAGCCCCACGTGCGCTGCGTCGTCGGGCTGCGGCGGGCGAGCCGCGTCGCGACGAGTCCGATGCCGAGCCCACCGGTGTCGACGACCATGTGCCCGGCATCGACCAGCAGCGCGAGGGAGCCCGTGACGACGGCGCCGACGACCTCGGCCAGCAGGATCGTCGCCGAGATGCAGAACGCGATGAGCAGTGCGCGCTCGGACGCGTGCCCGTGCGAGTGCCCTGCTCCGTGGTCGTGACCCATGTGCCACATCGTAGGGATCGGCACCGACGACATGCCAGGATCGGGACGTGACCCGGTCGCCCTACGAGCTGTCCACACCATCCGACGTGCTGGCCCGGTTGCACCCGCGGCTGTCGGCGTACTTCGGCGCGATCCCGCCCGGTCACGTCGGCCGTGGTGAAGGGGTGTTCGACGTCGTCGGCACACCGCGCCGGTGGCTCTGGCCCCTCCTCGCCTGGTTCGCCCGCGATTCCGTCATGTTCCCGGTCTGGGAACGGGACGTCCCCTTCACGGTCGAGAACCGGCCGGCTCACGTCCGTCGTGGTCGTGCCGGACGGGAGGCCCACCCCGCGGTCCGCGCGCACCGCACCTTCCGGTTCCGCTCCGGCAGCCGCACGATGGTGGACGCCATCACCGCCGAACCGGACGGCCTGGTCGACCACCTCGGTCGCCACGGGCGCGTCAGCGCCCGGCTCCGGGCGGAGGTCGACGCGCACGGGCCGGACGCGGGCGCCCTGCGCCTGGTCTCCACGCGCGTGACGTTCCGTGCGATGGGACGCGAGGTGCGCCTCCCGGCCCTCATCGCACCACGTGTGACGCTGATGGAACGATTCGATGACGAAGCGGACCTCCAGCGCGTGTCCCTGGTGCTCTCGGCGCCGGTGCTCGGCACGCTGTACCGGTACGAGGGGGCGTTCCGGTACGAGATCGCGCCGGACACAGGACGGGGATGAGATGAGCGACCAGAAGGGCCGCGTCGTGATCGCGGGAGCGAGCGGGTTCGTGGGGCAGTACCTGCGCGATGCCTTCACCGAAGAGGGCTACGAGGTCGTCACGGTGGGCCGGACCGGTGATGCGGTGTGGGGCAACACCCTGCGCATCCGCGAGCTCGTCGACGGTGCGGCCCTCGTCGTGAACATGGCGGGCAAGAGCGTCAACTGCCGGTACGGCCGCCGGAACCGCGCCGAGATCACGCGCTCGCGGGTGGACACCACGCTCGAGCTCGCCGAGGCCATCCGCACCGCCGAGCAGCCGCCACCGCTGTGGCTGAACGCCTCGACCGCGACGATCTACCGGCACGCCGACGACCGCCCACAGGACGAACTGACCGGCGAGCTCGGAGAGGGCTTCTCGGTCTCGGTGGCACGCGCGTGGGAGGACGCCTTCTTCGGCGCGGACCTGCCGTCGACCCGCCGGGTGGCACTCCGGATGGCGATCGTGTTCGGCGACGGCAGCGCACTCGTGCCGCTCCTCCGGCTGGCGCAGACGGGCCTCGGCGGGCCGCAGTACGACGGCGCCTGGGTGCCGACGCGTTCCCGACTGCGGGCGGGAACGTACCACCACCACCGACCGACCCGCGGCCGACAGCGGTTCAGCTGGGTGCACATCGCCGACGTCCTCGGCTCGATCCGGTTCGTCCGCGACCACCCGGAGCTCGAGGGGCCGGTCAACGTGTCGAGCCCGAACCCGTCCGACAACCGGACCGTGATGGCGACGATCCGCGACGCCGTGGGCCGCCGGTTCGGACTGCCGACGCCGCGGTGGATGCTCGAGGTCGGCTCCTTCGCGATCCGCACCGAGACCGAACTGGTGCTCAAGAGCCGGTGGGTGGTGCCGACGCGGTTGACCCAGGCGGGTTACGAGTTCCGGTACCCGCACCTGCGCGGTGCGCTCGCCGGGATCATCGCGGAGCGTCGCCAGCACCGGGGCTGAGCACCGGCACCGGGACCCCGTCGACCGGCGCGGGGACCGGCTCGTGTGCCAGCCGTGCCGGTCGCGACGACCACAGCACCGCCCCGACCACGACGGCGCCGGCGAGCACCTCGACCAGGTCGGGCACCTCGCCGAAGGCCGCCCACGACGCGAGGACGCCGACGACCGGCACGAGCATGGAGAACGGCGCGACCGTGCTCGACGGGTAGGTCGCCATCAGCCGCGACCAGATCCCGTAGCCGACCAGGGTCGCGACGAGCACGATGTAGAGCAGGCCGAGGTCCGCCGGCAGGGCCTCGGTGGTGAAGGCCGTGCCGAGTGCGGCGCCGATGCGGTCCGGCCCCTCGACCACGAACGACAGCACGGCCATCGGGATCGGCGGCACGACCGACCACCAGAGCGTCAGGTGCAGCGGGTTCGCGGCTCCTGCTCGTCGGGTCGCCACGTTGCCGATCGCCCACCCGAGCGCGCCGCAGAGCGCCAGCACCACCGGGAGCAACGCCGCCGTCTGCGACCGGTGCAGGGCGATCAGGCCGAGGGCGGCGACCGCGATCGTCACGCCGATGACCTGTCGCCCGGTGAGCCGTTCGCGCAGGAACACCCCGGCGAGCACCACGGTGAACGGTGCCGAGGCCTGCAGCACGAGCGAGGCGAGCCCGGACGGCATCCCCGACGCCATGCTCAGGTACAGGAACGAGAACTGCAGCACCCCGAGCCCGAACCCGACGAGCAGCAGCCGTCCGAACGGGATCTTCGGCCGCGGGACGAACAGCAGCGTGGGGACCGCCAGGATCGTGAACCGCAGGGCCGCGAGCAGGAACGGCGGGAAGTGCTCGAGGGCGAGCGCGGTCGCGGGGAAGTTCAGGCCCCAGACGACGGCGACGACCAGGGCGAGGAGGCGGTCACGGGTGGTCATGCTCCGATCGTGGTGGCTCCGAAGGTGTAGGACCAGCGAATTGTTCGCAACCGACGTTGTAGCCTCCCTGCATGGTCGACTTCGACGTGCACCTGCTCGCCGTCCTCCGCGAACTCGCCGAGCGCGGCAGCGTCACCGCCGTCGCCGAGGCCACCCACCGCACGCCCAGCGCGGTGTCGCAGCAACTGCAGACGCTGCAGCGGCAGGTGGGCGTCCCGCTCATCGAGCGCATCGGACGCGGCGTCCGGCTCACCGCCCACGGCGAGGTGCTGGCCGGCCTGTCCGCCGGCGTCGCCACGGCGATCGCCCGGGTCGACGCCGCGTGGCAGGAGCACCTGGGTGGCGCGACGGGCCGCGTCGACCTCGCGATCTTCCCGTCGGCGGCCGAACTGCTGCTGCCCGGAGTCCTCACCCGGATGCGCGCGCACCCCGGCATCGAGCTGGCCCTCGTCGACTTGGACGTCAGCGAGGGGGAGTTCGCACCCCTGGCCGCCGACCACGACATCGTCGTCGGCCACCGGTCGGACGGGGTGCGGCCGGCGGACCAGGGATCGGTCGAGACGGTGCCGCTCCTGCGCGAACCGCTCGACGTCGCGGTGCCACCGGGGCACCGGCTCGCCGGTCGTGAGCGGGTCGGGATCGACGAGGTCGTCGGCGAGACCTGGATCGGCGTGCCCGAGGGCTACCCGATCGACCGGGTCCTGCAGGCGATGGCGGCGGCGTCGGACGCCCCGCCGAGCGTCGCCTTCCGGACGATCCACCTGCCCGTCATCGAGAACCTGGTCGCCGCGGGGCACGGGGTCGCGCTCGTGCCGCGGTACACCTCGGGCACCCGGGCGTCCGGCCGGTTCCACCTGGCCGAGCTGGCCGACGTGCGTGCGGGGCGCCGGATCGAGGCGCTGGTCCGCCCCGACCGTGCGGTCCGCCCCGTGGTGCGCACCGTCCTGGAGGCGCTGGTCGCCGAGGCACTGGACGTCACCACCTGAGACGGTCGCGCCCACTGCCGGGCGCACGCCGTGCCTCCAGTCCGGGTGTGCGCCACGGCAGACCCGCTTCGTGCGCGGAAACGCGCTCAGCGCACCTGGAACGGTGTGCCGAGCGGCAGGAGCTCGGCCAGGGCGCTGATGTCGGCGTTGTGCATGCGGATGCAGCCGTGCGAGGCAGCGGTGCCGATGCTCGAGCTGTCGTCGGTGCCGTGCAGGCCGATCTGGCCCGGGCCGCCACCGAACGAGTTGAGCACGTCCGAGAACGCCGTCGTGCCGTACGCGTACGGGCCGTAGCCGCTGTTCGTCGGGGCGAGCAGCTCGGTCAGGGCGAAGCGGCCGGTCGGTGACGGGGTGCCGCCGGTGCCGGTGGCCACCGGGTAGCTGTCGACGACCTCGCCGTCCTTGTACAGGTCGAGCGTGTTCTCCTCGCGGGTGACCACGATGGCGTACGGGTCTTCGGTGAGGGTGACCGCGCTCGTCGGGACCCACCCGGTGCTGCCGTTCGGACGCTGCGCGAGCTGTACCTGCGCCCAGCCGTCCTGCTGGTCGACCACGCGGAACACGAGTGGTGCGCCGGACTGCTGCGGGTTCGACAGGGTGGTCGTGGCCGTACCACCGGGCGTACTGCTGACCGGCACGCTGTCACCGCGGACTGCGGCGACGGTGGTGCTCGCGGGCGCGTCGACCGCATCGGTGGGGCCCGCGGAGCGCGTCGGGCCCGGTGTCGCCGTGGGGGGCGGCGTCGCGCTCGCGGCGACGGACCGTGTCGGGGTCGGCGCGGGGGCCGCCGACAGGGGGCCGAGGGCGACGAACGCCACCGCCCCGGCGCAGACGACGGCCACGGCGGCGGCGATCAGTGTCGCGCGCCGCCGTGGCTCGGTCGGGAGGATCGGCAAGATCAGCCCGTGAAGGTCGCCGTTCCGGGCACCGGCACGGCGACCGGCGCCGTGGCGGCGTCAGCCGTCACGGTGAGCGTCGTCGCGGCCGTCTGCCCCGACGACAGGCCGACGAGACCGAGCACGTAGGTGCCGGCGGAGTCGACGAGGTCGGCGGGCAGGACGATGGTCCCGGAGACGTTGCCGTCAGCGTCGGCGCGGAACTGGACGCCGGGGATCGCGACGGCGTCGGCTGCGTCGCCGACCGCAGCGGTGACGACCTCGTTCGGGGCGAAGCCCGAGCCCTGCACGCGGACACCGGTGGTGGTGGCCTCGGTCAGCGTGGCGGAGGTGGTGAGCAGACGTGCTGCCGCGGTGGGCTGCGGCGTGAAGTACGTCGTGGTGTCGTCGATGCGCAGGGCCGAGATCGAACCGCTGGCGTCGGCGGCGAGGGCCTGGGCGTCGGACTCGAGCGGCGAGGCGAGGCTCTTCAGCTCAGCGCCGGGTGCCTCCTCGACCGGGGTGGTCGGTGCCGTGGGCTCGTCGGTCGGCGCCGTGGTCGGTGCGACCGTGGGCTCGTCGGTCGGGGCGGGCGTCTCGGTCGGGGCGGGCGTCTCGGTCGGGGCCGGCGTCTCGGTCGGCTCGTCGGTCGCGGGCGGTGCGGGGACCTCGGCGGTGATGTCGATGCCGACGTAGACGACGTAGCCGACGACCTCGGCGTCTGCTGCCTTCAGGTCGGTGGCGAGCTTCGAGGTCGACTCGACCTCGCCGGTGGCGGGGTCGATCCACCGGGTGAGGCCGTCGCTGACACCGTCGGTGTTGCGGGCGTCGGTGGCGAAGACGACGGTCTGCGCGCTGGTGTCGCCGCCCTCCTGGATCGCGAGGCCGAAGCTCGTCGCCCCGGTCGTCGTGGTGCTGAGGCCGGAGGCGAGCGCCCCGACCTCGCCGCCGGGCACCGGCTTCGTCAGGCCGCGGACCAGGCCGACGGCCTCGCCGTCGGAGACCGACAGGCCGTCCTCGTCGAGCGTCGCGAAGTCGGTGATCTCCCCGCCGGCGGTCGGGTCGGACAGCGCCGCCCAGTACCACTTGTCGTTCAGCGGGACGGTGCCCTCGGGTGCCGCAGTGAAGTCGGCGGCCGAGTCGGTCCAGGTCACGATCGCCGACGCGGCGGTGGTCGTCTGGTTCGCGGTGGAGACGGTGGGGACGAGCGCAGCGGTGACGCCGAGCACGGTGGCGCCGACGGCGGCCGCGGTGATGCGGGAACGAAGCACGGTGTGGAGATCCATCCGGTCAGAGGACAGGGGTCGTCCTCTGTGACGCCCCCGTGCTGAGACGATGCTCAGCGGAACGAATCTACCGACTTCATGAGGATTCCGCACCCCTTTGGAGCACAGTGTTCACATCGTGCAGGTGAACAGCGTCAGACGTCGAGGTGGTCGACCAGTTCGTCCGCCAGGCCCGTGTACGTCGCCGGCGTCAGGTTCGTCAGCCGGGCCTTCGCGCCGTCCGAGATGTCCAGACCGTTCACGAACACGATGAGGTCCTGCTGGGTCACCCGCTTGCCGCGGGTGAGGTCCTTGAGCATCGCGTAGGGGTCCTCGATGTTCGACTGCCCGGCGGTGACCTCGGCACGGATGACCGTCTGGATGGCCTCGGCGAGCACCTCCCAGTTGTGGTCGAGGTCGTCGGCGAGCTTGGCCTCGTTCACCGAGATCTCCCCGAGGCCCCGGCGCAGGTTGTCGAGCGCGAGCAGCGAGTGCCCGAACGCGACGCCGATGTTCCGCTGCGTGGTGGAGTCGGTCAGGTCGCGCTGCAGCCGGCTGGTCACGAGGGTCTCGGACAGCGTGGAGAACAGCGCCGACGAGATCTCGAGGTTCGCCTCGGCGTTCTCGAACTTGATCGGGTTGATCTTGTGCGGCATCGTCGACGACCCGGTGGCACCGGCGACCGGGATCTGCGTGAAGTACCCCATCGAGATGTAGGTCCACACGTCGGTCGCCAGGTTGTGCAGGATGCGGTTGGCGTGCCGGATCCGGTCGTACAGCTCGGCCTGCCAGTCGTGCGACTCGATCTGCGTGGTGAGCGGGTTCCAGGTGAGTCCGAGGCCCTCGACGAAATCGCGCGACAGCGTCGGCCAGTCGGCCTCGGGGTCGGCGGCGAGGTGGGCCGAGAAGGTGCCGGTCGCGCCGGAGAACTTGCCGAGGTACTCGCCGCCCTCGATCTGGGCCAGGACGCGCTCGAGCCGGTAGACGACGACCGCGAGCTCCTTGCCGAGCGTCGACGGGGTCGCGGGCTGCCCGTGCGTGTGCGAGAGCATCGGGACGGCGCGCAGCTCGACGGCGAGCGTCCGCAGCTTCTCGAGCACGGCACGGTACGCCGGCAGCCAGACCTGGTCGACGGTGTCGCGCACGGTCAGGGCGTACGACAGGTTGTTGACGTCCTCGCTCGTGGCGGCGAAGTGGGTCAGCTCGGCGATGGCGTCCAGCCCGAGCTCCGAGAGCCGGCGGCGGACGAAGTACTCGACGGCCTTGACGTCGTGGCGGGTCGTCGCCTCGATCTCGGCGAGTTCGGCGATCTGGTCGTGGCCGAAGGTCTCCACGATGCGCCGGAGCGCGGCCTTGTCGTCGACGCTGAGCGGCGAGGTGGTGAACATCGCGTGGTCGGTCAGGAAGACCAGCCACTCGACCTCGACCACGATGCGCGCGCGGTTGAGCCCGGCCTCGGAGAGGTGCTCGCCCACCGTGTGCACGATCGGGTAGTAGCGCCCGTCGAGCGGGCTGATCGGCTGCGGGGGAAGGGGGGTCATGGGGCTCCCTGACGGACGGCCGGCTCGAGCTGGTGGAAGAGCGCCCGGCAGGCCCGTTCGACGGTCGAGAGCACTCGGTCGAACTCGTGCCGGTCCGCGTAGTACGGGTCCGGCACGTCGGTCTGCTGGGGCCAGGCGTCGTCGTACCGCAGCAGGAGCGTCACCTTGGCGGAGTCGTCCATGGTCGGTGCCCACGATCGCAGGACGCGTTCGTGGGAGCGGTCGAGTGCGACCACCAGATCGAGGTCCGGGAACCGGTCCGGGTCGAACTGACGGGCGCGATGCCTGCTGCCATCGTATCCGCGTGCCGCGAGGGCTGCGATCGTGCGCTCGTCGGCCGGTTCGCCGACGTGCCAGTCACCGGTGCCGGCCGACTCGACGTGGAAGCGCTCGGCGAGCCCGGCGTCCGCGGCGATCTGCGCGAAGACGACGCCGGCCATCGGGGACCGGCAGATGTTGCCACTGCAGACGAACGAGACGCGGAACGGGGCGTCGACGTCCGGGGCCATGGTCACATCATGACGCAGGGAGGTGTCCTCCGCGAGGTCCGTCCGCGTCACGCCCGCTGGCGGTTCAGCACCGGGCGGACGAACAGCCCGATCAGCCAGGCGAAGACGGCGAGCACGAAGGCCCCGACGATGCCCCAGCCGAACGACTCGACCTCGAGCCCGAAGCCGAACGCGTCCGAGATGCCCGCGACGATGAGCAGCAGGACCGCGTTCACGATGAAGGAGATCAGCCCGAGGGTCAGGATGTAGATCGGGAACGCCACGATCCGGATCAGCGTGCCGATCACGGCGTTGACGAGCCCGAACACGAAGGCCACGAGCAGGTAGGTGAGCACGGTCGCCGTGGTCCCGCCGTCGCCGAACGCGGTGACGGAGACGCCGCTGACGATGAGCGTGGTGAGCCAGAGGGCCACGGCGTTGACGACGAGGCGGACGAGGAATCGCATGCACCCATGATGCCCTCCGACACCCGCGCAGTCACCGACACCGCCCGCACGGCCGCGGGTTAGCCTGTGCAGGTGACTGACGAGCGTGTGCACATCCGGCCCGAGATCGCCGTCCTCCCCGCCTACAAGCAGGGACGCCAGGCCGCCGACGACGCCTTCAAGCTGTCGAGCAACGAGAACCCGTTCCCCCCGCTCCCCGGGGTGGTCCAGGCCGTGCAGGCGCAGACCGCGTTCAACCGCTACCCCGACGCCACCGCCCTGGCCGTCCGTGCCGCGCTCGCGAACCGCTTCGGACTGACCGCCGACGAGGTGCACGTCGCCCCCGGCAGCGTCGCGATCCTGCACGAGCTCGCCCGCGCGACCTCCGGCCCGGGCGACGAGATCGTCTACGCCTGGCGGTCGTTCGAGGCCTACCCCGGCGTCGTCACCGTCGCGGGTGCCACGAGCGTGCAGGTGCCGAACCGGCCGGACGGCGGCCACGACCTCGACGCGATGGCCGCCGCCGTCACCGACCGCACCCGCATGGTGATCGTGTGCACGCCGAACAACCCGACCGGCCCGATCGTGACCGAGTCCGAGTTCGCGTCCTTCATGGCCGCGGTGCCGCAGTCCGTGCTGGTCGTGCTCGACGAGGCATACGCCGAGTTCGCCACCGACGAGGCCGCCGTGCACGGGCACCCGTTGCTGGCCCGCTACCCGAACCTGGTCGTCCTCCGGACCTTCTCGAAGGCGTACGGGCTCGCCGGGCTGCGCGTCGGCTACGCCCTCGGCCCGGTGTACGTGCTCGAGGCGGTCCGCGCGTGCGCGATCCCCCTCTCCGTCACGGCCCAGGGGCAGGCGGCCGCACTGGCCAGCCTGGAACGCGAGGGCGAACTGCTCGAGCGGGTCTCCGAGATCGCCGCGCTCCGCGACCGCATCGTCACCGAGCTCCGCGAGCAGGGGTGGGCCGTGCCGGACGCCCAGGGCAACTTCGTCTGGCTGCCGACGGGGGACCGCACGGTCGCCGCGGCCGCCGCCTTCGAGGAGGCCGGCATCATCGTGCGGGCCTTCCCGCCGGAGGGCATCCGCATCTCGATCGGCGAGCACGAGGCTGTGGAAACGCTCCTCGAAACGGCCCGCTCGCTTGTGGGGGACCTCCAGGTGGCCGACTGATGCCTGCCGCTACGCTGGCCCGCATGTCATTCCGCGCCGCGGCTCCCGCGACGACCACCGTCCGGCTCCTCGACCCCGAGGGTCGGTTCGTGGAGTCCGACGAGAACGCCGAGTTCGCCGCCGCCGCGCGGGCGATCCCCGACGAGACCCTGCTGGCGATGCACCGCCGCATGGTCCTCACCCGACGGTTCGACCACGCCGGCCACAACCTGCAGCGCACCGGCCAGCTCGGCCTCTGGGTCCCGAGTCACGGGCAGGAAGCGGCGCAGACCGGTTCCGCGTTCGCCCTGCGCGCCCAGGACCACGTCTTCCCTTCGTACCGCGAGCACGCCGTCACGATGCAGCGCGGTGTCGAGCCGATGGAGATCATCGCGATGTACCGCGGGCAGACCCACGGTGGATGGGACCCGGACCAGCGCGGCAACACCCACATCTCCACCCTGGTGATCGGCTCGCAGACCCTGCACGCCACGGGCTACGCGCTCGGCCAGAAGCTCGACGGTGACGTCGGCACGGGCGACCCCGACCGTGACGCGTGCTCCATCGTCTACTTCGGCGACGGAGCGACGAGCCAGGGCGACGTGAACGAGGCGTACGTGTTCTCGGCGTCGACGAAGGCCCCCGTCGTCTTCTTCCTGCAGAACAACCACTGGGCGATCTCGGTGCCCGTTTCGGTGCAGTCGCCGACGCCGCTCGTCGACCGCCCGCGCGGCTTCGGGATCCCGAGCGTCCTGATCGACGGCAACGACATCCTCGCCTCGTACACGGCCTCGGTCGTCGCCACCGACCACGCCCGCAGCGGCCAGGGTCCGGCCTTCATCGAGGCCGACACCTACCGCATCGGCGCGCACACCAGCTCGGACGACCCGAGTCGGTACCGAGCGGACGGCGAGCTCGAGGACTGGGTCCGCCGCGACCCGATCGTCCGCTCCGAGGCGTACCTGCGCTCGAAGGGCGCGACGGACGAGCAGTTCGCCGCGTTCGACGAAGAGGGCGAGGACATCGCCGCCGACGTCCGCCGGCGCACCGTGGCGCTGACCCCGCCGTCCGTCGACGTCATGTTCGACAACGTCTACCGCGAGCCGCACCCGCTGGTCGCCGAGCAGAAGGCCTGGCTCGAACAGTACGAGGCCGGCTTCGAAGGGGGCGCCCACGCATGAGCACCACCGAGCAGCTCTTCGACTACACGCTGCGCTCCCACCCGGGCGCTGGCGAGGTCCCGAGCGACCCCACCCCGACCCTGCCGATGGCGAAGGCCCTCAACGCCGGGCTCGCTGCGGCGATGCAGGCGGACGACAAGGTCCTGCTGATGGGCGAGGACATCGGCCAGCTCGGCGGTGTCTTCCGCATCACCGAGGGCCTGCAGGACCGCTTCGGCCCCGAGCGCGTGCGGGACACCCCGCTCGCCGAGGCCGGCATCATCGGCACCGCGATCGGCCTCGCCTTGCGCGGCTACCGCCCGGTCGTCGAGATCCAGTTCGACGGCTTCGTGTGGCCCGGCTTCGACCAGATCACCTCGCAGCTCGCGAAGATGGCGAACCGGCTGCCGGCGCACATGTCGCTGCCCGTCGTCATCCGGATCCCCTACGGCGGCCACATCGGTGCCGTGGAGCACCACCAGGAGTCGCCCGAGGCGTACTTCGCGCACACCCCCGGTCTGCGCGTGGTCAGCCCGAGCACCCCGAACGACGCCTACTGGATGATCCAAGAGGCCATCGCCTCGAAGGACCCGGTCGTCTTCCTCGAGCCGAAGTCGCGATACTGGCCCAAGGGCCAGGTCGACCTCGTCGACGGGCACGTCCCGATGCACACCACGCGCGTGGCACGCACCGGCACCGAGGTCACCCTCGTCGGTCACGGTGCGATGGTCGCGACCCTCATGCAGGCCGCCGAGCTCGCCGAGTCCGAGGGCACGAGCTGCGAGGTCATCGACCTCCGCTCGATCTCGCCCATCGACTGGGACCCGATCCTCACCTCGGTCCGCAAGACCGGTCGCCTCGTCATCGCGCAAGAGGCGTCCGGCTTCGTCAGTGTCGGCAGCGAGATCGCCGCCACCGTCGCCGAGAAGGCGTTCTACACGATGCAGGCGCCGCCGCTGCGGGTGTCCGGGTTCGACATCCCGTTCCCGGTCTCGAAGCTGGAGCACCTGCATCTGCCGGACGCCGACCGCGTCCTCGAGGCCGTCGACCGCGCCCTCGCGTACTGATCCAGCTCGACTGACCCAACTCGTCCGAACGCCGAAGGAGCCGTAAGTGGCCGTCGCCGAATTCCCCCTGCCCGACGTGGGCGAAGGCCTCACCGAGGCCGAGATCGTGCAGTGGCGCGTCGCGATCGGGGACGAGATCACCGTCGACCAGGTCCTGGTCGAGATCGAGACCGCGAAGTCGCTCGTCGAGCTGCCGTCGCCGTTCGCCGGCACCGTCACGGGGCTGCTCGTGTCCGAGGGTGACACGGTCGAGGTCGGCAAGCCGATCATCCGTGTCGAGTCCGACGCGTCGGTCGCGTCCGGTGCACCAGTCGCCGCTCCGGCCGCGCCGGCGGTTCGGCCGGGAGGCCCGGCACCGGTCGCCGACAGCGTCCCGACCTCGCCCGTGGTCGCCCCGACCCCGCCGGCAGCGCCCGCCCCGGTGGCTCCGGTCGCGCAGACCCAGCCCGCCCCCGCGGCGGCCCCGGCACCTGCTGCTGCACCTGCTCCCGTCGTCGCTGCCGCGCCCACGGCTGCACCGGCAGCACCGGTGCAGCCCGTCGCCGACGGCGCTTCCGTCGTCGGGACGGACGAGTCCTCCGGCGCCGTCCTCGTCGGCTACGGCTCGGCGACCTCGTCGCCGTCGCGTCGCAAGCCGGGCGCCCGCCGGGCCGCAGCCCTCGCGGCCGAGGCGAGCCGTGCCTCCAGTGTGGATGCGCAAGCAGCGGCCGAAGCGGCCAGCGATCCCGGTGAGGACACCACCGCCGAGGCGATCGCCGGTCTGGCCTCCGCGCCCGCGCGCAAGCAGACCCTCGCGACCAACGTGCTCGCGAAGCCGCCGATCCGGAAGCTCGCGAAGGACCTCGGTGTCGAGCTGACCGAGATCGTCGCGACCGGGTTCGCCGGCGAGGTCACCCGCGACGACGTCATCCGGCACGCGAAGCAGGCCAGCGTCTTCCGCAACATCGAGACGCCCGAGTGGGGCGAGGTGCGCAGCGAGACGATCCCGGTCAAGGGCGTCCGCAAGGCCATCGCGACCGCGATGACCACCTCGGCGTTCACCGCACCGCACGTGTCGCTGTTCGTCGACGTCGACGCGACCCACACGATGGAGTTCGTCAAGCGGCTGAAGGCGTCGCCGACGTTCGCCGGCGTCAAGGTCTCGCCACTGCTGATCGTGGCGAAGGCCGTCATCTGGGCCGTCCGCCGCAACCGTTCGGTGAACTCCACCTGGACCGATCGCGAGATCATCGTCCACCACTTCGTGAACCTCGGCATCGCCGCGGCGACCCCTCGTGGGCTCATCGTGCCGAACATCAAGGACGCGCAGGACATGTCGCTGCTCGAGCTGGCGCAGGCGCTCGAGGAGCTCACCCTCACCGCTCGTGACGGCAAGACGACGCCGAAGCAGATGGCGAACGGCACCGTCTCGATCACGAACATCGGCGTGTTCGGCATGGACACCGGAACCCCCATCCTCAACCCGGGCGAGGTCGCCATCGTCGCCATGGGCACGATCAAGCCGAAGCCGTGGGTCGTCGACGGCGAGGTCCGGTCGCGCATGGTGACGACCATCGGCGCCTCGTTCGACCACCGCGTCGTCGACGGCGACGTGGCGTCGCGGTTCGTGCACGACGTGGCCTCGGTGCTCGAGGAGCCGGCGCTCCTGCTCGACTGAGTGCGTGCGGCCTTCCGCAATCGTCGCGTGGTGTTCACACGGATGTCGGTGGTGCGGGGGATGATCGGGGCATGGTCCACCAGCTCCTGACCCCCTCGCAGGAGATCCGAACGGATCGCCTCCTGCTCACCCCGCTCACGCCGGCCGACATCGACGACGTGCACGCGGTGTTCGCCGACGCCCGCACCTGGCAGCACCTGCCGAGCGGACGGCACGTCGCCCGGAGCTCGAGCGTGGACCTGGTGCAGCGGAAGATCGGTGGTCGTGCCCGACACGGACTCGGTTCGTGGGCCGTCCGCACGGCTGCAGACCACGCGTTCGTCGGGGTCGGCGGGGTCGACATGACCGCCGGTGGGGTCTGGAACCTCGGGTACCGGTTGGCTCCCGCGGCCTGGGGGCAGGGCTTCGCGTCCGAGATCGCCCTCGCTGCCGTGCGAGCCGCCGGCGAGACCGCGCCGGACGTCCCCGTGACGGGTCGCGTGCTCACGAACAACCCCGCGTCCGCCGCGGTGCTCCGTCGTGCCGGGCTGTCACTCGTGTGGCAGGGGGCTCCCGGGGTGCAGACGTCGTCCGCCGCGGGGGTCGAGGGGCAGGTCTGGACCGACCGGCTGCTCTCCGACGAACAGTTCGCCTGGCTCGTCCGCAACGCCTGAACCCTCCCGCCGGTCCACGCGGAACGTCACGCACGTTGGCGTTCCGAGGTCGACTCGCTACTGTGATGGGAACTGGTCATGTCCGCGCATGACCACCACCCAGGACCAGCAACGGAGCACGAGGGACGCATGACGAGCCGCATCACCGAGGGTGCCGAACCGAAGCACCAGCAGCTGCGGCGCATCCTGCTCGACCTCGCTACCGCCCGTCTGGCCCCCGGCGCCGCGATCCCGTCCGAACGCCAGCTCATCGCCGAGTACGGCGTCTCACGGATCACCGTGCGCGAGGCACTCGGGCAGCTCGTCAACGAGGGCTACCTCGAGCGTGTGCGCGGCAAGGGCACCTTCGTGGCGCACCGCCCCGTGCAGTCGACGCTGCACCTCGCCTCGTTCACCGAGGAGATGCGCGCGATGGGCCACGTCCCGACCACGGTGGTCCTGGTGCGCGAGGAACGTGTGCCGCCGAGTGACACCGTGGCGGCGCTGCGGCTCGACGCCGAGGTGTCGGCCTTCCACGTGAAGCGACTCCGGATGGCGGACGGCGCTCCGGTGTCGATCGACGACGCCTGGCTCGTGGCCGATGCGTTCCCGGGGCTGCTCGACCACGACCTGTCCGGGTCGGTGTACTCGATCATCGCGAACGAGTACGGCACGCCGATCGACCGGGCACAGCAGACGGTGGCCGCGAACCCGGCCGCCGACGACGTCGCGACCCTGCTCGGCACGAAGACCGGGGCCCCGGTGCTCGAGTTCGACCGGGTGTCGTACGCGGGGGAGCGCCCCGTGGAGCACACCCGCAGCTGGTACCGCTCGGACCGCTACCGGGTGCAGATGGAGGTCACCGCGACCCCGGCGGTCGCGTAGTCCGGCACGAACGCGAAAGCGACTGTGTGCCGCGAGCAGTTCGTGGTACACAGTCGCTTCGGCGGGAAGGACCGGGGAAGAACCGGGGTGCGCCCGGGTCAGACCTCGAACAGGGTGTCACCGTCGAGCACCGAGGTGCCCACCGTGCCCTGGTCGACGGTGTCCGGCGCGGAGCCGAGCACCACGACGGGGCAGATCGGCGAGTAGCCGGCGGCCGAGATCACCGACGGGGTGAACCGGACGACGGGGTCGCCGGCCGTGACCGTCGAGCCCTCGGTGGCGAGGAGCTCGAAGCCCTCGCCCGACAGCTTCACGGTGTCGATGCCGACGTGCACGAGGACGTCCGTGCCCGCCGAGCCCTGCAGCGCGAACGCGTGCGGGTGCAGCTTCACGATGGTGCCGTCGACCGGGGCCACCGCGGTGACCGCGCCCTCGACGCCCGTCGGGTCCACGGCCACACCGGCGCCGACGAGCTGGCCGGCGAACACCGGGTCCGGCACGTCAGCGAGGGCGACGACCGGGCCGGCGAACGGCGTGCGGACCGCCGTCACAGTTCGTCCTGGATGTCCTGCGCGAGGTTGTCGGCGACCGTGCCGACGATGACCTGCCAGCCGGTGCCGCCGCCGACGACGGCCTGGGCGCCCGCAGCCTGCAGCGCGGCCTTGTCGACGAGGTCGCCGTCCTCGACCTCGACACGGAGGCGCGTGATGCAGCCCTCGACCTCTTCGATGTTGTCGGCACCGCCGAGCGCGGCGATGATGTCGGCTGCCTTGATGTCGGCCATCGTTTCCTCCTCGTTAAGGGTTTTCGTACCAGGTTGACACGGGACCGGTCTCGGTTCAGACTACGGAACTGGTCATGACCGGACAGGACCGGACCTGGCGACACCGCCGAGGTTACCTGCGCTGGCTGCACGACTCAACTCACCCCGACAGCTCCACCCAATGACGAGAGGACCTCCGATGAGCGCCACCACTGCCACGGACGTGCCGGAGAAGAAGAAGCCGAAGAAGCAGTCCCGGCTCTTCGCCAACGCCCAGCGCCTCGGACGGAGCCTGCTCCTGCCGATCGCGGTCATGCCCGCTGCGGGCATCCTGAACCGCATCGGGCAGCCCGATCTGCTCGGCGCGATCCCCGGCTTCGAGACGGGAGCGGGAGTCATCTCGGCTGCCGGACAGGCCATCTTCACCTGGCTGCCGCTCCTCTTCGCGGTCGGCATCGCGATCGGGTGGGCGAAGAAGTCGGACGGCACGACCGCTCTGGCCGCCGTCGTCGGCTACATGGTCATGTACCAGGTGTTCGCAGTCATGTCCCCGGTTGTACTCGCGGGGGTCAAGGACGCGAACGGTGACCAGGCGACCATCAACTTCGGTGTCCTCGGCGGCATCGTGATGGGGCTCGTCTCGGCGGTCATGTGGGAGAAGTTCCACCGCACGAAGATGCCCGACTTCCTGGGCTTCTTCTCCGGTCGTCGCCTCGTCCCGATCCTGACCGCTGCGGCTGGTCTCGTCATCGCCGTGCTCATGGCATTCGTCTACCGCTACTTCGACATCGCGCTCACGGCAGCCGGTACCGCCGTTGCGGACAACGCCGTGATCGGTGGCGGCATCTTCGGGTTCGCGAACCGCATGCTCATCCCGATCGGCCTGCACCAGCTGCTCAACTTCTTCCCGTGGTTCCAGCTCGGCAGCTTCACGAACGCGGCCGGCGACATCGTGCACGGCGACATCCCGCGCTTCCTCGCCGGCGACCCGACCGCTGGTATCTTCCAGACCGGCTTCTTCCCGATCATGATGTTCGCGCTGCCGGCCGGTGCGCTCGCGATCTGGCGCAACGCCAAGCCGCAGAACCGCAAGCTCGTCGGCGGCATCATGATCTCGGCCGCGCTCACCTCGTTCGTGACCGGCATCACCGAGCCGCTCGAGTATTCGTTCATGTTCGTGGCGTTCCCGCTGTACATCATCCACGCGGTGCTCACCGGGACGTCGCTGGCGCTGGTCAACGCACTCGGGATCCACGACGGGTTCTCGTTCTCGGCCGGTGCGATCGACTACGTGCTGAACTTCGGCAAGGCGGACGGGGCGATCTGGCTCATCCCGATCGGCCTCGGCTACGCGGTCGTGTACTACTTCCTGTTCAGTTTCGTGATCAAGAAGTGGAACCTCCGCACGCCCGGGCGTGAAGAGGACACGATCGCCGAGAACACGATCGACGCGGCCACCAAGCCGTAGACGTCACCACGTGACGGACAGGCGCGCCCCGCTCAGCGGCAACGCGAAGCGTTGCGCGGGGCGCGCCGACCGAGCCTGCGAGGGAGGCGGTGCCAGCTGGCACCGCGCCTCCTGGCCGTCTGTCGCCACCACCAGTGCCCTGATACCGGTTTTGACAATCGTTATCAGCAAGCGCTACCGTCGGAGCATGCACAACCGCCTCCTCGCCCTCCCGCTCGTCGTCGGCGCCGCCGCGCTCGCCCTGACGGGCTGCGCGACCTCCTCGGCCTCGGGCGACGCCAGCAGCGACGGGAAGATCGCCGTCGTCGCCTCGACCAACGTCTACGGCTCGATCGTCCAGTCGATCGGTGGCGACCAGGTGTCGGTCACGAGCATCCTGAACGACCCCTCGCAGGACCCGCACTCGTTCGAGTCGAGCGCCCGCACCCAGCTCGCGGTGTCGAAGGCCGACCTGCTCATCGAGAACGGCGGCGGGTACGACGACTTCATGACCACGCTCGCCGACGCCTCGGACACGAAGGCCGACACCATCAACGTGGTGAAGCTCTCCGGCTTGGACAAGGGCGGCGACGCCGAGTTCAACGAGCACGTGTTCTACAGCTACCCGACGATGGTGAAGCTCGTCGACGACGTCACGAAGCGCCTGTCCGCGCTCGATGCGGGCGACGAGGCCACGTTCGAGCAGAACGCCGACGCGCTCACGACGAAGCTCGAGGACCTCGAATCCCAGACCGCCGACCTGAAGAAGACGTACGACGGCGAGAAGGTGGCGTACACCGAGCCGGTGCCGGGCTACCTCTTCGACGCGATCGGTCTCGACAACGTCACCCCCGAAGCGTTCTCCGAGGCGATCGAGGAGGGCGACGACGTCCCGCCGGCAGCACTCAAGGACACCCTCGCGCTGTTCTCGAACAAGAGCGTGGAGCTGCTCGCCTACAACGACCAGACCTCGAGCGCCGAGACCGAACAGGTCAAGAAGGCCGCCGACCAGGGCGACGTCCCGGTGGTCGGTGTCACGGAGACGCTCCCCAAGGGGCAGGATTACGTCTCGTGGCAGCAGGCGAACATCGACGCGGTGCAGGCGGCGCTCCAGAAGTGACGACCTCGACCGCAGCAGCGACGACCGACAACCCGGCGACCACCTCGGTGGACGACCGGGCTGCGGCCCGTCCGGTCCTGGCCCTGCGCGACGCCGGGCTGTCCTTCGGCGAACGGAAGCTCTGGGGACACCTGGACCTGGACATCGCGCCGGGGGAGTTCGTCGCGGTCCTCGGCCCGAACGGCGCCGGCAAGACCTCGCTCCTGCGCACGGTGCTCGGGCAGCAGCGCCTGACGAGCGGCACGATGTCGTTCCTCGGCCAGCCCGTCCGTCGTGGGCACCGGAAGATCGGCTACATCCCGCAGCAGCGGCTCATGGAGGCCGGCACCCCCCTGCGCGCGCGGGACATGATCGCGCAGGGTGTGACGGGGCACCGGTGGGGCGTCCTGCCGACGTCGAAGGCCGACCGCGCCCGCATCGACCGCATCCTCGACGAGGTCGGCGCCACCGCGTTCGCGGACGCCCCGGTGGCCGAGCTGTCCGGCGGCGAGCAGCAGCGCACCCGCGTCGGTCAGGCCATCGCCGCCGACCCGGCACTGCTGCTGTGCGACGAACCCCTCATCTCACTCGATCTGCGGCACCAGCGGGGCGTCACCGAGCTCATCGACCGGCAGCGTCGGCAGCAGGGTGCCGCGGTGCTCTTCGTGACGCACGACGTGAACCCGATCCTCGACGTCGTCGACCGGGTTCTCTACATTGCCGGCGGCCGGTTCCGGATCGGTTCCCCCGACGAGGTCCTGCGCGCCGACGTGCTGAGCGACCTGTACGGCACCCCCGTCGATGTCGTCCGCACGATGGGCCGCATCGTCATCGTCGGCGCGAACGACGCGCACGACCACCACCACGGCGAGGTCGACCCGCACGCCCCGGCGTCGGACGAAGGGCGGATCTGATGGACGTCCTGTCGACGGTCTTCTCGTTCCAGGACTACGGCGAGCTCGTGACCCTGGTGCAGAACTCGATCTGGGCCGGCGCGGTGCTCGGCATCGTCGGCGGGCTCATCGGCCCGTTCGTCGTCGCCCGGAACATGCCCTTCGCGGTGCACGGCATCTCGGAGCTGTCCTTCGCCGGCGCGAGCGCGTCCCTGCTGCTCGGTGTCAACGTCGTCACGGGCTCGCTCGTCGGGTCGGTGATCGCGGCGCTGCTCATCGGGGTGCTCGGCTCGAGGGCGCGTGACCGCAACTCGATCATCGCCGTGCTCATGCCGTTCGGTCTCGGGCTCGGCATTCTCTGCCTGGCGCTCTACAAGGGACGTGCGGCCAACAAGTTCGGGCTGCTCACCGGCCAGATCGTGTCGGTGGACAACCCGCAGCTGACGTTCCTCATCGTCATCGCCGCCATCGTGGTCGCGACCCTGCTCGTCATCTGGCGGCCGCTGATGTTCGCGTCCGTCGACCCCGACGTCGCCGCGGCCGCCGGTGTCCCGGTGCGGACGCTCGCGATCGTGTTCATGCTCGTCCTCGGCCTGGCCACCGCGGTGTCGGTGCAGATCGTCGGCGCCCTGCTCGTGCTGTCGCTGCTCGTCACCCCGGCCGCTGCGGCACTGCGGCTCAGCTCGCACCCGGTCGTCGTGCCGGTGCTCTCCACGGTGTTCGCCGTGGTGTCGGTCGTCGGTGGCATCCTGCTGGCACTCGGCGGCGGCCTGCCGATCAGTCCCTACGTGACGACCATCTCGTTCGCGATCTGGGTGGTCTGTCGGATCGTCGGGGCCCGGCGCGACCGCCGTGGACGCGACCGGGTCGTCCGCCGCGACCAGCGTGGCGGGGGCACACCGGGCCTCCCGTCCGGAACGAACGGAACCGGAACCGGAGCCGGAACCGGTTCCGGAACGTCAGCCGAAACGAAGGTGGGTGCACCAGCATGAACGCCGTGCAGAAGGTCAAGCGGAACACGTGGCAGCGCGAAGCGGTGCGCGGTGCCCTCGACTCCACCGAGGGGTTCGTCAGCGCGCAGGCGCTGCACCAGCACCTGCGGGACGAGGGCTCGACCATCGGCCTCGCCACCGTCTACCGGGCGCTCGCCGACCTGGCGACCGAGGGTGACGCCGACTCGTTGCAGCAGGACGGCGAATCGCTGTACCGGGCGTGCACGACGGACGCGCACCACCACCACCTGATCTGCCGGAACTGCGGCCGGACCGTCGAGATCGAGGCGGACCCCGTCGAGCAGTGGGCGCAGGACGTCGCCGCCGCCAACGGGTTCACGAACGCCAGCCACGTCGTCGACATCTTCGGCGAGTGCGCGGTGTGCACGGCATCTGCCGCTGCAGCCGGACCGCGGACCGGCGACGCCGACGGCGAGTAGCGTCCGCGCCATGCACGTCATCCTGGTCCCCGGGTTCTGGCTCGATGCGAGCGCGTGGGACGACGTCGCCTCGGTGCTGCTGCAGGCGGGCCACACGGTCGAGGCGATCACCCGCGACGGCGACACGCTCGACGAGCAGGTCGCGGCGCTCGTGGAGCGCCTGGACGACGTCGCCAGCCCGGACGAGCCCGTCGTGCTCGCCGGACACTCCGGCGCCGGACCGATCGCGTACATGGCCGCCGATCAGCGGCCCTCGCTCGTCGCGCACCTGCTCTACGTCGACACGTTCCCCGGTCCCGCCGGCGGCTGCGTGAACGACGAGCTGCCCGTGGTCGACGGTGTGGTGCCGCTGCCCTCGTGGGACGTCTGGGAGCCGGCCACGGTGCGCGGGATGACGCCGGCGTTGCGGGAGTCCTTCGAGCACCGCGCGATCCCGGAGCCGGCCGCCGTGCCGTCCGACCGGTTCCACTACGCCGACGCCGCCCGGCACACGATCCCCGCGACGGTGATCACCTGTGAGATCCCGGCGACCGAGCTCGCGACGATGGTGGCCGACCACCAGACCTGGGCCGCGGAACTCGTCGCGACCGAGGAACTCAGCATCGTCGGACTCGAGACCGGACACTGGCCGATGTTCACGGCGCCGCTCGAACTCGGGGAACTCATGGTGCGTGCGCTTGCGACACGCCCGGAGCTCGCGTAAGCTCTTCCCTTGGTCCTCCACGTCCGCGTGGTGGACCCGTTGTTCCAAGCCCTCCGACCGTCGCGAACGCCGCGGTCGCGTGGTGTCCGTTCCCCCTTCGACAGGGGCTGCGGGCCTGGGCGGTGCGCACAACCCCCTCGCATGCACCACTCCGGTGGTCCTGCGCGTGCGCACCAGGCAAGTGAACTTGGGTGCGGCCGTCCGGTCGCACGGTACCTCAGGAGGAAACCATGGCAGCAGTGTGCCAGGTGACCGGCGCCGTTCCCGGCTTCGGTCACAACATCTCGCACTCGCACCGCCGGACGAAGCGCCGCTTCGACCCGAACGTGCAGAAGAAGACGTACTACGTGCCGTCGCTGCGTCGCAACGTGACGCTCAACGTCAGCGCTAAGGGCATCAAGGTCATCGACGCGCGGGGCATCGAGTCCGTCGTCAAGGACGTCCTCGCCCGTGGGGAGAAGATCTGATGGCGAAAAAGGGTCAGGACATCCGTCCGATCATCAAGCTCCGCTCGACGGCGGGCACCGGGTTCACGTACGTGACCAAGAAGAACCGTCGGAACAACCCCGACCGTCTCGTGCTGAAGAAGTACGACCCGGTGATCCGCAAGCACGTCGACTTCCGTGAGGAGCGCTAAGCATGGCGAAGAAGAGCAAGATCGCGAAGAACAACCAGCGTGCCGTCATCATCGCGCGCTACGCCGAGCGTCGTCTCGAGCTGAAGAAGGCCCTCGTGGACCCGAACGGCTCCGACGAGTCGCGTGAGGCCGCTCGCGTGGGCCTGCAGAAGCTGCCCCGCGACGCATCCCCGATCCGCTACCGCAACCGCGACGCGATCGACGGCCGCCCCCGTGGCCACCTGGGTGAGTTCGGCATCAGCCGTGTCCGCTTCCGCGACATGGCCCACCGTGGAGAGCTCCCCGGCATCACGAAGAGCTCCTGGTAAGCACTCGCAGTACCCGACGCCCCGTCACCTCTTGGTGGCGGGGCGTTCGCTGTGTCCGGGGTACAAGGGCGCCTCAGTGGTCACATCTGCCCCTCTAGCACCCGTCTCGGAGCCCGACAAGCCCGGAAATCCGGGCGAGTCGGCGGTTTTCACCCCTTGTGGCTGGTAGGTTCAACTCCGGTTCCGCCGGGCCCTCGGCCCACTGGCACCGTGGCACGGGGCAACCGCTCCGGGCGCCGGACGGCACGTCCGTCCGACCGATACTGCAAGAAGTCCGAGGAGGACATCCATGGCTGACAAGTCACTGAACCGCACCGAGCTCGTCGCTGCCGTCGCCGCCGAGTCCGGCCAGAGCCAGGCCACCGTCAACGGCGTCGTCGACGCGCTCTTCAGCGTCGTCTCGTCGTCCGTCGCGGACGGCACGAAGGTCACGATCCCCGGTTGGATCGCCTTCGAGAAGACGCACCGCGCCGCCCGCACCGGCCGCAACCCGCAGACGGGTGAGGCCATCGAGATCGCCGCGAGCGACTCGGTCAAGGTCAGCGCCGGCTCGAAGCTCAAGGCTGCGGTCAAGTAAGACTGTTCCGCGCATCGGGAGGGACGGCTTCGGCCGTCCCTTTCGTCGTTTCCGGGGTGCGTTCGGTGCGTCGGGTCGCGTTCGTCGCGCTGCGTCGACCGGGAGGCCCGTGCCGGTTCCCACAGGTCGGCCCGGCCGGTTCGGTGGCCGGGTGGGCACCGCCTAGGCTTGACGGGTGAATCGGATCGCGCGCATCGCCGGTCCCGCCGTGCTCCTGCTCGTCGGGTTCGTGGCGCTGCTCACGGCACTCGTCATCGGCGGTGGTGCGAACGCAGCGCTGATCGCCGACCCCGGTGCCCTGGTCCGTTTCGGTCTGCCGATCTCCCGGTTGGTCGTGGACCTGTCTGCCGCTGCGACGATCGGCGGCCTCGCGTTGGCCACCGTCGGACTCTCGCGCTCCGGCCCGGAGTGGAACCGCGCCATCGACGTCGCGGCCGCCGCCAGCGGGCTCTGGACGGTGTCGTCCGCGGTCACCACCTTCTTCACGTTCCTGAGCGTCGCCGGCTCGAAGATCAGCATCGACGAGCAGTTCGGCCAGTCGATGGGCGTGTTCCTCACCGGCACGGACCTCGGGCTCGCCTGGCTCGTGACGGTGCTCGTCGCCGCTGCCGTCACGGTGCTCTGCTTCGCCGTCCGTTCCCGGGGCATGGTCGCCCTGACCGCCGGTGTCTCGATGATCGGCCTCATCCCGCTCGCGCAGCAGGGCCACGCCGCCGGCACCGCGAGCCACGACGCCGCCGTGACCGCCCTCGGACTGCACCTGGTCGGCGCCGCGCTCTGGGTCGGTGGCCTGACCATGCTCGTGCTCCTGCGCGGCGTGCTGCCCGGTGACCGCCTGGCCGTGGTCGTCGCGCGGTACTCGAGCATCGCGCTCGGGTGCTTCGTGCTCGTGGCGGTGTCGGGTGTCGCCTCGGCACAGATCCGCGTGGGTGCCCTGTCGAACCTGTTCACGCCGTACGGCACTCTCGTGCTGGTCAAGATCGGCGCGATCGTCGTCATCGGGGTCCTCGGTGCCGTGCAGCGTCGGCGTGCGATCCGTTCCCTGACCGAGGCGCCGGCACGGCACCGCCCGTTCTGGACCCTGATCGTGGTCGAGCTCGCCGTGATGGGTGTCGCATCGGGCTTCGCCGCGGCGCTCGGCCGAACGGCCACCCCGGTCGACCAGATCGCGCTGAGCAAGACGACCGACCCGAGCCCCGCCGAGCTGCTCACCGACGACCTGCTGCCGCACGCGCCCGGGGCCTGGGGCTGGCTGACGCAGTGGAACATCGACCTGTTCTGGTTGATGGCCGCCGTGCTGCTCGCTGCGACCTACGCGGCCGGTGTCGTGCGCCTGCGCCGTGCCGGCGTCCACTGGCCGGTGCGCCGTTCGGTGGCGGCGGCCCTCGCGATCATCTCGCTCGTGGTCGCGACGTCCGGTTCGCTGCACCAGTACGACCGGTTCCTGGTGTCGGCGAACGTCGGCGCGCACGTGCTGCTCGGCCTGGTGGTGCCGGCGCTGGTGTGGGCGGCGGCCCCCGTCGTGCTCATCCGGGCCGCGGTGCACCCGCGCGACGACGACAGCACCGGCGTGCGCGAGTGGACCGGTGTGCTGGTCGACAACGCCGCGGTCCGTTACCTGGTGCAGCCCTTCCCGGCGTTCCTGCTCGCCGCAGCGGTGTGGTGGGCGTACTCCGCCACCGATGCCGTCCGCTGGTCGGTGAGCGACTCCACGGGGCGCACGGTCATCGACGTGGGCTTCCTGCTCGTCGGACTCCTGGCGATGCCGACGCTCTTCACGCCGGTCGCGGCCGGCCAGCGACACCCGACCCGCGGAGCGGCGGTCGTGCGGATCGTCGGGGCCGCGGTTGTCGCCGCCGGAGCGGTGTCGCTCGGCATCGCGATGCGCGGGCCGCTCGGACTCCTGCAGGCGTCGTGGTTCGGGGCGATGGGGCGGACGTGGGGCCCCGATCCGCTCGTCGACCAGGCCCGTGGCGGGCTCGTGCTCGTGGTCGCCGGGGTGCTGCTCCTGGTGGCGGTCGTCGTGGTGGTGCTCGTGCAGCTTCGGCGGGCTGGATCGCCTGCGCGCACGCTCGGAGCGGACGCGCGCACCCTCGAGCAGGACGCACGATGAGCGTCGAGCTCAGCGACGAGCAGCGGGCCGTCTTCGAGTACATCGAGCACACCCGCGACCACGTCTTCATCACCGGTCGTGCCGGCACGGGCAAGTCGACCCTGCTCAACCACCTGTCGTGGAACACCGAGAAGCAGGTCGTGATCTGCGCACCGACCGGGGTTGCAGCCCTGAACGTCGGTGGCCAGACGATCCACTCGTTGTTCCGCCTGCCGATCGGCCTCATCGCCGATGCCGAGCTGCGCCAGGGACCGGACACCCGCAAGCTCCTGAACACCATCGACACCCTGGTGATCGACGAGGTCTCGATGGTGAACGCCGACCTGCTCGACGGGATGGACCGCTCGCTGCGCAAGGCCCGCGGGCGGCAGTTCGAGGCGTTCGGCGGAGTGCAGGTGGTCATGTTCGGCGACCCGTACCAGTTGCCGCCGGTCCCGGGTGGTGCCGACGAACGCGCCTACTTCACCGACCACTACCGGTCGATGTGGTTCTTCGACGCCAAGGTGTGGCTCGAGGCGGAGCTGAACATCATCGAGCTCGCCACCGTGCACCGCCAGCGCGACGACGCCTTCGCCGCCATGCTCACGGCGGTGCGGCACGGCCGGGTGACCGCCGAGATCGCCGACCAGCTGAACACCGCGGGCGCACGGCCCTCGCCCGACGACGCCATCACCCTCGCCACCCGGAACGACACCGTCGCGCGCATCAACAAGGCGGCGCTCGAACGGTTGCCCGGCAAGGTGAAGACCGCGAAGGCCGACGTCAACGGCGACTTCGGCGGGCGGAACTTCCCGGCCGACGAAGCCCTCGAGCTCAAGCCCGGCGCGCACGTGATGTTCCTGCGCAACGACGCCGACCAGCGATGGGTGAACGGGACGCTCGGCATCGTCACGGCGATCCGTGACACGGTCTGGGTCGACGTCGACGGAGAGTCCTTCGAGGTCCAGCCGTCGGTGTGGGAGAAGTTCAAGTACTCCTACGACGCCGACAAGAAGGAGCTCAAGAAGGACACCGTCGGTGAGTTCCAGCAGTTCCCGTTGCGGCTCGCCTGGGCGGTGACGATCCACAAGTCGCAGGGCAGCACCTACGACCGCGCGGTGGTCGACCTGGGCAACCGGGTGTTCAGCGCCGGACAGACGTACGTCGCGTTGTCACGGCTGACGTCGCTCGAGGGGCTGTACCTGACCCGGCCACTGCGGCCGCAGGACATCATCGTCGACACGGACGTCCGACGCTTCATGTCCGAGGCGCCACGCATCGTCGCGACGGCACTCGAAGCCCGGAAGCCGAAACCGGACGACGACTCCGACGACGACGCCTGACGCACACACGACGACGCCCGCCTGCCGGAGCGGCAGACGGGCGTCGGGGAGCGTGTCGGTGCGTCAGGCGCGAGCCGCCGCACGCAGCGCGCGGAGGTTCTCCTTGTCGGCACCGAGCGCCGTCAGCAGCAGGACGACCCCGACGATCGCGTGGAACACGTTGTCGGTGGTGTTCAGCGCGAAGATGTTCGCCGAGGTGTTCACGAAGACGAAGCCGTAGACGGCCAGCACCACGAGCACGGCGCCGACGACCAGGTTGCCGTTCCGCGAACCGATGGTGGTGCCGAGCCCGGTGATGAGCAGGACCGCGGCGAGCAGCACCCAGATGAGGGCGAGCGGCGGGTTCACCCCGAAGGCGTTCCAGAGCATCCCGCCCTGGCGGCTGAAGAAGCCGGGGTCGCCGTCGGCGGCGAAGAAGAAGCCCAGGATGCCCCAGAGTGCGAGGACGCCACCGACCGTGAGCGCGAGCCCGCGGTTCGGTGAGGCGGTGATGCCCGGTTCCTTGATGGCCACTTCGGTCTCCTCCTCGTACACTGCCGACGCGACGTGCGTCAGTCCGGCGGTGCCCGCCGGACTGAGCGGCGCGGCACTGAGCGGCACAGCGCGGGATCCGCGGGTGACGGCCGCGCGGTTCCCAGCCTCCGGCCGGTGAGCCAACGGTATCGTGTCCGACCCCGACCGTCCGAATCGCAGCGCCGTCACCAGGCGTGCGACGAGACCGACGACGACCACTCCGAGGAGGACCAGCCCGGTGACCTTGACACCCGAGCGCAATGCACCGGAGTCGCGTGGACCGAGCGTCTCGCGGCGGTTGCGGTGGGGTGTGCTGGCGGCTCTGGGGTTCGTGATCGTGCCTTCCGTCTACGCGGCCGCGGTGCTGACGCCGGTGGGGCAGCGCATGGAGGACGCCGCGCTCGGCGGGGTCCGTGAGTCCGACCTGTTCAGCTCGGACACTGCGCTCAACGTCATCTCGGTGCCGGTGATCCTGTTGCTCGTTGTCGTGATCGTCGCGGTGGCGTTCGCCAGGCGACGGCTCTCGGTGGGGCTCGGCGCGGGTGCAGTGGTGCTCGCGTCGGCGGCCACCTCGACGCTCGTCAAGCGTATCGCCGAGCGCCCGGAGATCGCCCAGTCGACGACGCCGAACTCGTTCCCCTCGGGCCACGCGACCATCGCGCTGGCCGCACTGTTCGCCGTCCTGATGGTCACGCCCCGTCGCTTCCGGCCGATCGTCACGCTGCTCGGTGCCGCCTACGCGGTCTTCGTCGCCAACCAGACGGTCGTCTACGGCTGGCACCGGGTGAGCGACATCATCGGGGCGTGCGCGATCGCGATGTTCTGGCTCGGCGTCGTCCGGGCGTTCGGTCCGAGGGTCGACCGGGGCCTCCGAGGTGACCGGGACGGCCGTCGGGGTCCGCGCCGGGTGGTCAGCGTCGTCCTGCTCGTCGCCACCGGGGTCACGCTGGCCGTCGGCGTCGCCGCGCTCGTCGTCGGCCTGACGGGGGACGGCGCTCACGACCACGCCGCGATCCTGATGGCCGGACGACTGGCCTCGAGCGCGAGCGTCCTGGCGGTGGTGACCGCGGTGTGGTTCCTCGACGGCATGCACCACGCGGCCCGGACCGACCCCGCAGCACTGCCCGCAGCGCGCTGACGCCTGGTGGGAATGCACCGGCGTACGCTACGTTGTACCCAGCAAGTCGATGCAAACGCATCGATATCGCGAAAGGCGGCGCATCATGCAGTTCGGCATCTTCACGGTCAGTGACGTGACGACCGACCCCACGACCGGCACCACGCCGGACGACACCCAGCGCGTCCGCGACATCCTCACGATCGCGCAGCACGCCGACCAGGCCGGACTCGACGTCTTCGCCACCGGCGAGCACCACAACCCGCCGTTCGTCGCCTCGTCGCCGACCACGTTGCTGGCCTACCTCGCGGCGAAGACGAAGGACATCACGCTCTCGACGAGCACCACGCTCATCACCACGAACGACCCGGTGCGCATCGCCGAGGAGTACGCGATGCTCCAGGTGATCTCCGACGGCCGCATGGACCTCATGATGGGTCGCGGCAACACCGGCCCGGTCTACCCGTGGTTCGGGCAGGACATCCGCCAGGGCGTCAACCTGGCCATCGAGAACTACGCGCTCGTCCGCCAGCTCTGGGGGAACGACGTCGTCAACTGGCAGGGCAAGTTCCGCACGCCACTGCAGGGCTTCACCTCGACGCCGCGCCCCCTCGACGGCGTGCCGCCGTTCGTCTGGCACGGCTCGATCCGCACGCCCGAGATCGCGGAACAGGCCGCGTACTACGGTGACGGCTTCTTCCACAACAACATCTTCTGGCCGATCCAGCACACCGAGCAGATGGTCGGGCTGTACCGCCAGCGCTTCGAGCACTACGGGCACGGCCGTGCGGACCAGGCGATCGTCGGTCTGGGTGGGCAGTTCTTCGCCCGCAAGAACTCGCAGGACGCGGTCAACGAGTTCCGGCCCTACTTCGACAACGCCCCGGTCTACGGCCACGGCCCCTCGATGGAGGACTTCGCCGCCCAGACCCCGCTCACGGTCGGTTCGCCGCAGCAGGTCATCGACCGGTACGCGGCCATGAAGGACCACGTCGGCCACTACCAGCGCCAGCTGTTCCTGGTCGACCACGCCGGGCTGCCGCTCAAGACCGTGCTCGAGCAGATCGACATCCTGGCCACGGACATCGTCCCCGAGCTCCGCAAGCTGAACGACGAGGGCCGTCCGTCCGACGTGCCGTCGAACCCGCCGAGCCACACGGAGCGCGCCGCCGCGGCGCTCGCCGCCGGCACGGTCGGCAGCGACCACGTCGCCGCCGAGGACGAGTGGACGGGTGCCTCCGTCTGACGCTCCCAGCGCTCGGTTCGTGAGCAGGAATGGTCGGGTCCCGCGAGGTGACCCGACCTTTTCTGCTCACCATGCGGGGTGGGCGCGACCACAGGCGGACGGGAGGCACGGCGCCGGCTGGCACCGTGCCTCCCGTCCGCCCCGGCGCACGTCCACGGCGCGAGTCGCGAAAGCGACAGTCCTGCGGATGGCACTGCCGTCACCTTCGCGAAAGCGACAGTTGCCCGCCGATCATCGGCGGAGATCTGTCGCTTTCGCGAGCGGGGCGGCCGGCTCGGTGACCGGACGGGCCGGCACGAGCTTCAGGCCGACGACGCAGCCGACGATCCCGGCGATGAACAGCACGCGCAGCAGGGTGACGGGCTCGGCGCCGGTGGCCATGCCCCACAGCACCGTCAGGGCTGCACCGGTGCCGGTCCACACGGCGTACGCGGTGCTGATCGGGATGTGCTTGAGGACGTAGCCGAACGCGACGAGGCTGATCACGATCGTGATCGCGAACACGACGGTCGGGCCGGGTCGGGTGAAGCCGTCGCTCTCGCCGAGGGCGGTCGCCCACACGGTCTCGAGCGTGGCGCTGAGGAACAGGACGATCCAGGCCACCTCAGCTCACCACCTTGAGGCCGACGACGCAGGCGACCAGGCCGAACACGAGGCCGAGGCGTGCGAGCGACGCGGCTTCCTGCCGGCGCAGGATCGACACGACGACCGTCAGCGAGGCGCCGATGCCGACCCAGACGGCGTAGGCGGTGCCCACCGGGATCGACTTCATCGCGAACGCGAGCCCGACCATGCTCAGCGCCATGCCGGCGATGAACACGATCGTCGGCACGACCTTCTTGAAGCCGTTCGAGGCGCTCAGGGCGGTGGCCCAGACGGCCTCGAGCACGCCGCTCAGCACGAGGATGACCCAGGCCATGACGATGTTCCCTTCCTTCGGTGGCATAGTCGCACGACTGTGCGACTATGACTTCGACGGTAGCACGAGTTCGTACGACTGTGCGAGTATGGCGTCGTGGCCAGGAGCATGGACGTCGAGCAGCGGCGCCGCACCGTGTCCGAGGCGGCGTGCCGGGTGCTCGCCCGCGACGGACTCGGGGCGCTCAGCGTCCGGAACGTCGCGGCGGAGGCCGGACTGCCGCCGAGCACCGTCCGCTACACCTTCCCGACCCAGGCGAGCGTCCGGTCGCACGCGCTCGAGCTCGTGTTCGACGCGACCGCGGCCCGGATCGACGCCGTGCCCGCGGACCTGCGGGGCACGGCGTACGCGCACGCGGTCCTGCTCGAGCTCCTGCCCCTCGACGAGGAGCGACGCATCGAGCTCGACGTCTACCTGGGCCTCGGCACGGCGGCGCTGACCGACGCCGAGCTCCGGCCGTTCCACGACCGGGTCGTCGACGAGATGCGGGAGTGGTGCGGGCGGATCCTGCGGGCGCTCGGGGTGCCGGACGCCGACGTGCCCTACGAGACCCGCCGCCTGCACGCCCTGGTGGACGGGCTCGCGATGCACATCGTGCGGGTCGATCCCGGGGGTGACGCCTCGTGGGCGATCGACACGCTCGACCGGCACGTGGCGGGCATCGCCCGGGTCTGACTGCGGCCCGGTGCCGGGTTCGCGGGCCGGTGCGGCGTTGTGGCTGGCGGTGGAGCACGTGCACGGTGCCGGGTTCGCGAACCCGTGCGTCGTTGGTGGCTCCGTGCGGCGCTCCAGGCCTGCACCGAGCGAGCAACCCTGCACGGGGTGAACGAACTCGCACGGTGCGCAGGCGGCCGCGCGCGGACCGCCACGCAGCACGCGTCGCCTATCCTTTCCGGGTGACGACGACCACGCCGCCGCAGCAGCGCTCCCGCTCCCGTTCCCTGACGGGCCCGGGCCTCGTGCTGCTCGCCGTCGTCGTGCTCCTGGGGACCCGGCTGCTGTCCCCGAGCATCGGGACCGCCGGCCTGCCGGACGTCGTGCAGGACTTCCTGACCCTGGCGATCAGCGTGGTGGTCGAGTCGCTGCCGTTCGTGGTGCTCGGCATCGTGCTGTCGATCGTCGTCGAGGTGTGGGTGCCCGTCGGTGCGCTCGAGAAGGTCCTGCCGCAGAACGCCTTCGGCCGCCGCGCCGTGATCTCGCTGATCGGCATGCTGTTCCCGGTGTGCGAGTGCGGGAACGTGCCCCTCGCCCGCGGCCTGATGATGCGCGGGTTCACCCCTGCCGAGGCCGTCACGTTCCTGGTCGCCGCCCCCATCCTCAACCCGCTCGTGATCATCAGCACCGCGCAGGCGTTCGGCTGGTCCGGCTGGATCCTGCCGGTCCGGATCGTCGGCGGCTTCGTGATCGCGAACCTGGTCGGCTGGATCGTCGCCGCGCACCGCCGCCCGGCCGACCTGCTGCTGCCCGCGTTCGAGGCCCGCTGCCGCGCTGCGATCGGCGCACCGCGGAGCCGGAACCGCTGGCGGGAGAGCGCCGCGCAGTTCGGCGGCGAGACCGCAACCATGATGCCGGCCCTGTTCGTCGGCGCCGGCCTGGCTGCGGCGATCCAGGTCGCCGTGCCCCGTTCCACGCTCGTCGCGATCGGCTCGAACCCGGTGCTCTCCGTCGCGGCGATGATGCTGCTCGCCATGACGGTGTCGCTCTGCTCGAACGTCGACGCGTTCTTCGCACTGTCGTTCGCCTCGACGTTCCTGCCCGGGTCGATCACGGCCTTCCTGATCATCGGGCCGATCATCGACGTCAAGATGATCGCCCTGCTCCGCACGACGTTCCGGGTCCGGTTCCTGGTGCTGCTCGCCGTCGTGTGCGTGCTGTTCGCCGGCGCCGTGGGATTGGTGATGAATGTCCTCGTCTGACGCACGCAGCAGCAATGCTCCGGCCTACCTCGGGCTCGGGTCCGTGCTGGCGGTCGCCCTGTGCACGCTCTGGCTCGCACTGGTGGGCCACCTCGACCTGTACATCAACCCGCGGTACTCGGTGTTCACGATCGTGCTCGCCGCCGTCGCGGTACCCGCCTCGATCGCGGGCCTGGTGGTCATCGCACGCGGCCACGGCCACACGCACGGTGACGACGAGCACGAGCACGAGCACGAGCACGAGCATGAGCACGAGCCGGACCACGACCACGGGCGGCGCGGGCCCGGCCGTGGTCGCGCCGTCAGCCTCGCCCTCGGCGGAGCGGCCGCGATCGTCACGGTCGGGGTCACCGTGTCGATGCTGGTCCTGCCCCCGACGACGCTGTCCGCCCGCACCGCGCAGCAGCGGAGCGTGGACTCGGCGACCCTGTCGAACGCGACGGGCTCCGAGGCGGCGGTCTCCCTGCTCGGCAGCGAGGGCGTCGACACCTCGGAGTACGGCGTCAAGGACTGGGCGGCGCTGATCCGGCAGACCACCGACACCACGGCCCTGGTCGGCAAGCAGGTGCGGCTGTCCGGCTTCGTCGTGCCCGGCCAGGACGGCTCGTTCACCCTGACCCGGTTCGTGATCAGCTGCTGCGCCGTGGACGCCCAGCCAGTCGGCCTCGGCGTGGTGACCGAGGGCGGCGACCGTACCGAGGCGGAGCCCGACGAAGGGCAGTGGGTCACGGTGACCGGCGCACTCGCGGCGAACCCGGACCAGTCCGCCGACGCCCGCATCGTCATCAAAGCCGCGAAGGTCACCGAGATCGCGCAGCCGAAGGACCCGTATGAGTACTGAGACGCGCACGAGTACTGAAACGGGCACGAGTACTGAGCGCACGGACCGCCGCCCGGTCGCGCACCGGTTCCACCGCCGGTACCTCGCCGTCGTGCTCGTCCTGGCGGTCGTCGCCGCGCTCGCCGCCGTCGTCGGGTCGCAGCAGGGGCCGCGCCTGCGTGACGTGTCGTACGACGCCACCGGTCTGGTGTCCCGTCCGGCGCAGCGGGTGATCCTGACGGCGAACCAGGCGCTGCAGCAGGTGTCCGCCGCCGACGTCCGGGTCACCCCGGCGGCCGCGCACACCGTGACCTCGAGCGGCAACACGATCGCGGTCGAGTTCGCCGGACCCCTGGCCTACGACCGCGACTACACGGTGACGGTCGCGAACGTCCGGGCTCCGGGGCAGCGTGCCACCGCGGACCTGACCGCCGCGATCCGGACCGGCAGCACCGACGTCCTCGCCCTCGTGCCCGGAGCCGACGGCGCGAAGGACCGCATCGTGCGCCGCTCCCTCGACGCAGGCGGTGCGACGACCGTGTACCAGGGCGCCGACATCTCGGAGTACGCCCGGCTCGGACGGTCGCTGGTGGTGGTCAGCGGCAGCGACGCGAGCTCCTCGGTCGACGTGGTCGCGTTGTCCGGCGGGGTGCAGGACCCGGACGCCCCCGTCGAGCACCTCACCCTGCCGTCCTCGCAGGGGCGGGTCACCGCGCTGCACGTCGCCGACGACGCGGCCTCGTTCGGGTTCGAGTACGCCGACACGTCCACCGGGCAGTCGCGGAACACCGGTCTGTACGTGGTCGACATGACGGGCACGCACCTGCCCACCGCGATCGCCGAGGACGGGAAGCCGCAGACGGGCGCCGTGCCGATGACGGTCGGGCAGTGGGCCTACGTGCCCCGGACCGAGAGCGCCCTGGTGCGGACGGGCAGCGACGACCTGGTGCTCGTCGACATGAGTGGCCGCGCCGACCCCGTCCGGCTCGGCAGCGCCACGTACCTGCACGGGTTCGTCGGCTCGGGCACCACGGCCGTCGTCGAGACCGGCACGGGCATCGAGCGCCTCGACCTGACCGACGGCGCGAAGACGGCGCTGCGGGCGCCGGCCGCGAGCACCGACGCGGCGGTGCTCGGCAGGATCGCCCCGCTGACGGACGACACGTACCTGCGCGTGCTGGGGGACGTGCGGTCGGACGGGACCGTCTCGGCACGGATCGTGCGCGTGGACGGTGGGCGGGCCTCCCGGCTGCCGGTGACCGTCCCCGACGACGCGAGCGTCACGGCGGTCTGCCCGTCCCCGAACGGCCAGTTCGTGGCGGTCGCGACGAAGTCGGCGACCGACGAGCTGGTGAGCATCGTCGACGCGACCTCCGGTGCGCTCGAGGCGAGCATCGACGCGGGTTCCGTCGACTGGTGCGGCGCGCTGCCGTCCGGCGACGAGGTCGGCTGACGGCCCGACGGACAGGCGGACAGACGGGAGGCCCGGTACCAGCTGGTACCGGGCCTCCCGTCTCGCAAGTGGTGACGACTACGCCAGCGTGGCCGCGTCGATCACAAAGCGGTAGCGGACGTCCGAGGACAGCACGCGCTCGTAGGCCTCGTTGATCTGGTCGGCGCTGATGAGCTCGGTCTCCGGCAGGATGTCGTGCTCGGCGCAGAAGTCCAGCATCTCCTGGGTCTCGCGGATGCCGCCGATGGCGGACCCGGCCCAGCTGAGCCGGCGCGGGATCAGGGCGAACGCCGGGACCTCGAGCGGCTCGGACGGAGCGCCGACGTTGACGAGCGTGCCGTCGACCTTGAGCAGGCCGAGGTACGAGCCCATCGGGATCTTCGCCGACACGGTGTTGATGATGAGCTCGAAGGAGTTCGCGAGCTTCTCGAACGTCTCCGGGTCCTTCGTCGCGTAGTGGGCCTTCGCGCCGTAGCGGAGCGAGTCGGCTTCCTTCGACGTGGTCTGCGACAGGACGGTGACCTCGGCGCCGAGGGCGACCGCGATCTTGACGGCCATGTGGCCGAGGCCACCCATGCCGACGACGGCGACCTTCGTGCCGGGGCCGGCCTTCCAGTGGTGCAGCGGCGAGTAGGTGGTGATGCCGGCGCAGAGCAGCGGCGCGACCTTCTCGATGTCGAGCGACTCGGGGACGCGGAGGACGAAGTCCTCGTTCACGACGACCGCCTGCGAGTAGCCGCCCTGGGTGATCGAGCCGTCGGCCGGGTCGACGCCAGCGTAGGTCTGGATGTTGCCCTTGAGGCAGTACTGCTCCTCGCCGGCGACGCAGTTCTCGCACTCGCCGCACGAGTTCACCATGCAGCCGACGCCGACGCGGTCGCCGACCTGGTGCTTGGTGACGTTCTCGCCGACGGCGGAGACGTGGCCGACGATCTCGTGGCCGACGACCTGCGGGTACTGGATCTGGCCCCACTCACCGCGGACGGTGTGGATGTCCGAGTGGCAGATGCCGGCGTAGGCGATGTCGATCTCGACGTCGTTCGCTCCGACGTCACGACGGGTGATGGTGGTCTTGACGAGCGGCTCGGTCGCTGACGGTGCCGCGTACGCGTTGACGGTGCGCAATGATCTCCTCGTGGGGGTGCGTTGCGGGCCGGTTCCGGCCCGGAACCAGTCTGATGGAGCGCGCCACAGCGTGGGAGGTTCCAATGGGGCTCCCCAGTGCGGGAATCGGAGTGGTCAGGCCAGCCGTGCGAGGCGCTGGCCCGCGATCGTGGCGAAGCGCAGCGGGTCGGCCAGGGCGTCGTCCGGTTCCCCGGTGGTCTGCGTGGCGAGGACGGTGAGCGAGGCAGCGGCGGCGTAGTCGTCGAGGGAGGCCTCGATCGCGCCGGCGACGAGCATCGACCGGGCGCCGGGGGCGTGCGTCGCCGTGAGCGACCGCACCACCGACGGGACCTTGCCGGCGGCGGACTGGCCGTCGTACCGGCCCTCGCCGCTGATCACGACGTCGGCGCCGGTGAGCCGATCGGCCAGCCCGAGTACCTCGGCGATGCCGTCCGCGCCGCGGGCCAGGGTCGCACCCCAGACGAGCAGGCCGAAGCCGACGCCACCCGCGGCGCCGGCGCCGGGGGTCGCGGGGTCCACCGAAGGGAAGCGGGCGGCCCAGGCGGCCAGCTGCTCGTCGAAGAATGCGACCCGCGAGGGCTCGATCCCCTTCTGCGGCCCGAAGACCGCGGCGGCGCCGGTCGGGCCGAGCAGGGGAGAGGTCACGTCGGTCAGGACGGTGACGCCGAGCGGGGGCAGGGCACGCAGCGCGCCGCGGTGACCGTTGTAACCGAGCGCCTCGAGCACGGGCCGGCCGCCGTCGGTCGAGGCGCTGCCGCCGATGCCGAGCACGAGCCCCGTGGCGCCGGCGTCGAGCGCGGCGGCGATCGCCTCGCCGAACCCCCGGCTCGTCGCGGTGTCCGGCAGGAGTTCGTCGAGCAGCGGGAGACCGCTCGTCGCCGCGAGCTCCACCACGGCACGGCCGTCGGGCAACATGAGCCAGAACGTCTCGACGGGGGTGCCGGCGGGCCCGGTCACGGTGACGGGGACCCGGACCGCACCGGGGACCGCGGTCTCGAACGCCTCGAGGGTGCCCTCGCCGCCGTCGGCCATCGGCACGAGCACCACGTCGTCGTCGGGGCGTTCGGTCAGCCAGCCGTCGCGGACCGCCTGGGCGACGGACGCCGCGGTCGCGGTGCCCTTGAACGAGTCCGGAGCCACCACGATGCGCACGGGACCACCGTAGTGGGGAGACGGCGACACGCGCTGGACAAGATAGGCAAGGCTCACCTAAGTTAACGGTTAGGTGAGGCTCACCTAACTTCACCAACCAGCACTCGGGATCATCTCCATGTCGTCACTCCGTCGCGCCCTCACGGCCGCAGCGTCCGCCCTCGTCGTCCTCGCCGTGGCGACCGGCTGCACCGGCGGCGGCACCGGCACCGCGGGTGCGACGCATGCGGCGGGTCGCGGGACGAGCGCGACGGACCCGGCCGCGGGCCTCCAGGCCATCGCCCCGGTGACCGATGCGAAGGACGTGACCGGCGAGCGCACCGCGACCCTGGCGACGGACCTGCCGCCGACGGCGAGCACGGTGGACGAGCCCGAGCTGCCCGTCACCGTCACCGACAACCAGGACACCGAGGTGACCGTCACGAGCGCGGACCGGATCCTCGCGCTCGACATCTCCGGCACGCTGTCGTCCACCGTGTACGGCCTCGGCCTGGGGGACCACCTGGTCGGACGGGACGTCTCGACCGGCTTCGCGGGCACCGAGGACCTGCCGCTCGTCACCCAGAACGGCCACGAACTCGCCGCCGAGGCGATCCTCGCGCTCCGCCCGACCGTGCTGCTGACCGACACCTCACTCGGACCGTGGGACGTCGTCCTGCAGATCCGGAAGGCCGGCGTCCCCGTCGTCGTCCTGGACCCGCACCGGGACACCACGAACACCGACGCGATCATCGAGCAGGTCGCGACCGCGCTCGGCGTCCCGGCGACCGGCGACCGCCTGGCCGCCGAGGTGCACGCGCAGGAGCAGGCCGTCGCCGCGCAGGTGGCCCGGATCGCGCCGTCGGCTCGGGCCGACAAGCTGAAGATGGTGTTCCTGTACGTGCGGGGGAACGCCGGGATCTACTACCTGTTCGGCAGCGAGTCCGGCGCCGACTCGCTCATCGACGCCGTCGGCGGGCGGGACGTCGCGACGGAACAGGACTGGACGGGCATGCGCCCCGTCAACGCCGAGGCGCTCGTCGCGATGCAGCCGGACCTCGTCATCATGATGACCAAGGGCCTCGAGTCCGTCGACGGCGTCGACGGACTGCTCCAGCGGGTCCCCGCGATCGCGAAGACGCCCGCGGGCGAGCACCGCCGCATCGTGGACATGGCGGACACGACGGTGATGAGCTTCGGGCCGCGCACGCCCGAGATCGTGGCCGCGTTGGCCGCGGCGATCTACGGTCCGGCGGACGCCTCGTGACCATCCGGGAGGAACGGATCGCGCCCGCCACGCACGTCCCCGCAGCACCGGCGGTCACGTCCAGGTCGCGGGTCGGCCGCATCGCACTGCTCACCGCCGGGCTCGTGGTGGCGCTCGTCGTCGCGACGCTGGTGTCGGCGAGCGTCGGGCAGCTCGGGATCTCGCCCGCCGAGGTGCTCCGGACCGTGGGCCGGTCGCTCGGGCTGCCCGTGCACGGCCCCGCCGACGACCTCGTCACCCAGGCGCTGTGGACGATCCGGTTCCCGCGGGTCGTGATGGCGCTGCTGATCGGAGCCGCGCTCGCCGCAGCCGGTGTGCTCATGCAGGCCGTGTTCGCGAACCCCCTGGCCGACCCCGGCGTCGTCGGGGTGTCCGGAGGCGCGGCGTTCGGGGCCTGCGCCTCGATCGTGTTCGGCCTGCAGTTCGCCGGGTACTGGACGACGCCGCTGATGGCCTTCGCCGCTGGGCTGGTCGCGACGCTGCTCGTCTACGGGCTGTCCCGTGCCGGCGGCCGCACCGAGGTCGTCACGCTCCTGCTCACCGGCATCGCGGTCAACGCGTTCACCGGCGCGGGGCTCGCCTTCCTGACGTTCCTCGGTGACCAGCAGGCGCGCGAGCAGATCGTGTTCTGGCAGCTCGGGTCCCTGAACGGCTCGATGTGGGACCAGGCAGCAGCGATCGCCCCCGTCATCGGTGCGGGCCTCGTCGGCGCCGTCGTGCTGACGCGTTCGCTCGACCTGCTCGCCCTCGGTGACCGGGCCGCGCGGCACGTCGGGGTGCGGGTCGAGGCCGTCCGGGTCGTCGCGATCGTCGTGGTCGCCCTGCTCGTCGGCGCAGCGGTCGCGTTCGCCGGCATCATCGCGTTCGTCGGGCTCGTCGTCCCGCACCTGATGCGGATGGTCATCGGCCCGGCGCACGGCCCGCTGCTGCTCGTCTCGACGCTCGGCGGCGCCCTGCTCCTGACGATCGCCGACCTGCTCGCGCGCACCCTGGTGCCGTACGCGGACCTGCCGATCGGCATGCTGACCTCGCTCGTCGGCGGACCCTTCTTCTTCTGGCTCCTGCGCCGTGCACGCCGACGGTCGGGAGGCTGGGCATGATCGAGACGAGTGCTGTCGGCGCCGTGGTCGTCTCCGGGATCGGCGTCGTCATCGACGGACGACCGCTGCTCGCCGACGTCGACCTGACCGTGCGCGCGGGCGAGGTCCTGGCGCTCGTCGGTCCGAACGGTGCCGGCAAGTCGACCCTGCTCCGGGCGATCGCCGGTGACCTCGCCCACAGCGGCACGGTCGCGATCGACGGCGTGCGCACCGGCGGCGAAGCACCGCTCGCGACCGCTCGTCGGCGTGCCGTGCTCGAGCAGGACACCGCGGTGGCCTTCGGGTTCCGCGTCGGCGAGGTCGTCCGGATGGGCCGTGCTCCGTGGCGGGGGACCCCGCGAGCGGTCGACGACGACACCGTGGTCGCGCGGGTGCTCGACCAGGTCGAACTCGCCGACCGGATCGACCAGGCGTTCCCCTCGTTGTCGGGAGGGGAGCGCGCCCGGGCCTCGTTCGCCCGGGTCCTGGCGCAGTCGACCCCGGTGCTCCTGCTCGACGAACCGACCGCGGCCCTCGACCTGCGGCACCAGGAGGCCGTGCTGGCTGTCTCCCGCGCACACGCCCGGGCCGGCGGCGCCGTCGTCGTGGTGCTCCACGACCTGAGCCTCGCCGGGGCGTACGCCGATCGCGTCGCCATGCTCGCCGGCGGTCGGATCGTCGCCGACGGCACCCCCACCGACGTCCTGACCGCCGACCGCATCGGCACCGTCTACCGGCACCCGGTCACCGTCGTGCCCGACCCGAACACCGGTACGCCCGTCGTCGTGCCGTCCCGAACCCTCCAGGAGGCCTCCTCGTGACCACCCGCACCCGCCCGCTGCGGCTCGCGCTCGCCGGACTGCTCGTCGCGCTCAGTGCCGGGGGAGCCGCCCTGGTGGGCGTCGCCCCCGCATCGGCAGCCGGCCGTGTCAGCGTCGCGATCGATGGGCACCCCGAGGTCACGAACCAGGTCGACTCGACGTACCTGACGACGCTGCGCCTGAGCGGTTCCGGGTTCCAGGGCATCAAGAACGGGTACGGCGGCATCTACGTGGCGTTCGGCACCGTGAACGGCACCTGGCAGCCGAGCAAGGGCGGGGCGACGGGCGCGGACTACAGCTACGTGCCCGACGACGAGTCGAAGCCCACCGGGTACCTCGACTTCGTGGCCTTCGAGGGCAGCACCACCGCGTCGGCGGCGAACGGCGGCACGGTCGACTCCGCCACGGGCACCTGGTCCGCGACCCTCAAGGTCCCCGGTTCGACGTTCCAGGCGCTCGACCGGAACGGTGCCGCGAAGACCGTCGACTGCACGGTCGTGCAGTGCGGGATCATCACGATCGGTGCGCACGGCGTCGCGAACGCGAACAACGAGTCGTTCACACCCGTCTCCGTGCAGAACCTGTACGGCAGCGGCGGCACGCTGGCCGGTGGCGGCACCAGGGCGACCACCGGGCAGGCGCCGGCCGACACGACGGACGCGGGCAGTGCCTCCCGTCCGTCCGCCGCGCCGTCGTCCGAGGCGAGCGCCGACACCCGCGCGACCACGAAGCCGTCCGCGCGATCGGCGAAGCCGACTGCCACCGCGGAGCCGACCGCGTCGGCGACCCCCACCACGCCGACCGGGGCGACCCCCTCGGCGGTGGCGGCCGCGGCTGCCGACGGCTCCTCGGGCGGGATCGACCCGGGCGTGCTGCGGATCGTCCTCGGCGGCCTGTCCGCGCTCGTCGTGGCCGTCGCGGCGCTCGTCGTCTTCGCGATCGTGCACTCCCGTCGCACCGCACGACGCACCGCGACCGACGTCGCGCCGTAGGACCACCGGACCCGGGTGCTCACAGGGGGCGCCCACATCGAGAGGGAAACACGAACATGACACGAATCGCACGCTCGTTCGGGATCACGCTGGCGGCAGGGGTCGCCGCGGTCGGGATCGCCGTCCTGCCCGCGGTCAGCGCGTCCGCGGCCACCGCGGTCACGAACGACTACGGTGCCAGCCTGTCCGTCAGCGGTCCGGCCTCGGTCGTCACCGACGGCCCGGGGGCGCTCCACGGCGTCTCGGACGGCAGCGTCACGGTCACCGGCAGCGGCTTCGACGGAGACGCGCAGGGGCGCGGCTTCGGCGTCTACGTCGTCTACGGGCCCAAGCAGGCGGACTACGCCACCAACTCCGGCTGGTTCGGCTCCGCCCAGTGGGTGTCGAAGAGCGCGTTCACGGCCGGCGGCGGCTTCACCACGACGATCGACGTCGCGAAGTCCTACACCGCGGACCCGCACCACACCGGCGACGCGGCCGCGACCGTCAGTTGCGACTACGACGCCACGAAGACCGCGACCGCCAACGCTGCCCTCGGGCAGTACGAGTGCTTCGTCCAGACGTTCTCGGCGCACGGCGTCGCGAACGACCCGGTCGACCTCGACGAGGTCCAGGTCCCCGTCACCTGGTGACCCACGCGGTGCCCCGGGTCCGCCCGGGGCACCGCCTCCCCACACGCGCACCACCCGACCCGAGGAACCGATGCACACCCAGACCAGACCGGCCCGTCGCCTCCGCGCGCTCAGCGCCACCGTCGCCGCGATCATCGGCCTGACCGCGGCCGTCGCCGGCACCGTGCCCACCGCCGCCACCGCGGCCTCGGGTCCGAGCACGTCCGTCACGGGCGGCACGCTCGACTGGGGGTTCAAGCAGTCGTTCCGGAACTACGTGCCGGCCGCAGGGCAGTCGGTGTCCGGCGGTGCGTCGAAGAACGCCGACGGCACGTTCCGGTTCGCCGCGTCGGGCGGCAGCTACGACCCCGGCACGCGGAAGCTCACCGTCACGGGTTCCGGCGCCGCGGTGTTCGACTACCGGGCGCACACGTTCGTCATCTCGCTGCGCGACCCTGCGATCGAGCTCACGCCGACCACCGGCACCCTGACCGCCGGGGTCGACGTGCGGCTGGTGGACCCGACGACCGGTGCCACGACGTCCGACCCGGGGACGAAGCGCATCGCGTTCGCGACGATCGACGTCACCAAGGGCACCCGATCGGTCACCGACGGGAAGTACTCGTGGACCGGTCTGCCCACCACGATCACCGCGGCGGGTGCAGCGGCCTTCGCAGCCGACGTCACCGGCGGCGGCAACCCGACCCAGTTCTACGCCGCGGGCACCGCCCTGGACCCGCTCTCGGTCGCCGTGACGGGCGACTGGGCCGCCGAGGGCACGGACGGTGACGGCGGCGCCGACGGTGACCAGGGGTTCAGCGACCCCGGCGTCCAGGGAGTCGTGAGCACCGGCGTGCAGACCACGGTCGGTGACCGCACGATCGGCCGGGTCACCACGGTGGCGCGGGACGCAGCACGCGCCCTGAACGTCGTGCAGGTACCGGCTGCCGGAACCGCCAAGGCAAGTTACTTCGTCGTGGACGACGAGGGCAAGCGCGTCGCCGGGCCGATCGACGCCGGTGTCGCCACCTCGAAGCCGAGCGTCGACCCGTCGACCGGGAACATCGTCGCGACCGCGTCGTTGCCCGCCGCGGAGTTCGGCGGCACCGGCGCGAACGTCCAGGGCTGGGTCGTCGTCGAACGCGGCACGGATGCCGCCTACCGGGACGTCGTGCACGTGAAGCCCTCCGTCGCGGTGCCCGCCGCGAAGGCGTTCGCGATCGACCCCGCCGACGGCTCGGTCGTCGCGCAGGTCGCCCCGGCCGCGAACGGCGGGTCCGCGGGGTTGCTGCGGGTGGCCGCCGGCGGGGCGGGAGTGGGAGCGGGTGCTGGTTCTGGTTCGGGTGGCTCTGGTTCTGGTTCCGCTTCTGGTTCGGGTGCGGTCACCGAGGTCGGCACCAGCCCCGCTGGCGGGACCGTCCGCGCCGTCACCCGCACGGCCACCCTGATCGGCTCGGTCACCGGGACGATCTCCTCGGTCGGCGTCGACTGGACCGGCAAGCGCGCCGTCGTCTTCGACCAGGCCGCCGCCCTCGCCCGCGTCGTCGCCCTCGACACCGGGGCCTCGGTCGCCGACGTGTCGATCGGCGCCACCGCGACGTCCGGGGCCACCGGCGGGACCGTCGTCGACTCCCGAGGCCGGGCGTGGTGGAGCAACGACGGCGACGCCACGCTCCGAGCCGTCTCGTTGCGCGGGACCCCGGCCGTGACGACCTCGATCGACCGGGTCGGCGGTGCCGCGTACCTGGCCGTCGACGAGTCCGCGAAGCGCCTCTGGGTGTCCGCCGCCGGCAGCACCGACACCGGCAACGTCGTCCGCGCCTACGCGATCGAGGGCAGAACCGCGCCCACGCTCGGTGCCGAGTACCAGCCCGGCACCACCTACACCGGCGACCCGATCGTGGTCGCCGCCGACGGCCGCGCGGTGGTCGGCGTCGTGAACGCCGCGACCGACGCCGCGGACCAGGGGCTCCGCACGTTCACGGTCGTGACCACCCCGACCATCACGGCGCAGCCGGCCGACGTCGCCGTGACGCTGACCGGCGCGACCACCGGAACCGACGGCAGCACGACCCCCGCCACGCCGCAGCAGGTGTCCTTCGCGGTCACCACGACCGGGACCCCGACGCCCACCGTGCAGTGGCAGCAGCACACCCCGTCCGGCTGGGCCGACCTGCAGGACGGTCCCTCGGTCGCCGGCGCGACGACCAGCACACTCCGCATCACGGCCACCGAGGGGCTGGACGGCGACCGGTACCGCGCGGTCGCCACGAACGCCCTCGGTACGACCGTCGTCGGTCGGGTCGCCTCGGACACCGCGACCCTGCGCGTCACCGTGCAGGCGCCGACGAACCCGGGTGGCGGGAACGGCGGCGGGGGAACGGGCGGCGGCGGTACCGGCGGCGGGTCGACCGTGGTCGGGGCGGACGGATCGATCAGCGGGGCGAAGAACGCCCGGGGTGCCTCGACGAACGTGCGGCCGGCCACCGGCCTCTCGACCGCCGCGGCGGGAACGAAGCTCACCGTGACGGGCACCGGCTTCACGAAGAACACCAACGGCTCCGGGCTGTACGTGCTGTTCGGGTACGTCACGAAGCACCCGAGCGCCGGGGGAGCCGCCGGTGCGGGCTACGACTACGTCCCCGGGTCCGGCGGCACCGGGCAGGACGGCCAGGGCTTCGTCGCCTGGCCCGACAACACCGGCACCGGCGCCGCAGCGACCGCGAAGTTCAGCGGCACCAAGAACGCCGGCTTCACGCAGGGCGGCGTCATCGCGCGCTCCACCTTCACCGGCCAGTCGACGAAGCGTGTCGACTGCCTGTCCGGGGCCGTGCAGTGCGGGGTCCTGACCATCGGTGCGCACGGCGCCGCCGACGCCGCGCTCGAGACCTTCACGCCGGTGTACTTCGCCGGACAGACGGTCCCCGGCACCCTGCCGACCGGTCCGACCACGGGTGGTGGTGCCGGCGGCAACGGCGGCACGGTGATCCAGCCGCCCGTCGTGCAGCTGCCGCCGGCCGCCACAGCACCGACCATCACGAACGCCTCGGACACGGCGCCGACGGCCGCGCCGACCGCAGCGCCGCGGAACACCGCCGCCCAGCCCCGGAACAGCGCGAAGGCCCCCTCGGCCGCCGAGCCACCCACGGCCCCCGCCGCGGACTCCGACGAGCTGGCACGCAAGATCGACGCCGGCGACATCACGACCGTCGCGGCCGCCGACGCCGGGATCCCCGACGAGGTCACCGCCGGTGACCAGCTCGAGCTCCGCCTGCCGTGGACGGGCGACGACGAGGGCGGGAGCGTGTGGACCTACTCCGAACCGGTGCAGGGCGACGACTTCACCGTCGAGGACGGCACGGCCACCGCCACGGTCGACACCACGGGCCTGGAGGTCGGCGACCACCACGTCGTGCTCGTCGGTGACCAGGGATCGGTCGTCGCGGTGCCGTTCTCGGTGACCGACGGCGTCGAGGCGGTCACGCAGCAGGCCGACGGGTCGGTCGCCGCCGCGGCCGCGTCCGACGGGAGCAGCGGCGGGGGGATGTCCACCGAGACGCTGCTGCTCGTCGTGATCGGGTTCCTCGCCGGGCTCGTCGTGCTGGCGATCGGGCTCGTGGTGCTGCTGCTGACCGGGGTGCTGCAGGTGCGGACCCGTCGCACGCCGCGGGGGGCATCGGCTGCGGCGGGCGTCTGACGACGGCGTCGTGTGACGTCAGGCGCGGGCACACCCGAGCTCGTCGAGGAACAGCGCTTCGGCCAGGGCCATGTGCTCGATCTCGGACGGATCGACGCTCTCGTCCGGCGCGTGCACGTTCGCAGCCGGCTCGGACACCCCGGCCAGGATGACCTCGACCCCCGGGATCGCCCGCTCGAGTGTCGCGCAGAGCGGGATCGATCCGCCGCCGCCGAGGGAGCCCACCGACGACACCCGGTACGACGACGCCAGTGCGCTCCGGAACGCCGACGAGTACTGCCCCGCCGTCGCCCGGAAACCGTCGCCCGTGCCCGTGACCCGCGCGGTGATTTCGACCCCGGAGGGCGCTCGCCGCAGCAGGTGCGCCACGAGCAGCTCGCCAGCGGCAGCGGGGTCGACGCCCGGCGGGACCCGGAGGTTCAGCGCGGCACCGGCGGTCGACTGCACGGACGGCGACGACCCGGCGACCGCCGGCGCATCGATGCCGACGACGGTCAGCGCCGGCCGTGCCCAGACCTGGGATGCCGGGTCCCCGGACCCGATCGGCACCGCGCCGTCGAGCAGCCCGGCGTCGGCGGCGAACCGGTCGGCGTCGTAGGGCAGGCCGTCCCAGGTCTGCGAGGCCTCGAGTCCGTCGACGGTGGTGTCCCCGGCGTCGTCGCGCAGCGTGGCGAGCAGGGCCACCAGGGTCGCGATGGCATCGGGCGCCGCACCGCCGAACATCCCCGAGTGCACGTTGCCGTGCAGCGCTCGGACGCGCAGCTCGACGAACGCCGTGCCGCGCAGGGTGGTCACGAGCGCGGGGACCCCGACGGCGGCGTTGCCGGCGTCCATCACGACGGCTGTGTCGACGTCGGCGAAGTCCGCTGCGTGGGCGGACACGTACTGCTCGAGACCGTCGGTGCCCTGCTCCTCGGACCCCTCGACGACCACGACGAGTCCGACCGGGAACGATCCGTGCCCGTCGAGCAGGGCCCGCAGCGCCACGAGGTGGGTGACGACCCCGCCCTTGCAGTCAGCAGCGCCGCGACCGTACAGGCGACCCTGTCGCTCGGTCAGGGTCCACGGGTCGCTCGTCCACGCTGCGAGGTCGCCCGCGGGCTGGACGTCGTGGTGGGCGTAGAGCAGGACCGTCGGGGCGCCGGGCGGCGCGGGGTGGGTCGCGAGGACCGCCTGCGAGCCGTCCGACGTCGTGACGAGGCGCGAGGTCAGGCCGAGGCCGTCGAACGCACCCCGCACGCGCTCGGCGACGCGGCGGCAGTCGTCGAGCGACTGCACGGCCGGGTCGTGGACCGACGGGATGGCGACGAGCGCCGCGAGCTCGTCGAGCCCCGCGGGCATCCCGGCGCGGACCGCGTCGCGCAGCGCTGCGTCGCCGGTGCTCACGAGCGCCCGATCTCCCAGATGCGGAACTCACCAGAGGCGTCGACCGACTTCGTCAGCCCGGTGAGCGACTTCTGCCCGATGACGTTCTCCTGCCCGGCGAGCAACGGGATGAGCGGCACGGACTCGGCGGTGTCCTGCTGGATCTCCTCGATCTGCTTCGTCCGCTCGGTCGCGTCGGCCTCGACCGCCTGCGCGGCGACCAGTTGCTGCACGGCCCGGTCGTCGAAGTGGTTCGCGAGCAGGTTGACGTCCTCGGAACCGTACGCCGGCGTCAGGTACGACGAGGCGTCGGGGTAGTCCTGGAAGAACCCGAGCTGGAAGACCGGGTACTCGCCCTTGCCGACGTTCCCGACGTAGGTGTCCCAGCTCGCCGACTGCAGGTCGACCGTGAACAGGCCGGTGTCCTCGAGCTGCTGCTTGATCAGTGCGTACTCGTCGTCCGACCCGGAGCCGTAGTGGTCGGTCGTGTACTCGATCGGCAGCGTGACGGGCGTGCGCACGCCGGCCTTCTCGAGGATGGCCGCGGGGTCGGCGCCGTCGTACTCCGTCTGGAACGCATCGGTCGCGCCGGTGAAGTCGGACGGCACGATCGAGTACGCCGGAGCGTAGGTGCCCTGGTAGACGTCCTTCGCGATCGCCGCGCGGTCGACGGTCGCGGCGACGGCCTGGCGGATCGCGGTCTTCTGCGCGGTGTCGTCACCGGGCATCGTGTCGAGGTTGAAGCCGAGGAACCGGACCTCGCCCGACGAGCCCTGGACCCGCTGCAGGCCGTCGTCCTCGGACAACGAGGTGACCTCGGTCGGTGTGAGCTGGCGGTACGCCACATCGGCGTCACCCTCCTGCACCGCGAGCTTGAGGTCGGCGGACTTCGTGTACTGCTTGATCGTCACGCTCGACGACTCCGGCGCGGTGCCGTCGTACTCCTTGTTCGCCGTCAACGCGATGGTCGCCCCGCCGTCGGCGGACTGCTGCAGCGCGTACGGACCGGACCCGACGACCCCGTCGTCCGCGTGGACCTTCGTCCCCGAGAACACACTGCTGTCGACGATCGCCCCGGCCATGCTCGCCAGGACGTACGGGAACGTCTGGTCGTTCGCCTGCTTCAGGGTGAACGTGACCTCGTCACCGTCGGCCGCCACGGACGCCATGTTGGCGAGCAGCGACCCCGGACCGTTCTCGGAGCCGATGCCGACCTGGCGCTCGAACGAGAACACGACGTCCTTCGCCGTCAGGGCGTCACCGTTCGAGAACGTGAGCCCGTCACGGATCCGGCACACGTAGTGGGTGCCGTCGGTGAAGTCGCACGACTCGGCGACCTCGGGACTCGTCGTGGTCTCACCGGCCGGGTAGGTGAGCAGGTGCTGGTACAGCTGCGTCTGCACCGTGTAGCTGCCGCGGTCCCAGGCGCCGGCCGGGTCGAGGGACGTGACGGGATCGGTCGTCCCGATCACCAGGCCGTCGGAGACGTCGGTGGACGCCCCGGTCGAGGCGCAGCCGGTGAGCACGGCGGCGACGGCAGCGGAGAGCGCGAGCGCGGAGAGGAGTCGGGTCGTCACGGGGTTCCTGAGGGGGATGGTTTCGAGAGGGAGAAACGGGGATGTGCGGCCCCGCCGGTCGCGAGGTCGGCGATCATGTCGCCGAGCAGCGGTGCGAACTTGAAGCCGTGGCCGGAGAACCCGGTCGCGACGGTGACGGGACCACGTCGGTCGATCACGAAGTCCTCGTCGGGGGAGTTGTCGTACAGGCAGCTGATGAAGGTCGGCTTCGTCGCGTCGACACCGGGCACGTACCGCGCGACGTAGGCCTGCAACCGCTCGGCCTCGGCCGGCACGGGCGTGAAGTCGCGGTGGTCCGGATCGACGACGGGGCCGGTGCCGTGGAACCCGACCTTGACGCCCTCGCCCGGGGTGAGCAGGCCGTACACGTCGTCGTCGGCCGCCCAGTGCACGAAGCTCGGCCACGCCTGGTCCGGCAGACGGCTGGGGAAGTGCGCGGGCTGCTCCTGGGTGACGCGGATGGCCGGGAGGCCCGCCCCGCGTCCGGCGAGCAGGTCGCCGACCAGCGCGGGTGCCCACGACCCCACGGCCGCCACCACGGACGAGCTGCGGTGGGTGGACCCGTCGGACAGCGTCACGGTCACGTCGTCGCCGTGGTCGTCGAGCCCCGTCACCCCCGTGTCGAAGCGCAGCTCGGCGAGCCCCGTCCGTTCCGCCAGGGTGAGGAACACCTCGATGGCGCGGTCGGACCGGATGCGACCGGCCGTGGCGTGTGCGAGCACGTGGCCCTCGAACGCGATCCCCGGCCAGCGTGCGGCCGCGGCGTCCGGGGTGAGGGTCTCGTACGGGATGCCGGCGTCCGTCAGCGCGGCGGCGATGGCGTCGACGACCTCGGCGCGGCCGTGGTCGACGGCCCCGGTGCGGACGATGAGCTCCTCCTCCGCAGCGCCCTCGAGCGCTTCCCACAGCGCCAGCGCGCGGGAGGTCAGGGCGACGTACTCGGGGTCGGCGTAGCCCTGCCGGAAGATCCGGGTCGCGCCGTGGGACGAGCCGTTGTGGTGCCCGCGCTCGTGCTGCTCGACGAGCAGGACGCGCTCGCCGCGGAGTGTCAGGGCGTACGCGGTGGCGGCGCCGACGACCCCGCCGCCGATCACGACGTGCGTCTGGGCCCGGTCGCTCAGCACGTCGCTCATGCCACGGCTCCGGCTCGTCGGGCGTCGGCCTCGCGTCGCGCCGGCATCATCGCCACCACCTCGGCCTCGGTCGGGGCCGCCGCCGGGAACCGTGCCGGGGCGTAGCGGCTCGCGTCGCCGAGGGTGGTCGTGCCCGTGACGCTCAGTTCCGCCGCGATCCGCCCGAGACCCGGGCCGTGCGTGACGCCGGACTCGTTGTCGCCACCGGCCACCACGAGCCCGTCCAGCTCGGGGACCGCGCCGACGATGAAGTTCCGGTCGGCGGTCATCGAGACGACGCCCTGCGTGGGGGTCTCGTTGACCCCGAGCACGCTCGCCGCGGCGGGGAGCAGCCGGGCGACGATCGGGTGCAGGTACGTCCGCATGGCGTCGAGCAGGTCCGTGCGAACCGGTCGGCGGTCGGGTTCGTCGCTCCGGTCCGCACCGCCGACGTGCAGCGGCTCGTACCCGGGCCCGGCACCGTACGTCAGGCCGCCGCGGTGCTCACGGATCCACAGGCCGTGCAGCTCCGGCAGCATCAGGGTCGGCAGGGTGCCCGGCAGACCGAACGGCGTCGTCACGAGCCGGCTGGCGACGACCCGGACCGTCGGCAGCTCGCGCCCGAAGGGGGCGAGGAGGGCGTTCGTCCAGCTGCCGGCGGCGAGCACGACCTTCGCGGCGTCGATGACCTCGCCGTTCGCGGTCCGGACGCCCGTGACGGAGCCCCCACGGGCCTCCAGACCGGCGACCGGCGTGTGCTCGCGGATCTCGACGCCCCGCGCACGGACCGCGTGCACCAGCGCTGCGGCCGTGTCCGGCGCACTGATCTGGATGCCGTCCGGATGGAGGAAGCCCGCGGTGACCGCGGTCGGGTCGAGCCCGGGCACGAGGTCGGCCGCCTCGGCCGGGGTGAGCGTCCGCGCCCCGGCCGGCCGGAGCGGGTGCTGCTCGAACGGCGGCAGGTGGTCGGCCTGGCCCTGCTCGGTGACGGTCAGCCAGACGTTGCCGTTCTGCCGGTACCCGGTCGGGCCGTGGCCGGCGCCGGCGAGGTCGCGGTAGAAGTCGATGCCGTACTGCTCGACGTCGCGTTCGGACTCGTTCCAGTACCAGGCGTACCCGGCTGCCCACTGGCCGACGAACCCGGCACCCGCGGTGGTCGTGCCCCCGGCGACCGTCCCGCTGTCGAGGAGCAGGACCCGCTGCCCGAGCCCGGCGAGGTGCCACGCGGCGCTCAGTCCGATGATGCCGGCGCCGACGACGACCACGGGGGATCCGGAGGAGGACATGGAGCGAGCGTAGTGTCCCGGGGTCCCCGACAGGTGTCGTTCATGACGCCGTGTGACGCGGTGCAGAACGGCGATCGCCGCCCCGGTCGATCAGCGGTCGATCAGCGGTCGAACGCGTCGAGCACCGCCGATGCCGACCGGGCCACCAGGGCGTCGTCGTAGGCGGCGTCGGGGTCGTTCCGCGTGGTCAGGACCGAGAGCACGATCGGGTCACCGCCGGGCGGGGTCACCCGCGCCACGTCGTTCCGGATCGGCCCGGCGCCCCCGGACTTGTCGACCACGACCCAGCCGTCCGGTGCGCCGGCCCGGATGAGCGCGTCGCCGGTCGCGTTGCCGCCCATCCAGTCGACCAGCAGCGCGGTGTCGGCGCGGTCCAGGGTGCTGCCGTCGAGCACGGTCGTCAGGGCCGCGGTGAACGCCGCCGGGGTCGTGGTGTCCTCGGTGCTGCCCGGCTCGATGGTGTTGAGGTCCGGCTCGCCGTGGACCACCTCGGTGGTGGTGTCGCCGAGCTCGGTCAACGCGGCGTCCAGGCCGCTCGGACCGCCGATGCGCGTGAGCACGAGGTTCAGGGCCGTGTTGTCGCTCATCCGGACGGCTGCCTCGGCCAGCTGCTCGTACGACAGCCCGTCGGCCACGTGCTGTTCCGTCACGGGGGAGTACCCGGCAGCGGCGACGTCCGCGGCCGTCCAGCGCACGACCTCGTTCCGGGCGTCCGCGGGTACCGAGCGCAGGAACTGTGCCGCGGCGAACGCCTTGATGGTCGAGGCGTAGCCGAAGCGTCGGTCGCTGTTGTAGGCGACCGTCTCACCCGTGACGGTGTCGGTCGCGACGACGCCGACCGTCGCGTCGTACTCGCGTTCGAGGCCTGCGAGTGCTCGGCGGACCGTGGCGGTGGTCGCGGCGTCCGTCCTCGGCGGCGGCGGCGTCCTCGTCGCAGGGGTGCTCGTCGGTGTGCTCGTGGACCGTGCGGACGACGTGGCCGACGCGGTCGGTCCACCGGAGCCGCCACCGGAGCACCCGGCGAGGACGAGCACGGCGACGGTGCCGCCGACGACCAGGGGGAGAGCACGGCGCATGGGAGCACCCTGCCGCTCGACCCTGGTCACACGCCGGGAACCGGCACCCCGACCCGGGCGACGGAGACCTGCGTCCCGACGCCCCGCTCGCGGGCGAGGTCGATCAGCCGGGCAGCGACGGCGAGGTCCTGCGCGCCGAGCCCGACCGAGTCGAACACGGTGATCTCGTCGTCCCCGGTCCGGCCGGGTGCGCGTCCGGCGACGACCTCGCCGAGTTCCGCCGGGTGGAGGTCCTGCGGGACCGCCCCCTCGACCACGGCCTCGAGCAGGTCACCCGACTTCGTCCAGGCGGTGGCCCGGCTGTCGACGAAGAGCGTGCCGCGTGCCATCGCCGCGCCGTCGAGCTCCCGGTGCGTCGGGCGGGGACGGGCCCCGACCGCGTTCACGTGCTGGCCGGCGTGCAACCAGGCGCCGCGGACGATCGGGTCGACCGAGGGCGTCAGGGTGCAGAGCACGTCGGCTTCCTCGACCACGCGACGGACCTCCGGCGCGACCACGCACCGCCGGGCCACGTCCGGTCCGACGGCCTCGAGGAACCGGGTGACCGTCCCCGACGACCGTGACCACAGGACGATCCGCTCGAACGGTCGCGTCGCCTCGAAGGCACGGACGTGCTCGACGGCGAGGTTGCCCGCGCCGAGGATCCCGAGGGTCCGGCTGCCCGAGCGGGCGAGGTGCTTCGTCGCGACGACGGTCGTCGCCGCGGTCCGCGCCCGGGTGATCGTCATGCCGTCGAGCACGGCGACGCACTCGCCGGTGACCGAGGAGGACACCAGGATCGTGGAGCGCTGCGACGGCAGCCCTCGCGCACCGTTGTCGGGGATGTCGGCCATCAGCTTGACGGCGACGAGCCCGAGCCGGTCGGAGCGCACGGCCATCGGCAGGAAGAGCGCGTCGTCGGCGCCGGTCAGGGCGACCGGGGCCGGCTGCTGCATCGCGCCGGTCCCGAGGTCGGCGTGGACGGCCTCCACGGCCCCGACGACGTCGACGGCGTCGATGAGACCGGCGACGTCGGCGGCGCCGAGGACGACGGTCACGACGCGGTGACGGCGGTCGAGGCGCCGAGCAGCTCCTCGAGCGACGGGGTGTGGGTCGTGAGGCCACCGTCGAACAGGATGCGCATCCAGCGGTCGGAGGCATCGCGGTCGACGACCGCGGAGTCCCAGACGCCCCCGGCAGCCATCTCGTCGGCGGCCCGTCGCAGCAGGGCGGCGTCCTTCTCCGGCCACCGGGCGGCGAGCACGGCCGCGATCTCGGTGTCGGCGTCGCCCGCGGTGATCTTGGCCATCGCGGCGGCGATGCCGTCCATGAACCGGTCGACCCGGTCGCCGAGTTCGTCGATGCGGTCCGTGCGCGTGTAGTAGACGCTGTTCGGCATCACGCCACCGGCGTCGAGGTGCCGGAAGACGATCGTGCCCCCACCGGCGGCGACGAGTTCCTGGGCGGAGACGAGGTCGAGGACGATCGCGTCACCGAGCCCGCCCTGGTACAGCTCGATGAGCATGGCGGTCGACAGGTCGCGGACGAAGCGGGTCGCCGCGACGTCGAACCCGGCCTCGCGGACGAGTCCGGCCGTGAACTCGTACGGGGCGCTGCCGCCGGCGCCGGGCGCCAGGACGACCTTGCCGGCGAGCCAGTCCAGGGTGATCGGGGTCGTCTCGTCGCGGGCGACGATGGTCATCGGGAACCCGTGATTGAGCTGGCCCACGACGGAGAGCTTCCGCGGGGTCCCGGCGTACATCGCGGGGACCCAGAGACCGCCGAGGGCGAGGTCGGCCTCGTGCGAGTCGATGTCGTCGAGGACGCCGGTCCACGGGTCGCAGGCCTTCGCGGTGACGGACAGGCCGCGCTCGGCGAACAGACCGCCCACGTCGGCGACGTACTCGGGCAGGTAGTTGAGGCCGTTCGCGGTCGCCGAGATCTTCAGGGTGTCCATGGTGTTCTCCGATCGTGGGGTGGTGGGCCGGGGTGTCCGGCCCACCGGGGTGGTGCGGTTGGTGCGGGTGGTCAGGTGGGTCAGGCGGTGGTGGTCGAGAGGGCGTTCTCGTTGACGTCCTCGAGCGACCGGCCGCGGGTCTCCGGGGCGAAGCGTGACGCGACCACGAGGACCGCGTACATGACGGCGGCGAGTCCGAAGACGCCTGCGAAGGCCCACGAGCCGTACAGCGCGATCGCGGCGAACGGCATGACCGCTCCGGCGATGTTGCCGATGCCGTTGACGATCGAGGCGCCGGAAGCACGGATCGCGGTCGGGTAGACCTCGGCGGTCCACGCCGCGAGGGTGGTGTTCGTCAGCATCGTGAAGAACTGGAACAGGGCACCGAGCATGAGGATCGCGGCGGTGTCGTTGCCGAAGGCCGCGAACGCCAGGGCGGTGAGGCAGCCGAGGATGCCCGCGACGGCGATGAGGGGCCGTCGTCCGACGCGGTTCGCGAGGAGCGCCGCTGCCGTGCACCCGAGGAGCGATCCGATGTTCATGATCATCGTGTAGAGCAGGCTCTGCGACACGGTGTACCCACGCTCGACGAGCAGGGTCGGCATCAGGAAGTTCAGCGTGACCTGCACACCGAAGGCCATCCAGGAGGCGACCCCGATCGCGATCGTCCGGCGGAGCACCAGCTTGTGGAACACCGCTGCGGGCGACGAGTGCAGAGCGACCGGGGGCAGGTCGGCCGGCGTCAGGCGCACCGGGGGAGCGGCGTCGGCGGGCGGGGTGAGCGTGTTCGAGGCGAGGACCGCGAGCGAACGGTTCGCTTCGTCGACCCGGCCCTTCGACAGCAGCCAGCGAGGCGTCTCGGGCAGCTTGCGGCGGTACAGGACGACGAACAGGGCGGGGATCGCGAGGATCACGAACGTCCAGCGCCAGACGTGGTCGTCACCACCGAGCGGGGCGGCCAGCGGGCCGAGCAGCAGCAGGAAGAGGCCGTAGGAGATGAAGTTGCCGATGCCGCCGGCGCCGACGTTGATGGTCGCAATGAGGCCGCCGCGGTACTTGGTGGCCACCATCTCGGACAGCATCGCGATGCCGATCATGAACTCGCCGCCGACGCCGATCCCGACGATGAACCGGCTGACGAGCAGCATGTCGAAGTTGAAGGAGACGGCGCTGAGGAGGCCGCCGAGCGTGTAGACGAGCAGGTTGAGCCCGAGCGAGAACCGCCGACCGTACTTGTCGGCGAGCCAGCCGGCCAGGAACCGGCCGACCAGGCCACCCAGGACGGTGGCGGTGTTGATCGTGGAGAGCTGGACGTCGCCGATGGCGAGCGAGGCCTTGATGTTGGTGGCCATCGCGCCGATGGAGTTCTGTTCGAGCGTGTCGAAGAACTCCCCGGCGAGGATGAGCATGAGGACCCAGAACTGGGCCCGGGTGAAGCCGATCGAGTCGAGGGCGGATCCGACGCCGCCGGAGGACGGGGTGGCGGAAGCGGTTCGGGTTGGTGCGGTGGAGCGGGTTACAGCAGTCATTCGTAACTCCAGCGGGGGAAGAGTGAGGTGGGTGCACCGTGCGGTCACTCTTTTGTATACGAAAAGCTGTTTCGGGCTGGTTTCGAACACGAGACGGTTCGTTACGGCTGCCTGAATCACCTGGATATTCAAGCATCCAGACGGGGCCACGCCAAGCTCGCGGGCAGTTTTGTATACGTTCTTACGGGTTCAGGGCCCGGTAGATCGCTTCGTCGCGGCGCAGGTGCTCGTCCATCAGCAGCCCTGCCTGCACCGAGGCGCCGCGCAGGATCGCGCCGGCGACGGCGGTGTGGTCATCGCTGCTCGATGCCACCTCGTCCTGCGTGACCCGCTCGAACGCCCACGCCGTCTGGTGGATGAGGTGGTCGATCATCGTCTCGAGCCGGCTGTTCCCCGAGGCTCGTGCCACCAGCCCGTGGAACGCGAACCGCGGTGACTGCGCGGCCTCGACCTCTTGGTCGGACCGTTGCTCGCGACCGACGGCACGGAGCAGGTCGGCGCACTCGCCACCCTGGCGACGGGCGGCGAGCTCGGCGGCGAGGACCTCGAGTCCTCGGCGGATCTGCATGAGCTCGATGACCACCTCGGTCGAGGAGTCGGCGACCCGGACGCCCTTGAACTTCTCGGACTCGACGAACCCCTCGGTCTCGAGCTGCCGGAGTGCTTCGCGCACGGGGACCCGCGAGACGCCGAAGCGTTCGGCGAGGGCGTCTTCCTTCAGTCGGGAGCCACGCGCGAGCGTGCCGGCGATGATCTCGGCCCTGATCGCCTTGAGGACAGATGCCGGCTTGGACTCCACAGCACGATGCTAGTTGGAGCGAGTGACGGGAATCGAACCCGCGCTACCAGCTTGGGAAGCTGGAGTTCTACCATTGAACTACACTCGCGCACCCCGCAGAACGGGACTCGGCAAGCCTATCGGATTCTCGCCTGGAAGCCAGCCGACCGCGCACCGTACGCCTCCTGTCGGGCGTGTGTCGTGCCTCCCGAGTCTCCGCTGTGAGCACGCCAGCCTGACGGACAGGTGTCGTCCTCGTGTGTACCGTCCAGGGAGTTCCAGCGCCGAAGAACCCGAGGAGGACCGGATGGTCAGGCATCCCCTCATCGACGACGTGGTCGGTCCCGCCATCGTGGTCGAGTCCGCCTCGCCGGTCGTGTGGCTGACGGACGCGCTCGCCTCACTGCTCCGTCGTTCGGCGGACGCCGGCCGCATGGTCGTGCTGCGGACCGGGCGCGAATCCGCGATCACCCCCGCCCTGCGGCACGCGCTCGGTGCCTACGGTGCCGCGTGGGCCGTCGCCGACTTCGACGGGACACTGCGCGACGGCCGGACGGGTGCGGCAGCCTCGGGCATCGAGGACTTCGTGCACCGCGGCCCCGAACTCGTCGGCACACCGTCGCCCGAGCACCCGGTCGCAGCCGACTCCGTCCGCCAGATCAGCATCGACCTGACGCTCCGCCACCACGCCGAGCGTGCCGTGGACATGGGGTCCGCGATCGAGGCCCTGTGCCACACCGTCGGCACCTGCCCCACCCGCTGGGGCACCGCGGAACCGCTCACCGTTCCGTGGGACCGATGGGTCGTCACGCAGTACGCCAAGCACGAGGCACCCGGGGTGTCGACCTCGTACGCCGTCGGCGAGGGCTTCTCTGCCACGATGACCGCCCACCTGGTCGGTGGTGTCGTCGTCGAGACGATGTCCGCCGTCTTGACCGTGCCCGAGGAGAACACCGACCCGGAGCTCGCGAACCGCCTGTTCGACGCCGTGCAGCAGGTCGCCGACCAGGTCGTGCCCGTCTTCGGTGTGGTGATGCAGCGCCGGGGGGACGCCGACCAACTGATCCGCGCGGTGTCGCACGGCGAGCCGTCGCCGCTCGCCGTCGTCGTCGGACCCGAAGCCTCCGAGTTCCTGGACCGCGACGGGGTCTGGCCGCCACCGCGCACCACGACGGCGACGTTCGGCACCCGGTCCGGGGCAGGCGACCGGTCCGGGGCGGGCGGCCCGTTCGGAGCAGGCGACACCGGTGCCGCTGACAGCGTCATCGTCGACGGCGGCATGATCGTCCGCTTCGAGGACGGCTGGGAAGCCCTCGAGTCCTTCCTCGACCGCATCGACGAGGACCGCTTCCTGCAGCTCGTCGGCGGAGCGCCCCTCGACCCGGCCCACGACGAGGGCACGCTCGACGGACACGTGCGGGACGCCCGGGTGGCAGGCGGTCACGGTGCCGCGTGACGTCACCATCCTCTGCCGCCAGCCGGTCGAGCCGCGGGAGGTCGCCGAGGCGCTGCTCCTGCACGACGAGTCCTGGGGCGTCCGAGCACTCGACGACGGCCCGATGCTGCAGGTCTGCCGCGACGCCACGCACCCGGTGATCACCGTGCTCGGGGTGCGGCGGGTGGACTCGTTCGACGAGGTCGAGCGGATCCTGCCGGACGCTCCCACGATCGCGACGCCGCTGTGGTGGGTCGACACCGTCACCCCGGCGGGGGCCGACGGCGAGTCCGGGATCTCGGCGGCGCTCGAGGCCGCGCTCGACCTCGACGCGGTCTGCATCGTCCACGGCGACTGACAGAGCCGACGCGGCCTGCCGGCGACGTCCGCCGGACGCGACGACTGCCGGACGCCACGCCTGCCGGAGCGACTCGTCGCGCTGATCGGCCACGCTGTGCCCCCAGTTGTGGTGCGAACTCACGTTTCGAGACCCGCGAGTACCCAGCGCCGCTCTACGGTGTGAAGACCCGAGCCGACGAGCCGGGCGAGCACGCTCCTCGTCGGCACCCTTCTCACTGAACAGGGCTCCAGTGCGTACACACCACCAGGGGCGCGCCGTCGCGCGCGCTCGCAAGATCCTCACCGGCGTGGTCGTCGCCGGTCTCGCGGGCGTCGCGCTCGTCGGGGTCGGCGCGACCACCGCGTCCGCCGCGGCACCCGCGCAGACCACCTTCGTGAACGAGGGGTTCACCGGCGCGAGCGCCGGCGACGCCTACATCCTGCCGTCGACGCAGTCCGGTGCCGCGAACGTCGCGTGCCTCACGGCGAAGCCCGCAGCAGGTTCGGCGAACACCGGCTCGATCCCGACCTGTGCGGGCGCGACGGACGCCGACGGCAGCGGCGCGCTCCGCCTGACCGGTGCGGTGAACAACCAGGCCGGTGGCCTCGGTGCGAAGCAGTCCGTGCCGATCACGAAGGGCATCGACGCGGTCTTCGACAGCTACCAGTACAACGGATCCTCGGCCGACGGCATCGTCTTCTACCTCGCTGCGACCGACCCGTACAACCCGACCGTGCCGGCGAAGATCGGCTACCTGGGCGGTTCGCTCGGCTACAGCGCGAGCACGACGAACAACGCGCAGGGTCTGTCCCACGCGTACCTCGGCATCGGCCTCGACCGCTACGGCAACTTCGGCAACCGCCAGTTCGGTGGCACCGGGTGCGAGTCCGACCAAGCGACCAACGGCAGCCTCACGGCCAACGCCGTCACGGTCCGTGGCCCCGGCGACGGCGGCACCGGCTACTGCGTGCAGTCCCGCACCGTGGTCAACGGGTCGCTCAACAAGACCGGCGTCACCGACCGTGCGCAGGCCAAGGTGCCCGTCGAGATCGTGATCAACCCGACGTCGTCGGCGCTCGCCGCGCAGGAGAACAAGTCCGTGACGGTCGCGGCAGGCAACTACGCCGTCATCTTCACCTCGATCGGTGGCACGCAGCAGATCGTGACCGGGGCGCTGCCGAAGCTCACCACCGGCAACGCCGCGAACGTCGACCCGTCGTGGGTCGACCCCGCCACCGGCTACCCCTACAAGCTCACCTACGGCTGGGTCGCGGGTACCGGCGGACAGAACGACATCCACGAGGTCAACTACCTCCGCACCACGACGGCTGCCGGTCCGGTGCCGGTGCTGACCGCCAGCACGGGAGGCACGGCCACCGTCGCGCACGCCGGTTCCGGCGCGTACACGGTCACCCCCACCGTCTCCGCTGACGGTGGCTCCGAGTCGCAGCTCGTGCGCACGACCACCACGTTCCCGGCGGGCGTCACGCCCGACGTCTCCGGTGTGACCGGTGCGGGCTGGACCTGCCAGCCGCCCGTCGGGCAGGTCGTCACGTGCGACCAGGCCGTCGACGCCGGATCGCCCCTCGCCCCGGGCGCCGAGCTGCCCACCCTCTCCATCCCGTACTCGGTCACGGGCGCAGCGCGTACCGCGACGATCTCCACCGTCGTGGCGTCGACCGACGCCGAGGCGGTCACCGTCACCCGCGGCCTGACCGTCGAGCCGCAGGGCACGACGCTCACGGTCGCCGACGCCACCGCGACCGTGGGCGACACGGTCACGCTGACCGCCCAGGTCGCGTCGTCCGCGAAGACCGGTGCGACCGCGCCGACCGGCACCGTCACGTTCACCGACACCGAGACCGGCGCGGTGCTCTGCACGGCGACGATCGTCGACGGTGCGGCCTCGTGCGACACGACGACGTCGACGGTCGGCACCAGCGGGGTCACCGCGACCTACGAGGGTGACGCGGACCACACCGCTGCGTCCGGCACGGGTGCGCTCACCGCGACCAAGGTGCCGACGGCCGTCGCGGTCGAGTCGACCCCGACGTCCGCTGCGTACGGCGAGCAGATCACGCTCGACGTCACCGGCCTGGGCTCCGGCTCGGAGACGGTCGCCGCGCCGACCGGCACGGTCGAGTACCGCGAGGGCTCCACCGTCCTGTGCACGGCGACGCTCCCCGACACGAGCTGCGTGGCCGAGGGCCTCGGTGCCGGCACGCACACGGTGACCGCTGTCTACTCCGGCGACGCGCTGCACGCCGGCTCGACCTCGGTCGCAGTGGACCTGACGGTCCGGAAGGCCTCGACGACCATCGGCACCCAGCCCGGTACCGGTGGTGGCGACCCGAGCGACGGCGGTGACCCGAGCGACGGCGGCGACCCGACCGCACCCGACACCACGGTGACGGTCACGCACGGCGAGACCACCACGCTCGACACCCCGAACGTGCCCGAGGACGCCACCGGCACCATCGAGTACGTCACCGACGACGGCACCGTCCTGTGCACCGCGACGCTGCCCGACACCACGTGCGCGATCCCGTCCGACCTGCCGGGTGGCAAGTACACCGTGCACGCCCACTACAGCGGCGACGACAACTACGAGGCCGCCGACGGTGCGCCGTTCGAGCTGGTCGTGACCGCGCAGTCGACGGCGCTCGTGGCGAGCACCGACGCGACGGCTCCGGTCGTCGGCTCGAAGGTCCGCCTGACCGCATCCGGCCTGCCCGCCGGCGCGACCGGCACCGTGACCTTCACGGCAGCGGACGGCTCCGTCCTGTGCACCGTCACGCTGCCCGAGACGACCTGCGAGACCGACGCCCTGCCGGTCGGCACGAACACGGTCACGGCTGCCTACAGCGGTGACGCGTCGTTCGCCGCGTCGAGCAGCGCGCTCGAGGTCGTCGTCGCGGCGCTCCCCGCCGTCGAGCCGACGCCGGAGCCGACCGACGAGCCGACCACGCCGGAGACCTCGGCGCCCGCCCCGGGACCGTCGGACTCCGCCGACCCCTCGGCGACGGCCGCACCGATCGCCCCGTCGGCATCGGCCACCGCGTCCGCCACGCCTGCGCCGACCACCACCGGTGCGCTCGCGTTCACGGGCTCGCCAGTGGCCGTGGGCACCGCGATGGCACTGGCGGCAGCGCTGCTCATCGCGGGCCTGGTGCTCCTGATGGTCCGTCGCACCCGAGCTGCTCGCGGCACGGTCGCTGACACCACCGCGGAGTGACCGACCGCACGGACGAGGACGGCGCCCCGGGCAGATGCCCGGGGCGCCGTCCTGTTCGTGCGCCTGGTGTCCGTCAGTCGCGGCGCGCGGTGTCGGACGCGTTGATCGCCGCCAGACGTTCGTTGTACGCCTTCAGGTCGGCGTCGCCGTCGCGTTCGGCCTTGCGGTCGAGCCGCTTCGCGTCGCGCTTGTCGGTGCGGATCCAGTTCCGCACCACGAGCAGCGCCACGAACACCATCGGCAGTTCGGACGCGCCCCACGCGATGCCGCCACCGGTGTGCTGGTCGTCGAGCAGCGCGGCGTCGTTCGTCTGGCCGAGTGCGTGGAACCAGTCGATCGCGAACACCGACTGCGAGGTCATCACGGCGACGCCGAAGAACGCGTGGAAGGCCAGGGTGGCCAGCAGCGCGATGATCAGGATCGGGTACGGCGGACGCTTCGGCCCCGGGTCGACGCCGACGAACACCCAGAAGAACAGGTACCCGCTCAGCACGAAGTGGACGACCATCGCGACGTGCCACTCGTGCGACTGCATCGCCGCCTGGTACGCCGGCGTGAAGTAGAACACCACGAGCGACCCGGCGAAGATCACACCGGCGACGGCGGGCTTCCCCATGAACTGCATGTACCGGGAGTGCACGAAGAGCATGAGCCACTCGCGGGCCCCGCGGGAACCGTCGTTGCGGACCGGCAGGGTGCGCATGGCGAGCAGCACCGGGCCGCCGAGCACGAGCGGCAGCGGCACGAACATCATGAGCAGCATGTGCTGGACCATGTGCGACGAGAAGTGGATCATGCCGTACACGGCCGGTCCGGCCGACGTGGTCCAGATGAACAGGGCGCAGCCGATGACCCACGCGATGGTGCGCCCGACGGGCCACTTGTCGCCGCGCTTCCGGAGCTTCCGCACGGCGAGCAGGTACCAGACCGCACCGACGACGGCGAGCCCGAGCCACACCCAGTCGATGTGCCACTGCGTCAGGTACGTGTGCATCGTCTGGGCCGGCGGGAACGGGAACCCGATCAGGCCGGAGCGGGTGTCCTCACCGGTCTCGGGTGTCTGCGGGATCGGCGGCTGCGAGCGGGACACGGCCACCGAGACGCCGATCGCGACGGCCATGAACACGATCTCGGCGAGCGCGAACCGGGTGAACCGACGGCGGTCGAGCGGCGCGCGGAGCAGCCCGGGCACCAGCTTGCGGCGCTGCACGACGCCGGCGATCCCGAGCAGCACCAGGATGACGGCCTTGACCGTGATGAGTGCGCCGTAGGGGGTCGTGACCAGGTCGAGCGGACCGGTCAGCCGCAGCGAGGCGTTGACGATGCCGGAGAACGCGACGGCGCCGAACGACCACCCGGCCAGCGTGGAGTAGCGGGAGACCACCCGACCGGTCGCGCCCTTCGTGCGGGTGCGCAGGAGCACGACGGCGACGAGCCCGCCGGCCCAGACGCACACCCCGATCAGGTGGATCGCGAGGGAGTTCACGGCGTTGGCGTGCTCGAGCGAGCCGGCGGCGTGGCCGGACAGTGCCAGGGGGAGCAGGGCGAAGAGGCCGAACACGGTGGCGACGGCGAGCGTCGTGACCCGGGTGGCGAACGCGGCGAGCACGGTCGCGATGAGGATCGCCGCCGCGGAGACCACGAGCGCCTGACCGATCTCGACCTGGAACGCGAACAGCATGAAGTTGCGGGCGAACACCGGACTGGTGAGCGGGACGCCGAGGGTGTTGGCGCCGGTCAACACGACGGTGACGGCCGCGGCGAGGAACCAGATCGATCCGGTCGCCGCCGCCCAGCGCGTGGCGCGGTGCTGCACGCTCGACAGTGCCCGGTGGTCCTTCTTCTGTGCCGGCAGCGCGAACGCGGCGACGATGAGCAGGCCGACGGTCAGCGCCGCCATGGTGTCGTGCACCACGCGGGCGATCGGCAGGCCGTACTCGACCACGTCGCCGGCGGACACCAGCTGCTGGTTCGCGGTGAACGCCCCGGTGATCGTCAGGCCGAGGATCGAGCACGCGACCGCGAGCGGGATGGCGACGACCAGCACGGTCGCGACGGTGGACGTGCGCGCGGTGACGGGCGCGGATTCCGGCGCCGGGCCTCCAGGCTGGGTTGCGGGGGACGTGACGGTCATCAACCTTGTTCCAGGGACGCGTGCGTCCGCGAGACCGCGGACCCTCCATGGTAAGCGGGTCGGTCTGGAGGCACGGCGCGAGTCGCCGGAATCGGCTGCGGCCCGCCTCAGGCTCGCGCCGACGACCCCTGCAGGTCGCGGATCCGGCCCAGCTCGTCGAAGTCGACCGTGATGGTCCCGTCCGCCAACGTCAGCGTGCGCCCGTCCCAGGGGACACCGCGGAGCGACGCCCAGCTCCCCACGGCGCGGCGGTGGTCGTGCACCTCGGTCGTCTGCAGGCCCTCACCGAAGACGCGGACCATCCGGGGCACCGTCGGTGGCGCGAACAGCAGGCCCTCGAACAGCACCCAGAGGCGGGAGCCTCCGCCGACGTGCCCGCCGAAGCCGAACCACGAACCCGTCGCCAGCCGTGCCGCGATCGACATGTCCCACGCGAACTCGTACCCGGCGTCTGCGGCGTCGGCCTGCCGGTGCTCGCCGAACGGGACCTCGCCCTGCACGAGTTCCGGGATGCCGAGCCGTTCGCCCAGCGCGCGGGTGGCGTTCGCGGCGGCGAGCACCGACGCGGGGTACTGCGACGGGTTCGCCCAGCCCCAGAGCCAGCTGCGCGGCCCCGGTGCGGCCGACCCCAGGAGCTGGATCCGGAACTCGCCCGGGTGCGGCCCGACGAACTGCAGGGTGCCGGCGGCGAGGTCGACGTTCCAGCGTTCGTGGTCGTCGTACAGGTCGGCGAGCTGCAGCTGCGCCTCCCAGGCCAGGAAGACCCCGTCGCTGACCAGATCGTCCATCCCCCGTGAGCGCGCCATGGGGGAACCCTACGCCGGGCGGTGTTCCCAGATCCCCTCGCTGCCGACGCCCACGAACCCGACGGCCTCGTTCACGTCGAGCATCGGTCGGTTCTCCTCGGCGTTGAACGTGATGATCGAGGGGTGCCCCGGGTGGTCGCGCTCGATCGTCTCGATCCCGACGACCTTGAGCAGCCAGCCGAGCCGGTGGCCGCGGTGCTCGCGCAGCACGAGGGTGTCGCCCTGCATCACGGGCTGGGCCACGGGCCCGGGGACGGCGAGTTGGGTGAAGCCGACGAGTCCGCCGGACGACACGTCCTCCACGGCGACGGTGCGCATGGTGCGTGGGCCGTCGTCGAGGTGCTGCTCGTGCGTCCGGAGCCGATCGACCGTCCAGGCGTCCTCGGGCTCGGCCATGTCGCCGGCCGGGGCATCGGTGCTCATCCGGGTCAGGAGGAGTGCGACGTCCGTCTGCCAGCGGGGCGGAGTCGGCCCGGCCCAGGTGTGCACGCGGTACCGGTCGGCCGCCGCCCGCGTCGCCGCCGCGCGGATGCCGGCGAGTGCATCGGGGGCGGCTGGGAGCTCCAGACGGCTGATCCGGTTCACCTGGCCGAACCGCCACCCCCGGCCCGTCAGGAACCGGGCTCCGGGGTCGTCCTCGGGCACGGCGCCGAACCCGGTGGGTGCTCGGAGGTAGCCGGGGCCCGCTGCGGGGCCGACCTGCCGTGACACGGCGTACGTCTTCCACTGCGTGCGGCCCTGCTGCCTCGCGACCGCTTCGACGTGCTCGGCCAGGAGCGTGCCGATGCCACGGCGCCGGTGCTCGGGCGCCACGCTGACCGCCATCCAGCAGTTCGGGGCGTCCGCGACCGCCTTCGATTCGTACGAGCCGGCCCCCACCGCGGCCCCCTCGTCGTCACGGACCAGGAACAGTCGGCTGGGCGCGTCGGGGTCGATCAGGTACGGCAGTTGTTCCTCGGGCGTCCAGAGCAGTTCCGGCAGTCCGGTGATCGACACCTCGGCGCGGTTCTGCACGTCGACCCACTCGCGGAACGCCCGCACGGTCCCCGGGTCGTCGTCCATCGTGGCGGGGACCACGAGTTCGTGGACGGTGTACGCGGTCATGTCGGTTCCTCCCAGCGGTGCGACGCCGCCCGGCCCCGGACAGCCTCGCAGCATATCGGCGGGGGTCCGCTGCCGCTAGGCTGCACGGCGTGCTGCTCTCCGATCGCGACATCACCGCCCAGCTCGCCGAGGGCCGGATCGGTCTCGACCCCCACGACGCCTCGCTCGTCCAGCCGTCGAGCATCGACGTCCGGCTCGACAAGTTCTTCCGGCTGTTCGACAACCACAAGTACCCGCACATCGACCCGGCGGTCGACCAGCCCGACCTGACCCGGCTGGTCGAGACCGACCCGGACGAGGCGTTCGTGCTGCACCCCGGCGAGTTCGTGCTCGGCTCGACGTACGAGGTCGTCACGTTGCCCGACGACATCGCCGCACGGCTCGAGGGCAAGAGCTCGCTCGGACGCCTCGGCCTGCTGACCCACTCGACCGCGGGGTTCATCGACCCCGGGTTCTCCGGCCACGTGACGCTCGAGCTGTCGAACGTCGCGACGCTGCCGATCAAGCTCTGGCCCGGCATGAAGATCGGGCAGCTGTGCTTCTTCCAGCTGTCCAGTCCCGCCGACAAGCCGTACGGCTCGGCCGAGTACCAGTCGCGGTACCAGGGCCAGCGCGGGCCGACCCCGTCCCGCTCGGCGCAGAACTTCCACCGCGCGGACGTCTCAGCGCGCCCCTGACCGCGGTCCGTCCGACCCGGAACGACGTCCTCGACGTCGTGCGACATCGATGACGTCGTTCCGGGCCGAGGACTCGCGTCATCCAGCGGACGAAATGTCGCATGCTGTGTATCGTTGCAGCATGTCCGCAGTCCCTCCACGTCCGATGCCGACGGTGTCGGCGGCCGCGCTCATCCGTGACGCCCGCGATCGAGCCGAACTGACGCAGGTCCAGCTCGCCCGTCGCGCGGGCGTCACGCAGAGCGTCATCAGCACGTACGAGAACGGTCGCCGCGAACCCTCGCTCGCCGCACTCCAGCGCATGCTCCGGGCCGCGGGCTTCACCACGTCGATCGACCTGCTGCCGGTCGAGGACCCACCGCCGCTGCGTGAACGCGTCGCCGCCGCGCGGCAGGACCTGATCGCCGTCGTCGAGCGGTTCGGTGGCCGGAACCCCCGGTTGTTCGGCAGCGTCGCCCGTGGGGACGACGGCCCGGGCAGCGACGTCGACCTGATGATCGACGTCGACGCCGGGCTCGGCATCTTCGCGCTCATGCGCATCCAGGACGGCGCCGAGCGACTGCTCGGCGTGCGCGTCGATGTCGTGGACGCGGCCGGCATGAGCCCCGAGGTCGTCCGACGCGCGGTGCCGCTGTGAGCCAGGAACCGGTGACGCCCCGGCTGGTCGGCGATCGACTCGACGACGTCATCGGTGCGTGCGAGGCCATCGGCCGGTACGTCGGCGACGAGCGGCTGCCCGAGGACCTGGTGCACGACGCCGTCCGGATGCGGTTGGTCGAGATCGGCGAGGCGGTCCGTGTCCTACCGAGCACCGTCACCGCGAGCGAGCCGGACATCCCGTGGTCGCGGGTGTCCGACCTCGGCGACCGGCTGACGCGGCGCTACTTCGACACCACCCGCGCGGTGGTGTTCGGCACGGCCCACACGGACGTGCCGCACCTGGCCGACGCGGCGCGGCGGTTGCGCGCGACCCGGCCCTGACCCGGCGGGTCGCGCGGGCACCGGACGTGCGTGCACGGCGGACGGGAGGCACGGATCACGACGTGCCCCGGGCCTCCCGTCCGACCGTGGCCGGCCCCACGACGACGCAGGACGGCCCCGTCTCGCCGAGGCGAGACGGGGCCGTCCGTGTGAGCGGGGGAGATCAGCCCTTCTTGGCGAGCTCCTCGAGGGTGTCGTTGCCCTTGTAGGCCTCGACCGCGTTGTCCTTCGTGACCAGGATCGGCGTCAGCTCGACGGCCGGGACGACCTTCGCACCGTTGTCGTTGTTCTTGTCCTTGGTCGTCTTCGGGGTCTTGCCGTCGGCGAGGTCGGACACCAGGTCGATGGCCGCCTGGGCCTCTTCGGTGGTGTTCTTGTAGATCGTCGAGTACTGCGTGCCCTTCATGATGAGCGGGATCGAAGCGGTCTCCGAGTCCTGCCCGGTCACGACGGGGTTGTCCTTGCCGGCGGCCTTGGTCGCGGTGAGGATCGCACGGGCGAGGGTGTCGTTCGGCGACAGGACGCCGTCGAGCTTGGTGTCACCCGTGTAGTACTGGGCCAGCAGGTCGGTCATGCGCGACTGGGCCTTCTGCGCGAGCCAGCCCTGCGTGTTCACCTTGGCGAACGTGGTCTGACCCGAGACGACCTTCAGCGTGCCGTCGTCGATCTTCGGCTGCAGGACGTCCATCGCACCGTTGAAGAACACGGTGGCGTTGGCGTCGTCCGGCGAACCGGCGAAGAGCTCGACGTTGTACGGTCCGTCGCCCTTCTTCTCCTCGAGGCCCTTGAGCAGTGCCTGGGCCTGCAGCTGGCCGACCTTGAAGTTGTTGAACGCGACGTAGTAGTCGACGTTCTTCGTGTTCAGGATGTTGCGGTCCCAGGCGATGACGGTCGTGCCCTGGGCCTTGGCGGCCTTGACCTGCGAGCCGAGCTGCGAACCGTCGGCAGCACCGATGATGATCGCCTTCGCACCCTTGGTGACCATGCCCGAGATCTGCGACTGCTGGTCGGGGACCGGGTTGCCGGCGTTGGCGTACTGGATGTCGGCCTTGAAGCCGGCGTCCTCGATCGACTTCTTGAACGCGGCGCCCGCGAGCACCCAGTTCTGCGAGGTCTTGGCCGGCAGGGCGACGCCGATGAGGTCGCCCTTCTTGATGGACGAGCCGGAGCCGTCGCCCGAGTCGGAGGTGCCACGAGCCGAGCAGCCGCTGAGGGCCAGGCCCGCGACGAGTGCCAGACCGATGCCGGCGATGAGCTTCTTGCGCATGAGAGTGCTTTCTCTTCGTTGAGGTGGTGGTGCTGTGAGGGGAAGGGTTGGACTAGGGGAGGGTGATCTTGTCGGGCTGGTCCTCGATCGAGCGCGGCTGCTGCTGGGCCGCGGGGACCTCGGCTGCGTCCTTGCGCTGGAACTGCCGCATCATGCCGCCGATGAGCGATGGGCGGCCCTGCGACTTCGAGTAGACGTCGAAGGCGACGGCGATGAGGAGCACGAGACCACGGATGATCTGGACCTTGTTGGACTCGATGCCCATCAGCTGCAGACCGTTCGACAGCAGCGCCATCACGAGGCCACCGATGATGGAGCCGGAGATGGTGCCGATGCCACCGGCGACCGCTGCACCACCGACGAACACGGCGGCGATCGCGTCGAGCTCCCAGCCGGTGCCGTCCGCGGGGCCCGAGGCGTTCGAGTACCCGACGAACACCATGCCGGCGATCGCGGCGAGGACCGACATGTTCGCCATGACGAAGAAGTTCACCTTGCGGGCGCTGACGCCGGACAGGACGGCGGCGCTGGAGTTGCCACCGACCGCGTAGACCTGGCGACCGAAGATGGTGTTCTTCGTGATGAAGCCGTAGACGATGGTCAGGACACCGAGGATGATCGCGACGATCGGGATCGACGTGCCGACCGGGCCGGCGCCGAACAGGTACGTGGCGACGAGGGTGACGGCGACCAGGATGCCGGTGCGGACGACGGAGACCCACAGCGGCGGGACCTCGGCCTGCATCTTGCGGCGACGGGCACGACCGCGGACCTCGACGATGATCAGGACGGCGATGGTCACGGCGCCGATCAGCAGCGTGCCGTTCGAGAACCCGAAGTCGGGGCCGAAGTCACCGAGGAAGCCGGAGCCGATGGTGTTGTAGCCGTCCGGCGTCGGGACCGAGGTGGACGCACCGATGATCTGGTTCGCACCGCGGAAGATGAGCTGGCCGGCCAGGGTCACGATGAAGGCCGGGACCTTCACGAACGCCACCCAGAAGCCCTGCCAGGCACCGACGAGCGCACCGACGACCAGGCCGAGCACGATCGCCAGCCAGACCGGGAAGTGCCAGACCGACATCGACTGGGCGACGATGATGCCGACGAACGCCGCCACCGATCCGACGGACAGGTCGATGTGGCCCGCGATGATCACCATGACCATCCCCAGCGCGAGGATGAGGATGTAGGAGTACTGCAGGAACAGGTTGATGACGTTGGTGGGCTCGAGGATGAGCCCGTCCGTCGTGAACCAGAAGAAGATGACGATCGCGACGAGGGCGATGATCATGCCGTACTGGCCGATCGAGTTGCCCTTGCCGAAGAGCAGTTTCAGGTTGTTCATGAGACGGGAGCGCCCTTCCGCGCGGAGGTCATGCTGCGCATGAGCGTTTCTGGATCGGCCTGGTCCGCGGGGACGTCGGCCGTGATCTGGCCCTCGAAGATCGTGTAGATGCGATCGGAGAGGCCGAGGAGTTCGGGGAGCTCGGAGGAGATCAGGATGATGCCCTTCCCCTGTGCTGCGAGCTGCTGGATGATGCCGTAGATCTCGAACTTCGCGCCCACGTCGATGCCGCGGGTCGGTTCGTCGAGGATCAGGATGTCCGGGTCGGTGAACATCCACTTGGACAGGACGACCTTCTGCTGGTTCCCGCCGGAGAGCTTCCCGACGTTCTCCTCGACGCTCGGCACCTTGGTGCGGAGCATCTTCCGGTACTTCTCGGCGACGTCGTACTCCTCGATGGAGTCGACGACGCCGCCCTTCGAGATCTTCTGCAGATCGGCGGAGACGGTGGACCGCTTGACGGTGTCGAGCAGGTTGAGGCCGAGGGCCTTGCGGTCCTCGGAGACGTAGCCCATGCCGTTCTGGATCGCCTGCTGGACGTTCGTGACCTTGATCTCGTGGCCGTCCTTGATGATCTCGCCGCCGAGCCAGGTGCCGTAGGAGCGACCGAACAGGCTCATCGCGAGCTCGGTGCGGCCGGCGCCCATCAGGCCCGCGAAGCCGACGATCTCGCCACGCTTGACGTGGAAGTTCGAGCCCTTGCAGACCAGGCGGCTGGCGTCGAGCGGGTGCTGCACGGTCCAGTCGCGGACCTCGAAGAAGGTCTCGCCGATCTTCGGGGTGCGGTCCGGGAACCGGCTCTCGAGCGACCGGCCGACCATGCCGCGGATGATGCGGTCCTCGTTGACGCCGTCGCCCTTGACGTTCAGCGTCTCGATGGTCTTGCCGTCACGGATGATCGTGATCTCGTCGGCGATCTGCTCGATCTCGTTGAGCTTGTGGCTGATGATGATGCTCGAGATGCCCTTGGCCTTCAGCCCGACGATCAGGTCGAGCAGGTGCTGCGAGTCGTTCTCGTTCAGGGCCGCGGTCGGCTCGTCGAGGATGAGGAGCTTGACGTCCTTGTGCAGGGCCTTCGCGATCTCGACCAGCTGCTGCTTGCCGACACCGATGTTCTTGATCTGGGTGTCCGGATCGTCGGCCAGGCCGACGCGGGCGAGCAGGTCCTGCGCACGGAGCTGGGCGCTCGTCCAGTCGATCACGCCGAACTTGCCGGGCTCGTTGCCGAGGAACAGGTTCTCGGTGATCGAGAGCTCCGGGATCAGCGCGAGCTCCTGGTGGATGATCACGATGCCGGCCTGCTCGGACTGCTTGATGTCCTTGAAGCGGACCTCTTCGCCCTCGTAGACGATCTCGCCGTCGTAGGTGCCGTAGGGGTAGACGCCCGACAGGACCTTCATCAGGGTCGACTTGCCGGCGCCGTTCTCGCCGCAGATCGCGTGGATCTCGCCGGCACGGACGTTGAGGGAGACCTCGGACAGCGCCTTGACACCAGGGAACTCCTTGGTGATCGAGCGCATCTCGAGGATGGTCTCGGGTGCGGTGATCGACCGGGTCTCGAGGCCGGTGTCGATCGGGGTTGACGCCACAGTGCATCTCCTTCTGCCGCTGCGATGCGGCAGTTGTTCGGGTGGTTCTGCTGCGGCAGCGAAAGGGCGCAGGTGGCCTGCGTGGACTTCGTTGTCGCGTCCGGTGCCCCGCTGGTGTGACGCTCATGTGAACGGTCACATCGGCTGGACGGAGGTAATTTACGCACAGCCCCGGTGCGGCTGTCAATTCGGATTGGTCGCGTTTTCGTAACGGCCTGCGTGATCCCGCACGAACGTCCCCCGGACGGGAGGCACGGTGCCGGTCCGACCCGCGTCCTGCGGATCGACGGTGGTCGCGTCACCGACCGCGCGGGGCCCCCGTGGACGCGCGCACGACGAGCTGCGGGACGATGTCGATCGGGCGGAGGAGCTCGTCGTCGCCGGGCAGGAGCAGGTCGACGCAGCGGCGGCCGAGCTCGGCGAAGTCGACCTGCACCGTGGTGAGCGGTGGCCAGAAGTGCTTCGCCTCGGGGATGTCGTCGTAGCCGACCACCGACAGGTCGCCCGGCACGTCGAGCCCGTAGGAGCGCGCCGCGTGCATGACGCCCAGGGCCATCTGGTCGTTCGAGCAGAACACCGCCGTGCAGTCCCGCCACCGCAGGAGTTCGCGGCCGGCGTGGTAACCGAAGTCCGCCGTCCAGTCGCCCAGGATCGGCGGGACGACGGACATGTCGCGGTCCGACATGGCGCGCAGGAAGCCCTGCATGCGGGCGTCGGCCTCGATCCAGTCCTGCGGGCCGGCGATGTGCCGGATGTACTCGTGACCCAGGTCGAGCAGGTGCTCGGTCGCGAGTCTCGCACCCTCCATCTGGTCGACCCACAGGGCCGTCGGGTCCTCGCCGACACTGGCCCGCATCGTCACGTACGGCGTGCGGATGCCGAGTTCCTCGATCAGGTCGAACACCCGCTGCTGGGGTGCGATGACCACGATGCCCTCGACGTCCAGGTCGAGCAGGTGCCCGAGCCCCTCGCGCACGGCGGTGTCGGTCGCCTCGGCGATGTTCGCCGTCGTCACCGAGTACCCGCGCAGCATCGCCGCGTCCTCGATCGCCTGCAGTGCGACCGCCGGGCCGTAGTGGGCGCGCCGGGCGGTCAGGACGCCGATCGTGTGGGTCCTGCTCGTGACGAGGGCCCGCGCCGCACGGTTCGGCCGGTACTGCAGCTGCTCCATCGCCGCCAGCACCTTGTCGCGTGTGGCGTCGCGGATGGCGTCGGAGTTGTTCAGCACCCGCGACACGGTCTGGTGGGAGACGCCCGCGATCCGTGCGACGTCACGGATGCTGGGCGAACGCGGTTGCTGTGCCCGCGATGACGCCATTGCTGCTCGTTTCCGCCCGGGGCCGTGGCACGTCGATGTGCACGTTCACATTCCGGGCCAGATCATTATGCACGTCCGGCGGATCGACGCCACCTGAACGTGCTCGAGGCTGCGGCCCGGCGGCGTGCCGGGCCGCAGCCTCGCTGCGCTCTCGCGGCGCGTCAGAGCCAGTTGCGCTTGCGGAAGATCGCCCACAACACACCCATCAGGGCGAGCATGCCGAGGATCGCGACCGGGTAGCCGTACCGCCAGTGCAGCTCGGGCATGTGGTCGAAGTTCATCCCGTAGACACCGGCGATCAGCCCGGGGGCGAACAGGATCGCCGCCCACGACGAGATCTTCTTGACCTCCTCGCCCTGTCGGTGCGCGGCGCGGGCGAGCTGCCGGCTCTCCTCGCCCTGCGCCAGGCTCGCGCTGGTCATCCGCCGCATCGCCTCGTTCTGCTCCTGCGACACCAGGGTCGCGTGCAGTGTCAGGGCGTTCTCGAGCAGGGACCGGAACGAGTCCACCCGCTCCGTCACGCGCAGGGCGTGGTCGAGCACGTTGCGCAGTCGGTGCTGTACCTCGTCGTCGACGCCGTACTTGTCGGCCCCGCGCAGCAGACCCTTCACCATCGCGGGCACCGGCTTCGTGGCGCGCTGGAAGGACAGCACCTCGCTGAGCAGCTGGTAGATGCGCTTCGAGACACCGGGGTCGACCTGCCCGGCGAAGAGCTGGTCCTCGATGGCGTCGATGCCGTCCTGCAGCACCTCGACCACCGGGGCGTAGCCGTCCACGACCTCGTCGAGCACTGCGGCGGTCACGGCCTCGGAGCCCAGCGCCAGGAACTCGGGGTCGGCCTCGACCTGGGCGCGGAGCGCAGCGAGGTCGGGGCGCTCGGCGTGCCGGACGCTCACCACGAACCGGTCGCCGACGAACAGGTGCACCTCGCCGAACTCGACCGTGCCCTCGTCGCGGTCGAACCAGGCCGGGCGGAGCACCAGGAAGAGCGTGTCGCCGTACCTCTCGAGCTTCGCGCGCTGGTGCCCCTTGCGGGCGTCCTCCACCGCGTTCTCGTGCAGGTCGAACTCGGTCGCGACGGCGTCGAGTTCCTTCGGGTCCGGGCGGAGGAGTCCGATCCACGCCAGGTCGCACCGTGCGACCTCGTGGCGCGCGCCGAGCGACAGAGTCGACGGAGAATCGATGCGACGTCCTTCGACGTAGATCGCGTTGTCGATCATTGCCATGCGCGTGCTCCTCGTGGTCGGGAGCAGGCAGGCGCGATGCCGCGGGCGGGCCGCAGCGGGCGGAGGAGATCTAGGACACGGGCGCGGCGGCGAGGGGGAGGGGCTGCCGGCCCGCGCGAGGATGGTCACCCGACATCGCGCCTCACCTGCCCTTCTCCTGGTCGTGCGGCCGCGGTGCGCAGCCTCGTGGCCACAACCGTGGCCGACGTCCGACCCTACTCCGGACGCACGAGGGAGCCAAGCGCTCGTCCGAGACTCGGCCTGGGCGACGGTTCTCGTGCTCGCCGGCACGAGGAGTGTCGCGGAGCGCGAGTCTCGGCCCAGGCGGCCGCCAGGGTCAGCGGGTGATGTGCAGGCCCGCGGCCTCGAGCTCGGTCAGCTGCCAGCCCAGCCAGGGGCTCCAGCCGAACGGCGCACCGGCGACGGCGGCCCGCAGCGAGTCCTCGGAGACCCAGGCGTACTCGGCGACCTCGTCGTCCGCGGGGGCGGGCAGGTCGTCGGTGACGGCGCGGAACACCGGGCAGACCTCGTTCTCGACGATGCCCGAGGCGTCGACCGCGCGGTACCGGAAGTCCGGCAGCACGAGCTCGACGTCGCGCACGGTGATGCCGAGTTCGCGCGATGCCCGGCGGGCGATGGCGTCCTCGAACGACTCGTCGGGGCCGGGGTGCCCGCAGAACGTGTTGGTCCAGACACCGGGCCACGTCTTCTTCGACAGGGCGCGACGGGTCACCAGGACGTCCCCGTCGGTGTTGCGGACGTGGCACGAGAAGGCCAGGTGGAGGGGCGTGTGGTCTGTGTGCACCGTGAACTTGTCCGCTGTGCCGATCGGGGTACGGTCGTCGGCCAGCAGGACCACGGTTTCCGGGAAAGCGCTCATCTGCACCGATAGGTTAGGCCAATGAGCGAGGAAGCGGCCACCGTGGCGCACATCGACCTCGCGCTCGTCGACGACTGTCTCGAGCGCTTCTTCGTCGTGTCCTCGGCTCGTGCCGCGCGTTACGGCCGTCCGTCCGAGGAACTCTGGCGGGTGCTCCGCAAGGCGAGCCTGGGCGGCAAGCGCTTCCGACCGCGCATGGTGCTGACCGCGTACCTCGGCCTCGGCGGGGACGACGTGCACGCTGCCGCGCACGTCGCCGCGGCCTACGAACTCCTGCACACCGCGCTGGTGGTGCACGACGACGTCATCGACCGTGACTGGGCGCGCCGCGGCCAGCCGAACGTCGCGGGCTCCTACCGCGACGCCGGCACCACCGGTGGGCTGCCGCTGCCGACCGCCGAGCACCGCGGGATGAGCGCCGCCGTGATCGCGGGCGACCTCGCACTCTCCGGCGCCCCGCGGTTCATCGAGTCCTCCGGCGTGACGGGCGAGCGTCGTGGGCGTCTGCTCGAACTGCTCGACGAAGCCGTGTTCGCCAGCGCCGCCGGTGAGATGACCGACGTCGACCTGGCCCTGGGCGTGATGCCGACGGTGGACGAGGTCCTGGCGATGGAACGGGCGAAGACGAGCGTGTACTCGTTCGAGGCACCGCTGCAGTCCGGTGCCGTGCTCGCCGGCGCGCCCGAGACCGTCGTCACCGCGCTCGGCGCCTTCGGCCGCGAGATCGGCATCGCGTACCAGATCGTCGACGACCTGCTCGGGGTGTTCGGCGACGAGACGACCACCGGCAAGAGCGTGCTGGGGGACCTGCGCGAGGGCAAGCGGACCATGCTCATCGCGTACGCGGCGACGACCGACTGCTGGCCGGACATCGCTCCCTACCTGGGCGACCCCGACCTGACCGAGGAACGCGCGGCCGAACTCCGTGCGACCCTGGTCACCTGCGGCGCCCGTGTCGCAGCCGAGTCCCGGATCGCCGACCACGTCGCACTCGCCCGTGCCGAGCTCTCCGGACTGCCGTACGACCTCGCCGACCGCCTGGAGGGCCTCGTGACCGAACTCGTGGAGCGCGCCCGGTGACGACCGACACCACCCGGACCGGCAGTGCGCCGTCCGGTCGGCTCCCCCTGTACGACGCCACGGCCGAGGCAGCGTCGAGCGTCGTCATCGACCGCTACTCGACGTCGTTCGGCCTGGCGAGCCGGTTGCTCGCCAAGGACACCCGCGAGCACATCCGCAACGTCTACGCGCTGGTGCGCGTCGCCGACGAGGTCGTCGACGGTCCCGCGACCGAGGCGGGTCTCGACCCCGACCTGGCACGGACGGTCCTCGACGAGCTCGAGGCCGACACCGAGCGCGCGATCGCCCTCGGCTTCTCGGTGAACCCGGTCGTGCACGCATTCGCCCGGAGTGCACGGGTCACGGGCTTCGGCGCGGAGCTCACGAAGCCGTTCTTCGCGTCGATGCGGATGGACCTGGAGCGCACCGAGCACGACGACGCCTCGTTCGCTGCGTACGTGTACGGCTCGGCCGAGGTCGTGGGGCTGATGTGCCTGCGTGCGTTCGTGTACCGCGCCGGCCGCCCGACCTTCGACCAGGCTGAGCTCGTCGCGGGAGCCCGGGCGCTCGGCGCCGCGTTCCAGAAGGTGAACTTCCTGCGCGACCTGCACGCCGACTTCGAGGTGCTCGGCCGCTCGTACTTCCCGGGGGTCGACATCCGCTCGTTCGACGAGGCCACGAAGCAGCGCCTGGTCGCCGACGTGCAGGCTGACCTCGACAACGCGGCCCGGACGATCCGGCTGCTGCCGGCCGACGCCCGGAACGCCGTCGGACTCGCGCACGCCCTGTTCCAGGAACTCAACGACCGCATCGCCCGCACACCGGCGACGCGCCTGGTGACGACGCGCGTGCGCGTCCCGAACCCGGTGAAGGCACGCCTGGCCGCACAGGTGCTCGCCGGACGCGCCCCCGTGCGGTCGAAGGTGGCCACCCGTCGGCCAGGAGGCACGTCATGACCCCGCCCCGCGCCTCCCGTCCGACGGCCGTCGCCGCCACCACCCGGCGCAAGGTGCCCGCCCGACGCGCCGTCGTGATCGGCGGCGGCATCAGCGGACTGGCGTCCGCGGCGCTGCTCGCGCGGGACGGCTTCGCCGTGACCGTGCTCGAGCAGCGGTCGCAGCTCGGCGGCCGTGCCGGTTCGTGGGAGCGCGACGGCTTCCGGTTCGACACCGGGCCGTCGTGGTACCTCATGCCCGAGGTGTTCGACCACTTCTTCCAGCTACTCGGCACCTCGGCCGACGCCGAACTCGACCTCGTGAAGCTCGACCCCGGGTACCGCGTCTACAGCGAGGGCAACGACGAGCCGATCGACCTGCGCGCCGACGCCGAGGCGAACATCGCGCTGTTCGAGTCCGTCGAGCCCGGAGCCGGCAAGCGGATCCGGAAGTACCTCGCCTCGGCCGAGGACACCTACGCGATGGCGATCCGCCGGTTCCTGTACACGACGTTCCAGGACCTCACGAAGCTCGCTGCCCCCGACGTGCTCCGTCGCTTGCCGAAGCTCGCCCGGCTCCTGCTGCAGCCGCTGTCGTCCCGCGCTGCCTCGGCGGTCAAGGACCGGCGGCTCTGGCAGATCCTGGGCTACCCGGCCGTCTTCCTGGGCACGAGCCCGTACGCCGCACCGAGCATGTACCACCTGATGAGCCACCTCGACCTCGCCGACGGGGTGCTCTACCCGAAGGGCGGCATCACCGAGGTGATCGCCGCGGTCGAGCGGGTTGCCCGTGCCGAGGGCGCGAAGATCATCGCCGGCGCGAAGGTCGAACGGATCGTCGTCGAGGACGGCGTCGCCACCGGGGTCGTGCACCGCGACCGCGACGGCGTGCAGCACACCGCCCCGGCCGACCTGGTCGTGAGCGCCGCCGACCTGCAGCACACCGAGATGCAGCTGCTCGACCGCGAGCACCGCACCCACGGCGCCGAGCACTGGAAGACCCGCGACCCCGGGCCGAGCGCCGTGCTCGTCTACCTCGGCATCGACGGGCCGACGCCCGGCCTGCTGCACCACACCCTGGTGTTCACCGAGGACTGGAAGGCGAACTTCGGCGCGATCTTCGGCAAGGACCGGCACGTCCCGGACCCCGCGTCGATCTACGTCTGCGCGCCGTCCGAGACCGACCCCTCCGTCGCCCCCCGCGGCTCGAGCAACCTCTTCATCCTGGTGCCGCTGCCCGCCGACCTGTCCATCGGCAAGGGCGGGATCGACGGCGCCGGCGACTACGAGGTCGAGCAGATCGCCGACCGCGCCATCGACGTCGTCGCCGAGCGCTCGGGCGTCCCCGACCTGCGGGACCGCATCCGGGTCCGTCGGACGATCGGCCCGCGCGACTTCGCCGACGACCTCAACGCGTGGAACGGGTCGATGCTCGGTCCCGCGCACACGCTCAAGCAGAGTGCGTTCTTCCGCGAGAAGAACGCGTCGGCCAAGGTCGAGGGCCTGTACTACGCCGGGGCGTCCACGATCCCGGGCATCGGTCTGCCGATGTGCCTGATCAGCGCCGAGGTCCTGCTCAAGCGGATCCACGGCGACACGAGCACCGAACCGCTGCCGACGCCGCTCGGCACCCCGCGGAACCAGGCCGGCACCGTCTGATGCCCGGGCTGTACCTCGCCGGCCTGGTCGTGTCGCTGATCGGCATGACCGTGCTCGACGCCCGCTTCCGGCTGTTCTTCTGGCGAGCGCCGTGGCGTGCGGCTGCGGTGATGGTCGTCGGCGTCGCGTTCTTCATGGTGTGGGACGTCGCCGGGGTCGCGTACGGCATCTTCTTCATCGGCCCGCAGCACCTGCTGACCGGGGTGCTCCTCGCCCCCGAGGTCCCGCTCGAGGAACTCTTCTTCCTGCTGCTGCTCTGCTACTCGACGATGGACCTGGTCGGCTTCGTCCGGCCCGTCGTGCAGCGGTCGCTCGGACGGCGGCGCCCGTGACCGGCTCCGGCGCCTACGCCCTCCTGGCCCTGCCGTTCTTCGCCGTCGTGGCGGTGGCGGCGGTCGTCGCCGGCATCGTGGCCGCGCGCCGTGCACGATCGGCGGGACGCGCACCGGGGCCCGGGCGTCGGGTCGCACTGGTCACGTCGCTCGTCGCCGGGATCGCGCTGCTCGTGATGACGATCGTGTTCGACAACGTCATCGTGACCCTGCGCATCGTCGCCTACGACCCCTCGCTCATCAGCGGCGCGAAGATCGGGGCGATCCCGGTCGAGGACCTCGCGTACGCGATGGCGGCGATCGTGCTGCTGCCGAGCCTGTGGGTCCTGTTCGACCGGACGGGCACGCGCGACCCGGCCGCCGCGCGCCCCGCGCCCGACCCGACCACCGCACCACCGGAGGACACCCCGTGAACGCCAGCACCGCCTCCAGGCCGTCGACCCTGCGAGCACTGTTCGTCTCGTCGCGCCCGATCAGCTGGGTGAACACCGCCTACCCGTTCGGTGCCGCGTACCTGCTCGGCAGCGGGGTCGGCGTCAGCGTTGACGACAGCGGCGGCGGCGGGTTCTCGCTCGTCGCGTTCCTGGTCGGCGTCGTGTACTTCCTGGTGCCCTACAACCTGGCGATGTACGGCATCAACGACGTCTTCGACTACGAATCCGACCTGCGCAACCCGCGCAAGGGCGGCGTCGAGGGGGCGCTGCTCGACAAGAGCGTCCACCGCACCACGCTCTGGGCCGTCGTCGCCACGAACGTGCCGTTCCTGGTCGCGCTCGTCGTGCTCGGGGCGGTGAGCGGGAACGGGCCGTGGTCGTGGCTCGTCCTCGCGATCAGCGTGTTCGCCGTCATCGCGTACTCGGCGCCGGGGCTGCGGTTCAAGGAGAAGCCGTTCCTCGACTCCCTGACCTCGTCGACCCACTTCGTCTCGCCCGCGATCTACGGCCTGGCGCTCGCCGGACCGCACTGGACCGGCCAGCTCGTCGCCGTCTGCATCGCGTTCTTCCTGTGGGGGGTCGCCTCGCACGCGTTCGGCGCGGTGCAGGACGTCCTGGCCGACCGGGCCGGCGGCATCGGGTCCGTCGCGACCGTCATCGGTGCGCGGGCGACCGTGCGACTCGCGTTCGTCGCGTACCTGGTCGCCGGCGTCGCGCTGCTGTTCTCGGCGTTCCCCGGGCCGATCGCCGCCGTCGTCGTGATCCCGTACGCGCTCAACGTGCTGCCGTGGTGGAACATCACCGACCAGGGCGCCGAGGCCGCGAACGCCGGGTGGAAGCGGTTCCTCTGGATCAACTACTTGGCGGGGTTCATCGTGACGATGGCGCTCATCGCCTACGCCTTCACGCACTGAGCGCGCGGGTCGCGTCCCGTCCCGCCGGTCCCGTCGGCGTCCCGTCGAGGTTCCGAATTCTCGGCATCTCGACGTCGCCCGGCGCGATCCGTGGAACCTCGGCGCCGCGCACACGGCATGTCGTGGAACCTCGGCGCCCGGCGCCCGCCGCGCGCGGCACCGACGCCGCCCGGCGCGCGCAGCACTGACAGACTGGACGGACGCGTCACGGGAGTCGTGACGCGGCAGCCACGAAGGAGTGCACGCATGACGGTCCGGATCATCCACGTCGGTCTCGGAGGGTGGGGCGGCAACTGGGCCCGCACCGCCATCCCAGAGGTCTCCGAAGTGGAGGTGGTCGGGATCGTCGACCCGGTGCCGGCGACGCTGACCGCCGTGCAGCAGGACCTCGGGCTGCCCGCGTCCGCCGCGTTCGCGTCCCTCACCGAGGCGCTCGCCGGGGTCGAGGCCGACGCCGTCGTCATCACCGCCCCCGCCGTCACCCACGTGCCGCTCGCACTCGAGGCCCTGGACGCCGGCAAGCACGTCCTGGTCGAGAAGCCGTTCGCCAACACCACGGACGAGGCCGTCACCGCCGTGCGCCGTGCCGAGGAGCTCGGCCTCGTGCTGCAGGTCAGCCAGAACTACCGCTGGTACCCGGCACCGCGCGCCGTGCAGGACCTGCTCGCTGCGAACGCCGTGGGCGAGCTCTCCGCGATCAACATCGACTTCCGGCAGTGGGACAACGACCTCGCGTTCGAGGAACACCCGCACTACAAGTTCCCGCACGCCATGATCAACGACATGGCCATCCACCACTTCGACCTGCTCCGGATGGTCACCGGACAAGAGGCCGTCCGGGTCTTCGCCAAGGCGACCTTCCCGTCGTACAGCAAGTACCAGGACGAAGCGATCGCCTCGATGCTCATCGAGCTCGACGGTGGCCTGGTCGTCAGCTACCGCGGCAGCTGGCTGAGCCGCGGCCCCCGCACGGCGTGGGCCGGCGAGTGGAGCATCCAGGGCGAGGACGGCGAACTCTGGTTCACCAGCCGCGACGGAGCACCGAACGCGGTCGACGGCGACGTGGTCACCCTCCGCCGCACCCAGGACGACGAGGCCGGGCCCGTCGAACTGCCCGTGCTCGAGCACACCGACCGCCAGGGCGGGCTGCAGGCCTTCGCCCGTTCGGTCGAGGGCGGACCGGCGCCGGCGACGAGCGGCCGCGACAACCTGCGCAGCCTCGCACTCATGGAGGCAGCTGGTCGTTCGGCTGCCAGCGGCCAACCCGAGGACGTCGTCGTCCCGTCCTGAACGCTGTGACCGTCGGACGGGAGGCCCGTGGCGGGCCCGCCACGGGCCTCCCGTCCGCCCTGGGGTCGCGTCCACTGCCCCGGGGGCGACACGGACCGGGCGGCCGCGCCGCGGCCATCTGGGCGCGCCCCCGGCCCAGCCGTGTAGAAACTGGGGAATGGCCAAGGACAGTCTCCCCGAGCTCGAACTCGCGAACGTCCGCACGCGTGAGCGCATGACCGACACCGTCACCGAGCTCAAGCGCCGTGCGAACCTCCCGGCGCGGGCACGGCTCGCAGCCGCGAAGACCCGCCAGCGCTGGCACCGTGACCCGACCCCGCTCGTGGCGATGGGCATCACCGGGCTGACCGGTGTCGCGGCGATCGTCCTCGGCATCGCGCTGCGCAACCGCCCCGCAGGCCACCTGGCGACGCCGCCGGCCAGTTCGGCGTTCACCGCGCTGCTGCCGTTCGGCGCGCGCGGCGACGGCCCCTCGGCGAAGGAGCAGGCACAGTCCGGCCGCAAGGGTCGGAAGGCCCGGGCCAAGGCCGCCGAGCAGGCGCTGGACCGTGACCCGGCCCACAAGGCCCGCGTGAAGCAGCAGACCGGCATCGCCGCGGTGCAGCGACGAGCGAACAAGAACCGCAAGGCCGCCGTGAAGCGGTCGAAGCAGGCCCTGAAGGCGCGGGGGTAGTCCGATGGCGCAGGAGCAGCAGAAGCCGGACCCGGACGACTCCCGGAAGCCGGACAGTCCCACCGACCTCACCAAGCCCACGCTCGTCTACACGCTGAAGAAGACCCTGCGTGAGTTCTCCAGCGACCAGTGCACCGACCTCGCCGCGAGCCTGACGTACTACACGGTCCTCGCGCTCTTCCCCGGACTGCTGGCGATCGTCTCGATCCTGGGCCTCGTGTCCGACCCGCAGAAGACCATCGACTCCCTGCTGACGATCATCGGCAACGTCGGGTCGCAGAGCGTCGTCGACCTGCTGAGGGACCCGATCGAGGGTCTCGTCCGGTCGCCCGCCGCCGGCATCACGTTCGTCGTCGGCATCGTCGGCGCGATCTGGTCGGCTTCCGGGTACGTCGGCGCCTTCGGCCGGGCGATGAACCGGATCTACAACGTCCGCGAGGGCCGACCGATCTGGAAGCTCCGTCCGACCATGCTCGGCGTGACCGTGTTCACCGTCGTCATGCTCGTCGTCGGCCTGCTCGTGCTCGTCTCGGGTCCGCTCGCCCGGAGCTTCGGCGACGTCATCGGACTCGGCGACGCCGCCGCGACGGTCCTGCTGATCGTGCAGTGGCCGATCCTGCTCGTCGTCGCGATCATCGTCGTCGCGGTGCTCTACTACTGGGCGCCGAACGTCAAGCAGCCGAAGTTCCGGTGGGTGAGCGGTGGGTCGATCCTGGCGATCCTCATCCTGATCATCGCGAGCGTCGGCTTCGGGTTCTACGTCGCCAACTTCTCGAACTACAACGCCACCTACGGCTCCCTCGGTGGCGTCATCGTGTTCCTGCTGTGGCTCTGGATCACGAACAACGCGCTGCTGTTCGGTGCCGAGTTCGACGCCGAGCTCGAGCGCGGCCGGCAGCTGCAGGCGGGCATCCGGGCGGAGGAGGACATCCAGCTCCCTGAGCGCGACACCCGCCAGATCGAGAAGCAGGACGAGAAGCGGGCGCAGGACGTGCTCGAGGGGATCAGGATCCGGCAGGGCGCCGACGGCGACTGACACCCGCGGCGTTCCTCCGGACGGAGGCGCTACGGTGCGACCGTGCCCGACTTCCTCGAGGGGCTGCCGTTCTGGCAGCTCGTCCTCGCGCTCTTCGTGATCGTGTTCTGCCGTGCGCAGGCCACGTACTGGGTCGCGCGTCTCGCGGTGACGGGTGCCTCGCGCTCCCGCTGGGGTCGCTGGTTGCACTCGCCGGCGGTCCGCCGCGGCTCAGTGCTCCTCGAACGATGGGGCCTGCCGGTGGTGACGGTGAGCTTCGTGGTGGTCGGGCTGCAGACGGTGATGAACGCGGCCGCGGGGCTCGCCCGTGTGGCGTGGTGGCGGTACACGATCGCGATGGTGCCGGGGTGCGTCGCGTGGGCCTTCCTCTACGCCACCGTCGGGCTCGCGGTGTTCTGGGCGGTCGTCGCCGCGCTGGCCGGCTCGCCCTGGGGCATCGCGGCGGTGGCCGTCCTGGTGGTCGCGATGGTCGTCGCGGTGACGGTTCTCCACAGATCGCGGAACCGGACAGGAGGCCCGGCCCGGCTTCCGTAGGCTGGCCCACGTGACGACAGAACAGCTCCAGAACCGTCCGGTCGCCCTGGTGACCGGTGCCACCCGCGGCATCGGCCGCGCGATCGCGACCGACCTCGGTCGCACCCACCACGTGTTCGTGGGCGGGCGGAACGCCGAGGCAGTGGACGCCCTCGTCGCCGAGCTGCCGAGCGCCGTGCCGTTCGTCGGCGACCTCGGCGCGGGGGACCTGCCGGCGCTGCCCGACCGGCTCGACGTGCTCGTGCACTCGGCCGGTGTCGAGCAGGGCACGACCATCGCCGACACCGCGCGTGCCGTGTGGGAGCAGGTCTTCGCCACGAACCTGTTCGCGGTCGCCGAGCTCACCCGGGTGGCGCTGCCGGCACTCCGGGCGGCTCGGGGCATCGTCGTGCCGATCAACAGCGGCTCGGGGTTCCACTCCGGCCCCGGCGGTGGTGTGTACGCGGCGTCGAAGTTCGCACTGCGGGCCTTCGCCGATGCCCTGCGCGAAGAAGAGCGGGCGAACGGCGTCCGGGTCTCGAGCGTGCACCCGGGCCGGACGGACTCGGACATGCAGCGGGCGCTGACCGAGAAGCTCGGCGAGGACTACGACACCGCGTACTACCTGGCGCCGGAGGACGTGGCCGCCGCCGTCCGGACGGTCGTCGACCTGCCGGAGCGCGGCACCGTCGAGTCGCTCGCGATCCGACCGACCCGACGGCGCTGACAGCGGGCTACGACAGCTCGATGCGCGCGTCGAGCTCGAGCCGGTCGAGGAACGTCTCGTCGTGGCTGACCACGACGAGCGCGCCGCGGTAGGCCCGCAACGCGTCGACGAGCTGGTCGACACTCGTCAGGTCGAGGTCGTTCGTCGGCTCGTCGAGCACCAGCAACTGCGGCGGCGGGTCCGCCAGCACCAGGCTCGCCAACGCAACCCGGAAGCGCTCCCCGCCGGACAGAGCCCCGGCGAGCCGGTCGACGGTGTCGCCGCGCACCAGGAACTTCGCGAGGCGGTTCCGGACCTCGGCGGCGGCGACGTGCGGGGCGTCCCGTCGCACGTTGTCGAGCACCGTGGCGGAGTCGTCGAGGGTGTCCTTCCGCTGCGGCAGGTAGGCGATCCGCTCGACGTGGGCGACGGCACCGGTGTCGGGGAGCGGGTGCTCCCGGGCCTCCGGCGCACCGACGAGCTGTTCGAGCAGGGTGGACTTGCCGACGCCGTTGTCCCCGGTGACGGCGATCCGCTCCGGCCCCTGCACGATCACGTCCCGCCCGCGAACCGTGACGGTCGCGATCTGTCGTGACGCCGGGACGTCCGGGTCGGGCAGGGTCACGTGAATGGACTCGTCGTCGCGGAGCCGGAGCTGTGCCTCCCGCTTCGTCTCGAGGGCAGCGGCCTCGTCGTCCGCGTACCCGACGCGCAGCCGGCCGGCGGTCTGCTCGCCCTTCTTCCGCAGCTCGTTCGCGTAGCCCTTCGGCATGTTCTCGACGGCCTTCACCCCGGCGCGAGCCCGTCGGGCGATCTTCGTCTCGGCCTCGATGCGCTGCCGCTTCTCGGTGCGGTGTCGCTGTTCGGCGACCCGGACCTCCCGTTCGACGGCCGCCTGCTGCACGGCCACGTGCTCCTCGAACGCACTGAACGTCCCGCCGAACACGGTCATCGCACCGGCGCGGAGCTCGCACGTCTCGTCGACGTGCTCGAGGAGCTCCCGGTCGTGACTGACCACCACGAGGGTGCCGCGCCAGTCGTCGACCAGGTCGAGCAGGAGCCCTCGTGCCCGACGGTCGAGGTTGTTCGTCGGTTCGTCGAGGAACGCGATCGGACGGCCGCGCAACCGCACCCCGGCGACGGCGACGAGCACGGACTGCCCGCCGGACAGCGTCGACACCGGGCGTTCCAGGTCGGCGCCGTCGAGTCCGACGCTCGCGATCGCTGCGGCAGCGCGCTCTTCGAGGTCCCAGTCGTCGCCGACCGCCTCGAAGTGCTCGGGCGACGCGTCACCGGACAGGACGGCCCGGAGGGCGGTGAGCGTCGACCGGATGCCGAGCAGGTCGGCGACGGCGTCGTCGATCCCCGTTGCGAGGCGCTGCGGCAGGTGGTCGACGGGGCCGGACGTCGAGATGGTGCCCGACGTGGGGTGGAGCCGACCGGTCGCGAGCCGGACCAGCGTGGACTTGCCGGCCCCGTTCCTCCCGACCAGGCCGGTCCGGCCACGCCCGAAGGCGGCGGTGAGGTGGTCGAGCGCGACGGTGCCGTCGGGCCAGGCAAAGGTGACGTCGTGCAGGACGACGGATGGACTGCTGGGCATGGGGATGCCTCCCGGTGTCGATGCTGGGCGCACGACACCGAACCCACCGCTGTGCGGTGGAGCGCCCGACGGGGCGCGCGATCACGGTGTCAGCGCGTGGGCTGAGCAGAACCGGTGATCGACAGCAATCCGTCTTCTTCCGTCGGGGACCCCCGTGTCCGCCATCCGTGGCGCCGGTCGGTCTCCCGCCCCGGGGGCCTCGTGATGACGACGAGGTGCCTCCCACGGTAATCCCGGCCACGGGGACGCGCAAGGGATGACAGGCTGGGGGCATGCCGGAGAACCTGTTGCCGAACCCGTCGACGAACCCCGAGACCCTGCTCCCCGCCGAACCCGAGGTGACCGCGGCACTCGCCGCCGACGCCCCCGTCGCCAGCGTGGTGGTGTCGCACCCGTCGTCGAGCCTGGCGTGGGCCCTGCTCGCCGACGAGGCCTGGGAGCGTGGCGCGGCGCTCGAGTCGTACGCCTACGCCCGTGTCGGGTACCACCGCGGGCTCGACGCCCTGCGCAAGGCCGGGTGGCGCGGTGCCGGTCCGGTGCCGTGGGCGCACGAGCCGAACCGGGGCGTGCTCCGTGCGCTGTTCGCGCTGCGCCGTGCGGCCGAGGCGATCGACGAGCCCGGCGAGCCCGAGCGCCTGACCGACTTCCTGAACGCGAGCGACCCCGAGGCCCTGCGCGCCCTGTCCGCCGGCGCGTAGGCAGCCGGACGCCGCACAACCAAAGTCACCCCGAACCGCGGCGATCCGTGGTTCGGGGTGACTTTGGTTGTGCAGAGCGACCCGCCCTACGCCAGCGCCACGCTCCAACTGAACGCCTGCGGCCAGAGCTGGTGCTCCGGCAGCACGTCGAGGCCGCACGCCCGGCTGCCGAGCCCGTGCTGCGCCGCGTCGAGGTACAGGTACAGGTGGTCCGACGCCGGCAGCTCGTACGGGTGCTCGGCGCGGTCGATCTGCTGCGCGGTCCACGGTGACAGGGTGAAGCCCGCACGGTGCGACCCCACGGTCGACACCGTGAACGGCCCGACGGACAACGAGCGCAGAGCAGGCCGGTGCCCGGTCTCCTGCGGCCGCGAGTACTCGACCCCGAGCGACCGCACCGGAGCGGTGAACCGACCGACCCGGGCAGCGTGCGACGAGTCGGCGTACGACTCGAGCGGTCCGGTGCCGAACCACGTGGCCGTCTCGTCGGCCAACCCGGCCGGCAGGTCGAACCGCACCCCGATCCGCGGCCAGGTGACGTCCCACGCCCCGAACGGCACCGCGTCGGTCTGCAGCACCAGCCCGTCGGACGTCAGGGTCCAGCGGTGCGTGACCTCGAGGCCCCACCCGCTGTTCGCCGCCGCCACCCGCACCCGCTGTTCCAGGCCGGAGTCGGTCCGTGCCACCGACACCAGGCGGTGGGTCAGCCGGTCCAGTCCACGGTCCCGCCAGCGCGAGGCCGACGGGGGAGCGTCCGGGTCACCGACACCGTGCGTCAGCACCGGGTCCGCCGTCTCGTAGCCGCCCTGCGACGCCAAGCGGTCGTTGTCGGTCGGGGCGCGCCAGAGCTCCAGGCGGGGCCCTGCGATCTCGTGTCCCTTCCAGGACACCAGGTCGCCGCGGTCCGAGAACGTCCCGTCGCCGAGACGGTCGCCGTCCCACCCCTGCCGGGAGGCCCGTGGTGCGTCCGCCACACGGCTCGCGACGAGCCGCTGGGTGCGTGCGACGACGTGGCCGGTGTCCGCCCACGCGGTCGGGCCCGCCAGTTCGGCGGTCAGGTCGAGCCAGAGTTCGTCGCCGGGTGTGAGTTCGGCCGTGGCCGCGTCGAGCACCTCGGACGGCACCGGGACGGTCGCCGACTCGCGGGCTGCCACCACGCCGGCGGCGAACCGACCGGAGGCCTCGACGACGCCGTTCCGCGACAGGGTCCAGCAGAACCGCAGCCCGGCGGTCGAGGCCGAGTGGTACCGGTTCTCGACCAGGATCGTGGTGTCCGACACCGCCAGGCGGATCGGGGCGACGACGGCCGCGAACTCGGCGAGCCCCGGGGTCGGGGAGTCGTCGGGCAGCACCAGGCCGTCCATCACGAAGTTGCCGTCGTGCACGACCTCGTGGAAGTCGCCGCCGTAGGCGTAGTAGTCCTGGCCGGACGCCGTCTGCGCCAGGAGCCCGTGGTCGCGCCACTCCCACACGAACCCGCCGTGCAGGCGCGGGTACCGGTCGACCAGGGCCTCGTACTCGGCGATCTGGCCGGGGCCGTTGCCCATCGCGTGGACGTACTCGCAGTGGATGAACGGCTTCGAGCGTTGCCGTGCGGCCTCGGCCGGGCCGCAGCCGAGCAGGGGCGTCGGGGTGCCGCCTCCGATGGACTCGGTCTCCTGCAGCGACGGGTACATCCGCGAGTACACGTCGGTGTACTCGCCCGTGTAGTCGCCCTCGTAGTGCACGGGCCGCTCGGCGTCGCGGTCGTGCACCCACTGCGACATCGCCGCCAGGTTCCGGCCGGTGCCGGACTCGTTGCCGAGCGACCACATCACGATGGACGGGTGGTTCTTGTCCCGCTCGACGGTCCGTGCGACGCGGTCGAGGTAGGCGTCCGCCCAGGCCGGGTCGTCCGACGGGTTGCCGACCCAGCCGGTGAAGATGAACCCGTGGGTCTCGAGGTCGGTCTCCAGGATCACCCAGAAGCCGAGCTCGTCGGCGAGGTCCAGCACGCGGGGGTGCGGCGGGTAGTGCGAGGTGCGGATCGCGTTGACGTTGTTGCGCTTCATGAGCGCCATGTCCGCGCGGGCGTGCTCCTCGTCGAAGACGCGGCCGCGGACGGGGTGGGTCTCGTGCCGGTTCACGCCGTGGAACACCACGCGCTCGCCGTTCACCAGGAACCGGTCGCCCTCGATCAACACGGTGCGGAAGCCGAGCCGGAGCGACACGGTCTCACCGCCGTCGGCGCCGCCGGCGTCCGTGCCGGTCGACAGCGTGGCGTCGTACAGCTTCGGCAGCTCCGCGCTCCACGGCTCGACGCCCTCGACCTCGAGCGGCGCGACCTCGTCGGCCGTCGCCCACGTCACGTCGACGCCCAGGGCGGGCACCGCGAACCGCACCGGGAAGCCAGCGTCCAGCGTCGGGAACGTGATGGTCCCGCTGCCGGTCGCCGGGCGTCCGGACGCAGCGGTCCCGGCCGTCGCGGCGCTGCCGAGCGTCGGTGCCCACCCGGCGCGCACGAACACGTCGTCGATCGGCGCCGTCGGACGGGCGAGCAGTGTGACGTCGCGGAAGATCCCGGGCAGCCACCACTGGTCCTGGTCCTCCAGGTAGGAGGCCGCCGACCACTGGTGCACCCGCACGGCCAGGTCGTTCGACCCCGGACGGAGCAGCTGCGTGACGTCGAACTCGGTCGCCAGACGGGACCCGGTCGACCAGCCCACGAGCGTGCCGTTCAGCCACACCCGGAAGTGCGACTCGACCCCGTCGAACCGCAGCAGCACCCGACCGGCCGCCGCGAAGGATGCCGGCAGCTCGAACGTGCGCCGGTGGTCGCCGGTGGGGTTCTCGTCCGGCGGGTGCGGCGGGTCGATCGGGAACGGGTACTGCAGGTTCGTGTAGCTCGGCGACCCGTGCCCGTGCAGCACCCAGTGCGACGGCACCGGGAGCTCGCCCCACGCGGGGTCGTCCTCCACGGCGGCGTCGGTCGCGAACGCGTCGGACACCGATGCGACCGGCGACCACCGGAAGCGCCAGTCGCCGTTCAGTGACAGCGAGGGTGCGTCGGTGTGGAGCGCGGCCCGCGGAGGGAGCCGTGATGCCGAACCCGGCGAGGTCGAGTGGAGGTCGTCGAGTGCGGAGTTGGTCAACCCTTGACCGATCCTTCCGTGAGGCCCCCGCGCCAGAAGCGCTGCAGGACGATGATGGCGATGACGAGCGGGATGACCGAGACGAGCACCCCGCCGGTGGTGAGCTGGTAGAACTCCGGCAGGCGGTCGACCTGCGAGCGCCAGTTGTTCAACCCCAGTGTGATCGGGTACAGCTTCTGGTCTGCCAGCATGATGAGCGGCAGGAAGAAGTTGTTCCAGATGCCGACGACCTGGAACAGGAACACGGTCACCAGGGCCGGGGTCATCTGGCGGAGCACGACGGTGTGGAAGATCCGGAGCTCGCTGGCACCGTCGATGCGTGCCTGTTCGAGCAGCGTGGTGTCCACCGACGCCGCCGCGTACACCCGGCACAGGAACAGGCCGAACGGGGAGACGAGGCTCGGGATGAGCACGCTCCAGTACGTGTCGGTCAGGCCGAGGGTCGAGAACAGCAGGAACAGCGGCAGCGCCGTCGCGGTCCCGGGCACGAGCACGCCGCCGAGGATCGTGCCGAACACGAACTGCCGACCCTTGAAGTCGTACTTCGCCAGCGCGTACCCGCCGGCCGCGGCGAAGTAGGTCGCCAGGACCGCACCGACGCCGGAGTACAGGATGCTGTTCGCGATCCACCGGACGAAGATGCCGCCGTCGTAGGTGAACACCTGCTGCAGGTTGCTCCACAGTGCGAACTCGCCGCCGAACCAGAACCCGTTCGTCGAGAACAGCGCGCCGGTGGTCTTCGTCGCGGCGATGACCACCCAGTACAGCGGGACGAGGAAGTACAGCGCGACGATGACGAGGATGCCCGTCACGACGATCTGCGAGCGGGGAGACCGGTCGAGCTTGCGGCGCTGGTGCGCCGAGATCGACGTGGTGTCCACGGGGACGGCGGTCTTCGCCGTGGCCGGCGCTTCGATGGCTTCGCTGGTCATGCGTCCGCCCCCTTCGTTCCGTTCTGCAGACCGGACCTGGCCTGGAGGCCCGGTGCGGCTTGGGAAGTACCGGTGCTGCCCGCCGCAGCGCGCGTCTGGAGCGCGGTGCGGGCCTCCAGGCCGTCACGCTTGGCGCGCTTGCGCCGGTCGCGTTCGTCCTTCGGCGCGCGGTTCGTCAACGCGAGGAACGCGAACGACAGGATGAACGCGGCCAGCGCGATGATCACCGCCTGCGCACTCGCGACGCCGTACTCGTTGAACGCGAACGCGTTCGTGTACGCGGCGTAGTTCGGCGTGTACTCGGTGTCGATCGCCGGGGCGACCGTGGACAGGATCTGCGGCTCCGCGAAGAGCTGCAGCGTGCCGATGATCGAGAACACCGTGGTGAGCACCAGGGCCGGCGCGATGAGCGGGATCTGGATCCGCCACGCGACCTGGAACGGGCCGGCGCCGTCCATCTTGGCGGCCTCGTAGACCTCGCCGGGGATCGACTTGAGCTGCGCCACGATGATGAGCATGTTGTAGCCCGTGTAGGTCCACGTGACGATGTTCGCGATCGACCACAGCACGCTGTTGGCGCCGAGGAAGTCCGGCTGCAGCCCCATCGACTGCAGCAGGGACACGATCGGCGACAGGCCGGGCACGTACAGGAACGACCACAGGATCGTCGCGATGACGCCGGGGACGCCGTACGGCATGAAGTAGATCGCGCGGAAGAAGCCCGGCCAGCGGGCGCTCGCCGACTCGAGCAGCAGCGCCAGGATCGTGCAGGCGATGATCATCACCGGGACCTGCACGATGCCGAATAGCAGCATGCGGCCGATCGAGGCGACGAAACCGGAGTCCTGCAGGGCGATCGCGTAGTTGTCGAAGCCGGCGAACTTGCCGACGACGCCGTCCTCGCCGAACAGGCCCTCACGGTCGACGGTCGTGAACGACTGGAACAGGGCGCTGATGATCGGGATGATGAACGTCAGCAGGAACAGGGCCAGGAACGGCGCGAGCAGGATCCACGGGGCACGCTTCTGCGCACTCGTGGCCTTCGTGCTCGTGCGGAAGGCGGGTCGCGTGCTGGTCTGCTGGCTCATCGTGCCGTCCTGACGCTGAGGCCCTTGTCCTTGAAGGACTGGACGATCTCCCGCTGCGCGAGTTCCACCGCGTCGGAGAGCTTGAGGCCGGAGGTGAGCTTGCGGCGGAACTGGTTCTGCAGGCTCGTGAACGCCGACTGGGTCACCGGGGACCAGGACCAGTCGATGTTCTGCTCCTTCGAGGCCGGCACGAAGACGTCCTCGTTGTAGTTCTGGCCGGAGAACCACTTCGACGGCTGCTCACGCTGCTTGCCGATGTAGTCGACCGCGGGCGACCAACCGATGCCGCAGTGCTTGATCATCGCGTCGATGCCCTCCTTCGAGGTGGTCATCCAGGTGATGAACTCGAGCGCTTCCCTCGGGTGCTTCGCGTTCGCCAGGACCGCCGCCGTCGACCCGCCGATGGCGCTCGAGCCGAAGCCGTCGGCGCCCCACTTCTGCATCGGGGCGACCTTCCACTTGCCCTCGCCGCCCTGCACGGACTCGATCAGGGCATCGCCCCAGCTCGCGCTCGTGACCGCGGCGATCTTGCCGCTCGCGGCCGAGGCGTACCAGCCGGGGGAGTATGCACCGGCGCTGGTGTCGACGAGCTTGTCGTCGATGACCCCGTCGAAGAAGTCCGCGACCATCAGGGTCTTGTCGTCGGTCATGTCGACGACCCACTCGTCACCGTCGACCTTGAACCAGCGGGCGCCGGCCTGCTGTGCGTACGCGGCGAACGGTGACGCGTCCGAGACCGGGAACACCTCGAGGTAGTTCTGCTTGCCCGTCTTCCGGACCTTCTCGGCCAGGTCCCGCCACTCGTCCCACGTCGTCGGGGGTTCGCCGCCGGCCTGCTCGAGCAGGGCGGTCTGGTAGTAGAACCCCATGGGGCCGGTGTCCTGCGGGATGCCGTAGATGCCGTCGACGAAGGACACCTGCGCCCACGCCGCCTCGTCGTACTTCGACTCGAAGTCCTTCGCGCCGTAGCGGGCGAGGTCGACGAGACCGTTGGCGAGCATGAACTCGGGGATCTGCCGGAGCTCGACCTGACCGATGTCCGGACCGCCGCCAGCCGCCAGCGCGGAGTACATCTTCTGGTACCCGCCGCTGTTGCCACCGGGGATCCAGTTCGCCGACACCTGGATGTTCGGGTGCGTCTTGTTCCAGACGTCGCAGACCTTCTGCAGGTCCTTCAACCAGGCCCAGTAGGTGAGCTGGACGGTCTCGCCCGACGCGGCGGCCGGCACGAGGGCGGCCTTGTTCACGTTGGTGGAACCGGGGACCGCGCAGCCGGCGAGCAGCCCTGCCGCCGCCGTGCCGATGCCGAAGCCCAGGAGTTGTCGTCTGGAGATGGGTCGTGGTCGTGGCGTCATTGCCGCACTCCGGTTCGTCGTCGATTCGGGGTCCAGCTCAGCCAACCACAAAACCGAGCGTCGTTGCAGATTCGCGCCTGGGTGTTCGCTCCCGACTGTGGACGCCCGGTGGCGGCGAGGTGGAGTGTGGTCGCACGTGAGAGCGCCGGGGCTCATCGGCTCCGGCAACCGTCCGAGAGGAGCTGCCATGACGTCGACCAACGCGACGAGCGAACTGCACCGGATCCTGGGAGAGCGACTGGAGGGCGGCGGCACCTGGGCCTGGGCCTACGCCGACGTCTCCGGCAACGTCGAGGATCCCCGACGACAGGCGGCGCTCAAGCTCCGCGGTGTCGAGGAGGGGCTCCGGGCACAGGGTGCGTCCGACGAGGTCGTCGACGCCGTCGCCACCGAGTTCGAGCAGGAGCCCGGCGTCCCCTCGCCCGTCACCCGGTACGTGCTCGTGCACGACGGCGAGGTCGTGCTGAGCGAGGTCCTGCCCGGGCCGCTGCACGGATCGGAGTCCGTCGGCGTCGGAGCCGTACCGGACCTGGTGCCGCTCGTCGCCCACCGTCCCGTCGACCTGCCGTTCCTGGTGGTCCACGCCGGCAAGGAGGGCGGGGCCTTCCGTGCCTACCGCCTCGGGCACGCTCCGGTCGCGGCCGACGCGTCCGAGCAGCAGGTGGCGGGCCGGAACGACACCCTGCACTACGCCAAGGCCGGCACCGGGTGGAAGCAGCCGCACTGGCAGCAGCACACCGAGGAGATCTGGAAGCAGAACTCCTCGGAGACCGCTGCTGCCGTCGACGAGGCCGTGCGGACGATCCGCCCCGGACTCGTCGTCGTCGCCGGTGACGTCACCGCCCGCGAGCTGCTGGTGAAGGCACTCTCGTCCGAGACCCGTGCACTCGTCTCGGTGTTCCCGGGCGACCCTCGAGCCGACGCCGGTTCGAAGCAGGCGTTCGTCGAGCACGTCGAGACCGCACTCGCCCGCGTCGTCGCCACCCGCCGTCACGACCTCGAGGACTCGCTCCGCACGCACGTCGGCCGTGGTGACAACCAGGTCGTCACCGGCCTCGGACCCGTCGTCGAGGCGCTGCAGCAGGCACAGGGTGCGACCGTCGCCCTCGACGCCGTGGCCATCGGCGACCGGACGCTGCTCGCGCTCGCCGGGGCGCCGTGGGTCGCCACAGCACCGGAGCAGGCCGCGGGGACGCCGGTCATCGGGGCGGTGCCGGCGGTGTGCGCGCTGGTGCGGGCCGCGGTGCTGACCGACGCCGAGCTCGTGCTCGTCAACGCCGCGTCGCTGCCCGGTGGTGCTCCCGCCGCCGCGCTGCTCCGCTGGCCCGTGGGTCCGGTCGTCCCCGCCTAGCGAGCCGCGCGCGTACCTTATCGAAACGGGCGTACCTGGTCAGTTCTTTCGACCAGGTACGCCCGTTCCTGCAGTGCATCGCGCGGTCAGTCGTGCGACCGGTCCGCACGCGGGACCAGCGGCAGGGCCAGCAGCGGCAGCACAGCTACGATGCCGAACGACGCCGCGAACCCGAGCGCCGTCACCAACGCGCCGATGCCCGGGCCGACGGCGCTCGCCGCGATGAACTGCCCGGTGTTCTGCGTGCCGAGGGCGCGACCGGACCAGAACGGCCCGGCCGCCTCGGCGACCGACGTGTAGGCCAGCCCGTTGTCCGCCACGGTGACGCTCGTCGCGATCACCAGGAACACGGCGCCGGCCGCCAGGTGCGTGACGTCGACCAGCGCGAGCAGCCCCATCACGACGGCGGCGCTCACGACGACGATCCGCAGCGGTCCGACGCGTGAGCCGGCCCGGTCGCTCCACACCCCGACCAGGATCCGCCCGATCGCCCCGACGAACTGCGACGCCCCGACGAGCAGCCCTGCTGCGGCCGTCGACCAGCCCAGCCCGACGAGCCACACCAGCCCGTAGGTCGACAGGGTGAACTGCGGCACCACGAGCAGGATCGACACCGCGTGGATCCGCCAGAGGAACCCGCTCGCCCGGTACGGGTTCGCCGTCGTCTCGGCCGGTGCCGTGTGCCGGGCCGGTCGTGGCGGGTTCTGGATGCCGACGGCGCAGAGCACCGCGAGCACGGCGCAGAGGACGATCGGCAGGACGAGGGCCGTGCGGATCCCGGACCCCTCGGCGAGTTGCGGCACGGTGACCGCCGCGAGTGTCACGCCGAGCGGCTGCGACATCTGCCGGATGCCCATCGCGAGCCCGCGCCGCTCCTTCGGGAACCAGCCGACGACGACCCGGCCGCTCGCGGCGTTCGTCGACGCGCTCGTCATGCCGCCCAGCAGGAACGCCAGACCGAGCAGGACCGGGTCGCCCGCGGCGAGCCATGCCCCGACCACCGCGAGGGTCGTCAGCACGAGTCCGCCCGCGATCACGATCCGTTCGCCGATCCGGTCGGTGATCGCGCCCCAGGCGATGAGCGTCAGGACCATGCCGAACGTCGGCGCGGCGGCGAGCACGCCCGCCACGGTCAGGGACGTACCGTTCGCGTGCAGGTACGGGATGAGCAGAGCGGGAGCCGTCACCACCAGGGTCCCGGCGGCCTGCGCGGCGACCCCGAGTGCGAGCATCGTCCACGCTCGGCGGCCGATCGTGGTGGGCGTCGGGGGTGCGGCGGTCGCGGTCATCGTGGTGGCTCGCATCGTTTCATGTCGGAAGTAATTGGTATACCACAACGGTATACCATTCCGACGGTGTCCCCGCTAGAGTTGTTGGCCGTGACCGACACGACCGATGCAACCCCGGTGTCGCAGACGGCCCAGCTCTACGACAACCTGCGTGCCGCGATCCTGACGCTCGACATCGCGCCGGGTGAGCGCATCTCGGAGCGCGGTCTCGAAGCGCGGTTCCACGCCTCGCGGACCCCCGTCCGTGCCGCACTGTCGCGGCTCGAGCGCGAAGGCCTCATCCTGCACGAGGGGCGCTCGTGGACGGTCACCCCGATCGACCTCGACGAGATCGCCTCGCTCGCCGAACTCCGGGGCGTGCTCGAACCCGCCGCCACCCGACTCGCGGTCGAGCGGGCGAGCGCCGAACAGCTCGCCGAGGTCCGCGGGCACCTCGACGCCCTGCGCCCGACGCCCGACCAGCAGGCCGGCATCCGGATGGGTTCGACGTTCCACCTCGACCTGGCGGCGCTCGGCGGCAACCGGTTCATCACCGACGCGATCGCCGATGCCCTGACCCGTCTCGAGCGGACCCGGTGGATCGAGGTGCGCACGCCCGAGGCTCGCGACGCCGCGTGGGACGAGCACAGCGCCATCATCGACGCCGTGCGCGACGGCGACGCCGACCGTGCGGCCGGGCTCGTCGCAGCGCACGTCGCCGGGACGAACGACCGGTTGCTCGGCTGGATCGCACAGGAGCGCCGCCGACTGCGCGGCGCGGGCATGACGATCGTCGGGGCCACCGAGCGCTGACGCGAACCGCGTGACCTGACGGAGCACGAACCCCGGGGCCCGGCGTGACGCGCGGCGCGTGGCGCGCGGCGCGTGACCCGGTCCGCCGTGGCGCGAGCAGGGCACTGGACGCGACCGTGCCGGAGACGCGACCCGACAGCAGCTGCCGGTCCGCGCCTCCTGGCCGTCGCCCGGTCGACGCCGGACGTGACCCGCTACGGGCGGTCCGCGCGCTCCTCCGTCGCGTCGAGCTGGTCGAACGTCGAACCGCCGCCGTCGGTGCGCTCGAGCAGCGCGTCGCGCACCTCGGCCTCGTCGTGGCTCGCGCGGTTCGCCAGCTTGCTTCCGGATCGTGTCGCCTGTGACATGTCGGTGTCCTTCCCCTGCGTGTGGGCATCGTGGTGTGCGCGGGCATCCTGCCCGCCGGTGCGCTTCCTCACGGGACGTACTGAGGTCGTGACAGTGTCGCGCGGTCGCTCCGGCCGCCGCAAGGGCTTTCGTCACATGTGGAGAAGTGCCGTCACGGACCGTGCCTAGGATGGTGCGGCCGCGCCGCCCCGGTGCGCACCAGCGGACGTCGGACGGGAGGCACGGCTTGGCTGCACCACGTACCGCACCTCCCACGGTCTACGACGTCGCCAGTGCCGCGAACGTCTCGATCGCGACCGTCTCGCGCGTGCTCCGCACGCCGGACGCCGTCCGCGAGGGCACCCGGGACCGCGTCCAAGCGGCGATCCGCAGCCTCGGCTACGTCCCCTCCGGCAACGCCCGAGCCCTCGCCGGCAAGCGCACCGGCGTCGTCGGACTGCTGCTGCCCGGGTTCGACGTGGTGCCCGACGAACGGCCGGACCTGGTCACCGACGGGGGCGTCCGCGTGGTCGACGACCGCCGCCACGTGACGCAGCCGTTCTCCTCGAACCTGTACTTCGACGAGGTCCTGCGCGGCGCCGAGACCGAGGCCTGGCAGCGCGGACTCGCGCTCATGGTCGCCGCCGGTCGGGGGTCCTCGCGCGACGTGATCGTCAACGACGTCGCCGGCCGGGTGGACGGCCTCGCCGTGCTCGCGCAGACCGTGCCGGACGACCTGCTCGAGCACGTCGCCCGTCGGATCCCGGTCGTGGTGCTCGCCGACGACCGGCGGTCGCACGGGTTCGACTCCGTGAGCGTGGACAACAGCGCCGGCATGCGGACGCTCGCATCGCACGTGATCGGGCGGCTCGGCATCCGGTCGCTCGCGTACGTCGCAGGCCCGATCGACTCACCGGACGACATGGAGCGCTCGACGGGCTTCCGGTCGGCGTTGGCGGACCACGGGGTGCCGGCGTCGTCGGTCCGGGTGGTGCACGGTGACTTCGGCCGGGCGCGGGCGCGCGAGCTGGCGGCGACGCTGCTGGCGGACGAGGTGCCCCGGGCCATCGTGTGCTCGAACGACCAGTCGGCGCTCGGGGTGCTCGACGCCGCCACCGCCCGGGGCCTGCGCGTGCCCGAGGACGTCGTCGTCACCGGGTTCGACGGCATCGACGCCGGGCGGTTCTCGTCGCCGCGGCTCACCACGGTGCACCAGCCGATGGGGGAACTCGGGCGTGCAGCGGTGCGGGCGATCGTCGACCGGCTGGACCGTCGCGAGGGACCGCCGCGCGCCGTCCGGCTGCCGGTCGAGGTGCTGCTGCGCGAAAGCTGCCCGCCGGCGTTGTGACGAGCGGCGCGGCGAGCGGCGCGGCGAGCGGCGCGGCGAGCGAGGCGGCGAGCGGCGCGGCGATGCGTCCGCACCGTGCGGCTTTGCTCATCCCGTGCGACGTTGACCGCCCGGTGCGGGCCTGCAACCGCGCACGGAGCGGGCAGCCTCGCACCCGGCGACGGAACGCGCACCGTGCGCAGCGACCCTCGCTCCGACCCTCGCTCCGACCCTCGCTCCGACCCTCGCTCCGACGCTCGCTGCTTCCGCCCGCGCCTGCGTACCACCCCGGCACGGAACCCCGGTGTTGCGCGACGCGATGTAAGCGCATACATTGACCCAGTACCGATTCGACACGGAGGTCGACCGAGCAATGACGCTTCCCCCACAGCGCACGCGCGGCAAGCGCGACCCCGGGACCCGCGCTCCCGGAACGCGCCCCGGCAGCACCCGACGACGCGGACGCCTCGTCGCGGCGATCGCCGGGCTCGCAGCCGTGGCCCTCATGGCCACCGGCTGCAGCATCCAGGTCCGGTCCGAACCCGATCCCACGATCGGCAAGGACACGATGCTCATCAACGCGGACCACGGCAACCCGCTGTTCGACCGCAACTTCAACCCGTACATCGCGAACGCCCGCACGGCCTCCAAGTGGATGTACGAGCCGCTCATCGAGATCAACCCCCTCGACGGCAAGGGCACCCCGTGGCTCGCCAGCAAGTGGAGCCAGCCGGACGCCAGCACGATCGACATGACGATCCGCCAGGGCGTCGAGTGGTCCGACGGCTCGCCGTTCTCGGCGAAGGACGTCGTCTTCACGTTCGACCTGCTGAAGAAGTTCCCGGCGATGGACGTCAAGGGCGCCTGGCAGCACATCAAGAGCATCGAGGTGGACGGCGACCACGTCGTCTTCCACCTCAAGAGCGACGACGTGCCCAGCCTGAACATCATCGGCGCGACGTACATCCTCGGGGAGCAGCACTGGGGCGGCGTGAAGGACCCCACGACGTTCCGCGACCCGAACCCGGTCGGCACCGGTCCGTTCGTGCTCGGCAACTACACCGACCAGCAGTACTCGATGGACAAGAACCCGACGTACTGGCAGGCCGACAAGATCGCCATCAAGCACCTCATCCTGCCGGCGACGAACACGCAGCTCGACACCGTCACCCGCGGCTACGACTGGGCGTACTCGTTCATCTCGGACGTCAAGGGCACCTGGGGTGCCGCGTCGAAGACGAACCAGTGGTGGTTCCCGGCCGGTGGCGTGATCGGCCTCATCCCGAACCTGACGAAGGCCCCGTACAACGACGTCAACGTCCGCAAGGGCATCTCGCTCGCGCTGAACCGTGACGACATCGCCGAGACCGCGTCCGAGGGCAACCTGGCGGCAGCGGGCCAGACCGGCCTGATCCTGCCGAACCAGGAGAAGTACCTCAACCCGGACATCCCGGACAAGGGCATGATCACGCAGGACGTCGACGCTGCGAAGGCCGCGTTCGCGAAGTCCGGCTGGACCGAGCAGGGCGGGAAGATCATGAAGGACGGCAAGCAGCTGTCCATCACCATCATGACCGCGAACGGCTACTCGGACTGGCTCCGTGCCGCGCAGGAGGTCCGTCGCGACCTGACGGCCATCGGCGTGAAGGTGACGATCCAGGCACCACAGCCCGCCGGGTACCAGCAGAACATCAACAACGGCACGTTCGACATGGCGATGGGCGGCATGGGCAACGGTGACGTCTACCAGGCGTTCAACTCCCTGCTCAGCAGCGACTTCTACCAGCCGGTCGGCAAGTCGACGGTGAACAACTACGAGCGCTACAAGAACGCCGACACCCAGAAGCTCCTCGACGAGTACAAGGCGACGACGGACACGGCGAAGCAGCAGGAGATCCTGAACCAGCTGCAGGAGATCGTGTACGACGAGCTGCCCGTGATCGGCATGTACTACGGCGGGCTCTGGGGGCTGTTCAACACCGGCAAGTTCGTCGGTTGGCCCAGCGCCGAGGACCCGTACATGGCCCCGCAGAACTACGACTCCGCACCGCTGCTCATCTTCTCGAAGCTCCGGCTCCGGGACAGCGCAGCCGGCCAGGAGATCCTGAAGCAGCAAGAGGACCAGAAGTGAAGTACATCCTCCAGAAACTCGTCCTCTTCGTCCTGACCCTCTGGGCCGCGGTCACGCTGAACTTCGTGCTCCCGCGCCTCATGCCGGGCAGCCCGTCGGACGCCGCGCTGGCGAAGCTCAGCCAGAACGGACCCGTCACCGAAGCCACCAAGAAGGCCATCGAGGCCCAGCTCGGCGTCCCCACGGGCAACCTGTGGGACCAGTACGTCAACTACCTGCACCAGGTCGTCACGCTCGACTTCGGGGTGAGCTACACGTTCTACCCGCAGCCGGTCGGCGACCTGGTGTCGAAGGCCCTGCCGTACACGCTCATCCTGGTCGGCGTCGTGACGATCCTCGCGTTCGTCCTCGGCACCCTGATCGGCGTCGCGGCGGCGTGGAAGCGCGGCACCTGGCTGGACTCGCTCCCGACGCTGTCGGGGTCGTTCATGTCGACGTTCCCGTACTTCTGGACCGCCCTGCTCCTGCTGTTCTTCCTCGGCTACGTCCTGCACTGGTTCCCGACGACGGGCGCCTACTCGGCGACCACCACCCCGGGGCTCAACGGAGCGTTCGCGGCCGATGCCCTGCAGCACGCGGTTCTGCCCGCGGTGACGATCCTGGTGACGAGCCTCGGCGGCTGGATCATCGGCATGCGCAACGCGATGATCAACACGCTCGGTGACGACTACGTGACCTTCGCCGAGGCGAACGGTCTGCGCGGCCGCACCGTGGCCGTCCGGTACGCGGCGCGGAACGCGATCCTGCCGAACCTGACCGGCTTCGGTCTGGCACTCGGTGGCGTGGTCGGCGGTTCGGTGCTGGTCGAGCAGGTCTTCGGCTACCCCGGCATCGGCTACCTGCTGTTCAACGCCGTCATCGGGCAGGACTACCCGCTGATGCAGGCCCTCTTCCTGATGATCACCGTGTCGGTGCTCATCGCCAACTTCATCGTGGACGTCATGTACGGCGTCCTGGACCCGAGGACGCGCCGATGACCAACAACGCCACTGTCGCTGTCCGGACCCAGGACACCGACGAACAACAGGCTCCTTCCAAGTGGAAGAGCATCGCCCGCCAGTTCGGCGTCGTCTGGTCGAACTCGAAGGCCCGGATCGGCATCATCATCCTCGCGGTGTTCGTGCTGGTCGCGATCTTCGCGCCGCTCCTGGCCCCGTACGGTGCCAGCCAGAACGGCTTCGCCCGGTCCGCCGACGCGACCGCCGACCACTGGATGGGCACCACCGCCGCCGGCGAGGACGTCCTGTCCCAGATCATCTACGGCGCACGGATCTCCGTGATGGTGGGTGCCGTCGCCGGCATCCTGTCGACGCTCGTCGCCGTGGCGATCGGCCTCAGCTGGGGCTACGTCCGCGGGTGGATCGGCGAGGTCATCGGCTTCATCGTGAACCTGTTCCTGGTCATCCCGGGCCTGCCCCTGATGATCGTCATCGCGGCGTACCTGCAGAACGGCGGCATCGCGGTCATCATCGCGGTGATCGTGGTCACCGGTTGGGCCTGGGGCGCACGCGTCCTGCGCAGCCAGACGCAGTCCCTGCGCGGTCGGGACTTCGTGACGGCCGCGCAGTTCTCCGGTGACGGTGCGACCCGCATCGTGTTCCGCGAGATCCTGCCGAACATGACCTCGCTCATCGTCGGTTCGTTCTTCGGAGCGGCCACGAGCGCGATCCTGGCCGAGGCGGGCCTCGAGTTCCTCGGGCTCGGCGACTCGTCGATCGTCAGCTGGGGCACGATCCTCTACTGGGCGCAGAACTCCAACGCGCTGCTCACCGGCCAGTGGATCCTGCTCTTCGCCCCCGGTCTCTGCATCGCGCTGCTCGCGATGAGCCTCACCCTGATCAACTTCGGCGTCGACGCCGTGTCCAACCCGCGGCTGCGCGAAGGCGCGCGCCCGAAGCGCAAGGAGGCGACCGCATGAGCGGCTCGCGAACGTACGCAGATGACGGCCTGGAGGCGCGGGACGGCGCCGCCACGGGCCTCCCGTCCGACGGTGGTGACGCCCAGGGCGTCCTGCTGGACGTCCGCGACCTGTCGGTCGTGTACGAATCGGCCGGCCAGACGGCCGTGCAGGCGGTCGACCACGTGTCGTTCAGCTTGCGGAAAGGCGAGTTCGTCGGCCTGGTGGGCGAGTCCGGTTCGGGCAAGTCGACGCTCGGCTACGCGCTGACGCGTCTGCAGAAGCCGCCGGCGCGGACGAACGGCGGCAGCATCGTCTTCAACGGCCACGACATCCGTGACCTCGACGAGGAAGCGCTCCGGCAGCAGCGCCAGGGCGGCTTCGCGATGGTGCTGCAGTCCGGCATGAACGCGCTCAACCCGGTGCGCACCGTCCGGAACCACTTCATCGACATCTTCAAGGCGCACGGCCACGTGTCGCGCGACCGGTGGGACGCCCGGATGAAGGAGCTCATCGAGAAGGTGAAGCTGCCGACGTCGATGCTCGCCCGGTTCCCCGGGGAGCTCTCCGGCGGCATGCGGCAGCGTGTCTCGATCGCCCTGGCCCTGTCGCTCGAACCGCAGCTCATGGTGTTCGACGAGCCGACCACGGCACTCGACGTGCTCGTGCAGCACGCCGTCATGGACACGATCATCGAGCTGCAGCAGGCCGAGGGCTTCACGGCGATCCTGATCAGCCACGACCTCGGCATCGTGCTCGAGGCCACCGAGCGCGTGCTCGTCATGCACGAGGGCCGCATCGTCGAGGACGGCGGCTCGAAGGAGCTCCTGCGCAACCCGCAGGACGAGTACACGCAGATGCTCTTGTCGCACTACGCCGACCCGCGGGCCGAGATCGTGTCCCTGCCCGGGTTCCCGGACCGGTCGCAGCGCGCGACGTCCGGCGAGAAGCGGCAGGAGGCCACGTCGTCGTTCAGCACCGTCGGGTCGCGTGAGCGCTCGGCGGCGAAGAACCCGATCGTCGTCTCGAACATCGTGAAGACCTACCCGGCGCCGCGCCGCGGCGAGCAGCCCGTGCAGGCGGTGCGCGACGTGTCGTTCACCCTCGAGCCGGGGCAGTCGCTCGCCCTGGTCGGCCAGTCCGGTTCGGGCAAGTCGACCATCGCGAAGCTCCTGACCGGGGTCGAGAAGCCGACGACCGGCACCGTCCGGTTCGGCGACCTCGACGTCGCACGCCTGGGCAAGCGCGGCCTGCGGGACCTCCGCTCCGAGGTGCAGATGGTGTTCCAGGACCCGTACGCGGCGCTCAACCCGCTGCACACCGTGGAGTACACGCTGTCCCGCCCGATCGCGAACTACACGGACCTGACGGGGCAGGACGCCCGGCGCCGCGTGCTCGAGCTCCTCGAGACCGTGGGCCTGACCCCGGTCGAGCAGTTCGCGCAGAAGCTCCCGCACCAGCTCTCCGGTGGGCAGCGGCAGCGCGTCGTCATCGCCCGGGCACTCGCGTCCGACCCGCAGGTGATCATCGCCGACGAGCCGGTCTCGATGCTCGACGTGACGTTGCGCGCCGGCGTGCTCGCCCTGCTCGAGGACCTGCGCGAGCAGTGGGGCGTCTCGCTCCTCTACATCACGCACGACCTGCTCAGCGCGCGGCTCATCACCGACGACATCATGGTGCTCCACGAGGGTGCCGTGGTCGAGCGGGGACGGACGGCCGAGGTGCTGCAGAACCCGCAGGACCCGTACACGATCGCCCTGCTCGACGCCGTGCCGAACCCCCGCCGCGCCCTCGCGGAGGGCCGGCTGTGACCACGCTGCACGACTTCCCGGCGGTGCCGGCGTTCGGCCACCTGCCGACGCCGGACGGTGTCGACGTCGTCGGGATCGACCTGCCGATCGGCCGCCTCACGGCGTACCGGATCGTGCCGTCCGGGGTGTCGAAGGGTGTCGTGCTCATCGTCCCGGGGTACACCGGCTCGAAGGAGGACTGGCGGACGTTCCTGCCGCTCCTCCGCGACGCCGGGTGGTCGGCGGTGGCGATCAGCCGTCGTGGACAGGCCGACTCGGTCTCGCCCGACGACCGCACGGCGTACACGCTCGAGCAGGAGGCCGCCGACGTCGTCCGCGTCGCCGGACTGCTCGACGACGGCGCTCCGGTCCACCTCGTCGGCCACTCGCTCGGCGGCGTGATCGTCCGCGCCGCAGCGATCGCCTCGCCGACGTCGTTCCGCGACGTGACGATGTTCTGCTCCGGCCCGCACGGCTGGTCGTACCGCAAGGCCGCCGAGAAGACGATCGTCGCCGAGACGTGCTCCAACCGTGCGCTGTTCGACGCGCAGAATCCGCTCTGGGCCGGCCGCCCCGACGCGGAGCTGCCCGACGACGCCCGGATGGTCCGCGAACGCTTCGACCACACGAGCGTCCTCAGTGTGCTCGGCGGCGCAGCGATCCTCGAGGACCGCGCCGACACCACCGAGGAACTCCGCGCGACCGGACTGCCGGTCCTCGTCGCGCACGGCGTCTGGGACGGCGCCTGGCCGATCCCGTGGCAGGCGGACATGGCGTCGCGTCTCGGTGCGTCGTACGAGGTGATCGCCGAGAGCTACCACGGCCCCCAGATCGAGAACCCGCTCGGCACGGTCGCCGTCTTCGATGCGTTCATGAACGCCCACTGAAAGGACCCCGTCATCAGCACGCTCGACTTCCCGAAGGGCTTCCTCTGGGGCGCCGCCACCGCCGCGCACCAGATCGAGGGCAACAACGTCAACTCGAACTGGTGGGTGCACGAGCACGAGCCGGACACCACCATCGTCGAGCCGTCCGGCGACGCCGCGGACAGCTACCACCGGTACCGCGAGGACATCCGGATCGCCGCCGAGCTCGGCCTGAACTCGTACCGGTTCAGCATCGAGTGGGCGCGCATCGAGCCGGAACGCGGGTTCGTCAGCCGCGCCGAGATCGACCACTACCGGCGCATGGTCGACGCCTGCCACGAGTTCGGCATCGAGCCGATCGTCACGCTCATGCACTTCACGGTGCCCCGCTGGTTCGAACGCGACGGCTTCTGGCGCGCACCCGACGCGGCCGACCTGTTCGCCCGCTACACCGAAGCCGCGCTGCCCGTGGTGTCCGACGGTGTCCGGTACGTGTGCACGATCAACGAGCCGAACATCGCCGCGATGCTCGCCGGCGGCGAGGACGCGTCGAACCTGGTGGCGTACGGCCTGCCGAACCCGGACCTGGGCGTCGCCGACGCCCTGCTGGCCAGCCACAAGCGATCGCGAGAGGTGCTCTCCCAGGTGGATGGCATCCAGAGCGGCTGGACCGTCGCGACGCAGGCGTTCAAGTCCAACGGTGAGCCCGGCGCGGACGCGATGCTCCGCGAGTACGGGTACCCGCGCGACGACTGGTACCTCGAGAACGCCGCCGGCGACGACTTCCTCGGCGTGCAGGCGTACACCCGGACGTTCATCGGCGCTTCCGGTCCGTTGCCCGTGGCGGACGACGTCGAGACGACCCTGACCGGCTGGGAGTTCTACCCGGAGGCCTCGGCCGACGGGCTGCGCAGCGCGTGGGAGCTGTCCGGCGGTGTCCCGCTGATGATCACCGAGAACGGCATCGCCACCGCCGACGACACCCGTCGCCAGGCCTACACGCAGGGTGCCCTCGAGGGCATCCACCGCTGCATCGACGACGGCATCGAGGTCCTCGGCTACCAGCACTGGTCGCTCCTGGACAACTACGAGTGGGCGTCCGGCTTCCGTCCGACCTTCGGCCTCGTGTCGTGGGACCCGGAGACGTTCGAGCGCACGCCGAAGCCGTCCGCGCACTGGTACGGGAAGGTCGCCCAGGCGAACGCCATCGAGACGGCGGAGTAGCCCGCCGGCTCGATCAGCTCCCCGAGTAGTAGTGCGCCAACTGCTCCGCGACCGCTCGGTCGCGGAGCAGTTCTGCGCGAGCGGTGGCGGTCGAGCCCTCGTCGTCCTCGGCGTTCACGTCGACGTCCAGGGCGAGCACGGACCGCACCGTGTCCAGGTCACCGGAGTCGACCGCGGCGATCAGCAGGGACGCGCCCCGTGAGCCGAGCGCCCTGGTGTCCGCACCCGCGGCGGCGAGCGACCGCACGATCGCACCGTGGCCACCCCAGGCGGCGCGGACGATCGGGGTGTTGCCGTCGGTGTCCCGGGCCTCCAGGTCGGCGCCCGCAGCCACGAGCACGGCGATCGCCCGACGTGCGTCGCGGTCGATCGCCAGCGTCAGCGGCGTCCGCCCCTCGGTGTCGGTGAGCTGCAGCGACGCGCCGCGGCGCAGGAGCTCCTCGAGCATCTCGGGCCGGTCGAACCACGCGGCGGCGTGCAGCGGGGCGAAGCCCCAGCGCGGGTCGACGTCGTCGACGTCACTCGCGTCGTCGGCCAGGTGCAGTCCGCCCAGGTCGCCGTACGCGGCGGCACGCACCACCTCGGTGGCGTACTCGACCCAGCCGTCCGGCACCGGACCGTGCCAGCCGCGCGCCGGCCGTGCGTCGAGCTCCGTGTAGACGGACTCGGGCACGCTGCGGATCGCGACCCGGACGCCCCGGAAGCGGATCGCGACCTCGCCGACGGGGGAGACGAGCAGGCGGAGCTCCCACTGGTCGAGCTCGTGCAGGTACTCGAGCTCACCGCGCACGACGTGGGCGTCCCCGGCGAGCAGTGCTGCGGGATCGGTGTGGGGTGGGTCCACCACCGCGTCGCGGAGTCGGAGCGTGACCCTGGCGTGGTTCCACCGGCGCCACAGGCCGTCGGGGGTGTCGAGCACCTCGTCGTTGCGGACGATGACCTCGGTGTGCACGACGACCGGGTCGGGGACGCCGTGGCCCGGCAGGTCGACGGTCGTCGCGGTGTCGTCGTCGTCCTCGTCGTCCGGGTGCGCGGGGTCCGGGTGCGCGAGATCCGGGTGCTCGACGTCCCACCGTGCGATGCGGGAGTCCGTCCACTTGACGGTCAGGAGTGCGGCGACGGCCGGGGGAGCGTCCTCGAGCACGCGGGCGACGTGCTCCCGCTGCCCGTCGAAGTCCTCGAGGGAGACGTAGCCCACGGACGGCCAGTTCACTCGACTCCATCGCACGGGTCGACACTACCCGGCGGCCTCCGGGAACCGGTCCGCGGCGGTCGTCGCACGAATGCATCACGGCTGCAATGATGACACTTGATATGTCGTACCGGTATATCGTACGCTGGGCATGCAGCGGAGGGACCGCCGCGCCTGATCAGGAAGCGCACCCATGAGCCCGAGCACCATCCTCCCGAACGCGTTCGTCGCCCCGACCGCCGTCGTGTCGCCCTCGGCGGTGATCGCGCGCGGCGTCCGCGTCTGGGACGACTCCCACGTCGAAGCCGGAGCGTCCGTCGGCAGCGAGACACTGCTCGGCCGCGGTGTCACCGTCGGGGCCGGCGTCCAGGTCGGCGCCCGCTGCAAGATCCAGAACGGGGCACTCGTCTACGGGCCGGCCGTCATCGGCGACGGCGTCTTCGTCGGGCCCGGCGTCGTCCTGACCAACGACAACACGCCCCGGGCGATCAACCCGGACGGCACCCTGCAGGACGCCGACGACTGGCGACCGACCGCCGTCGTGGTCGAGCACGGCGCCTCCCTCGGCGCCGGAGCCCTCTGCGTGGCGCCGGTGCGCATCGGCCGGTGGGCGCTGGTCGCTGCCGGTGCCGTCGTCGTCCACGACGTCCCGGACCACGCCCTCGTCGCCGGGGTTCCCGCCCGCCGCATCGGCTGGGTGAGCCGCACCGGCCGACGCCTCGCGCAGGTCGACGACCGAACCCTGGTCTGCACCGAGACCGGTGACCGCTTCCGCCTTTCCGAGACCACCGACACGATCGAGGCCATCCGATGACCACCACGCTCGAACTCATCCCGGCGGCGAAGCCGCTCATCGGCATCGAGGAACGCCGCGCCGTCGACGCCGTCCTCGAAGGCGGCGGCCTCGCGCAGGGTCCGGAAGTCGCTGCCTTCGAGCGCGAGTTCGGTGCGGTCCTCGTCGAGGGCGCAGCGGTCACCGCGGTGAACAGCGGCACGGCGGCGCTGCACCTCGCACTGGTCGCCCTCGGCGTCGGCCCGGGCGACGAGGTCATCGTCCCCTCGTTCACCTTCGCCGCCACCGCGAACGCCGTTCGACTCGTCGGCGCCGCCCCCGTGTTCGTCGACATCGACCCCCTGACGTACTGCGTCGATCCCGCTGCCGTGCGCGCCGCCGTCACACCGGCCACCCGCGCGGTCATGCCGGTCCACCTCTACGGGCACCCGGCCGACATGACCGAGATCGCCGAGATCGCCCGAGAGCACGACCTGCTGGTCATCGAGGACGCGGCGCAGGCACACGGTGCCCGGTGGGCGGGTGCGCGCGTCGGCAGCGGGTCCGACGCCGCCGCGTTCAGCCTCTACCCGACCAAGAACATGACGGCGGGCGAAGGGGGCATGGTCTCCACCCGGACCCCGGACGTCGACCGCATGCTCCGGCTCCTCCGCAACCAGGGCATGGAGCAGCGCTACGCGAACGAGGTCGTCGGCTTCAACGCGCGGATGTCCGACATCCACGCGGCGATCGGACGGGTCCAGCTCCGCAAGGTGCTCGGGTGGACCGCGCAACGCCAAGCGAACGCCGCCTACTTCACCCGTGAACTCGACGGCGTCGTCACCCCGACGACCGACCCGCGAGCCGAGCACGTCTTCCACCAGTACGTCGTCCGGGTGCCGTCCGACCGCGATGGCTTCGCGGCCGCCCTGCGGTCCGAGTTCGGCATCGGCACGGGGGTCTACTACCCGACGCCCGTGCACCGGCTGCCGTCGTTCGGCCACGAGGCCGACCTGCCCGAGACCGAGCGTGCAGCCACCGAGGTCCTCGCGCTGCCGGTGTACCCGACCCTGACCCTGTCCCAGCTCGACCGCGTCGTCGAGGCCGTCAACACCCTCGCCGGGGCCGGCCGATGAGCCGCGTGCTGCGGGCCGGCGTGATCGGCCTCGGGATGATGGGGCGGCACCACGCCCGGGTCCTGCGCTCGATCGACGGGGTCGAACTGGTCGGTGTCGCCGATGCGCTCGGCGACCGGCACGACGTCGCTCAGGGGGTGCCGGTCGTCCGTTCCGTCAGCGAGCTGCTCGCCATCGGCATCGACACGGCGGTCGTCGCAGTCCCCACCGCACTGCACGAAGCCGTCGGCGTGGAGCTCGCCGAGGCGGGGGTGCACGCCCTGATCGAGAAGCCCGTCGCGGTCGACGGTCCTGCTGCCGCGCGGCTCGTGGCCGCCTTCGACGACGCCGGACTCGTCGGTGCGGTCGGACACATCGAGCGGTACAACCCCGCACTGCAGGCGCTGCGGCAGCGACTCGACGCCGGAGAACTGGGCGACGTCTACCAGATCGTCACGCGTCGCCAGGGGCCCTTCCCCGCCCGGATCGCCGACGTCGGCGTGGTGAAGGACCTCGCCACCCACGACATCGACTCGACCTCGTGGATCACCCGGTCGCCGTTCGCCCACGTCGGGGCGCTCGCGGGGACGAAGAGCGGGCGGCCGCACGAAGACCTGGTGACCGTCACCGGTCGCCTGGCTGACGGCACACTGACGTCCCACCTCGTGAACTGGCTGACGCCGTTCAAGGAACGACTGATGATCGTCACCGGCGAACGCGGCACCTTCGTCGCGGACACGCTCACCGCCGACCTGACCTTCCACGAGAACGGCACCGTCCGGACCGAGTGGGACCAGGTGGCCGCCTTCCGGGGTGTGTCCGAGGGGGCGAGCACCCGGTTCGCCATCACCAAGCGCGAGCCCCTGCTCGTCGAGCACGAGGCGTTCCGCGACGCCGTGCTCGGGCGCCCGTCCGACATCGTCACCCTCCGCGACGGGCTGCGCACGGTGCTGGTCGCCGAGGCAGTCCTCGAGTCCTCGCGGATCCAGCAGACCGTGCAGCTCGGCACGGAGCCCGAAGGAGCAGCAGCATGAACGTCGTCGTCGTCGGTCTCGGCAAGATCGGACTCCCGCTCGCCGTGCAGTACGCCCGGTCCGGTGCCCGCGTCACGGGCCTCGACGTGGCGAGCGGGGTGGTCGATGCGGTGAACGCGGCCATCGAACCCTTCCCCGGCGAGCACGGGCTCGCCGAGGGGATGCGCGAGGTCGTGTCCGCAGGTCGGCTCCGGGCGACCACGGACGCCGCCACCGCGATCCCCGAGGCCGACGTCGTCGTGGTCGTCGTCCCGTTGTTCGTCGACTCGGACGGCATCCCGGACTTCGGCTGGATGGACGCCGCCACCGACACGATCGGGCACCACCTGCGACCCGGCACCCTGGTCGCCTACGAGACCACGCTCCCGGTCGGGACCACCCGTGGCCGCTGGGCGCCTCGGCTCGAGCAGCGGTCCGGACTCGTCGAGGGGCGGGACTTCCACGTCGTGTTCTCGCCCGAGCGCGTGCTGACGGGGCGGGTGTTCGCGGATCTCCGCCGCTACCCGAAGCTCGTCGGCGGGCTGTCCGACCAGGGTTCCGCACGCGGACGCGCCTTCTACGAAGCCGTCCTGCAGTTCGACGAGCGCGACGACCTCGACCGCCCGAACGGCGTCTGGGACCTCCGCACCGCCGAGTCCGCCGAGCTCGCGAAGCTCGCCGAGACCACCTACCGCGACGTCAACATCGCCCTGGCGAACGAGTTCGCACGGTTCGCCGAACGACAGGCCATCGACATCGCCGCCGTCATCGAGGCGTGCAACTCCCAGCCGTACAGCCACATCCACCGGCCCGGGATCGCCGTCGGCGGGCACTGCATCCCGGTCTACCCCCGGCTGTACCTCTGGAACGACCCGGAGGCGACGGTGGTCCGTGCTGCGCGTGCCCGGAACGCCGCGATGCCGTCGCACGCGGTCGACCTCCTCGAGCGCCTGCACGGCGACCTGCGTGACCAGCGCGTCGTCGTCCTCGGCGCGGCGTACCGCGGCGGGGTGAAGGAGACCGCCTTCTCCGGAGTGTTCGGCACGGTCGACGCACTCCGGGCACACGGCGCGCTCGTGACGGTCTCCGACCCGCTGTACTCCGCCGACGAACTCCGCCGTCTCGGCTTCGAGCCCCACACCGACGGCGAGCCCGTCGACGCCGCGGTCGTGCAGGCCGACCACGCCGAGTACGCGACGTGGGACGAGTCCCGTCTGCCCGGTGTCCGGACCGTCGTCGACGGCCGGCGCGTGCTGGACGTCGCTCGGTGGGCATCGACCACCGTGACGGCGATCGGCGCTCCTGCCGTCGCCCCGTCGGCCTGACGCAGTGCGCTCCACGCCCCGACGGCGTCTCCCGGCGATCGCCACGATCCTCCTCGGCACCGTCCTCGGGCAGGGGCTCGTCGTGGCGATCTCGCCGCTCCTCACCCGGCTGTACACGCCAGCCGACTTCGGCACCCTCGCAGTGGTCACGGCGGTCGCGAGCATCCTCGGTGCCGGCGCGACACTCGGCACCGACCGCGCCCTGGTCGTCGCGCACGACACGGCGACGGCACGGGCGCTGGTCGTCCTGGGGCTCCTCTCGACACTGACCGTCGGCGCCGGGACGACCTGGGCGTCCTGGGTCCTCCGGCACGATGCGGCGCGGTGGTTCGCCGCCCCGGCCCTCGCAGAACTGTGGTGGGTCGTCTCGGTGACCGTCGTCGCCGTGGGAGCGCAACGGATCGCCTCGGCCGTGCTCGCGCGTCAGCAACGGCACGGTTCGATCGCCGTGCGCAACGCCTGTCAGGGCGTCGGTCAGTCCGTCTGGAACCTGACGATGGCCGTCGCCGGTCCGATCGGTCTGGTGGGCGGCCTCGCCGTGGGACGGATCGCAGCCCTGCTCGGGATGGTCCGGTTCCGGCGGGGCGACGCCGCGCGGACCACCCCGCGGACGCTCTCGGCCGCCGCTCGGGACCACCGGCGGTTCCTCCTCATCACGCCGTGGTCCTCCATGCTCAACGTCGTCGGGCAGCAGGCACCGTCGCTGCTCATCGCCGCCCTGCACGGCAGCGTCGCCGCCGGCTTCGTCGCCCTCACGATGCGGGTGCTCGGCGCTCCGGTCGGCATGGTCGCCGACGCCACCGCGCAGTACGCCGCCGGGGCGTTCGGCCTCGGCATCCGCTCGGCCGATCCGGTCCGCGGGCTGCTGGTCCGCCTCGTCGTGCGGTTGGCGCTCGCCGGGGCGGTGGCCGCGTTGGTGGTCGTGCTCCTCGGCCCGGCGGTGTTCTCGACGGTGTTCGGCCCGGAGTGGGCCGTCTCGGGGACGTACGCGCAGGTGCTCGTCCCGGCCTTCGCGATCCAGGTCGCGGTGTCGCCGGTCACGCAGTTGCTCTCGATGCTGCAGCGGCAGGGAGCGCAACTGGTCTGGGACGGAGCACGGCTCGCGCTGTCCGCCTCGGCAGTGCTCGTGCCGTCGCTGCTCGGTGCGCCGATGCCCGTCGTGCTCGTGTCGCTCGCCTCCGCGATGGCGATCTCGTACGCGGCGGTGCTCCTCCTCGTCCTCCGGGCCGCCCGGATCCACGACCGAACCGCACACGCCGCTCTGGACAACCGATCCGTGAAATGCGACATGTAGATAACTCGCTTCGTGGGCGAGGAGACCCCTAGCTTCGGGGCATGCCCCTTCGTCCCCGCCCGTTCGACATCGTGCACGTCTCGAGTGCACACCCGTGGACCGACAACCGCGTGCACCTCCGCGCTGCAGGGAGCGCGGCGAAGGCCGGGTACCGCACCGCCCTGATCGCCGTCGCAGCCGCGGGCGTCGGCGCCGATCGCGATTGGGACCAGCCCGACCCCGAGACCGGGGTGTACGTCCGCAGGCTCCCGGCACGACGCCGCGGGCGACGCGTCCTGGTGTCGTCCGTCCAGGCCGTCCGCGCGGCACTGTCTTCGCGGGCCCCGATCGTGCACCTGCACGACCCCGAGCTCGTGTGGGCCGTCCCCGTGCTCCGCGGCCTCCACCGGACGGTCGTCTACGACGCGCACGAAGACCTGCCGGCACAGGTGCGGGGCAAGGAGTACCTGGGCCCGGCCGCCCGCCGTGTCAGCACGGTCGCAGCGCACGCGGTGCTCGTCGTCGCGCGGCGAGCACGGACGGTGGTGGCGGCGACCCCGACCATCGCGCGCCGGTTCCCCGTCGACCGCACGGTGCTGGTCCGGAACGTCCCGCAGCTGCGAGCCGAGGACACGGCGGTGCGGTCGGTGATCGACCGCGACAAGACCGTCGTCTACATCGGGTCGATGAGCCGCGACCGGGGCCTCGACGTGCTGACCGGTGTCGCGTCGTCCCGGAAGCTCCCCGACGGCTGGCGTGTGCGGACGGCCGGACCCATCGACGGCGCGGTCGACCGCCGAGCCTTCGACGACCTCGTCCGCGCGCGCCGGATCGACCACCGTGGCGTCCTGCTCCCGAACGCCGCCCGCGACCTGCTGGTGTCCGCGCGCATCGGGCTCCTCCCGCTCTTCCCCACTCCGGCGTACGCAGCCTCGATCCCGACCAAGCTGTTCGAGTACTTGGCAGCAGGCCTCGCGGTCGTCGCGACGGACGTCCCCCTCTGGCGGGAACTCCTCGCCGGCGCCGACTGCGCGACGTGGGTCCCGCCGGGCGACCCAGAGGCCGTGGTCGCGGCGATCCGCCGGTACGACGAGGACCCCGAGCTCCTCCTGCGTCACGCGACTTCCGGGCGAGCCCTGGTACGCGAGCGCTTCCGCTGGGACCGCGAGGAACAGGTGCTCCTCGACCTGTACCGGTCGTTGTCCGGTGTGGCACCGATGCCGGAAGCGACCGGACGGTGACCCGCGGCACGTCGTCGCGTCCGCACATCAGTCGTCGTGACGCACTGCTCGGTGCGGCCAGCGCGATCCCGGTCGCGCTGCTCGCCCCCGCCGGGCGCGCGCAGGCGTCGCAGCCGCAGCCGCAGCCGCAGCCGCAGTCGCAGCCGCAGCCGCGGTCCGACATCGGCGTCGCGCGGCTGCAGGACGCCGTTGCCGCCGCAGACCCGGACGGCGTCCTCGTCGTGACCCGGCACTGGGTGCTCTCAGCGCCCGTGGTGGTCGACCGGCCACTGACGATCCGCTTCGTGGGCGGGTCGCTCTCCACCTCGCGCGACATCGATCTGGTGGTCGTCACGGCCTCGGGTGTGACCATCGTCGACGCTGTCCTCCGCGGATCGGGGTCGGACCACGCCGGCCTCGGCCGCGGGGTGCACATCGCCGGGACGTCGGCGCGACCGCTGCGGGACGTGCACGTCCAGGGCGCGGACATCCGTGACTTCCCGCACGACGGGGTGTTGCTCGAGCACTGCGGGGTCTTCAGCGTCGCCGACAGCGTGATCGCGGACATCGGGTACGCCGGGGTCCTCATGTTCTCGTGCACGGACGGCTCCGTGCTGCGCAACCGGATCGCTCGGATCACCCAGCCGGCGCCCTACCCGAACTCCTACGGGATCGAGGCCGTGCGGGCCACGACCACCGGGCTCGTCGAGGCGCCGCGGTCCGCCCGTGTCGTCATCGCCGACAACCACGTGTCCGACGTCCCCGCCTGGGAGGGCATCGACACGCACGGCGGGCAGTCCATCGCGATCTTGCGCAACCTGGTCGAGGACTGCCGGGTGGGCATCGCCGTCGTCCCCTCGAAGGACGAGTCGGACGCGAGTGCTACGAAGTACGCGCCGCTCGACTGTTCCGTCATCGACAACGTCATCCGGCGGACGACCCCAGGACCGGGTTCCGGCATCGTCGTCCGGGGTGCCGGGGAGACCGTCGGCGACGATGCCGAACGGGCGAACGGCATCGTCCGGGGCAACACCGTGACGGGGTACGGGGACGGCGACCGTGACGGCGCGGTCCTCGTGTACCTCACCAGGGACCTGCTGGTCGCACACAACCACCTGCCGAGCGGGGTCCGGCGCGGCCTCTCGCTGTACCACTCGAACGACGCGATCGCCCTCGTCGGCAACCGCATCGCCGGGCTGCGGAAGCAGGGAACGGCGACGTCGGTCGCGATCGACGTCCGCGCCACGGAGAACCGCGGGCACCTGATGGGCAACCGCTACGACGGCAGTGTCGAGCAGGGCGCCGTCTACGGGGTGCTGTGCCGGCAGACGGCGAACGACCTGGTGCTCGTGGACAACGACTGGGGAGCGACGACGACTGCGGTCGTGGCCGGTGCCGGAGCGGTGGTCCGCGTCCGCGAAGGCTGAGCTGCGCGGCGGTCGGAACCGTTCCGCGGCGCCCGCTCCCAGCCGCTGCGGGGTGCGATCAGCAGGATCAGCGTCCCCATCAGCAGCCCGTGCGAGAGCATCGCCGTGAAGATCGACGTGTTCGACAGCATGATGCTCGGCATCACCACCGCCATCGCCGCGACGCGCATCGGGAGCCCCCGGCTCGCACCGTCGAGGAACCGCAGCCAGACGAACAGCGCAGCCGCAGCGACGAAGATCCCGATCCACCCGAGGTTCGCGAACCCGTCGGCGAACAGGTTGGCGTTCGCGTAGCCCACCGAGCCGGGCACCAGGTAGTCGGAGATCCGTTTGGGTGGCGGCAGGTCGTAGGGGTAGTCGACCCAGGTACTGAGGAACGAGTAGCCGTACTTCGCGACGGGGTTGTCGGAGAAGTAGTCGACGTACACCGAGGACAGCAGCCCCGGCGTCAGCATGAAGCGGCGCGTGAACACCGACGTCCACGTGATGCCCCCCTGCACCTCGTCAGCGACGGCGGAGACCACCATGATCGCGAGCGGGGCACCGAGGAAGGCGACCGACCGCGCCGGCTTCGTCCCCCGGAACAGCACCGCCATGCCGAGGACGGCGACGAACGAGAACAGGACTGCCTTGAAGCCGGTGCTCGAGTACAGCAGGAACTGCCCGACCAGGGCGAGGACCACCAGCGACGGACGCCGACGGAAGATGCCCCGTGCGAGGAGGAGCGGGTTGATCACGTACGCCTGACCGGTCAGCAGGTAGCCGAGGGCACCGCCACTGCCGACGTCCGACGAGTAGTCGGCGCGGACTTCGTAGATGTCGTCGAGCGCCAGGAACCGGATGTGGATGCCGACCGTGGCCGCCATCAGCCCGTACGTGACGAGCGAGTACACCCAGCACACCGTCCACGTGAGCATGCCGCGGTCGATCCTGCGCGGACCGACGACGAGCACGTCGTCCGCTGGGTCGAGCTGCGCCGCCGGCGCCGTCGCGCTGCGCGGGGTGGCCAGACTGACCAGCGAGAACGCCGTGCCGACGGCTGCACTCAACCCGATCGCGGTGGCGGTGGACACGTACCCGGTCGAGACGCTCATGATCATCGTCGGGCTGACGCAGACGACGAAGATGGTCCAGAGCACGACGTGCGACGGCCGGACGAGCACCCGCGGCAGCGTCAGCGCCACGGTGGCCGTGAGCGTGATCACGACGAGCACCGCCTGCCACGAGGCGGGCACGAAGCCGTACCCGAGGTACGAGAACAGCGGCGCGACGAGGTTCGCCGAGATCCAGTTCATCGTCAGGCCGAGGAGCCCGACCGCGGCGAACACCCCGGCCGCACGCCCCACCGGCCGGGCGAGGGCGGCCCGGTCGATCGTCGCCTGCGTCACCGGGTGGCCGTCGCGCTCAGGCGCGCGGTGCGGACGCCGGGCAGGAGCTCGTCGTACATCGCGACGAGCCGCTCGGCCTCCGGGGCCCACGTGAAGCGTGCTGCGGCGCGCCGGGCCTCGGCACCGTGCCGACGGAGCAGGGCAGGGTCGTCGGCGTACCGGCGGATCGCCTCGGCGATGGCCGCCGGGTCGTCGGCGGGGACGAACGTCACGCACTCGACGCCGCGCAGCAGGTGTCGCCACAACGGGATGTCGGTGGCGATGACGGCGAGCCCGGCTGCCAGGTACTCGAACAGCTTCGTCGGGAAGATCTGGTCGGTGACGGGGGTCCGTCGGAACGGGACGACCCCGATGCGGGCGCGGAGGAGCAGGTCGCGTGCCTCCATCGGACCGACGACACCGCCGTGCACGGCCGAGCCGGTCGCCTCGGCGGCTCGCAGCCGATCCGTCGACGTCGCCCGGTCGATCGAACCGACCATCTCGATCCGCCAGTCCGCCGGGAACGACGGTTCCTCGACCACGGACGCGAGCACGTCGATCCCACGGTCGCGACTCAGGACCCCGACGTGCGCGACCAGGGCGGGGCGGGCCTCCAGTCCGAGCTGGGCGTCGTCCTCCGGACGCGCGAAGGGGAAGTTGTGGATCGCGATGCGGCGCGATGCCGGGAACCGGCGCCCCGTCCACTCGGTCGCCGTGACGACGCGGTGCGCCGTCCCGGCGACCCGCAGCAGGCCGTGCGACAGCCACGCGAACACGGCGCGCTGCCGGTGCGTCAGGTAGTCCTTGCCCCAGACCTGGTCGGGCAGGTCCTCGTGGGCGTCGTAGACGACGGTGCGACCGGCGAGCCGGAGCACCGGGATCGTCCAGATCAGCTCGGGATCGTGCAGGTGCACCACCTGTGCGCGCGAGCGCAGCGCGAGGACGAGTGCCTGTGTCGTCGACACGACCATGCGTCGGACGCGCGCTCGCCGCGGGATCCGCACCACCTCGACGGCCGTCGTTGGCGCGCTGAGGTCGGACGCGACGGCGATGAGCCGGACGCGGTAGCCGGCGGCGGCCGCTGCGGCGGCCTCGCGCAGGTGGACGCGGTTGTCGACCCAGGGGTGGGCGCTGGAGACGTGGACGATGTCGGGGTTCATGCTCGGGTTTCCTCGGGTGGTGCGCGGTGGTCGTGGGGAGGTCAGCGGGAGGCGACGGTGTCGTCGAGGACGCCCGCCAGGACGCCGGCGAGCCGGCGGTAGTCGTGCTCGCGGATGACGTGGTCGCGGCCTCGGGCGCCCATCGCGGCGCGTTCGTCAGCCGGCATCGCCGCGAGGGTCTCGATGCCCTCGGCGATCGCCTCGGGGTCGTCGGGTCGGACGTGGATGCCCGAGCCGGACGCGGCCACCGGTTCGAGCGTGACGGGTGCGCCGACGAGCAACGGGCGGCCGAGCAGCATGTACTCGTACTGCTTGTTCATCGAGACGCCGTGTCGGTACAGCGGCAGGTCGTGCATGTTGACGACCAGGCAGTCGGCCTGTCGGCCGATGCGACGCGCGTGGTCCTGCGGCACGCGTCCGTCCCAGATCACGGCGGTACCGGCCGGGAGGCGCGACGCGCGTTCCCGGAGCGCGGTGACGTCCGATCCGTCCCCGACCATGCGGAGCACCAGGTGCGGTCCGCCGCGAGCGGCGGACCGACGGCTGGCGAGCGCGAAGCCGTCGAGCACGGCCTCGAGGGCGTTGGCCGGGCCCATCGAACCGATGTAGGTGACCGTGAAGCGGTCGGTGTCGGTGTCGGTGTCGGTGCTCGTCGTTTCGGCGGCCGTGGTGTCTGGCTGGTCCGTCTGCTCGTCGATCGCCACGCCGTTCGGGATCCACGTGAAGGGGGTGGGCTGACCGCGGTCGGCGTAGTACCGCCCGACGCCCTCGAGTGGGGAGACGATGTGCGCTGCCCGACGGACGACGGCCCGCTCCAGTCGTCGGAGGACGCGGATCACCGGGTGCCGCTCGGTCATCCCCGCGAGCCCGAGTGCCGACTCCGGCCAGAGGTCGCGCGGCTCGAAGACGAACGGCACGTCCAGCCGTCGAGCGAGTATCGAAGCCGCCCACGCCGCCAGTGGGTGGAACGACCCACCGATCACGACGTCCGGGCGGGGGAGGCCCCGGAGCGTGCGCGGAGCCAGGAGCAGCGCGGTGAACAGGCCGATGTCGGCGACGCGGCGGATCGCGCGGCGTACGCCGGACCCGCGGTGGTCGACTCCGCGGAGCCAGCAGAACTCGTAGCCGTCGCCGGACCAGCGCTCGCGCAGCGTCGTGCCGCGGAGGTGCGAGCGGCCGGACGGGTGGTCCGTGCCGGCGGCGATGACCACCGTGTGCCACCCGTGCTCGCGGAGGCCGTCGGCCAGGTGCTGGTGCCGGGTCGCGCGCCCGTCGCGCTCGTGGTGGTGCGCGTAGTGGTTGACGATCCAGGCGGTCTTCACCGGGAGCCACCCGTCATCGCGGCCGTGCCCTCGAAGACGTCGGAGCTGACGTGGCCCGGCGCTGCGATGCCCTCTCGACGGAGCACGATGCCCACCGTGCGGAGCAGGATGCGCAGGTCGAGGCCGAGGGTCAGGGTGTCGACGTACTCGACGTCCGACCGGAGCCGCTCGGGCCACGGCAGCGCGTTGCGACCGCGGACCTGGGCCAGACCGGTCAGGCCGGGCAGGACGTCGTGTCGGCGGGCTTCCTCGGCGGTGTACAGGTCGAGGTACCGGCAGAGGGTCGGGCGGGGACCGACGAAGCTCATGTCGCCGCGCAGGATGTTGCAGAGGCTGGGGAGCTCGTCGAGGCTCGTGGACCGCAGGAACTCGCCGAACGGGGTGAGTCGGTCGGCGTCCGAGACGCGGCCGCGTTCCGGATCGGGTTCGAGCATCGTGCGGAACTTCAGGATCGTGAACGGCTCACCGTGGAGTCCGGGGCGGCGCTGGCGGAACAGCACCGGGCGGCCGAGCTTCGCGGCGACCAGGGCGGCGACAGCGGCGAGCACCGGAGCGAGTGCGACGAGTGCGACAGCGGCGCCGACGACGTCGAGGAGGCGCTTCGTGCGGAGGGTGTGTGTGCGGAGGGTGCGTGGACGGAGGGTGTGTGGGCGGAGGGGTCGTGGGCGGAGCATCGATCGGGTCCTTGTCATCGGTCAGGCGGGACGGGCGCTCGTGTACTCCGAGCGGTAGTAGGCGCTGCGGGACGCCTTGTGCTTCGTCTTGGTGAGGACGACGCCGGCGACCTGCTGACCGACGCGCGACAGCGCCTCGATCGCCAGACGCACGTCGGACGTCTTCGTCTGGTTCGCGGCGGTGACCAGCAGGGTCGTCGACACGAGGGTGCTGACGAGCGCCGAGTCGGTGACGGCGAGCACCGGGGGCGTGTCGACCAGCACGACGTCGAAGCGCGACGCCAGCTCGGCGAGGACCCGGGACATCGCCTCGGACCCGATGAGCTCGCTGGGGTTCGGCGGGACCGTGCCGGCGGGCAGGACAGCGAGACCGTCGACGCCCCAGTCCTGCAGGACGTCCTCGAGCTCGACACGACCGACGAGCAGGTCGGTCAGTCCGGCGGCACCCTCGATGTTCATCAGGGCGGCCACGTTCGGTCGACGGAGGTCGGCGTCGATGATGACCGTCCGGATGCCGCTCTTGCTCAACGCGATCCCGAGGTTGGCGGTGGTGGTCGTCTTGCCTTCGGACGGGCGAGCGCTCGTCAGGGCGATGGTCGGGGCGCCGCTCGTCCGCAGGAACTGGATGTTGGTGCGGAGGCTGCGGAAGGCCTCGGACCGGGCGGAGTTGACCTCGTCGCGGATGATCAGCGGCTGACGGGCAGCGTCGGTGTCGAACGCGATGTCGCCGACCACGGGCACGTCGACGTCGAGGTCCTCGCCCGAGCGGATCCGCGTGTCGACGGCGGCGCGGAGCAGGGCGAGGGCTGCACCGACAGCGAGGCCGCCGAACAGGCCGAGTGCGATGTCCGCGGCCTTCCGCGGAGCGATGGGGCTCGTCGGCACGGAGGCCGGTGTGACTTCTTCGAGCGTGACCGACGGCTTCCGGTCGGCGCCGGTCGGCTCGATCTGCTGCACCACGGTGGCGAGGCTCTTCCCGATCCGTTCGGCGATGGTGGCCGACGCCTTCGCGGAGTCGTCCTGCACGGCGATCTTGATGATGACGCTGCCCGTGTCGACCGACGTGGTGACCTGGGACGCGAGGGCAGCTGGCGTGGTGTCCAGGTCGAGCTCGTCGATCACGCCCTGCAGGACCCGGGGAGAGGCTGCGAGCTGCATGTAGGACTTGATCTTCTGCTGCGCGGCCGTCGACCCCTGCGCGATCTCACCGGCTGTCGCCGAGGTGACCCCGGCGACGGACACGTAGTACGAGGTCGACGACTGGTACGTCGGCGGCGTGATGGTGGTGACGACGAGGGAAGCGCCAGCCCCGATGAGCGTGGCGCCGGCGATGATCCACCAGCCCGAGAGCAGGGCGCGGATGACGGCAAGGTAGTTCAAGGAGGGCCTCCGGTCGGGTTGCAGCACCAGTCTAAAACATTACATGTGAAAGAACAATACGGCACGCAGAAGGGGACGGGGTCAGCCCCCGTCCCCTTCGTCACTCGCCGGTGGCGGAGCTACGGCCGGACCGTGAAGACGTTCGACGTGCGGATGTACCCGTCCTTGGTCTGCTCGACCTTGAAGCGGAACTCGGTCGCGGTGCGGGAGACCACGCGGTCGAAGGCCATGGTGCCGTTCGCGTCGACGGTGATGTCGTCCGGTGCGACGATCCGGGTTCCGGAGCCGTTCAGGATCCGGATCGTGGCATCCGGGTCGACGGTGCCGGTGAACGTGTTCGCGACCCCCGGAACCAGGCGCGACGGACCGGTGATCCGCGCCTGCGTGATCGGGGCAGCATCGATCGTGAACACTGCACTCGTGCGGACGTCGTCACCGAGCCGCTGCTCGATCTTCATGCGGAAGTTCGTGGCGTCGTTGCTGATGCCCCGCGTGAACGCCCACCGGCCGTTCTGGTCCGCGCGGATGGTGTTGTTCACGATCTGGGTGTTCGACACGTTCAGGACGCGGATCGTCGCACCGGGCGTCGCGGTACCGGTGAAGGTGTTCACCACGCCCGAGGACACGTACTGGTTGTCGACCGCGCCGGGCTTCCAGTCCTTCACGGCCTCGACGCGGAAGAGCTCCGAGGTCGCGGTCTTCCCGTCCATCGCCTGGACGACCTTGAACTCGAAGCCGGTGGCGCTCGCCGACATGGCACGGCTGAAGGACCACTTGCGGTCGGCGCCGACGGAGATGCCGTCGACCAGGACGGTTCCGGAGTTGTTGACGATCTGCAGCTGCGCGCCGGGATGCGCCGTGCCCTCGAACCTGTTCGTGGTGCCGGCGTTGTAGGTCTTCGTCGTCACCGTCACCGGCGCCAGCGTGCCCACGATGTCGCTGGCTCGGAACGCCACGATCGGGGAGTCCCCGTTGCTGCTGAGCTGCTGGCGGAACTCGATCTCGCCGTCGTTCTTGCCGTCGGCGCCGGTGAAGGTGGTGGCGCCGTTGGCGACGATGGTGCCGAGCCTGGTGAAGTCGCCGACCTGGGTGCGGTACTGCGCCGTCGCACCCGTGATGCCGGTGATCGTGTAGGTGTACTTCGTGTCGCCGTTCGAGTCGATGTACCGGGTCGCCCCGGTGACGGTCGGAGCGGGGAGCTGGTTCTTGATGTCCTCGACCGCGATCGACACGCGTTCGGACTGCTGTGCCGCGAGCCGGAGCAGCACGGTTGCGCCTCCGTGCCCACGATCGGTCGTGATGACGGCGGTTCCGTCCTCGCCGATCGTGCCCACGTGGGCGTCGTCGGGGTCCCTGTCGTTGAGCCAGACCTCCGCGCCGGCGGTCCCGGAGATCGTGTACTCGAACTTCGTGTCACGGAACGCGTCGGTGTACCGGTACGCGCTGCTCACCTCGGGGGCTGGAAGTGTCGCTGGGATGTCCGCGGTCTCGACGCGAGTGTTCCCGGAGACCTGCGAGCCGTCGCGCAGCTGGAGGGTTGCCCCTCCGTGGCCGCGTTGGGTGTCGATCACCACGGTGCCGCTCGCGCCGATGGTCCCGACCTTGGCGAAACCGGGGGTGCGGTCCTCGATCCAGACCTCGGCGCCGAGCGTACCGGCGACCGTGTACTGGAACCGGACGCCGCCGCCAACGGCGTTCGCGGCATGGCGGAGCGGGTTCGTGACGACCGGCGCGGGGAGCTCGGACGTGACGACCTCGGCCCCCGCGGACCCCGGGATCGTGGTGGCATCGGTCGTCGGCACCTCGGACGCGGAGGAAGCCGACGACTGAGCCTCCTCGGACGGTGCGGCGACCGCTGCGCCCGGGCCGAAGCCGAGGCCGGCGATGACGACCGCTGCTGTGAGCGTCGTCGCACCCACTGTGGTGAAGGTGCACTTGGTTCTGGGCATGGAGATGTGACTCTCTTTCGCGGGAGGTGCTGGATCCACCGATCGCAAGGTCTCGCTGCGTCGCGAGTCCGAGAGGCCGAGGCCGATCTGGCCCTCGGCCTCTCGGAGGTCACGGTGGTGATGGGGCCCTGCAGGGTGGGCTGGTGTCAGTCGGCTGCCTTGATGGTGTTCTGCTCGCCCTGGTCGTCGACCTTCGGTGCTTCGCCCGTGTAGGTGATGGTGTTGTTCGACCCGCTGAAGAAGACCTTCTTCGTCGAGGCGACCGAGATCGTGGCGTTGCTCGCCTCGACGGTGATGGTGCCGATCGTGCCGAGTTCGTAAGTGCGGTCCGAGCTGATGAGGTTCGCTGCGGCGCAGTCGTCCGTCGTGATCGTCTTCTTCGAGTCGGCGTTGTCGTCCCAGAGCTGCACGGCGCCATCGATGCACTCGTTGTAGGTGGTCTGGGCGGCCTTCGCGGTGCTGGAAGCCGTCGGCGCGGGGTCCTTGGCATCGGAGGGGCTGCACGCCGTCATGCCGAGTGCGGCGACGAGGGCGATGGATGCGGCCGCGAGACCGCGGGAGATCGTGGTGTTCATCGGGTTTCCTCTCTGGTGAGCGTGGGGGCGGCCCCTCCTCTCGCATACTGCGTGAGGAGGGGCCGCCGGAGGGTGCTACTTGGTGTCGGCCGGCAGGGTGAAGAGCTCGCTGAGCTCCGTCTTGCCGTTCTTGGTCTGCTCCAGGGCGAACCGGAACTCGGTCGCACCGCGCGAAACGGCACGGTCGAAGCGCCATTCGCCCTCGGAGTCGACCTCGAAGATGCCGGGGACGATCTGCGTGCCGCTGATGTTCAGCACGCGGTAGGTGGCGCCGGGCTCACCGGTGCCGGTGAAGGTGTTCACGACGCCGGGCGTGACCGCACGGTTGTCGACGGTCACCGGAGCCAAGCCCGCCGCGTCGATGGTGAACAGCTCCGACTTCTCGATCTGGCCGTTCTTGGTCTGCTCGATCACGAACCGGAAGTTCGGTGCGCCGTTGGAGACGACGCGGTCGAACGTCCAGTTGCCCGCGTTGTCCACATTGCGGATGTTGGGGACGATCTGGCTGCCGGAGATGTTGAGCACCCGGTAGGTGGCGCCGGGCTCACCGGTACCCGTGAAGGTGTTCGAGCGGCCCGGGGTGACCCGTTCCGGTGTGAGGACCTTCACCGGGGCGAGTGCCGTGGCGTTGATGGTGAACAGCTCGGACTTGGCGACCTGGCCGTTCTTGGTCTGCTCGATCACGAACCGGAAGTTCGATGCGCCGTTGGAGACGACGCGGTCGAACGTCCAATTGCCCTGGTCGTCGACGTCGCGGATGTCGGGGACGATCTGGTTGCCGGAGACGTTGAGCACCCGGTAGGTCGCGCCCGGCTCCGCCTTGCCCGTGAAAGTGTTCGAGCGCCCCGGGGTGACCGAGGCCGGACCGGACAGCGTGATGGGTGCCAGTTCGGCACGGCCCTCGACAGTCGCGGTCACGGTCACCCGGTCGATCTCGCGGTCATTGACCTTCTGGATCACGACGAGCTCGTTGTCCCCGACTTCGAGGCCACCGACGGTGAGGGACCAGGCGCCGGTTTCAGCGTTGGCGGTGGTCGATTCGTCGCCGATGGAGATCGCCGCGCCCTTGGTGGCCGTGCCGGACACGACCGCCGTCTTGGCGATGCTGTCGACGGAGTCGACCTTGGCGGTGAGGGCGGTTGCTGCCTTCAGCGTCGCGGTGCCCTGCGGGCTCGAGGAGCTGTAGGACGGCGGCGGGGTGAACAGACCGGTGATGGTGGTGTCGGCAGCGGGTGCTGCAGTCGCCTTGATCTTGAACGAACGGTCGGGCTGCGCCGCTGCCTGGCCGGTGAGGGTCTTGCCGGAGACGTTCGTGATCCGGAACGTGATGACCTGTTCACCGTTGCTGTTGTCGGCGGCGGTCCACTCGTGCTTCCACGTCGCACTCTCGTCCTTGGCGGGGAGACCGTTGGCGCGGTATCCCTTCGGCAGGGTGAGGGCCCAGGAGAACGAATCGCCGTTCTTGATGTCGATGCCGGTGTTCCCGGAGGCGGGCTGCGACTTCCACGTGACGGTGCCTTCGGTGCCGTTGGTGAAGACCGTGCCTGCGTCGGGGGCCGCGGTGATGCCGTGGAACCCGAGGGTGGTGGAGAGGTCCTGGATGTTGACCGTCAGCGTCTGGCGGTCGATCTCGGTGTTGTTGACCTTCTGGATGGCGGTGAGGGAGTTCGCGCCGTTCTTCAGGCCGGTGACCGTGAGGGTCCAGTCGCCGGCGGACTTGACGTCGGTTTCCTGGCTTCCGATGGAGACCTTCGCGCCGGGGGTCGCCTTACCGGACACGACCGCGGTCTTGGCGATGTTGTCGACGGAGTCGACCTTGGCGGTGAGGGCGGTTGCTGCCTTCAGCGTCGCGGTGCCCTGCGGGCTCGAGGAGCTGTAGGACGGCGGCGGGGTGAACAGACCGGTGATGGTGGTGTCGGCAGCGGGTGCTGCAGTCGCCTTGATCTTGAACGAACGGTCGGGCTGCGCCGCTGCCTGGCCGGTGAGGGTCCTGCCGGAGACGTTCGTGATCCGGAACGTGATGACCTGTTCACCGTTGCTGTTGTCGGCGGCGGTCCACTCGTGCTTCCACGTCGCACTCTCGTCCTTGGCGGGGAGACCGTTGGCGCGGTATCCCTTCGGCAGGGTGAGGGCCCAGGAGAACGAATCGCCGTTCTTGATGTCGACGCCGGTGTTCCCGGAGGCGGGCTGCGACTTCCACGTGACGGTGCCTTCGGTGCCGTTGGTGAAGACCGTGCCTGCGTCGGGGGCCGCGGTGATGCCGTGGAACCCGAGGGTGGTGGAGAGGTCCTGGATGTTGACCGTCAGCGTCTGGCGGTCGATCTCGGTGTTGTTGACCTTCTGGATGGCGGTGAGGGAGTTCGCGCCGTTCTTCAGGCCGGTGACCGTGAGGGTCCACGCGCCGGTCGAAGCGTTCGCGGTGGTTTCCTGGCTTCCGATGGAGACCTTCGCGCCGGGGGTCGCCTTGCCGGAGACGGTGGCGGTCTTGGCGATGTGGTCGACGGAGTCGACCTTCGCCGTGAGCGCGGTACTCAGCGGCCGGGTGACCTGGATGGATCGGCTCGCGGAGTACACAGAATCCGACATTCCCTGGGCCGCGGCCGAGGTGAAGTAGAGGGTTTTCGTCTCTCCCTCTGCCCAGTTCCAGTAGTTGTATCGAGTCCCGTCGTTGCCGATGAGGCTCGGAATACTGGGATTTGGGCTCAAGTGCACGGTTAGTAGGCAACGAGTGAAGTTGCCTTCGCAATGAGGGGTGCCATAGGTCGTGAAACCACCGGCATCGGCGTTTCGCACGCCGTAATTGGTCGGCGGCGTAACCGATACGGCATTGATCTGGTTGCCCGGTGACGACGTTCCGGGCACGGCGGAAGCGGCGGCGGGCCCGAAGGACAGCCCGCTCACGATGGTGGCGACAGCGAGACCCGCTGCGCCGAAGGACTTCAGGGCGGTGGTCGCCCTCTTCTTGCTTGACATGTGCATCTTTCAGGACGGGCCGCTCACGCGGCACTCGGGAGGATGTCCATGCAGCGGCTCGTGCCGCACATGATGTGCCAATACTAGCATGTGAAATATTCACAGAACGATCCGGCCTGCTGATAAGCGCGACCTGGGAGTTGAGTGGGATCGACGCAACTTCGGCCTCCCGGAGTTGACGCCAACCCAGTCCTGAGTAGAGTTGAGTCCATCGGACGCAAGTCCAACGACTTACCTCGAGCAAGAAGGAGCACCACACATGGGACGTGCAGTAGGCATCGACCTCGGAACCACCAACTCGGTCGTCAGCGTTCTCGAGGGTGGCGAGCCCACCGTCATCGCGAACGCCGAGGGCCTCCGCACCACGCCGTCGATCGTCGCCTTCACCAAGGACGGCGAGGTCCTGGTCGGCGAGACCGCCAAGCGCCAGGCCGTGACGAACGTCGACCGCACCATCGCGTCGGTCAAGCGTCACGTCGGCACCGACTGGACCACCGAGATCGACGGCAAGAAGTACACGCCGCAGGAGATCTCGGCCCGCACCCTCGGCAAGCTCAAGCGCGACGCCGAGCAGTACCTCGGTGAAGACGTCACCGACGCGGTCATCACCGTGCCGGCGTACTTCAACGACGCCGAGCGCCAGGCCACGAAGGACGCCGGTGAGATCGCCGGCCTCAACGTCCTCCGCATCATCAACGAGCCGACCGCGGCTGCCCTGGCCTACGGCCTCGACAAGGGCAAGGAAGACGAGCTCATCCTGGTCTTCGACCTCGGTGGCGGCACGTTCGACGTCTCCCTGCTCGAGGTGGGCAAGGACGACGACTTCTCGACGATCCAGGTCCGCGCGACCTCCGGTGACAACCGCCTCGGTGGCGACGACTGGGACCAGCGCATCGTCGACTACCTGATCAAGAAGTTCAAGGACGAGCACGGCGTCGACCTGTCCACGGACAAGATCGCCAAGCAGCGCCTCAAGGAAGCCGCTGAGCAGGCCAAGAAGGAGCTGTCGTCGCAGATGTCGGCGAACATCCAGCTGCCGTACCTGACGCTCACGGCCGAGGGCCCGCTCAACCTCGACGAGACCATCTCGCGCGCACAGTTCGAGCAGATGACCTCCGACCTGCTCGACCGCACCAAGAAGCCGTTCAACGACGTGATCAAGGAAGCCGGTGTCTCGGTCAACGACATCGCGCACGTGGTGCTCGTCGGTGGCTCGACCCGCATGCCCGCCGTGGCCGAGGTCGTCAAGCAGCTCACCGGTGGCAAGTCGCCGAACCAGGGTGTGAACCCGGACGAGGTCGTCGCCGTCGGCGCGGCACTGCAGGCCGGCGTGCTGAAGGGCGAGCGCAAGGACGTCCTGCTCATCGACGTCACGCCGCTGTCGCTCGGCATCGAGACCAAGGGTGGCCTGATGACGAAGCTCATCGACCGCAACACCGCGATCCCGACCAAGCGGAGCGAGACCTTCACGACCGCTGACGACAACCAGCCGTCGGTCGCGATCCAGGTCTTCCAGGGCGAGCGCGAGTTCACCCGCGACAACAAGCCGCTCGGCACGTTCGAGCTCACCGGCATCGCGCCGGCTCCCCGTGGCGTCCCGCAGGTCGAGGTCACCTTCGACATCGACGCCAACGGCATCGTGCACGTGTCCGCCAAGGACAAGGGCACCGGCAAGGAGCAGTCGATGGTCATCTCCGGCGGCTCGTCGCTGCCGAAGGAGGACATCGAGCGCATGGTCCGCGAAGCTGAGGAGCACGCGGCCGAGGACAAGGCCCGTCGGGAGGCAAACGAGCGTCGCAACCAGGCCGAGCAGCTCGTCTACTCGATCGAGAAGCTCATCAAGGAGAACGACGACAAGCTCCCCGAGGACGTCAAGTCCGAGGTGCAGGCCGACGTCGACGCGCTCAAGTCCGCGCTCGCGGGCGAGGACGAGGACGCCGTGAAGACGGCCTTCGACAAGCTCAACGAGTCGCAGGGCAAGCTCGGTCAGGCCATCTACAGCCAGCAGGACGCAGCAGCCGGTGCAGCCGGTGGCGAGCAGCCCGCTGGTGAGCAGCCGGCGGACGACGAGGACATCGTCGACGCCGAGGTCGTGGACGACGAGGACGACAAGGACAAGAAGTAACGATGACGGACCCCAAGGACAACGCGCCCAACGAAGACGAACCCCAGGTCGAGGGCGACGCCACGAACGCGGCCGAGCCCGAGGACCTCATCGAGGCGGAGGGGCCCGACGTCGAAGTACCGACCGACGGCCCCGCCGCCGGCGGCCCGGCAACGGACGCGGCGAACGACCTCTCCCCGGAGGACCAGGCCCTGCTCGACGACGCAGCCCGCGGTATCCAGGAGGACAAGCTGTCCGACACGGACCGCGACCTCGTCGCCGAGATGCGCGCGGACATGCTCCGTGCGCAGGCCGAGCTGGTGAACTTCCGGAAGCGCGTCGAGCGCGACCGTGAGGCCAACCGTGAGGTCGCCATCGCCGAGGTGGTGCGGGCCCTGCTGCCGGCACTCGACGACCTCACCCGGGCCGAGGCCCACGGTGACCTCGCCGAGGGTCCGATGCAGGTCATCGGCCAGAAGATCCGCGGGGGCTTCGACAAGTTCAAGCTCGTGCAGATCGGCGAGAAGGGTGAAGCCTTCGACCCGAACATCCACGAGGCGATCGTCCAGCTCCCGACCCCGGGTGCCACCGGCCAGACCGTGGCGGACGTCGTCGAGCCGGGCTACAAGCTCGGTGAGCGCGTCCTGCGTGCGGCCAAGGTCGCGGTGGCGGTCCCGGCCTGAGCCGGAACGGAAGGTAGGTACCAGTGGCCAGTCAGGACTGGTTCGACAAGGACTTCTACAAGGTCCTCGGAGTGTCGAAGGACGCGTCGGAGGCCGAGCTGAAGAAGACCTACCGGAAGCTCGCGCGGCAGTTCCACCCGGACTCCAACCCGGGTGACGCCGCGGCGGAGAACCGCTTCAAGGAGATCAGCGAGGCCTACTCGGTGCTCTCCGACAAGGAGCAGCGCCAGGAGTACGACCAGGTCCGCGCCATGGGCTCCGGCGCCCGCTTCACAGCGGGCGGCGGGGGCCAGGGCGGCGGCTTCGAGGACGTCTTCGGCGGGATGTTCGGGCAGCAGCAGGGCGGGGGCGGACAGCGCGTCCGCTTCGGCCAGGGCGGCCCGGGCGGTGCGGGCGGCTTCGAGGACATCCTCGGCGGGATGTTCGGCGGCGGTGGTGGCTTCGGGCAGACCTCCGGCGGCTACCGCGGCTTCGGTGGACCGACGAAGGGTCGCGACGTCACGGCGTCGACGACGCTCGACTTCACCACGGCGATCGCCGGCGACACCGTCAAGCTGTCGCAGGGCAACGGTCGACCGGTGAACGTCCGCATCCCCGCGGGGGTCGCGGACGGCCAGAAGATCCGGCTCCGCGGTCGGGGCGAACCCTCGCCCGACGGCGGCGAGGCTGGTGACCTGGTGGTCGCCGTCTCGGTCCGCAAGCACCCGGTCTTCGAGCGCGATGGTCTGAACCTGCGGGTGGACGTCCCCGTGACGTTCGTCGAGGCAGCCCTCGGCGCGACGATCGAGGTCCCGACGCTCGGCGGTTCGCCCGTCAAGCTGAAGGTCGCTCCCGGCACGCCGTCGGGTCGCGTCCTGCGCGTCAAGGGCCGTGGCGTCGCGACGAAGAACGGCACGGGCGACCTGCTCGCGACCGTCCAGGTCGCGGTGCCGTCGCACCTGTCGGACAAGCAGCGCGAGGCCGTCGAGGCACTCGCGGCGACCCTGCCCGACGAGAACCCGCGCGAGGACATCCTCGCCAAGGCGCGCGACTAGCGTCACGCAACCACAGCAGTAGACCGGCCTGGAGGAACGGCGCGGCTCCGTCAGGAAGCCGCACCGAGCCTCCAGGCTGGTTTTCACCCCACGCGAACGACGGAAGGAACACGCCATGACCGACATGGACGAGAACTCACCCGTCTTCGCGATCGCGGTCGCTGCGGAGCTGTCGGAGATGCACCCGCAGACGCTGCGGCAGTACGACCGGCTCGGCCTGGTCGTGCCCGGCCGGACCCGCGGCGGTTCCCGCCGCTACTCGATGCGCGATGTCGCGCAGCTGCGCGAGATCGCGCGCCTCGGCTCCGAGGGGGTGTCGCTGGAGGGGATCCGGCGCGTGCTCGACCTGGAGAACGAGAACAAGGACCTGCGCGACCGGGTCCGCGAGCTCGAGACCGCGTTGGCCGACCAGCTCATCAACCGGCCCGGCGCGCGCGTGTTCGCGGCGACGACGACGGGTGCCGCGGTTTCGCTGCGGGCCGGAGCGCGGCCGCAGCGGAACACCCAGATCGTGCTGTACCGCGGGCCGCGCTGACCCTGGGCGTGCGACGATGCCCCGGACCGATCGGTCCGGGGCATCGTCGTATCAAAGGGACGTCAACGGGGTGTCACCGGGTGTTTGCGTGGACGGTGAACAGCGACGTCGTGAACTCCGATCCGGAGACCGACACCGCGAACTTGAAGTCGAACTTCTTGGCACCGCGCGAGACGGCCCGTTCGAAGCTCCAGGTGCCCTCGTCGCTGACCGTCACCGGGTCCGCCACGATCTGGTTGCCCGAGGCGTTGAGCACGAGGAGCGTCGCCCCGGCGGGACCGGTGCCCTCGAAGGTGTTCACCTCGCCCGGGTCGACGGCCCGGGTGCTGGTCTCGATGGGCGCGAAGCCCTGGTTGGCGGCGATGCTGAACAGCTCGGACGGCTCCGGCCCCTGGTCGCCCTTGGTCTGCTCGATGATGAACTCGAAGCTCGTCGCACCGTTGGTCACGACCCGGTCGAACGACCAGTTGCCCGCGTCGTCGACCTGGTGCTCGCCGGGGACGATCTGCGTGCCCGAGGCGTTCAGGACGCGGAAGGTCGCGCCGGGTTCACCGGTTCCGGAGATGTGGTTCGACACCCCGGGGGTGACGGTCTGCGGGCCCGAGAGTCGGACCGCGGTCAGACGGCCGGTCTCGCCGGGGTTGATCGTGACCTCGGCGGTGGTGGTGTTGGCGCCCTTCGAACCCTGGACGACCCGCAGGACGTGCTCAGCGCGGTCGAGGTCCTCCGTGTCGACGAACCAGCGGCCGGTGGGCAGGACGCCCTCGGCGCTGCGACCGACGACACGCTCGCCGTCCGCGGTCACCTCGACCACGTGGATGGCCGACCCTGCTTCGCCACTGCCGGACATCGCGACCGAGCCGCCGCTGTGTGCGTCGCCGTCCCCCGGGGTGGTGAGGCTGACCGCGGTGCCGTAGTCGACCTCGCGCGTCACCTCGTGCTCGGTGTCGCGGGCCCCGTCGATGAACTGCGCAGCCGTGACTGCGATCACACCGCCGGCGTCAGGTGCCGGGATGGTGGTCTCCCAGTCGCCGCTGCGGCTGGCCGTGACCGACTCGCCCAGCTGCTTCCCCGCGGCGTCGTACAGCCGGACCTCGGCACCGGCCTGCGCCGTGCCGCTCGCCGTCACCGGAGCCGTCAGGTCGCCGGGGGTGAACGCCGCCTCGAACGTCAGCGGCGCGGTGGTCAGCGTCACCTCGAGTTCGGTCGACCCGGTCCGCTCCGTGCCCTCGTACTGCTCGAGTGCGATGGTGCTCGTGCCGAGCGGGAGGTTCGTGACGCGTGCCGTCCACTGCCCGTGCTCGTCGACCGCCTGCGGGTTCCGGCCGTCGATGAGGACGGTCGCGTCCGGCGTCCCCGTGCCGGAGATCTGGGCGCTCCGCGTCGAGACGTCGGTCGAGTCGACGCGGGCGCTGAAGTTCGGCGTGAAGTCCTCGGTGTTCGGCAGCCGGTCGGCGACGTTCTGGGACTGCAGGCGCATGACGCGGTCGGTGTTGAACAGGCCGAGGAAGCCACGGTTGTAGGTCGACTGCAGACCGGTGCCGATCGGGTTGTTCGAGCCGGTGTTCGCCGCGGTGCGGAACCGCTGCTTCGCCTCGCCGTCGACGCAGGTCTCGAGCGTGACCGGCGAGTAGCTCGTGATCGAGGCCGTCGCCGCCGTGAGGCACAGGTCCGGATCGGAGAGCGGCCGGACGGTGGTGACCGCCCCGGGGGCGGGGATGCTCCACCGGACGGCGGCAGCCCGCGCCGCGGCGAGGGTGTTCGCCCGGTTCGCCGGGATCTCCGCGCCGGCCGGTGCCGCCGACGGTGCACTGAACGTCGGGATCGACGCGTCACCGGCGAAGGCCGAGGTCTCGGTCACGAGGGGGCCGACCAGGGTTCGGCCCGACTCGTCCGCTGCCGCCGCGTTCGCCGGGGAGAGCCCGGCGGTCGCAGCGATCGTCAGGGCGGTCAGGCCGGTGGCGGTGAGTGCCACGCTCCTGCGGGGGTGTCTCTTCATCGATGTGTCTCTCTCGTCTCTGAGGGCGGACGGGCAGGCCCGTCGGTGTCCGGAGGGTCCGGATGGCACGCAACATATCAGGCGTGAAAACCCATCGCCTATCCGGCAACGAGAGATACAGAATGTGCCTCGTATGCTGGAATACCAACGAGTGGACAGTGTGCGGGGAGCGCCGTAGGGTCGCGCCTGCAGGGGTGAGTGACCGCCCCGCCGAGGGAGTGAACGTGGTGGATGACCAGAGGGGCCCGGCCGGACGGCTCCGTCGCCGGACACTGTTCGCGGCGGCGGCCGGTGGCGTCGGACTGACCGCGGTGGTCGCACTGCGGCGTCCGGCTGCGACCGAGGCAGCTGACGACGTCGGCACCGATGCCCTGCAGGCTTCGGTCGATGCCGTGCCCTCCGGAGGGGACTTCGTCGTGGACCGTGCCTGGAGACGCTCGCGGAGCCTCGTGCTCCGGCGGCCGCTCCGGATGCGGTTCACCGGTACCGGTGCGATCACGATGGTGACGGACGCGACCGCGATCGTGATCGAGGCGTCCGACGTCGAGATCGTCGACGCCGTGGTCACGGGCACCGGTGCCGACACCGGCGGCGCCGGACACGGCATCGCGGTCGTGGGCAGTCGTGGGGCGCCCTTGCGCGGCATCACGGTGCGTCGCGGCCGCTTCCACGACATCCCGCACGACGGCGTGCACCTCGAGTACTGCGACCGGTTCCGGGTCACCGGCACGACCATGGAACGGTTGGGGTACGCAGGCATCGTCGGTGTCGGAGTCGTCGACGGGCTGATCGACGGCAACGCAGTTCGGGATGTCCGGCAACCCGGCGACCGGGTGAACTCCTACGGCATCACCCTCACGCGTGATGCGCGGTGGGACCCCGTGCACGCTCGGCGATCGGCGCGGGTCCGCGTGACGGGCAACCGCATCACCGACGTCCCCGAGTGGGAGGGCATCGACACCCACGCGGGTGAGGACATCCAGATCCGTGGCAACGTCGTGTCGGGGTGCCGGGTCGGCATCGCCGCCGTGCCGTCGAAGGACCCGCACGACCGCGAACAGACGAGCGTCGCTCCGATCGGCATCGTGATCGCGGGCAACACCGTGACCAGGTCGTCCGACCTCGCACCGGGTTCCGCGATCGTCGTGAGCGGGGCGGGGACGACGGTCGGCTCCACCCGGCCGCGCGCGACGGGGACCGTGTCGGACAACGTCCTGACGGGTGGCGGTGGTGCTCCGGGCGAGGGTGGCATCCTCCTGAAGCTGACCCGGGGCATGACCATCGACGGGAACCGGATCGAGGCGAGCGTCGACAACGGCGTCTGTCTCGCGCACTCGAACGCGGCCGTCACGATCCGTGGGAACCGGGTCGTCGGTGTCGGTGGGGCCGGGGTGGGGGTGAACGTGCCTGCAGGCGCGAACGACGGGGCGATCACGGGGAACCACTTCGACTCCGCGCGGCGTGCGCTCGTCGTCGCGGTCCGCTTCGGGAGCGCTGACAACCACTTCGCCGTCCGGGGCAACACCTGGGGGACGGCACGGGTCCGGATCGCGAGTGGCGGGGCGAGGGTGACGACGGGCTGACGCCGAGGTGCGGGGTCAGGGCGCCGACGTACGGGGCCCGGAGCCGCAGCACCCCCGAGGCTGCTGGGCCTCGGGGGTGCTGTCGTCGTGGTGCTGTCGTCGTGGTGCGTGGTGCGTGGTGCGTGCCGCGTGGTGTGCTCAGCTCGCGGCGAGGGAGAAGGTGCCGGACTTCTTCGCGGTGCCGTTGACGGTCTGCTCGATCACGATGTCGAGCTTGGTGGCGCCCTTGGACACGACGCGGTCGAAGGACCAGGTGCCGTCGTCGGCGACCGGGTGCGTACCCGGGACGATCTGCGTGCCGCTGGGGTTCAGGACACGGAACGTGGCGCCGGGGGTGGCGGTGCCCGTGATGTGGTTCGAGATGCCGGGGACCACGGTCTTCGTCGTCACCGTGACCTCGCGCTCGGTGGCGGCGGCGAGGGAGAAGGTGCCGGACTTCGTCGCGGTGCCGTTGACGGTCTGTTCGATCACGATGTCGAGCTTGGTGGCGCCCTTGGACACGACGCGGTCGAAGGACCAGGTGCCGTCGTCGGCGACCGGGTGCGTACCCGGGACGATCTGCGTGCCGCTGGGGTTCAGGACACGGAACGTGGCACCGGGGGTGGCGGTGCCCGTGATGTGGTTCGAGATGCCGGGGACGACGGTCTTCGTCGTCACCGTGACCGGAACGGTCTCCTGCACCTCGGCGGTGAACGCGATGTCCCGCATGGCGGAGGTGCGGCCGTCGGCGGTCGTCTGCGTGAAGGCGAGGGTGTAGCCGTCGTGGGCGGAGAGGTCGGCAGTGGCCCGCCAGGTGGCGATGCCCGACCGGGCAGCCTTCGCCGTGGTGGTGAACAGCGGCTTGCCGTCCTGGTCGGTCGCTGTGATCGTCGCGCCCGCCTCGGCCGTGCCCGAGAACGCACGCTGACCGGGCACGTAGGTGTTCGTGTCCTGAACGCCGTCGACCTCGAGCAGGCGCGGGAGGGCCACGCGCTCGGAGACGCCGCTGTACTGCTGGCCGTTGAACGCGAGCGTGACCAGGTCGAGCTGCTTGCCGGTGGACTCCTTGCCGATGGTGAAGGACCACCCGCCGTCGTCGCCCGGGTAGCCCGCGACGACGCGGTCGCCGTCGAGCACCCAGATGCCGTTCGTCTTCTGACGCTCGCCGATCACCTGGACCCGGCCGTCCGGGTGCACGTGCACGTCGCGGACGACCGGCGGCGGGGTGGTGCGGTCTTCGCCGAGCGGGCCGAGGTCGACCGCGGTCGTCGCGGACGGCACAGCGCCGGACTTCGCGACGAGCAGCACGGTCTCGCCGACGCGGTCCGCGGGGACCAGGATGCTGAAGCTCCCGTTGGCCGGTGTGGTCGACGCGATCGGAGTGCCGTCCTCGGTCTGCACCTCGACCGCCGTCGCGCGTGTGTGGACGGAGCCGCGGAGCAGGTACTCACCGCTCAGCCGACGGTCGAGGGCGCGCAGGACCGGGGCGGGTGCAGCGGACGACTCGAAGGCGACGTGGTCGATCGACGTCGTGCGACCATCCGTCGTCGTCTGGCGGAAGGTGATGTCGTAGGTGGCGTCCGGCGCGAGAGCAGTGCTCGCCGTCCACGAACCGAGCGCTCCGCGTGCCGGACCGGCCGAGGTGGTGAACAGCACGGCACCCGAGGCGTCGGTCGCGGTGATCGTCGCGCCGGCCGTCGCCGAGCCGGTGAAACGGTTGGTTCCCGGTGTGAACCGGTTCGTCTCGCGGAGACCGTCGACCTGCAGCGTGCGCGGCATCGCGATGCGCTCGGTCCTGGACGATCGGCCGTCGGGAGCGCGGTGGACGCGCACCAGGTCGAGCTGTGCGTCCTTGTGGCGGTCCTGCGCGAACAGTTGGAACAGGCCGCCGTCGCCGATCGATCGGTCGACGATCTCGTCGCCGACGAGCAGGTAGACGTCGTCGCCGCCCGCGGTGCCCATCACCGACGACGACCCGACCGTCGTGTTCGTGATCGAGAGGACGCGCGGTGCGGCGAGTGCGGCGTCGACCGGGATGTCGTCGACGGGCGAGGCGGTGACCGCGGACGAAGTCGAGGGCGTCGTGGCCGGGGCGGCCGTGGCGGCGAGGGGAACGGCGAGACCGGCGCCGAGGGTGGCGACGAGGACCGTGCAGGTGAGCGCCGTCGCGCGGAAGGGGGAGGGTGCCATGAGGACTCCTGATGTGGGGGAGTTGTCAGGATATCCATATGTTGTATATCAACCTGCAGGTATGTCGAGCGACAGGAAAACGGATGTCGGGTCGGTACGCTGACGCGGTGCCAGACTTCGCCGACCTCTTCCGCCGCCGCGACGACTCCGCCCCGGATCTCATCGCGATCGACGGCACCGACCGGTTCCTCATCGACGAGGCGCCGAACGTGCACGGCGATGCACTGCGACAGCCCGGTGAGGTCGCCGTCGTCGACGATCGGCTCGGGGTCCTGACGCTCGGACTCATCACCCAGTACGGCGCTTCGGACATCCGGGTCGTGCAGGACTCGCTCGTGGGGGAGCGGGCCCTCGAAGCGAACGCCGGCACGTTCGGGCTGCGCGGCTTCCACCACCCCGACTCGCTCGAGGATGCCTTCCGCGACGTCCGGCTCGTCGTGCTGCGGTTGTCGAAGTCGCACGACCGGCTCGACGAGATCGCCCGAGCAGTTGCTCGGTTCGCCGCTCCCGACGTCGTGCTGCTGTGCGGCGGCAACGTGAAGTACATGCACGTGTCGCAGAACGACGTGCTGCGCCGCTCGTTCGGCGAGGTCACGGCGTCGCGGGGACGGGGGAAGTCACGGCTGCTCATCGCGCAGGATCCGCTGCGCGCCCAGGCGAACCGCGCGGCCGCGACCAACCCGTGGCCTCGCTCGGTGCACGTCGACGACCTCGGGATGACCCTCGTCGCACACGGTGGGGTGTTCGCCGGCGCCTCGCTCGACCAGGGCACCCGGGTGCTGCTCGAAGCGATGGACGGTGCCGTGCCGACCGCGCGGACCGTCGTCGACCTCGGCTCCGGCAACGGCGTCATCGCAGCGGCGATCGCGCTGCGTCGACCGAACGTCCAGGTCGTCGCGACCGACGTGTCCCGGATCGCGGTGGCCTCGACGCGGGCCACGGCTGAGGCGAACGGCGTCGCGGACCGGGTGACGGCACTGCGAACCGACGCCGGCGACGAGCTCGCAGCCGGGTCCGCCCAGCTGGTGCTCTGCAACCCGCCGTTCCACGCGGACACCACGGTGACCACCGACGCGGCCGAAGCGATGTTCCGGAACGCGGCCACGATCCTCCAGTCCGGCGGTGAACTGTGGTGTGTCTGGAACTCGCACCTGCGGTACCGGTCGGTGCTGGAACGTGTCGTCGGGCCGACCCGGCAGATCACGCGCACCGACCGGTTCACGGTCACCGCGTCGCGTCGGAGCGATCGAGCGTGACGTCGATGCCGACGACCTCGACCTTGCCGCCCCGCGTGGAGCGCCCGGCCCAGGACTGGTAGCCGCCGTTCGGGAGTCGTCGGTCGGAGACATGTAAAATACCGAATATGTCCCGACTCAAGATCGCGCTCGCGGTCACCGCCGTCTCCCTGCTCGGCATCACGTACGCCGTGAACGCGCCCACTGCATCCGCTGTGGGCGATCCGCACGAGACCTCGATCCGGCACTCGGACGACGGCTCCTCGACGCGCGTCCTGGTGCACGGGATCGGCACGGCGGCCGCAGCCGCCGAGCTCGAGGGCAGGAAGTACACCCACAGCGACCTGCAGCCGGCCGCGCGGTTCGTCGCGCGCGGTCAGGACATCAGGGTGGACGTGCCCGCGGGTGCCCCGGCGATGGAGGTCGCCATCGGGCTGATGGGTCCGTACGCCGCGCACAACGACGGTCGCGAGGTCGGGTACCACCGCACGGCGCTCTCGGCGGGGACGAACGTCGTCACCGCACCCCACGACGGCATGGTCTCGCTGGTCAGCACCGCTGCTGCTGGGCACGTGACGGCCACGCTCACCGGCGGCACCGCCGTCCCCGTCTTCGTCCGCGGCGAATCCACGAACGCGTCGTTCGCGGAGCAGATGCGTCGGTTCGGCGACGCGCCGTTCGTCGAGGTCGTCGCGGAGCGGATGTTCGGCGACTTCCAGAAGCCGAAGACCGGGGCCGCGATCGCAGCCGATGACCTCGAGGCGCGGACGGCGAACTGGGATCGGGTCGTGGAGCTGACGAACGCCACGTACGGATTGGTCGACGGAGCGGTCGGCTCGTCCCGGAAGCACCCGCACCGGATCCACATCGTCTCGCCCGACACGGGCGCAGGCTTCGCCAACGCGACGAGCACCCGCATCATGTTCCAGGTCGACACCGGCGCCGCCAGGGAGCTGTTCGCCGAGGCACCTGCTGCGCAGTGGGCCCTGTGGCACGAGATCGGCCACACCTACGAAGCGCCGATCAACCTGTTCCCGGGGACGTCGGAGACCGTCACCAACCTGTCCTCCCTCGCCGTCCAGGACGGTCTGGGCTTCGGGAGCCGGTGGGACGAGAGCGTCCGGGACTTCGAGGCGTACTTCGCGTCGGACGATCGCGACTGGCTCACCGCGCACGATCGGATCCGACTGCTCGCATGGGAGCAGCTCCGACGAGCGTTCGGCGACGGCTACATGCCTCGTTTCTTCCAGGCGCTGCGGGTCGAGGCGGCGTTGACGAACCTCAACGTCCTCACCACCGAGGACAAGCACGCGCTCTTCGTCCGGACGGCATCGCGCATCGCGGACCGGAATCTGGAGCCGTTCTACGACGCCCTCGGGTTCCCCATGTCGGACGCCACCCGGTCGACCATCGCGGTGTACCCCGATCTCGACCAGCGCATCTGGGACAACGTCGACTCCCGGGAACGGGTCATCGAGCACGAGATCCCGGCCTACGACCCACCCGTCGGGGTGGTGAGCGACTCCGTACCGGACGTGCCGCTCGGTCGCTGGAACCTGCCGGCACCCGCGGTCGGCGGGCTCGGGACCGTCAGCGGGCGGGGCACGGCGACCGCTGCGGGGGCCATCGGCATCGCGGACACGGTCGGAGCCGGAGCCGCGCAGCTGGCCGTGGTGCTCCGGAGCTCGAGCGGCAGCGAGGACGCGATCGTCGTCCGGGCGGACTCCGTCGGCGGGAACGCGGTCCTTGCACGGGGGCAGGGGAACCGGGTGGTCGGGTCCCTGGCCGTCGACGGTGCGGAGGAGCGGTTGCGCTGGCGGGCGGTCACCTCGTACAAGTCGCACACGTCGTGGGCGGAGCGGGACTACCTGACGATCGCGCACCTGGACACGGACGGCTCCGAGATCGCCGCTGCTTCGGTCCGAGGCGATCAGACCGGTGCGGTGCTCAACGACGTCTTCGGGGACCGCCCCTACCGAGACGGGCAGTTCCTGCTCGTCGCGCACCAGGAACCGGCGTTGCTCGCGGCGTACCATGACAGCGCATCAGTCCAGGACGGCGGCGTCCCGCAGGCCTTCCGGCTCGTGGACGGCCGACTCGAGCCGATCGACCGCGAGGACGTCCCGGGTTGGCAGCCCATCCGGCCGGCCGAGTCGCCGGCGACGGATCTGAACCGGGGTGCGGACACTGCGGTGCCGACGACGCTCTCGGTCCACGCCCGGATCACCCGCATCTCGGGAACCGTGACCGTGACGGCGCCCGAGGGGACGACGTTCGCCGCTGGCCAGACGACACTCCCCGGCTCCTACCGGGCTCCCGGCGGCACGTGGACGTCCAGCGCGAACCTGGTGCTGCGTGGCGGCGTGCGGAGTGCCGACGGCACGACGATGACGTACGGACTGGCGACGGGTTCCGGGTTCCGGCAGGAGCCAGGTGCTCTGTTGCGGTGGTCGCCGGTGATCAGCACACCGGCAGACGCCCGGCCCGGCGACTCGGCGCTCGGCATCCTCGCGACCGGCAACGCCGAGTGACGCCGCACGCACGCTGAGCGCCGCCGCGCACACGCCGAGCCGCGCCACCGACGGACGAAGGGCGGCCGCGCACCGCGCGACCGCCCTCCGTGGAACTGCTGACTACTCCGGGACGTAGTCGAACGTGTCGGGGTCCGGACCCGTTCGGTGGCCCTTGTCGAGGGTCGTGATGTCCGTCATGTCCTCGTCGGAGAGCTCGAAGTCGAAGATCGCGAAGTTCTCCTCGACACGGGCACGCGTGACCGACTTCGGGAACACGATGTCGCCGCGCTGGATGTGCCAGCGGAGCACGACCTGCGCCGGGCTCTTGCCCGTGGCGCCGGCGATGCGGGTGATGGTCTCGTCGTCGAGCACGAGGCCCTGGGCGATCGGGGACCACGCCTCGGTCGCGATGCCGAGCTCGCTGTTCACGGCGCGGAGCTCGTCCTGGGCCAGGTACGGGTGCACCTCGATCTGGTTCACGGCCGGCGGGACGTCCGTCTCGGCACGCAGGCGGCGCAGGTGGTGCGCCTGGAAGTTGCTGACGCCGATCGAGCGGGAGGTGCCGGCGGCGTAGAGCTCCTCGAGCGCCTTCCACGTCGGCACGAAGTCCGAGACGGTGGGCAGCGGCCAGTGGATGAGGAACAGGTCGGTGTAGCCGCCGAGCAGGTCGGCCGACTTCTTGCCGTTCTCGGCAGCTGCCGAAGGGTCGTGGAAGCCGTTGTTGAGCTTCGAGGTGACGAAGATCTCGTCACGAGGGATGCCGGACGACGCGATGGCCTCGCCGACCTCCTTCTCGTTGCCGTACATCTCGGCGGTGTCGATGTGGCGGTAGCCGACCTCGAGCGCCGTGAGCGTCGCTTCCTTGGTCGACGAGGGGTCGATCTGGAAGACGCCGAAGCCGAGCTGCGGGATGGTCTTGCCGTCGTTCAGGGTGATGTTCGGAACGGTCATGGTGTCATGCAACCAAACGACCCCCAGCAGCCATTCCGGCAACGCCCAGGATCAGCGACCCCGGGCGTGCCCCTCAGGACAGCGCAGCGGCGATGTACGCCTGCAGCGCCTGGCCGTAGGCGATCGCGGGGACCTCGGACGCGAAGCTGCGGTCAGCACCGCCGATCGTCGCGGTGACCGTGTAGACGATCCGGCCGTTCACCGACACCCGGGTCAACCCGATGAACGACGGCCCGAGGAGCTCACGCAACTGGTCCTCACGCGGCAGCCACAGCGACTCCGACGCGGTCACGGAGTCGAGCGCCCACTCGGTCGTCCCGTTGAAGCCGAGGATCGTGCCGGTGGGGGAGTCGTGTCGTTCGACGGTCATCTCGGACACGGTGTAGACGTCCTCGTCCACCTCGGGCTTGTCGATGACGAACCGGTCGCCCGTCTCGGGGTGCCAGCGCAGGCCGGCGTCGCGGAGGGTCCTGGCGAGTGCAACGGTGATCACCTCCCCACCCTGCACGCGCGAGACCGCGCTGTCACCACGAAGTCGCGCTGTCACCACGAAGTCGCCCTGTCACCACGAAGTCGCCCTGTCACCACGAAGTCGCCCTGTCACCACGTAGGTTGCCGAAAGCATCCCGTACTAGCATCGCCGAGCACCCCCACGCGCGAGCGCCACCCGATCGCGCGCGCGACGTGACGACGCCCGGGCAACCGGTGCCGCGCCTCCAGGCCGACCAACCGGCCACGGGGCGGGCCGCCGGCCGGCGTCCCGACCGAGGCGACGGACACCCCGTCCGCCGAAGAGAAGGACCCGCATGACCCTCGAACGCGAGGAACTCCGCGACGGCTGGACCGTGACCATGGCCGGAGGAACCGGCGCGCCGGACGGCGTCGCGGGACGCAGCATCCCGGCGACGGTGCCGGGGCAGGTGCACACCGACCTGGAGCGGGAGGGCCTGCTGCCGGACCCGACCTTCCACCTGAACGAGCAGGCGGCGAAGTGGGTCGGCCGGGCCGACTGGGCCTACCGCACCGCGGTCGACGTCGACCCGCGCGGCCACGAGCGTGTCGACCTGGTCTGCGACGGCCTGGACACGGTGTCCGAACTGAGCCTGGACGGCGTCGTCGTGGGCACGACCCGGAACATGCACCGCCGCTACCGCTTCGACGCGCGCGTGCAGACCGGGTCCGGCGCGACGACGAAGGACCTCGAGATCCTGTTCGAGTCGCCGTACCGCGAGGCCGGCCGTGTCGCCGCGAAGGCCGGCAGCATGCCGGGCCCGTACGACGAGCCGTTCCCGTACATCCGCAAGAACGCCTCGAACTTCGGCTGGGACTGGGGGCTCACCGCCGTCACGAGCGGTCCCTGGCGACCGGTCGCGATCGAGCGGTGGTCGACCGCGCGGCTGCGCGAGGTCCGCCCGCTCGTCGACGTCGAGGCCGGCGAGGGCGTGCTCGACGCCCACATCACCGTCGAGCGCTCCGGCCTCAACGACCTGGACCAGGACGGCGAGGACGACGACCTGGTGCTCGTCGTGACCGTGAGTGGTCTCAAGGAGGACGGCACGCCGACGCGGCAGCGGTCGCGGGCGCAGCTGACGCCGAAGGACGACGAGACCGTCGTCACGGTGCGCGTGCCCGAGGCGCTGCGCTGGTGGCCCCGCGGCTACGGTGCGCAGGCGCAGTACGACGTGGTCGTGGAGCTGCAGACGGTCGACGGCGAGGTGCTCGACCGCGACACGTTCCGCACCGGCTTCCGGTCGACGCGGATCGACACGCAGGTCGACGACATGGGTCGTCCCTTCGGCATCCACGTCAACGGGACCCTGATCGACGTGCGCGGGGTGAACTGGATCCCCGACGACGTGATCATCTCCCGCGTCGACCGCGCGCGCCTGCAGTCCCGTCTGACCGCGGCGGCCTCGCTCGGCACGAACCTCGTGCGCGTGTGGGGCGGCGGTGTGTACGAGTCGCGCGACTTCTACGAGGTCTGCGACGAGCTGGGCCTGCTCGTCTGGCAGGACTTCCCGTTCGCGTGCTCGGCGTACCCCGAGGTCGAACCGATCCGCAGCGAGGTCATCGCCGAGGCGCGGGACAACGTCGCCCGCCTCGCCCGGCACCCCTCGCTGGTGCTGTGGAACGGCAACAACGAGAACATCTGGCTGCACGACGTGGACGGCTGGGCGGCCTCGCTCGGTGACCGCGGGTGGGGCCTCGACTACTACCTCGACCTGCTGCCGACGATCGTCGACGCGGTCGACCCGTCGCGCTTCTACACCGTGGCGTCGCCGTGGTCGGGCGCCGAGTCGCTGCCCGCGAACGACGTCGACCACGAGACGCACCACTCGTGGGATGCCTGGAACCGCCTGCCCGACACCGCCTACCGCGGCTCGGTGCCGCGGTTCGTGTCCGAGTTCGGCTGGCAGGCGCCGCCCGCGTGGCGGACGCTGCGGGACGGGGTCGCGGACGAGGTGCTGTCGCAGGACGCACCCGGGGTCGTGCACCACCAGAAGGCTGCCGACGGGATGGGCAAGCTGGCCCGCGGCATCGAGCCCCGGTTCGGCACGGGGCCCTTCTCGTTCGATGCGTGGCACTACCTGACGCAGCTGCAGCAGGCCCGGGCCATCGCGACGGGCGTCGAGCACTGGCGCACGCACTGGCCGCGCAACACGGGCGTGGTGATGTGGCAGCTCAACGACCTGTGGCCGGTGTCGTCGTGGTCGGCGATCGACTCGGCGGGGCGGCTGAAGCCGCTCGCGCACGAGCTGCGTCGGTTGTACGACGACGTCCTGCTGACGATCCGTCCGGTGTCGCGGGTGGCGGTCGCGCCGTCCGCCGTCTCCGGGCCGGCTGCGTCGCCGGCGTCGTCGCCCGTCTCACCGGTCTCCGGAGCGGTCGCGCCCGCCTCGCCGGTCGCGTCCGGCGCGGACGGGACGGGAGGCCCGGATCACCCCGGCCACTCGGCCTCCGCCGGTGAGACGGCTGATCTGGGCGACGTGGCGGACACCCTGTCCCTCGGCGTCTCGCCCGGTGCGTTCGGGTCCTCGCCCGTCGAGGTCGCTGTCCGGTCCACGCGCGGCGGCCACGACAGCGTGGTGCGCGTGCGACGGGTCACCACGGCCGGCACGATCCTGGCCGAGGCGTCGTTGCCCGTCCGGTTGTCGTCCGCCGGGGTCGCCGTCGTCGCCCTGCCCGAGTCCGTCGGCGTGGTCGACGACCCCGCGCGGGAGCTCATCGTGGCGGACATGGACTGGCGTCGGGCGGTCTGGACACCGGGCCCCGACGTCGACGTGCGGTGGGAACCCGCGCGGTACCGCACCTCGTTCACGCCCGTCGACGGCGGGCTCGACCTGACCGTCGAGGCCGAGACGCTCGTGCGCGACCTGCTCGTGCAGCCCGACCGGGTGACCGCGGCCGGGGTGGTGGACCGCGGGTTCATGACCCTGCTGCCCGGGGAGCGGGTGACCTTCCGGCTCACCGGTGTGACCGAGGCCGACATCCCGGCGCTCCGTGCCGAACCCGTCCTGTGGAGCCTGGACCGGGCGCTGGCGACCGACTAGCGGCGAGCGGCGCGCTCGAGCGGGTGCGCTTCCCTGTGCGAACGGTGTCCGTTCCGGTCCTCGGCCTGGGCATCGGGGATCGGGAGAGTTACGATGGGGGGAACACGGACTTCCGCCGCGTGGGTCGAAGAAGACCTGCGGACGGCGACCAGTTCCAGATCAAGGAGTCATGATGCTCGGAAACCTCGGCGGCGTACACCTGCTGATCATCCTCGGGATCGTCATCCTGCTGTTCGGCGCGACGAAGCTCCCGGCGCTCGCCAAGGGCCTCGGGCAGTCGATCAACATCTTCAAGAAGGAGATGACCGACGACGAGAAGAAGGCTCAGGCAGGCGACACCACGGTGCAGAACACCGCGGCCCCGACCAGCACCGTGCCGAACGCTCCCGCCGAGCCCGCTGCCGGTCCGATCCTGAACCCCGGCCCGAGCGCGCAGCCGAACACCGACTCCCGGCGCTAGAACCCCAGCTCAGGACACCCAGCCCCGTCCTGTCGGCAGCCCCCGCGACCAATCCGGTCGCGGGGGCTTCGTCGTGCGGGGCGCGCAGCGGTCCGAGGGGGCGCAGGATGAGCACATGACCACTGCTGCACCGCGCGCGACCGCGCCGCTCCGGGACGACCGGCGCACCGTGCTCGTGGTGGCGATCCTCTCGTCGTTCGTCGTCGGGCTCGACTCGAGCGTGGTGAACGTGGCGCTCCCCGCGATCCGGCAGGAGCTCGGCGGCGGACTCGTCGTGCAGCAGTGGACCGTGGACGCGTACCTGGTGACGCTCGGCTCGCTCATCCTCGTCGCCGGATCACTGTCGGACGTGTTCGGCCGGGTGCGCATCATCACGTGGGGGCTCGTCGTGTTCGGGATCGCCTCGGTCGCGTGTGCGATCGCCCCGACGGGGGAGTTCCTGATCGTCTCGCGGGCGTTCCAGGGCGTCGGCGGCGCCCTGGTGACCCCGAGCGCGCTCGCCCTCATCGTGGCGGCGTTCCGTGGGGCCGCGCAGTCGAAGGCGATCGGCACGTGGACCGCCTGGTCGAGCGCGTCGACGATCCTCGGACCCGTGGTCGGCGGGCTGGTGGTCGACAGCATCGGCTGGCGGTGGATCTTCGTGCTGACCGCTGTCCCGATCGCGGTGACGATCCCGCTCGTGCTGCGGATCACCGGTGACGTGCACCCAGCGCTCCGACCGCGCATCGACGTGGTCGGCGCCGTGCTGGCGGTCGTCGGGGTCGGTGGGGCGGTGCTCGGGCTCATCGAGCAGGAGCGGCTCGGGTGGGGTGCCCCGGTGGTGGTCACCGCGCTCGTGCTCGGTGCCCTGGCACTCGGGGCGTTCGTGCCGTGGGAGCTCCACGTGACCCGGACGACCGGTTCGCCGCTGGTGCCGCTCGCGTTGTTCCGGGCCCGCAACTTCGCGGTGGGCAACCTCGCCACCCTGTCGATCTACGGCGCCCTGAGCATGGTCTTCTTCGTGGTCACTCTGTTCCTGCAGGAGGTCTGGGGGTTCCCCGCCTGGCTCGCCGGCCTGGCGACGCTGCCCCCGACGGTGGTCCTGCTGCTGGTGTCCTCGGCCGTGGGTGGGTTGGCGGGACGGTTCGGGCCGCGCTGGTTCATGGCCGCGGGCCCGGCGGTGGCAGCGGTCGGTGCGCTCCTGATGCTGCTGGTCGGTGCGCAGCCGGACGGCTACTGGGTTGCCGTGTTCCCCGGGCTCGTGCTCATCGGGTTCGGGATCGCGCTCATGGTGACACCGCTGACCAGCGCCGTGCTCGGGTCTGTTCCGCAGTCCGAGGCGGGCGTCGGGTCGGCCGTGAACAACGCGATCGCGCGGATCGCCGGCCTGGTGATGGTCGCGCTCGCGGGCGTGGTCCTCGGCGGCGAGATGAGCGTCGCCGGCCTGCACCGGGCGGTCGTCGTGATGGCGGTCCTCCTGCTGGCCGGCGCGGTCGTCAGCGCCGTCGGGATCCGGAATCTCCCGGCGCCGACGTAAGTTGAGTGCAGTAGACTCAAGTACAACACCACCGCAACGAAAGGACGGAACGCATGGCGAACCTCCAGGGTGCTCCTGACTCGCAAGAGCGACAGAAGACCGCCCTCGAGCAGTACGGCGTCGACCTGACGGCGATCGCTCGCAGCGGCAAGCTGGACCCGGTCATCGGACGCGACTCCGAGATCCGACGCGTCAGCCAGGTGCTCACCCGCCGCACCAAGAACAACCCCGTGCTCATCGGCGAGCCCGGCGTCGGCAAGACCGCCGTCGTCGAGGGGCTGGCGCAGCGCATCGTCGCCGGGGACGTCGCCGACTCACTGAAGGACAAGCGGCTCGTCTCGCTCGACATCTCCTCGCTCATCGCGGGCGCGAAGTACCGCGGCGAGTTCGAGGAGCGCCTCAAGGCCGTGCTCAAGGAGATCAACGACTCCGACGGCCAGGTCATCACGTTCATCGACGAGCTGCACACGCTGATGGGTGCCGGCGGCGGCGAAGGGTCCGTCGCGGCCTCGAACATGCTCAAGCCGATGCTCGCGCGCGGCGAACTGCGGCTCATCGGGGCGACGACGCTCGACGAGTACCGCGAGTACATCGAGAAGGACGCCGCCCTCGAGCGCCGCTTCCAGCAGGTCTACGTGGGGGAGCCCAGCGTCGAGGACGCCGTGGCGATCCTCCGCGGGCTCAAGGAGCGCTACGAGGCGCACCACAAGGTCACGATCAACGACTCCGCACTCGTCGCAGCGGCCAGCCTGTCGAACCGGTACATCTCCGGCCGCCAGCTGCCCGACAAGGCGATCGACCTGATCGACGAGGCCGCCAGCCGGCTCCGCATGGAGATCGACTCCAGCCCGGTCGAGATCGACGAACTGAAGCGGAACGTCGACCGGCTGCGTGTCGAGGAGTTCGCGCTCAAGCAGGAGAAGGACGACGCCTCGAAGGCCCGGCTGGAGACCCTGCGGAACGAGCTGCGCACGCGCGAGGAACGACTGGGCGAGCTCGAGCAGCGCTGGCAGGCCGAGCGGGCGAGCCTGAACCGCATCGGTGAGCTGAAGCAGCAGCTCGACGACCTGGGTGTCCGCGAATCCCGCGCTGAGCGGGACAACGACTTCGAGACGGTGTCCCGCATCCGGTACAGCGAGAAGCCCCGGATCGCAGCTGAGCTCGCCGCCGCCGAACAGGCCGAGTCCGCCGACCGCATGGTGAACGACAGCGTCACCGACGAGGACATCGCCGCCGTGATCGCGCAGTGGACGGGCATCCCCCTCGGGCGGCTGCTGCAGGGCGAGACCGAGAAGCTCCTGCACCTGGAGAACGAGCTCGGGCGCCGGATCATCGGGCAGCGCACCGCCGTGAATACCGTGTCCGAGGCCGTCCGTCGCACCCGCGCCGGCATCTCCGACCCGGACCGTCCGACCGGATCGTTCCTGTTCCTCGGACCGACCGGCGTCGGCAAGACCGAGCTGGCCAAGGCACTCGCGGAGTTCCTGTTCGACGACGAGAAGGCCCTCGTCCGCATCGATATGAGCGAGTACGGCGAGAAGCACTCGGTCTCGCGGCTGATCGGCGCCCCGCCCGGGTACGTCGGCTACGAGTCCGGCGGGCAGCTCACCGAGGCCGTCCGGCGTCGCCCGTACTCCGTCATCCTGCTCGACGAGATCGAGAAGGCGCACCCCGAGGTGTTCGACGTGCTGCTCCAGGTGCTCGACGACGGCCGGCTGACGGACGGGCAGGGGCGCACGGTCGACTTCCGGAACACGATCCTCGTGCTGACGTCGAACCTCGGCTCGCAGTTCATGACCGACCTGACGCTGACGGACGAGCAGCGCGACGACGCCGTGCGCGAGCTCGTGCAGCAGGCGTTCCGGCCGGAGTTCATCAACCGCCTCGACGACATCGTGGTGTTCCAGGCCCTGACGGCCGACGACCTCGGTCAGATCGTGTCGCTCTACGTCGACCGGCTCGCCCGACGCCTGACCGACCGCCGGCTCGAACTCGCGGTCACGCCCGAGGCGCGCGGGTGGCTGGCCGAGCGCGGGTACGACCCGCTCTACGGCGCACGGCCGCTCCGCCGCCTCATGCAGCGGCAGATCGACGACAAGCTGGCGCGCGCGATCCTGTCCGGTGACGTCCGAGACGGCGACACCGTCCGGGTCGACGTCGCCGAGGACGGCGACGGTCTGACCGTCGAGCCGTTCCAGCTGGCGGAGGTCGTCGAGGAGTAGGCGGCGGCCGCGGTGGGTGGGGTGACCGACGGGAGGCCCGGTGCCGGTTCCTGGGACCCGGCACGGGCCTCCCGGGTTGGCTGCAGGGCATGCCTGAGATCCGCGCGATCCGTCGCCTCACCGACACCGTCGAGCACGCGAGCGTGCTCGACAAGGCCGTCGACATCGACCGTTCGGTCGTGAACGCCCTCGCCCGGCCGAAGGCCCTGCGGCAACTGCTGCACGGGGTGCCGTTCGGGCACCCGCTGCACCCGCTCATGGTGCAGGTGCCGCTCGGGGCGTGGATCTCGGCCGCCGTGCTCGACGTGTTCGGCGGGAAGGGCAACGCGAAGGCCGCGAAGACCCTCGTCGGCGTCGGCCTGGTGTCGTCCGGCAGTGCGAGCCTCGCCGGGTACGTGGACTGGTCCGAACTCGACCGCGAGCAGCTGCGCACGGGATGGGTGCACCAGGCCGTCAACTGGGTCGGCATCTCGTTGTACGGCCTGTCGTGGTGGCAGCGCAAGAACGGCAACCACGGCGCCGGCAAGCTGCTCGGGTTCGCCGCGCTCGGTGTCGTGGGGGTGGGCGGGTACCTCGGCGGACACCTGGCCTACCGGCAGCGCGCCGGCGTGAGCGACCACGGTGAGGTGCCGTTCGACGCGTCGCACTGACGGTCACGGCTGGCACGCGCGTTACGGCGACGAAACAGACGACGTCACAGGCTGGGGGTATGGAGCACCTCACCACCGACAGCCTGCCGCTCACCGCCGTTCCCGGCGCCCCGACGGGCGGGTTCCGGGTCCGCATCGACGAGCAGACCGGGGTCGTCCACCTCGACCCAGCGGATGCCGAGGTATATCGCATGTAATGTCCGGATGCGTGTACTCGTGGTGGATGACGAAGCAGCCCTCGCCGACCTCGTCGCGAAGGGCCTGTCGCGGCAGGACATGGCCGTCGACGTCGCCTACCGCGGCGACCACGCCGACGAACTGCTGGCGGTGAACGACTACGACGTCGTGGTGCTCGACCGTGACGTCCCGGGGGTGCACGGCGACGAGGTCGCACGTCGGCTGGCGTCGCGCGGCAGCCTGACCCGCATCCTCATGCTCACCGCGGCGACGACCCTGACGGACCGCGTGCACGGCCTCGAGCTCGGCGCCGACGACTACCTGGCCAAGCCGTTCGAGTACCCCGAGCTCGTCGCCCGCGTCCGGGCGCTCGGCCGCCGCAGCGTCGCCCCGGTCGCGCCCGTGCTCGAACGCGCCGGGATCGTCCTCGACACGAACCGCCGGATGGCCACCCGTGACGGCCGACCGCTCGACCTGACCTCGAAGGAACTCGGGGTGCTCGAGGCGCTCCTGCGAGCCGATGGTCGCATCGTCTCCGCCGAGGAACTGCTCGAGAAGGTCTGGGACATGAACATCGACCCGTTCACCGCTGCCGTACGGGTGACGATGTCGAAGCTCCGCAAGAAGCTCGGCCGCCCCGATCCGATCCGGACGGTTCCGGGCGAGGGCTACGCGCTGTGAGACGGCTCCGGCGGACCTGGAGCATCCGGGCGCGCACCGCCCTGGTGTTCGCGCTCGCGTCGATGGCACTGACCGCTGCGGTGCTCGTGTTCGTCAACGTGACGTCGATCAGCTCCATCTCGACACGGATGCCGGGGTCGGACACTTCGACCGGACAGGCGCTGCCGGCACCGGTGTCCCCGCAGAGCCCGAGCGAGCCGGATCCGTCGTCCACCGCGCAGGCGCAGAGCACGATGCTCGTCGCCGTCGTGGCGACGCAGCAGTGGCAGTGGTCGGCGGTCGGCATCGCGGGCGCCGGTGTGCTCGCCGGCGGTGTCGGGTGGTTCGTCAGCCGGCGCATGCTCCGGCCGATCGACCGGATCACCGCGACGACGCAGCGGATCTCGGCGTCGAACCTGCACGAACGCATCGGGTTGGGCGGCCCCGACGACGAACTCCGACGCCTGTCCCGGACCGTCGACGACCTGCTCGGCCGCCTGGAGACCGCGTTCGAGAGCCAGCGACGCTTCGTGGCCCACGCCTCGCACGAACTCCGGACCCCGCTGGCCGTCCAACGTGCCGCGATGCAGATCGGGCTGCCCGACGACGCCGGCCCCGACGACGTCCGCCGTACCCGCGACGAGCTGCTCGAGCAGAACCGCCGGACCGAGCGATTGGTGGGGTCGTTGCTCCTGCTCGCCGAGGCCGACCGTGGCCTGGCGGGCGCGACCGAGCCCGTCGACCTGGACGGCACGGTCGACGACGTGGTGAGCGGGGTGGCGGACGCCGTCCACGAGGCGGGCGTGACCCTCACCCGTGCACGCCGCCACGGGCCTCCCGTCGGGGTGCGCGGCGAGCCGACGCTCGTCCGCCAGCTCCTCGTCAACCTGGTCGGGAACGCCGTCGAGTACAACGTGCCCGGTGGGTTCGTGCGCGTGACCACCGACGTGGGCGGGTTCACCGTCGAGAACTCCGGGCCGGTGGTCCCCGACAGCGTCGCGCCGGGTCTGGTCGAGCCGTTCCGACGGTGCCCGGACAGCGCCGCCGCGTACCGGCACAGCGGCCTCGGGCTGTCGATCGTCGCAGCCGTCGCGCAGGCGCACGGATGGCGGCTCTCGATCGCGGCGCGCGACGGCGGTGGGCTGCGGGTGCGGGTCGACGTTTCGCCGACGTAACCGTCGGCGTACCTGGCGCGAAACACCGCGCTTGGTGTCCTGGTGGCACGAACACGGAGCGGACCACCGGTCTCGCTCCGTCCACGCCACGAAGGAGACCACCATGACGACCACCACCACCTCGGTCCGCCGCCCGCGCGCGTTCATCGCCGTCGCCGCAGCGGCCCTGCTGCTGCCCGCACTGCTCACCGCGTGCTCGGGGGCGCCGAAGGACGACGCCACGACGGCGGCCGGCGGCAAGGACAAGGCGGTCTCGCTGGCCGCGTGCATGCGCGAGAAGGGCTACGACATGCCCGATCCCGCCGGAGCCGACACGACGAGCTCGGTCGGCGTCCCCGAGGGCGTGGACCCCGACCAGTGGCAGAGCGACCTGGCGGCCTGCGCGAAGGGTTCCGGCACGGCGGGCGACGCTGTCGGGTCGGCCGAGTCGATCCCCGGCGGCGCCGAAGCCGCGCGGAAGGCGGCGAAGTGCATCCGCGAGCACGGGTTCGCGGACTACCCCGATGACGACCAGTCGGCGTACGAGCCGTCGGATCCCGACGCGTTCGCCGAGGTGGCGCAGGAGTGCGAGCGCACGGCGTTCGACGGGCTGGGCGCCGAGGCCGGCAAGTGACCCGGTCCCGACCACGGCGGGCGGTGATCGTCGGCGTCGTCCTCGTGGCCGTCCTCGCCGCGGGCATCGGCACCTGGGCGATCGTGGACGTGACGTCCGGTGCGACCAGTGCATCCGCCGCCGACGCTCCGACGAAGGCCCGGACGACCGTCACCGTCGAACGCGGCGACCTGACCGACTCGAAGGTGTTCGCGGGCACCCTCGGCTACGGGTCGGCCACCGGCGTGCCCGGGGCGGCGGAGGGGACGCTGACCTGGCTGCCGAAGCCCGGGCAGGTCCTGCGCCGAGACGACTTCGTGTACGCGGTCGACGAGCGCGGGGTCCGCTCGATGCACGGCACGGTGCCACTCTGGCGGTCGCTCGCACGCGGGCTGCGCGGCACCGACGTGCAGCAGCTCAACGACAACCTGGCGGCGCTCGGGTACGACGTCGCCCAGGACGACACCTTCGGACCGAGGACCCAGCGTGGGGTCGAGCAGTGGCAGCGCGACCGGGGCCACCGGGTGACCGGGGTGCTGACGGCCGACGACGTCGTGTTCGTCGACGGTGACGTCCGGGTGGCGTCCGTCGACGGCCAGCTCGGGCAGCCGGCGGCCGGGGAGGGCGGCGACGTCCTGCACGTGACGAGCACGAAGCGCATCGTGGTCGCCACGGTGTCGCAGGCCGACGCCGAACGGCTCGCGGTCGGGACGGAGGTCGCGGTGCGGGTGAACGGCGCCGGCGCCCCGATGGCGGGTGAGGTCACCGACGTCGCACCGGACACGAGCGACGAGGGCAGCACGAAGGTCGACGTGTCCGTCGCGTTCGAGTCGGGCGACCGGAAGCTCCCCGCCGCCGCCTCGGCACAGGTCGACGCGAAGGGAGCGACCGAGCAGGACGTGCTGTCGGTGCCGGTGGCTGCCCTGGTCGCCGGGGCCGGTGGGAAGTACGCCGTCGAGGTGGTCCGGAAGGACGGCACGACGAAGCGCGTGCCCGTCACGCCCGGCTTCACCGCGGCCGGCCGGGTCGCCGTCACGGGCAACGTGACCGAGGGCGACCGTGTGGTGGTGCCGGGATGAGCGCGCAGCCCACCGACGGCCGGGTGCTCGCCCTCCGGGACGTCGTGAAGGCCTACGGCGACGTCGGCGCCCTCCGCGGGGTCTCGCTCGACATCGGAGCGGGCGAACTCGTCGCGGTCGTCGGGCCGTCGGGTTCCGGCAAGTCGACGATGCTCAACGTCATCGGCACCCTGGACCGCCCCACGTCCGGCACCGTGACGATCGCCGGCAACGACGTGGACACCATGACCGACGACGAACTGTCCCTGCTCCGGGCCGACCACATCGGGTTCGTGTTCCAGCACTTCCACCTGCAGGACGGGGCGACCGCCACCGAGAACGTCGCGGACGGCCTGCTCTACGCGTGGACGAGCCGACGGGAGCGACACCGACGCGCGGTCGACGCCCTCCGTCGCGTCGGGCTGGGGCATCGTCTGGACCACCGGCCGAACCAGCTGTCGGGCGGCGAGAAGCAACGGGTGGCGATCGCCCGGGCACTGGTCGGGGAGCCGACGATCCTGCTCGCCGACGAGCCGACCGGTGCCCTCGACACGGCGTCCGGGGCGGCGATCCTCGCGCTGCTGCGTGAACTCAACGCCGGCGGGACGACGGTGGTCGTCATCACGCACGACCTCGAGCTCGCCGCGTCGCTGCCGCGCCGGGTGCGGATGCGCGACGGCCAGGTGCAGCACGACTCCGGGACGGACGGCGGCACCGTCCCCGCCGCCGCGCTCGCCTCCGCGATCCGGGGTGCTGCGTGAACGCCCGGCGCCGCCTCCGGTCTGCGGTCACCGCGGGCGAGCTGCTGCGGCTCGGACTCTTCGGGCTCCGGACCCGGCCGACGCGCGTGGTCCTGTCGGCGCTCGGCATCGCGATCGGCATCGCCGCGATGATCGCCGTCGTCGGGATCTCGTCGTCGAGCAAGGCGGAGCTCGACCGGGTGCTCGACGCGCTCGGCACCAACGTCCTGACGATCACGCAGGCCGACGGCATCGGCGACGTGCCGCCGCTCCCGTCGACGGCGCTCGACTCCGCGCGTCGTCAGGACGACGTCGAGGCGGCGGCTGCCGTGGGCGCGGTCCCCGAGGCCGCCGTGTACCGCAGCCCGTACATCCCGGCCGCGGAGAGCAAGGGCATCGGGGTGATGACCGCGTGGGGCGACGTGCCGGAGGTGCTCGGTGCCGGACTCGCCGACGGCCGCTGGCTGGACCCCGCCGCGGACGCACCACCCCAGATGGTGCTGGGAGCGGACGCCGCAGCGGCACTCGGCATCGACCGGGTCCGTGCCGACAGCCGCGTCTGGATCGGCGGGCAGTGGGTGCAGGTGGTCGGGATCCTGGAGCCGATCGCGCTCGCCGACGACCTGGACAGCCAGGTCTTCGTCCCCGAGGAGCTCGGCCGGCAGCTCGGCTCCGACGGGGCGCCGACCGCCGTCTACACCCGGGTCGACCCGACGCGCGTGGCACCGGCTCGCGACGTCCTGGCGAACGCGATCCGCCCCGGAGCGCCGCAGGACGTCGGCGTGACCCGACCGTCCGACGCGCTCGCCGCGAAGGACGCCACCGACGACTCGTTCACCGGGTTGCTCGTCGGCATCGGCGGCGTGGCCCTGCTCGTCGGCGGCATCGGCGTCGCGAACACGATGGTGATCACCGTGCTGGAACGTCGTGCCGAGGTCGGGGTGCGGCGAGCCCTCGGAGCGCGGCGGCGGAACATCCGCGACCAGTTCCTCGTCGAGTCGCTGCTGCTGTCGTTCCTGGGCGGGGTGGCCGGTGTGGTGATCGGGGTCGGGGTGACGGTCGCCTTCGCCCTGGCGCAGGGGTGGCCGGTGGCGATCCCGCTGTGGGCCGTCGGCGGCGGGCTCGGCGCGACCGTCGTGATCGGCGGTGCGTCCGGGTGGTACCCGGCCGCGCGCGCAGCGCGCATCCCACCGACGTCCGCCCTGGCGGCCGTCTGAGGCCGTGGTGGTGATCCGGGAGGCCCGGTGCCGGTCTGCGGGACCGGCACCGGGCCTCCCGGTCGTTCCGTCCACCCCGTCGACGCGAGGCGCAGATCATGGCTGGTCATGACCAGTCGTGTCAAGCATTGGCGACGATCTGTTCGCCATCCGTGATCCCCCGGAAACACGCGGATCGAACCCGCTCACAGGGACCGATCCAACGGTTGACAAGGGCTCTCGGAAGGTCTTCTATTGCGAATACGCAACGACCTTTCATAAAGGCCGGACCAAGGGAGTCAACGTGACACGCACGCGTTTCGCCGCACTCGGTGCGCTCGGCCTGGCGGCCGCGCTCGCCCTCACCGGGTGCTCCGCCGGAAGCAACGGAGCTTCCGACGGTGGCACGAAGGCCATCGGCACACCCGATGGCAAGGGCAAGACCATCACCGTCTGGATGATGAACGGCGACCTGAGCGACAAGGTCCTCGACGCAGCCCAGGAGCAGTTCACGAAGGACACCGGGGCGAAGGTGAAGATCCAGACCCAGCAGTGGGACGGGATCACCACGAAGCTCACCACGGCGCTCGCCCAGGACGACGCCCCGGACGTGGTCGACCTCGGCAACACCCAGGTACCGGTCTACGCAGCGGCCGGCGGTCTCATGGACCTCACGCCGTACCGCGACGAGCTCAAGGACGGCCAGACCTGGCTCACCGGGCTCGAGGGGCCGGCCACGGTCGACGACAAGCTGTACGGCGCACCGCTCTTCGCGGGCAACCGCGCCGTCGTCTACAACAAGAAGGTCTGGAAGGACGCCGGCGTCACCGACGTGCCGACCACCTACGACGAGCTCACCGCCGACCTCGACAAGGTCAAGGCCGCCAACGCGAAGAGCGACTTCTCCGCCTTCTACATGCCCGGCCAGTACTGGTACGGCGGGCTGCAGTGGGTCTGGGACGCCGGCGGCGAGATCGCCTCCGACAAGGACGGCAAGTGGACCGGGAAGCTCGACTCGGCCGATGCGGTCAAGGGCCTGACGGCGTGGAAGGAGTTCCAGAACGACTACTCCGCGAAGTCGACGCAGGACATCAACACCGACAAGCCCTCGCAGAGCGACGTCTTCGCGCAGGGCAACACCTCGGCGTTCCTCGGCTCGGCGTGGGAGATCGGTTCGATCACCACCGCGAAGCCGGCGCTCGCCGACCAGATCGGCACGTTCCCGATGCCCTCGCAGACGGACGGCAAGACGCAGCCGGTGTTCCTCGGCGGCTCCGACCTCGGGATCCCGGCGAAGGCCGCCAACCAGGACCTCGCGCTGTACTACCTGAAGATCCTGACCTCGAAGGAGTTCCAGCAGGACCAGGTGTTCGGTGTGGACGGCTGGGAGCCGAACTCGACCGAGCTGCTCGACGCCGTGGCCGACGACGTCGACACCCTGCACAAGCCGTACTTCGCGGCAGCGGGCACGAGTCGTCCGACCCCGGCGACGCCGGGCTGGGCGACCATCGAGGGCGACGCGTCGTTCCAGTCGATGTTCGCGGACATCGCCACCGGGCGGAAGTCGCCGGAGCAGGCCGCCGAGGGCTTCTCGAAGCACCTCACGACCGCGCTGAACGCGCAGCAGTAGTCGATGACCTCCACTGCAGAGCAGGCGACCGGTTCGGAGCAGTCCGAGCCGGTCGCCGGCGGCGGGGGGACCGGGGGCGCGGGCACCGGGGGCAGCGGCGGTGCCGGGTCGGGGCGGCCGGTTCGTCCCGGCCGCGGCGCGCGTCGTCGGTCGGCGGTCGCGTCGCGCGCACCGCTCGTCCTGCTGGCGCCCGCGGCGATCCTGCTGCTCGCGCTCGTCGTCTACCCGCTCGTCCGGCTCGTCGTCATCTCGTTCCAGGACTACGGGCTCCGGGCGATCTTCACCGGGGAAGCCGGGTTCGCGGGGGTCTCGAACTACAAGAACGTCCTGACCGACGCGTCGTTCTGGCCGGTCATCCTGCGCACCGTCCTGGTCACCGGGGCGATGGTGCTCGGCACGATCGTCATCGGGATGGGCGTCGCGCAGCTGCTCACCCGGTTGGGCGTCGCGATGCGCACCGTGGTCAGCGTCGTGCTCGTGCTGGCCTGGGCGATGCCGAACGTCGCCTCGAGCCTGGTGTGGCAGTGGCTGTTCCAGCCCTTCTACGGGGTCCTCAACTGGCTCATCACGCAGCTGCGGGTGTTCGGCGACCACACGCAGGACAACTGGGCGTCGCACCCCGGGCAGGCGTACACGATCGTGCTCACGCTCGTGATCTGGCAGGCCGTGCCGTTCGTCGCCCTGACGCTCTACGCCGCACAGTCCCAGATCGCGCCGGAGTACTACGAGGCCGGGGCGCTCGACGGTGCCTCGACGTGGACGATGTACCGCGCGATCACGCTGCCGGCACTCGCCCCGACGCTGCTGCTCGTGTCGATCTTGTCGGTGATCTGGGACTTCAACGTCTTCAACCAGATCTGGTTGCTCACGAGGGGTGGTCCGGAAGAGGCCACCCTGACGCTCGGCATCTGGACGTTCGTGAAGTCGTTCGTCTCCAACGCGTACGGCCAGGGCGCCGCGATCGCCGTCATCTCGACCGTGATCCTCGGCGCGCTCACCAGCTACTACATCCGCCGGCTCGTCCGCAGCGGGGAGGAGGACCTGTGACCGTCTCGAACGCAGCACCTGGCGCGGGTGTCGCACCAGTTGCTGGTTCCGCGCCTGCGCCTGCGCCGGCGCCCGCGCCCGCTTCCGCGCCCGTGCGGAAGCGGAAGCGGAAGCCGCGCGTGGTGGCGAACACCATCGCGGTGGTGTTCTGCCTGGTGTGGGTGTTCCCGATCTACTGGATGGTGAACACCGCCTTCAAGCCAGCGGACGAGGTCACCACCATGACCCCGATCTGGGCACCACTGCACCCCACGCTCGACAACTTCACCCGCGCGCTCACGCAAGAGGGCTTCCTGGTCTACCTGCGGAACTCGACCATCGTCGTGGTGGCCGCCGTGCTGCTGTCGATCGTGGTCGGGTTCCTGGCGTCGGCGGCGCTGTCGCGGTTCCGGTTCCGCGGGCGGCGGGCGATCCTGGTCGGCATCCTGTTCGTGCAGATGATCCCGTCGGGCGCACTGCTCATCCCGCTGTTCCTGTCGTTCCAGACGCTCGGTCTGCTCAACAGCTACGTCGGGCTGATCCTGGCGTACGTCGCGAGCGTGCTGCCGTTCTCGATCTGGGTGATGCGCGGGTTCTTCGTAGCTGTACCCGTCGAGATCGAGGAGGCCGCGAAGGTCGACGGGGCCGGCACCTTCCGGATCCTGTGGAGCGTGCTGTTCCCGCTCGTGATGCCGGGAGTCATCGCCACGAGCGTGTTCGCGTTCATCGCGGCGTGGAACGACTACCTGATCGCGTACGTGATGCTCAAGGACCAGGGGATGTACACGCTGCCGGTCTGGCTCGCGGGCTTCTCGACGAACAAGGGCACGGACTTCGGCGGGCTGATGGCGGCGAGCGTGCTGTTCTCGATCCCCGTGGTCGTCTTCTTCCTCATCGTGCAGCGCCGCCTGGTCAGTGGCCTGACCGCGGGAGCCGTCAAGGGCTGACGTGCTCGACCGAACACCCCGTCGCACACGCGGCGGGGTGTTCGTGCGTGTGGGGTGTTCGTGCGTGTGGGGTGGTCGTGCGTGTGCCGTCCGTCGAGGTTCCACGACATGCCGCGTACTGGACGCCGAGGTTCCACGGACGGGCTGTGGGCGCCGCGAGATGCCGAGATTTCGGAACCTCGGGGGAGGGGGCGGGGACGGAGCGGGGAGCGGGACGAGTGCGGGTGGTTGTGTTTGTGTGGGTTTGTGGCTTATGGTTCCTGAAACCCACGGGAACGAAGGAGTTCGGGCATGTACGCAACCGAGCGGCACGACGCGATCGCAGCAGCGCTGCAGGACGCCGGCCGGGTCTCCGTCGCCGATCTGGCCGAGCACTTCGACGTCACCACCGAGACCGTGCGCCGTGACCTCGACACCCTCGAGTCCGCCGGGGTCCTACGCCGCGTGCACGGGGGAGCGGTGCCGATCGGTCGCTCGAGCGTCGTCGAACTCTCCGTCGCCGAGCGCGAAGGGCAGCACGGTTCCGCGAAGTCCGACATCGCCCGCGCCGCGATGCGCCTGGTGCCCTCGACGTTCACGGGCTCGATCGCGATCGACGCCGGCACCACCTGCGCCGCCGTCGCCGCCGAACTCGCACGGTGGGAACCCGCCACCGCTGGCGCGACCCTCACCGTCATCACGAACTCCGTCCCGATCGCCGCGACCCTGCAGCACAGCGAGCACGTCGAGCTGCACCTGCTCGGTGGCCGGGTGCGCGGGGTCACGAGCGCCGCCGTCGGGACCGCCACCGTCGAGCAGATCAGCGCCCTGCGGCCCGACATCGCCTTCGTCGGCACGAACGGCCTGTCCGCCGGCTTCGGGCTGAGCACCCCGGACGAGTACGAGGCCGCGGTCAAGGGCGCCTACGTCCTCGCCGCCCGCCGAGCCGTCGTGCTCGCCGACGCCGCGAAGCACGGGGTCGAGGCCCTGATGCGCTTCGCCCGGCTCGACGAGATCGACACCGTGGTCACCGACCAGGAGCCGCCGGCCGACCTCGCCGGCGCCCTGACCGACGCCGACGTCGAGGTCGTCGTCGCATGAGCCGCCGCATCGTCACCGTCACGCCGAACCCGAGCCTCGACCGCACCATCGAGCTCTCCGGCGAACTGCAGCGCGGCGCCGTCCAGCGCGCCATCCGCTCCACCGCGGAGCCCGGCGGCAAGGGCGTCAACGTGTCCCGCGTCGTCGTCGCGAGCGGTGGGGACACCATCGCCGTGCTGCCCGGCGACGAGCTCGACCCTGTGCTGCTCGGGCTCGCCACGCGCGGCATCCCGACCGCCGCCCTGCCGATCGGTGCGCCGCTCCGCTCGAACGTCACCGTGACCGAGCCGACCGGCACCACCACGAAGCTCAACGAGCCCGGTCCCTCGCTCGCCGGCCGGCTGGACGACCTGGCCGACCTGGTCGCCGACACGGCCGCGGCGACCGCCACCGGACCCGTCGCCCGCTGGGTGGTCTTCGCCGGATCGCTCCCGCCCGGACTCCCCGACGACGCGCTCGCCGTGCTCGTCCGCGCCGTCCGTGCACGCCATGGTGAGGACGTCCGGATCGCGGTCGACTCGTCCGGCGTCCCGTTCACCGCACTGCTGCAGTCCGGTGAGCGGATCGACCTGGTCAAGCCGAACGCCGAGGAGCTCGCCGAGGTCGTCGGCGGCGACCCCGACACCTACGAGCAGGACCTCGACGCCGCCGTGGCCGCTGCCGAGCGGTTGCGCGACCGGAACGTCGGCTCGGTCCTGCTGACCCTCGGCAGTGCCGGCGCCGTGCTGGTGTCGGACGAGGGTGCCTTCGCCGCCGCAGCACCGCGGATCGTCGCCCGCTCCACCGTCGGCGCGGGGGACTCCTCGCTCGCGGGCTACCTGCTCGCCGAGGTGGCCGGAGCGTCGCCCGAGCAGCGCCTCGCCCAGGCCGTCGCGACCGGAGCCGCCGCAGCAGCCCTGCCCGGCAGCGACGTGCCCGCCCTCGACCACACCGACCCGACGGCGATCTCGGTCCGGGTGCTCACGACGCACCCGGCACCCGAGCCCGCCTGACCCCGCCCCAGCTCGAACACCCCCACTCCCCGAACACCTGCACGACCCGCGCGATCAGCGCCATTGCGAAGGAGCAAGCACATGTCCGCAGACTCGAGTCCGCGCCTCATCAGCGCCCAGCTCGTCGGCCTCGACGAGGACCTCGGTGCCACCTCGGCCGACGTCATCCGCGTCCTCGCCGACCGCGTCGCCGCGACCGGCCGCGCCGCCGACGGCCGGGTCCTGGCCGAGGACGCCATCAAGCGCGAGGCCAGCGTCGGCACCGGGGTGCCCGGCGGCATCGCGATCCCGCACGCCCGTTCGGCATCGGTGTCCGAGCCGACCCTGGCGTTCGCGCGTCTCGCCCGGAAGGTGTCGTTCGGAGCCCCGGACGGCGACGCCGACATCGTGTTCATGATCGCCGTGCCCGAAGGGGCCGACAAGGACCACCTGACGGTCCTCTCGACCCTTGCCCGTGCGCTCATCCGCGACGACTTCACCGCCGCCCTGCGCGCCGCAGCCACCCCCGACGAGATCGTCCAGCTCGTCGACCGCGAGGTGAGCGGCGAGGTGTCCGAAGCCGGCGTCGGGAAGGCGAGCAGCGCCTCCAGTCCGACCGCCGCACCCGAGCCGGGCCGCAAGGTCTTCGTCGGCGTCACCGCCTGCCCGACCGGCATCGCGCACACCTACATGGCGGCCGACGCGCTCGTCGCCGCGGCGCAGCGCGCCGGTGCCGAGATGCACGTCGAGACCCAGGGGTCCTCGCAGGTCGAGCCCCTCGACCCGGCCCTCATCGCCCGTGCCGACGCCGTCGTGTTCGCGGTCGACGTCGACGTCCGCGACCGTGGTCGCTTCGCCGGCAAGCCGCTCGTCTCCGGACCCGTCAAGCGCGGCGTCGACGAGCCCGACAAGATGATCGCCGAGGCCATCCGTGCCTCGGACGACCCGAACGCCGCACGCGTCCAGGGCGGTGCAGCCGTCGACGGTGCGTCCACCGCCAAGAACGAGCACTTCGGCCAGGCGCTCAAGCGCTGGCTGCTCACCGGCGTCAGCTACATGATCCCGTTCGTCGCGGGCGGCGGGCTCCTCATCGCGCTCGGCTTCCTGCTCGCCGGGTACGGCATCGCGCTCACCCACGGTGACGACGGCGTGAACAACGCGGTCTTCGCGCTCCAGCACTACAACCTGGTCGACCTGCCTCCGGAGGGGCTGCGCTACTACCTCGGTGCCGCCGCGTTCCAGATCGGCTCCGTGTCGCTCGGCTTCCTCGTCGCAGCGCTCGCCGGGTACATCGCCTACGCCATGGCCGACCGACCCGGCATCGCGCCCGGCTTCGTCGCCGGTTCCATCGCCGTCTTCATGAACGCCGGGTTCCTCGGTGGCCTGATCGGTGGCCTCATCGCCGGTGCCGCGGCGTACTGGATCGGTCGCATCCCGACCTGGCGCTGGCTGCGTGGCCTGATGCCCGTCGTGATCATCCCGCTGTTCGCCTCGATCATCGCCTCCGGCCTCATGCTGCTCGTGCTCGGTGGACCGATCGCCTGGCTCATGACCCAGCTGACCGAGTTCCTCAACTCGCTGTCCGGCGCCTCGGCGATCCTGCTCGGCATCATCCTCGGCCTGATGATGGCCTTCGACCTCGGCGGCCCGGTCAACAAGGTCGCCTACGCGTTCGCCGTCGCCGGGCTCGGCGCCGGGACCGCCACCAACGTCGTGCCGTTCGAGATCATGGCCGCCGTGATGGCTGCCGGCATGGTGCCGCCGCTCGCCCTGGCACTCGCGTCGACCGTCCTGTACCGCAAGGGCTTCACGAAGCCCGAGCGCGAGAACGGCAAGGCCGCCTGGCTGCTCGGGGCGTCCTTCATCTCCGAGGGCGCGATCCCGTTCGCCGCAGCCGACCCGCTGCGCGTCATCCCGGCGTCGATGGTCGGTGCCGCGGTCACGGGTGCGATCTCGATGGCGGCCGGTGTGACCTCGCGGGCGCCGCACGGTGGGATCTTCGTGTTCTTCGCCATCGGGGACGTCGCGATGTTCATCGTCGCGATCCTGGCCGGCACGATCGTGTCCGCGCTGGTGCTCGTCGGGCTGAAGAAGTTCGTGCGCCGGGCCCCGGCGGCGGACGCCGCCGTGTCCGAGACGGCAGACGACCGCGTGGCCGTCGCCGTGTAGTCGACGTCACCGCGTGACGGAAGGGCGCGCCCCGCTCAGCGGCAACGCGAAGCGTTGCGCGGGGCGCGCCGACCGAGCTTGCGAGGGAGGGGTGCCAGCTGGCACCGGGCCTCCCGTCCGTCCGTGGTCGCGCCCACCCCGCGGGGTTCCGAGATCTCGGAACCTCGGGGGCATGCGGGGCCGTGCGTGGAACCTCGGCGGAAGTGAGCGGCGAGTCGTGGAACCTCGGCGCGCCAGCCAGGCAGACAGCCAGGCAGGCAGGCAGACAGACGCCAGCCAGCCAGCCAGGCAGACAGCAGGCAGCAGCGTCAGGCGGCCATCGCGAGCGCCGACGGGTCGACGGTGCCGGCGACGCGGTCGTCGACATCGCACGGCGCGATCGGCGCAACCGAGGTGTGGGTGATCTTCGGGTGCACCGGGCGACGTTCGGTCTCACCCCGTCCGATGAGGTCCTCGTGCAGCTTCTCGCCCGATCGCAGGCCCGTGAACACGATGTCGGACGGACTCCCCGTCGCGGCGAGCATGCGGCGTGCGATGTCGAGGATCCGTACCGGGGCACCCATGTCGAGGACCAGGACCTCGCCGGGATGGGCGATCGCCGCGGACTGGATCACGAGGTGGCACGCCTCCGGGATGGACATGAAGTACCGGGTGGCGTCCGGGTGGGTGACGGTCAGGGGCCGTCCGGCGCGGATCAACTCCGCGAAGAGCGGGAGCATCGAACCACGGCTGCCGAGGACGTTGCCGAACCGGACGGACACGTAGTCGCGGCCGGTGTCGGCAGCGGTCCAGGCGGTCAACCGCTCGGCGATCCGCTTGGTCGAGCCGAGCACGCTCGTCGGGTTCGCAGCCTTGTCCGTCGAGATGTTCACGAGCGTCTGCACCCCGGCTGCCGCGGCGGCGCGCAGGACGTTCAGCGTGCCGAGGACGTTCGTCTTCCAGCCTTCGTCCGGGTACTGCTCGAGCATCGGCAGGTGCTTCAGCGCCGCTGCGTGGAAGACGACGTCGGGACGGCGGTCCATCATGATGTCCCGGATGGCGTCGGCGTCGCGGATGTCGGCGAGGACGACGTTCTTCGTGTCGAGCAGACCGTGCCCGTCCACCGAGACCTGCACCTGCTGCAACGCGGTCTCGTCGCGGTCGAGCATGATGATCTCCGCCGGCTCGAACCGGACGAGCTGCCGGCAGAGCTCACTGCCGATCGAACCGCCGGCGCCCGTGATCAACACGGACCGCCCGCGGATGAAGTCGACGGCGACCTCGAGTTCAGCCGCCGGCTGGCGACCCCCGATGAGTTCGGCGATGTCGAGGCCTTCGAGGCCGGGGATGTGGCGCGTTGGCATGGGGGTCTCCTCCGGGAATTCTCCCCACAGTGTGAACCCTGAGCATGTGAAATGTCAATACGTCATTCCGCGATGTTCGCGGTGATCGCGTCGATGTAGGCGGCACGGTCCTCGCGCGAGTGCGGCCGCCCCGGGACGCCCGGACGCTGCTCCCACGGGAACGGCCCGGCCTCGTGCCGGTACTCGATCCCCATCGCCTCGAGCCGCGCGGTGTGCTCGGCCAACCGCCCGCGGAACTCGGCGACGTCGCGCGGTCCGGTGACGTCCGCCGACCAGAGCGCCTCGGCCAACGCGGCCACCCGCGGGAACAGCTGGTAGTCGAGCTTCCGGGCGGTGTCGACGTGCTCCGTCCACATGTTGCCCTGGCCGCCGATGACGTGGGCACGCTCGGACTCGGTCAGGCCGGACGGCACCGGGTCGAACCCGAAGACGTCGTCGACCGTCAGCACGATGGACACCGGGATCGGTTCGGTCGCCAGGTCGCTCTGGCGGTAGTCGAGGTAGGCCTGGTCGTCGGGCGACGAGATGACGTCGTGCCCGCGCTTCGCCGCCGTCCGGGCGCCGGTCAGACCACGCCACGACACGATGGTCGCCGAGGGGTCGAGCGTGCCGCCCTCGAGGATCTCGTCCCAGCCGAACGCCTGCCGCCCGTGCGAGGCGACGTGCGCCGCGAGCTGCCCGATGATCCAGGCCTGCAGCTGCTCTTCATCCTCGAGCCCGAGTGAACGCATGCGCTCCTGCGTGCGGGGGTCCTCGACCCACTGCACCTTCGGGCACTCGTCGCCGCCGATGCCGATGTAGCGCGAGGGGAAGAGCGCGATGACCTCGTCGAGGACGTCCTTGAAGAAGTCGACGGTGCTGTCGTCGGCGTTCAGGACGTCGTCGGCGATGCCCCACTCGGTCCAGACCTCCACCGGCGTCTCGGGGTGCACGCCGAGCGACGGGTAGGCGGCCAAGGCGGCACGGACGTGTCCGGGCGTCTCGATCTCGGGGACGACGGTGACGAACCGGTCCGCTGCGTAGGCGACGATCTCGCGGATGTCGTCCTGCGTGTAGTACCCGCCGTGCGGGCGGCCGTCGAACGCTGCGGGGTGCAGCACACCGTCGGCGTCGGGGACGTGCGCGCCCACCTGGGACTCGCGGCGCCAGGACCCGACCTCGGTCAGGCGCGGGTACTTCCGGATCTCGATGCGCCAGCCCTGGTCCTCCGTCAGGTGGAAGTGCAGCCGGTTGATCCGGTGCGCCGCGAGCTGGTCGACGACGCGCATGACCTCGTGCTTGGTGCGGAAGTGCCGCGCGACGTCGAGCATGACGCCGCGCCAGGCGAAGGCGGGGGCGTCCTCGACGATGGTGGACGGGACGGACCACGGCCCGGTGCCGACGCGGCCGCTCCGGTACACGTCGGCGGGCAGCAGTTGGAGGAGCGCCTGGACGCCGTAGAACACGCCGGCGGCCGAGCCGCCCGCGACGTCGACACCGTCGGGTGTGACGGTCAGGCGGAAGGACTCGGCGCGCTCGCCCTCGGGCGACGGCGGACCGGCGGGCAGGGAGGGATCGTCGGTGACGCGCAGCGAGATGACGCCCGTCCGCACCGGCCCGTCGGCGGAGGCCGCCCCGTCGACGGCCACGTCCTCCGCTGCGTCGCGGACCGGCTGGCCGGTCGACGCCCGGAGCGTCTGCTGCAGGTACAGTCGGACCGATCCGCTCGCTGCGTCCGCTGCGATGCGGGTCGACGGGGTGATCTCGAAGGCGCCGGTACCGGGGACGGCGCGGCGCGGTCGTGGGATGAGCATGTCGGAGTCCACCATTCCTCAATGATCTTTCGTAATGTGGAGGCTATGGCCGTGGACGAGACCGTGTCAACGATCCCGAGTGTCGTGGGGACGACGCCGGGCGTGCTCCGACTCATGAACTCCCGCGCCATCCTCGACGAGCTCCTGCGCGACGACGCGTCGCGCACCGTGACCGAGCTCAGCCGCACCGTCGGGCTCTCCCGCCCCACGGTCGAGGCGGCGCTCGCAGACCTGGTCGACGAGGGCTGGGTGACCGAGGCCGAGGCGATCGCCACCCCGAACAAGGCCGGCCGCCGGGCCAAGCGCTTCGCCGCGGACGCCACCGCCGGTTCCGTGCTCGGCGTCGACCTCGGACTGCACGGCATCGTCGGCATCCGCGCCGACCTGCGCGGGAACACCCTCACCCGGGTCGAGGAGCGCTATGCCGACCTCGCCGACGCGGAGCAGGCCTGGACGAGCGTGCAGGACGTCGTCCGCCGCCTGACGGCCGACTCGGAGGCGTCCCCGGTCCTCGCCGCCACGTTCGGCGTCCCCGCCGTCGTCGACCGCGCCGGCGAGATCGACTACACGGTTGCGGTGCCCGAGTGGGTCGAGCGCCGCGTGCCCGGCCGGATCCAGGACCTCTTCCCCGGCATCGCGACGTTCTTCGACAACGACGCCAAGCTCGCCGCCACCGCCGAGGCGATGTGGGGGCGCTTCCGGGGCGTCCAGGACGGCCTGTACCTGGTGATGGGTCGGCAGATCGGTGCGGCCTACGTCATCGACGGGGCGTTGGCGCGCGGGGCGCGCGGTGCGGCTGGCGAGATGGGCGGCCTGGCCTCGACCGGGTGGCCCGGTGCGCCGGCCCGCCTGGAGGCCCGGATCGCGTCCGACACGGACCTCGAGTCGGTCTTCGCCGCGGCCGGGCGCGGGGGCGCAGTGCCGGGTCACGTCGGCGATGGCGTTCCGGATCCGGCGGCGGTCCACGTCGTCCGCGCCTTCGCGGACGACGTGGCACCGGGCGTCGTGCAGCTCGTCACGACGATCGACCCCGAGGTCGTGGTCGTCGGGGGCGAGGTCCTGCCGGCGGCGTCGGTGTTCGCCGAGGCGCTCGCCGCGGTGGTCATGCCCCAGCTCCGGCACCCCGTCGAGATCGTGCCGTCGACGGTGGGTCGCGACGCCGTCGCCCGCGGTGCCCTCGCGCGGTCGCTGACGCACGTGCGGACCTCGCACATGGGACTCGGCTGACGTTCAGGTACCGCGCCGGGTCCTGACAGGGCGCTCAGGGATGCTGGGGGCATGACGACTGCCGTGACCGCCCGTGCCATGACCGTCGCCACCGGCGACTCCACCGCTCCCTCGGACCTCGGCGGACTCTCCGGCCTCGTGCTCCAGATCATCGACGCCCTGGGGGAGTGGGGCGTCGCGCTCATGCTCTTCGTCGAGACGGTGTTCCCGCCGATCCCGTCCGAGCTCATCCTGCCGCTGGCCGGGTTCCTGGCGGGCGCCGGCCAGATGAACCTCGTCCTCGTCCTCGTGCTGGCGACGCTCGGGTCCTACCTCGGTGCGCTGGTGCTCTACTGGCTCGGCGCGAAGATCGGGTTCGAGCGCACGACGCGGTGGTTCGGCAAGCTCCCCCTGGTCGACGAGGACGACTTCCGCAAGGCCGCCGCGTGGTTCCACCGGCACGGCAAGAGCGCCGTGTTCTTCGGCCGCTTCGTCCCGATCGTGCGGAGCCTCATCTCCTTGCCCGCGGGCGCTGACCGCATGCACCTCGGCACGTTCTCGGTGTTCACGATCATCGCGAGCGGCATCTGGAACAGCGCCCTGGTGCTGCTCGGTGCTGCCTTCGGCTCCCAGTACGACCGCGTCGAGCAGTACACCGAGTGGATCGACCGGGTGCTCTACGTCGCGATCGCGGTCGTCGTGGTCACGTTCGTGGTCCGGCGGGTCCGACGGTGGCGGGCAGACCGCCGCGCGGACGGAGGTGGCAACGGCGACGGTGCCGCGAGCGGGGGCGCACGAGGTCGTCGTCGCGCCGAGCCCGCCCGCGACTGAGTCGGTCGTCGTCAGGCCTTGGTCAGCGCCGACTCCTTGTGCGCGGCCTGCTTCCCGCTCTTCTCCGACTCGACGATCCAGTACGGATCGTCGTCGGTCGGCTTGAACGTCTGACCGTCGAACTCGAAGTCGCTCGTGCGCTTCCGCACGAGTTTTCCGGTCGTCTTCCCTTGCGAGGTGTTCCAGTGCACCTCGTCACCCTTCGTCAGTGCCATCGCTGTCCTCCTTGCGTGATCGCTCACCCTGGTCGGAGGTCGAACGGTACCCTGATGCATCCGCATGAACACAGGGAAGTACGCCGATCACGATGTCATAACACCCGCCCAAAAACGGGGTCGGACGCGTACCGTTTCTCGTGAGCCAACACGCCGGCAGCAGCCGCGGAACCTGCGGCTCCCGACGGAACGACGGACACCATGACCCTGCTCGACGGCTTGCGGACGGAGACGGTCCTGTCGGGCCGGTACCGGCTGGTGAAGCTCATCGGCACGGGTGGCATGGGGACCGTCTACGAAGCCCGCGACGAGCACACCTACCGCGCCGTCGCCGTGAAGCTCTTCGCGACGCCGGACAAGATGACGACGGCCGACCGCGTCCGGCAGGAGCGCGAGATCCGGCTCCTCAGCATGCTGTCGCACCCCGGGCTCATCCCGCTCTACGACGCCGGCACGCACGACTTCCCCGACGGCCCGCACCGGTTCATCGTGATGGAGCTCATCGCCGACACGACGCTGCTCCGCCGGCTGTCCGAGGGGGCCCTGCACAACTACGAGGTGGCCGACCTCGGCGCCCAGCTCGCCGACGCCCTGGCCTACGTGCACTCGCGCGGCATCGTGCACCGGGACGTCAAGCCCGCCAACATCCTGATCAGCGACGAGGGCTCGTCCGGCTTCGCCCGGACCGTGAAGCTCACCGACTTCGGTGTCGCGCACTTCGTCGACGGCTCCCGCCTGACGAACGACGGCACGATCATCGGCACGGCGGCGTACCTGAGCCCCGAGCAGGTCGCCGGTGAGCCGATCAGCTTCGCCACCGACGTGTACTCGCTCGGGCTGGTGCTGCTCGAGTCCCTGACCGGCAAGCAGGAGTACTCCGGCACCCTGATCGAGGCGGCACTGGCCCGCCTGCGGCACGACCCCGAGATCCCGGACGACGTCGCCTCGGAGTGGCGTGAACTGCTCAGCCGGATGACCGCCCGCGACCCGGAGCGTCGCCCGACCGCGGTCGCGATCGCGAACGCCCTGCGGGGCGGCTCCACGCAGGTCACCGGCCCGGTGCCGCTCGGACCCGAGCGGGTCAAGCACCAGCGCGATCACCGGATGCACCGGGCGGCCCACCGGCACGCGAAGCGCGGCACCTTCTCGGCCGTCCGCCGCTGGCGTCGGCGGAACGTGCTCGTCGGCTCGTTCGCGGCGTTCGGCGTGCTGGTCGCGTGCGGCTCCGCCTACGTCGCGGGCATGCTGCACTGACGTCGCCCGCGCGTCCCGTTCGTCCGTGGTCCCTGGCAGGATGGACAGCATGACCGACCAGCGCTGGATCAAGATCTGCGGCCTGTCGACGCCCGACACCGTGGACGCCGCCGTCGACGCGGGCGCCGACGCGGTCGGGTTCGTCTTCGCCGCGAACAGCCCCCGCACCGTGACGGCCGACCTGGCGAAGGAACTCGTCGAACGGCTGCCGGACGGCATCGACGCTGTCGGGGTCTTCCGCGACCAGAAGATCGACGAGATCGTCGGCATCGCGTCCGAGGTCGGGCTCACCACCCTGCAGCTGCACGGTGGCGAGGCCGCGACCGACTTCGCCCGAGCCCGCGACGCCGGCTTCTTCACCATCCGGGCACTCGCGGCCGAGGACTACCTGCGCGAGACCGCCGAGCAGCGCGCCTCGTACGACCACGACCTGCTGCTGCTCGACGCCGCCGTGCCGGGCAGCGGTCGGCTGATCGACCCCGCCGTGATCGAGGGCGGGATCGACGAGGCCTGGATCCTCGCGGGCGGCCTCACCCCCGCCAACGTCGTCGCCGCGGTCGAGGCGCTCGACCCCGACGGTGTCGACGTGTCGAGCGGCGTCGAGTCGGAGCGCGGCGTGAAGGACCCGGCCAAGATCCGCGCCTTCGTCGAGGCCGTCCGCAGCCTGGGCTGACGCGGGGTCGGCTGCCGCGCCGTCGGCTGCCGCGCGGTCAGCGCAGGGTCGGGATGAGCTCGGTCAGGAAGGCGTCGGTGTCCTCCCAGCCCTCGACCGCGTGGCACGGCACACCGAGGGCCTTCACCGGGTAGTCGTTGCCCTCGGGATCGAGCCGGTCGCCGACGAAGAGCATGTCGTCGAGCGCGATGCCGGTGATCTCGGCGAGACGCTGCATGCCGTACGCCTTGTCGATGCCCTTGCGGGTGATGTCGACGCTGGTCGAGCCGCCGGATCGCACCTCGAGGTCGGGGAGCTCCGCCTGCACGCGTCGACGGAGGTCGTCCTTCTTCGCGCCGGTCGGGTCCCACTGCTTCTTGACGTCGACCGGAGCGGCCTGGCCGAGCGCGGAGAACGTGATCTGCGACCCGCGGTCCTCGAGGATGTCACCCCAGGTCTCGGACTCCCAGTAGCCGGCGTCCTTCGCGACGGACTCGACCGCTGCGAGAGCGCGCGCCTTCTGGTCGTCGGTGAGGTCCTCGGCGTACTGCAGGGCCCAGTCGTCGTCGGACCAGCGGTAGTACCGCGTGCCGCACGTCGGCAGCAGGTGCAGGTCGTCGAGGGTCAGGCCGTCGCGGTGGCGGAGCGGGGTGACGAGTTGCTGCTCGAACTGCGTGAAGTTGCCGCCGGAGATGACCGCGACCGGCACGACCTCGAGCAGGGACGCGAAGGTCTCGAGCATGCGGGGGTCGAGGGAGGACTTCGACGGGGCGAGGGTGTCGTCCAGGTCGAAGGCGACGAGGCGGGGCGTGGTCATGCCCCGATCCTGCCAGAGGCCACCGATCACGTGCCGGGTGCCGTGCTCACAGCGCCCGGCACGTGCGCGATGTCTGCGGGGTCACGCGCGGTCACGCGGGTCAGGCGCGGTGCGTCGCGGGGACGCGGTCGCGGTCGTACGTGATGTCCGTGTAGCCGTGCGGCGCCGGGTTGCCGTCGTCGTCGAGGTTCACGAACACGACCTCGTCGATGGTGAGGATGCTGCGGTGCGTGAAGAGGTTCCGCGCCTCGGCCCGCATCGTGAGCGAGCTGCGGCCGAAGCGGGTGGCGACGAGGCCGATCTCGACGATGTCGCCCTCCGTCGCCGAGGACACGAACTCGATCTCCGACATGTACTTCGTGACGACCTTGCCGTTGCCGAGCTGGATGATCGCGTAGACCGCGGCCTCTTCGTCGATCCAGCGGAGCAGGCTGCCGCCGAACAGGGTGCCGTTGGCGTTGAGGTCCTCGGGGCGGACCCACTTGCGGGTGTAGAAGTTCATCTCGGGCTGCATGTCACGACATATTACGCGGCGGCGCCCGCTCCCTGGACGGGAGCGGGCGCCGCCGCGGATGTCGCGAGGACTACTCCTTGACGAGCACGACCTCGTCGAGGGGCAGGCGGGTGCGCGGTGCGACCTCGCGCTCGGCCGCCTTCTCGTCGAGCTGCGACGGGTGCGCGACGGTGCCGATGGCGGTCACGGTGAAGGGCAGGAAGCGCTCCGGCAGGTCGAACGCGGCGCGCAGGCCGGCGGCGTCGATGCCCGCCATCTGGTGCACGTGCAGGCCCTCGGCGTGCGCCTGGACGGTGAGCGCCGCGAGCGACTGGCCGAGGTCGTACTGCGCGAAGGGACGCTCGTCGCCGTCCTCGGTCACGGTCTCGAGCACGCCGACGACGAGGGCGCTGGCACGGAAGGCCCAGGCGGCGTTGAAGCCGAGCAGGTTCTCGTTGATCTTGCGGAACGTCTCGGTGCCACGACGGCCCGCGATGAAGCGGCGGGGCTGGAAGTTCATGGCCGACGCGGCCCAGCGGGCGGCCTCGAGGACGGCGTCGAACTGCTCGTCCGAGATCGTCGCGGTCTCGTCGTAGGAACGGGGGCTCCAGCGCTCTTCGAGCAGGGGTACGAGGGGCTGGCTGGAGTCGGTGGACCGGGTGAGGGTGTCGGCGTTCGTCGAGGTCATGGTGCCTGCAACGGTATTCGATGCGAACGCATTTCCGACCTGAGCGACGTCACATGGTGCAAGGATGGACGCGATGGGTGGCGTGTTGACCGGCTTCGCGATCATCGGCGCGATCATCGCCGGTGGGTACGTCGTCGGGCGCATCGGACTGCTCGGCCCGCACGCACAGTTCGTGATGAGTCGCCTCGCGTTCTTCGTGCTCATGCCCTGCCTGCTCTTCCACACCATCGCCTCGGCCGACATCGAGTCGCTGCTGTCCCCGATGCTCTGGGTCTCGCTGCTGAGCGCCGTCGTCGTCGCACTCGGAGCAGCGGCCGTCTTCCGGTTCGTGCTGCGGCGTCCCGTCACCACCACGACGGTCGGGGCCCTGGCCGCGAGCTACGTCAACGCGAACAACATCGGCCTGCCGGTGGCCGTCTACGTGCTCGGGCAGGCGACCGCGGTGGTGCCGGTGATCCTGCTGCAGCTCATCGTCATCGCGCCGGTCGCGTTGACGATCCTCGACGCCGCGACCTCGGGCGCCGGCGGCTGGGGACGCCGGATCTCCGGGCCGTTCCGGAACCCGATCATCATCGCCTCGCTGGTCGGCCTGGTGTTCTCGGCGACCGGCATCACGCTGCCCGACCCGGTGCTCGAGCCGTTCTCGCTGGTCGGTGCGGCAGCCGTGCCCGTCGTCTTGCTGTCGTTCGGGATGAGCCTGCACGGTGCCGCGCCGTTGCGGGACCCGGCGATCCGGACGGACGTCATCGTGGCGTCGTCGATCAAGCTCGTGGTGATGCCGGCGGTCGCGTACGTGTTCGCACGGTTCGTGTTCGGGCTCGACGACCAGGACGTGTTCGTGCTCACCACCCTGGCGGCGTTGCCGGCGGCACAGAACGTGTTCAACTACGCGCAGCGCTACGACGCGGCGGTCCCGGTCGCCCGCGACGTGGTGCTCATCTCGACGATCGGCTCGGTCCCCGTCCTGGTCGCGATCGCCGCGCTGCTGCACCCGTAGCGCGCCCTGGACGCACCGCGAGGCGGACGGGAGGCCCGTGGCGGGGCCGCCTCGTGCCTCCCGTCCGCCGTGGGGTCGCGTGCACCGCGGATGGTGAGCAGGAATGGTCGGGTCGCGGTCACGGACCCGACCATTGCTGCTCACGAAGCGCATCGGGGGCGCGCGTACGCTGACACCCACGGGGCGGACCCGCCTCGGGACCACGACGGACGGAGACCTCCGATGGACACGATGGCGATGATGAAGAACATGTCGATGACGGACATGCCCATGGAGATGGACATGGACGTGATGCAGGACACGATGATGGCGATGAACGCCGCGTCGATGGCCGCCACGATGTGCTCCGCGAGCGACATGCGCATGGGCGGCGAGATGGCCACGTGCGCCGCGATGTGCTCCAACACGGCGATGATGGCCGACACCGGCATGCGGATGATGATGCGTCCGGCCGGCATGGACCTGCCGAGCATGCAGGCGATGCTCATGGCCGTGATGACGATGGGCACGATGTGTGCTGCCGAGTGCCGGAAGCACATGGACATGGACGAGTCGTGCCGCTACTGCGCCATGGCCTGCGACGAGATGGTCGCGAAGTGCGAGGCGATGCTCGCCTCGATGTCTGCCTGAGCCGACGGGCTACGCGCTGCGTGCCGTGGTCTGACGACCGCCGGCGTTGAGGATCTCCGCCACCGGGTGGTGGGCGATCGGGTCGCCGACCGACAGGAAGGCGTCGGCGTCCGCCACCCGGAGCTGGGTCACGCCGCCGTCCAGGAACACCACGACGGCGTCGGCGGGACGGGTCTCGACGACGATTCCGTCGCGCCAGGCGCCGGGGGCCGCGTTCGCCATGACGCGCTGGATGGGAAGGATCGTCGTGCGGGACATGGCTTCACCTGCTCTCGAAGGGGTTCGGTGCAGGAAATCTACGTCGGCGCCGTCACCTGCTCAACGAGGGTGGACGCCGGGCGTAACAGAACGCGTCACGGCCGCGTGACCGCTCAGAAGATCATCGGGCGGTCGTCGTCGAGCGACGTGTCCAGGTCGAGGTCGACCACCACGGGGACGTGGTCGCTCGGGGCGTCGCCTTTCCGCTCGTTGCGGTGGATCGAGGCGTCGGTGACGACGTCGGCGAAGGCCTGCGAGCCCATCACGAAGTCGATGCGCATGCCCTCGTTGCGCGGGAACCGCAGCTGCTTGTAGTCCCAGTAGGTGTAGCCGTCGGGGACGATCGGCCGCACGACGTCCTGCAGGAGCCCCGCTGCCTCGAACGCCCGGAAGGCGTCGCGCTCCGGTTCGCTGACGTGGGTGTGCCCCTCGAACACGCGGACGTCCCACACGTCGGTGTCGAGCGGTGCCACGTTCCAGTCGCCCATCAGCGCGAGCGGGGTCTCCGGCGACGCGGCGATCCACTCGGCGGTGCGGTCGGCCAGCTGCGCGAGCCAGTCGAGCTTGTACGTGTAGTGCGGGTCGCCGACCTCGCGCCCGTTCGGCACGTACAGGCTCCAGAGCCGCACGCCGTCGACGGTGACGCCGATGGCCCGGGCCTCGACGGGCAGGTCCGGCCCCTCGTGCCCCTTGAGGAAGCCGGGCTGGCCGGGGAAGTCGCGGGTCACGTCCTCCATCGGCAGCCGGCTGGCGAACGCGACACCGTTCCACTGGTTCAGGCCGTGCGCCTCGACGTGGTAGCCGGCGTCCTCGAACGCCTGCACCGGGAACTGCTCCGGCTTGCACTTGATCTCCTGCATGCCGAGGACGTCGACGTCCTCGCGCACGAGCCAGTCGACGATCCGCCCCACTCGGGTGCGGACGGAGTTCACGTTCCAGGTCGCCACGCGCATGGGATCGAACCTACCGGGGACGACCGACCCCGCCGTGCAGCGCGCCGCCTGCCGCTCTCGGGCGCAGCGCGGCACGATGGTGTTCGCTGGAAGTCCAGCAAGCGAACGCAGGAGGCACTGATGGCATCGACGACGAACCGCGTCGACGGGACCGCGACGACCGGCACCACGACCGGCACCACCACCACGCAGGTCACGGCCAAGGGCAAGACGATCATCGACGACACCGTCGTCGCGAAGGTCGCGGGCATCGCCGCGCGTGACGTCCCCGGCGTCTACGCCCTCGGCGGGAACGCCTCACGGGCCTTCGGCGCCATCCGTGACGCGATCGGCTCGAGCGCGCTCGGCCAGGGCGTCCGCGTCGAGGTCGGCGAGACCCAGGTCGCCGTCGACCTGACGATCGTCGTGGACTACCCGATCCCGATGATGGACGTCGCGTCCGCCGTGCGCGCCGCCGTCACGAGCGCCGTCACCGAGCTCGTCGGGCTCGAGGTCACCGAGGTCAACATCGCGATCAACGACGTGAACATCCCGGCACTGAACGGTACCGCCGACGACCTCGACGGCGACGTCCGCGAGGGCCGGGTCCGGTGAACGCCTCCGTCGTCGGGATGGGCGTCGGCGCCCTCCTCGCGATCGTCGCGGTGACCCTCGGGTTCTGGGCGTTCGTGGTCGTCGCCGTCTGCATGGCCGTCGGCGGGCTGATCGCCCGCATCGTCGCCGGTGACGTCGACGTGCGTCGCCTGGTCGACGTGCTGCGCGGACGCCGGAGCTCGTCGTGACCGACGCCGCCGTCGCCACGGTCGGCGACAGCGGCGTCCGGCTCCGCGGCTCCGACCGCATCGGCACGTCGGCGCTCGTCCACACCGCCCAGGCGGTCGCCGCCGAAGCGCTGCGCGTGGCCTTCCGGGAGGTCCGTGCCCGGGTCGCCGACGACGGCCGCGGCGCGCTGGCGGTCGAGATCACCGCCCCGCTCACCCTGCCCGTGCTGGGGAGCCACGCGGTCCCCGACGAACCCGTCGTCACGAGCGCGCACCGGGCCCGCGGCACGATCGCCGAGCGCCTCCGGACCATCACCGGCCGACAGGTGTCCCGGGTGACCGTGACGTTCGCGTCGTCGGTCGTCGACGTCCCGCGGAGGGTCCGGTGACCGCCGCTCCGTCGCGCGGCGAGCACGCCGCCACGTACCGCCGTCTGCTCCGCCGCGAGACCCACGTGTCCCGGTCGGGCGCCGTCGTCATCGCGATGCTCATCACCCTCGTGCTCGCCGCCGCTGCCGTCTTCGCCGGTGCCCTCGTGCTGCTCGACCAGAACGTCCTCGGCGTCGACCCGCGCGCCGTGGTGGACGCCGCCCTCGCCGCGCCGGACGGCCTCGACACCACGCTCGTCGTCGGGATCGCGGCGATCGTCGCCCTCGTCGGCCTGGTGCTCCTGCTGCAGGGGTTCCTGCCGCAGCGGCGTCCGCGCCACGCGATGGCATCCGACCGGCTCGCCGTCGTGGTCGACGACGAGGTGCTCGCCTCCGCCGCGGCACGTGCCGCCCGTTCCGTCACGCGGCTCGGGCCGGATGCCGCCGTCGGCACCGTGGGCCGCCGGACCGTCGAGGTGGTGCTGCGTCCCGCCGCCGGCGTCGACGTTCCCGCAGTGGCCGCGACCGAGGCCGTCGAGCACGAGTTCGCGGGGATCGACGCGCTGCCCGCCCTCGCTGCACGGGTGCGCGTCCAGCCGACCGGACGGGTGGACGGATGAACGCGACCAACCGTGGGCTCGGCCGGACGGCAATCGTCATCGTCGGGCTCGTCCTGTTCGTCGCCGGGGTCGGCGCGATCCTGGTGCAGACGGCCCAGGGCCTGCCGCTCGTGGCGTCCTGGTGGCGTACGGCCGGCGACGCACTCGCGGTCCTCGGCACGGACACGTCGCGCGATGACTCCCTGCTGTCGTGGACGTGGGTGCTCGGCGGCGGAGTCGTCGTCGGCGTCCTGGCGATCGTGGTGCTGACGACGCTCGGCGGTGGCCGTGCGGGCACCGTCGTCGAGAGCGACGGCTCAGCCGACCGCGTCGCCGGTTCGGTGCGCGTCGAGTCCACGGCCGTGCAGCACGCGCTGTCATCGGCGATCGGGGAGCTGCCGCAGGTGGCCTCGCTCGCGGTCGACGTCTACCGCGTCCGCGGCGGCCGGGCGATCCGGGTGCGGGTCCGTCCGCGCCGGGGTGCCTCACCGCGCGAGGTCACCGAACGGGTCGAGGCCGTCGTGGCCGACCTGGACGCCCTGCTCGGCGAACGCCTGCCGGTCCTGCTCGAGATCGCACGCGGTGGGGCCGGGTCCTCGCGCCCGGACCGCGTGCACTAGGGCCGTCGTGGTGCGGTCGATCGGCGGGCTGCCGGGGCCGGACTCCGTCGTCCCCGTGCCGCGGGTGGTCGTGGAGGCCGCCCGGGGCCGCGAGGTCGCCCTGGTCTGGCACAACGAGATCGGCGGCACGACGTTCCGGATCGGCCCCGACGAGCACGCCGACGAGTTCGTCAAGGTCCTGCCGCACGCCTACGGCCGGTGGATCGGCAATGAGGCCGCGCGACTGGAGTGGGCGTCACGGTACGTGCGGGTGCCCGAGGTGCTCGACCACGGTGCGGACGACGACGGCGTGTGGCTGCACACCCGTGCCGTCCCCGGGTGGAGTGCCGTCGACCCGCGGTGGCACGACGAACCCCGGACCGCGGTGGTCGCGGTCGGCGAGGGGCTCCGTGCGTTCCACGACACCCTGCCGGTGGACGACTGCCCCTTCGCGTGGTCGACGGCGGCGCGGCTCGACCGTGCTCGTGCGGCGGGTGCCGACACGGATCGCCTGGGCCCGGAGCCGCCCGGTGACCGCGTCGTGGTGTGTCACGGAGACCCGTGCACGCCGAACACGCTCATCGGTGCCGACGGTCGGTGGAGCGGGCACGTCGACCTGGACGCCACGGGTGTCGCGGACCGCTGGGCGGACCTGGCGGTGGCGACGATGGCGCTCGGGTGGAACTACGGGCCCGGGTGGGAGCCGCTGTTCCACGAGGCGTACGGGCTTCCCGACGATCCGGAGCGGACGGCGTGGTACCGGGCGTTGTGGAACGTCGATGTTGATGACGTCTGAGTGCCCAGGGGCGTGCTGTGTCGGCGGGGTCAGATCTTGGGCTTGTTGACGATGGGGTCGCCCCAGTCGGGGAAGTCGGGGTACTCGCCGGGGCGGGACCGGTCGGGGAACGTGACAGTCGAGCGTCCGTAGATGGCATCCGAAAGGGCGTTGCCGTCGTTGGTCCAGAACGGCTCGCTGTAGACGGTGATGGGGTAGTCGCCGTTCTCCTGGGCGGTGTACTGGATCTGCCAGCCGTCGCCGGTGGTGGCCCAGACTTCTTCGTCGCCGGTGATGGTGCGGCGTTCGATGGTCCAGCCCTGTTCGGTGAAGTAGTCGATCATCGGTTGCAGGTCGCGTTCCTGGTCGATCGTGTCGGGTGGGGACCAGAGTCTGGTGCTGCTCATGTCGTAGCTGTTCTTCGTATCTGAGCCCGGCAACGGCGCGACACCATCACCCCCTATCCCGGGCAGATCGTCGCCGCCGCCCCACTCCCATTCGCCGTCGTGGACCTGGAGCTGCGCATCCTTGAGGAGCCGTTGCATGTGGTCGTAGTGGTCGCGCAAGGCGTCGAACTCTTGGTGGAGCGACATCTCCGCGACGTCGTCCTGGGTCAGTCCGGCTGCGTCGGTGGGCTTCTGGTCTCCTCCTGCTGCGCACCCGGTCACTACGGTCAGCAGGGTCAGCGCCAGGGCCGCAGCGGCGGGGATGCGAGGCACCGTTCAGATCTTCGGCGGATTGACGATGGGGTCGTCCCACGAGGGGAGATCGGGGTACACGCCCGGCAACGACTGGTCGGGGAAGTCAGCCAGGGAACGGCCGGCGACGGCTCGCCGGAGCTTGTGGCCGTCGTTGGTCCAGAACAGTTCGCTGTAGACCTCGAGGGTGTAGCGGCCGTTCTCTTGAGCGGTGTAGATGAGTTGCCAGCCGTCGCCGGTGTGCCCCCAGAGCTCGTGGTCGCCGGTGATGTCGCGTTGCTCGATGGCCCAGCCCTGGTCGGTGAAGTAGTCGAGCATCGGTTGCAGGTCGTGCTGATCGCCGGTGGCGCCGGGGGGTGACCGGAGTCGTCCGCTGCGCATGTAGTAGCTGTTCTTCGTGTCCGCGCCCGGCAGCGGAGCGACGCCGTCCCCGCCGATCAACGGCAGGTCGTCGCCGCCAGCCCACTCCCATTCGCCGTCGTGGACCTGGAGCTGCGCATCCTTGAGGAGCCGTTGCATGTGGTCGTAGTGGTCGCGGTAGGCGTCGAACTCCTGGTGGAGCGACATCTCCGCGACGTCGTCCTGGGTCAGGCCGGCTGCGTCGGTGGGCATCTGGTTTCCTCCTGCCGCGCACCCGGTCAGCAGTCCCAGGGCCAGGACTGCCGTCGCGATGGTGCGGAGCATCTCAGATCTTGGGCTTGTTGACGATGGGGTCGTCCCACTCCGGGAAATCTGGGTACACACCCGGGCGGGACCGGTCGGGAAACGTGACGGTCGAGCGTCCGTAGATGGCATCCGAAAGCGCGTTGCCGTCGTTGGTCCAGAACAGTTCGCTGTAGACCTCGAGGGTGTAGCGGCCGTTCTCTTGAGCGGTGTAGATGAGTTGCCAGCCATCGCCGGTGTACCCCCGGAGCTCGTGGTCGCCCGTGATGTCGCGTTGCTCGATGGTCCACCCCTGATCGGTGAAGTAGTCGAGCATTGGTTTCAGGTCGCGTTGCTCGCCTGCGGCGCCGGGGGGTGACCAGAGCCGTCCGCTGCGCATGTAGTAGCTGTTCTTCGTGTCCGCGCCCGGCAGCGGGGCGACGCCGTCCCCTCCGATCAGCGGCAGGTCGTCGCCGCCGCCCCACTCCCACTCGCCGTCGTGGACCTGGAGCTGGGCATCCTTGAGGAGCCGTTGCATGTGTTCGTAGTGGTCCCCGAAGGCGTCGAACTCTTGGTGGAGCGACATCTCCGCGACGTCGTCCTGTGTCAGGTCGGCTGCGTCGGTGGGCATCTGGTCTCCTCCTGCTGCGCACCCTGACAACAGCCCGAGGGTCAGGGCTGCCGTCGCGATGGTGCGGAGCATCGATTGCATGGTGTTCATCATGGCTTCCCGGTGGCGATGATCTTCGCGATCGTCCGCTGTGAAGTCGCATCGGGGGACAAGTAGCCGACACCGCCGGCTTCCGGGTACATGTCGTGGCCGGTGACCGCTTTCGTGTCCCGGGCGGATTCCGCACTGAACGTGTCCACGTCGGGCAGATCGCGGGGATCGCTGCGCCCGATCCGGCCGAGGATCGCGGTGTGGTCGTTGGCGCCTTCGGTGGCGTAGACACGGCCCACGTTGAGGTGCTCGGGCAGCGTGGTGTCGGTGAACCCGACTGAGCCGTACGTGACGAACGAGTCCACGCGGTGCCGGGTCTGCGCGAGCGCCTCGGCCGCGGTCGTGGAGCCGTACGAGTGCCCGAGGACCGTGACGGACCGCGGTGCTGTGCCGCGGCTGTCGTGGATGCCGTCGAGGAAGGACGCGAGGTTCGCCCCGCCCGCGTGCGCGCGGTCCTGCCGCGGGACCTCGATGACACCCGGGGCGCGGTACCCGAGCCAGGACACGACCGCGAAGGAGTCTTCCGCGGATCCTCTCTGCCCAGCCGCGAAGAGGAGCTCGTTGGCGGCGCGGACCTTCTCACCCATGCTGTCGAGCGTGGTCATCGCACCCGGCACGTTCACGGTCACGTTGGACGCCGTGTCCAGATCGCCGAGGACGACTGCAGCGACGAGGGCCCCGTTCGAGACGCCGAACCCGACCAGCTGTGCGACCGCTGCCGAGGGTGCCTTCAGGCGACCCGCGAGCTGATCAGCACGGTTGAGTCCGTCGCGGAGCGCGATGACCTGCTCCGTGAACTCGTCGAGGCTGATCGCCCCGTACGTGTACGCCAACCCCATCAGCCGGTACAGCCGCTCCGGATCCCGCACGGCTGCGGAGAGGACCGCACGGGACGCGATGTCGCGCTGCGCGGCCGGGACCCCGTCGAGCCCCGCGAACTGCAGCTGCGTGGTGAGCGGCAGCGCGCGGACGTCGGCGTCGGTGAATCCGAGTGCAGCCCAGATCGCTGCGACCTCCGCCGGTGTCAGGGAAGGATCGAGCAGCCGCTGCAGCCCGAGTCGGAGCGTCGAGGCCGCGGCAGCGTCGAGCGCGGTGTTCGCCAGAGAGCCGCCGCCGGCAGCACTGAAGGCGTCCGCGATCCGGTCGACCCAGGACGCGTCCTCAGCGTTCTCGGCGAGGTAGTCGCCGAACCCGCCCGGCAGCGTGGCACCGTCGATGGGGACCCAGCTGCAGCGGCTCGTGAACGCGGTCCAGGCGTTGCGCACCCGGACCAGGTCCTGTTCCGTCGAGGAATCCTGTGCGCGGGCCGTCGCGCTGAACTGCCGCAGCCTGGTCGGGTCGGCACTGCTGCGTCCGCCGGATCGACCACCGCCGGTGCGCTGGCGTGTCCGGGCGCTGAAGGTCGCGGACACCGGGGACGGGCGCTTCGGTGTGCTCGACGGCTTCGGGTCGAAGACCGCACTGGTCCAGTCGAGCACGGGCTGCATCGGCACGCCGCCAGCGGTGCGCACGAGCTCACGGTCGGCTTCGCGCCGCTGCCATGCGGCCAGGTCCGCCGAGCGCTGCCGTTCCTCGTCCGCCTGCCGTTGCACGACGCGGAGCTGATCGGCCAAGCCCTCGAGCTCCTTCGCCAGCCGGACGCGGTCGGTGGACTCCGTCACACGGGCCGCCTCGAACAGCCGCGAGTACGCCCCGTCGAAGTCGAGCAGCGCGGCCTCTGCGGTGCTCCGTCGCGGTCCGGCGCTGGCTCGCAGCGTCAGCGCCACCTCGACCGCGCAGTCGACCAGCCGGGACGCCGCTGCGTCGTCGAACTCGATCCCCATCGTCCCCCCACCATCCGAACCGACCGATGGGGGAAACGTAGCATTTCAGCGGTGCAGTGTGGAACTGCAACAACGCGACTGTGGGAAACGACGAACCGCCGCCCGCGTGGAGCGGACGGCGGTCGGTGTGCGATCGGGCAGGCTAGAAGGCGACGCCCCGCGCGGACATGAACGGCACCGGGTCGGTCGTGGCGCCGTTGATGTGCACCTCGATGTGGCTGTGGCACCCGGTCGACTGGCCGGTCGACCCGACGAGCGCGATGAGCTGCCCCGCGGAGACCTGCTGGCCGATACCGACCCGGAAGCCGCCGTTGACGATGTGACCGTAGGCCGTCTGCACGCCGTTGCCGTGGTTGATGCGGACGTAGTTGCCGTAGCCGCCGTACCAGCCGACGTAGTCGACAGTGCCGGCCGACGCGGCGACGATGGGCGTCGAGCAGCCGCTGGCCAGGTCGGTGCCGTCGTGCTTGATGACGGTGCCGTAGATCGGGTGCACGCGGTAGCCGTACGGGCTGATGACGTAGCCGCTGGCCGGACGGACCCAGCCCTGACCGCCACCCGAGCCGGCGGAGCCGCCACTGCCCGAGCCGCTGCTGCCGGAGCCGCCACCGCCGCCGGACGATCCGCCGCCGGCGTTCGCTGCCGCTGCCGCCGCGGCCAGTTCTCGGGCGGCACGGGCTTCGGCCTCGCGCGCGGCCTTCGCCTCAGCTGCCTTGCGGACGCGCTCACCCTTGGCGAACTCGGCCTCGGTCCGGACACGGCCGGAGACCAGGGTCGCGAGCTGGGCGTCGAGCCGGGCCTTGTTCGACTGCTGTTCGTCGTACGCGGTCTGCACGGCGTCGGAGGCGGCCTGTGCCTCTTGCATGCGGGCCTCGGCCTTCGCGGCGAGCCGCTCGAGCTCCCCAGCAGCGCGGTCGGCTTGGGCCTCGAGCGACCGGGTGACGCCGGCGTCGACGGCCGCGGCGGCCTGCACCCGTTCGGCCTGTTCGGACAGCTTGCTCAATGCGCCGAGGTCGTAGAGCAGGTCGCGCGCGTCGTCACCCTTGGTGAGCACCGAGGTCGTGACGTCGGCACCGCCCGAGCGGGCCATCTGCGCGGCGAACTGGCCGGCCTGCGCGGCGCTCTGCTCGGCGACCTTCGCGTGTTCGTCCGCCTTCGCGCGGAGCTTCTGCTCTTCTTCCGCCTTCTTCTGCGAGACGTTCTGTGCCTCGTAGAAGACGTCGCCGAGTTCCTTCGCCTTCGCCTGTGCGGCCTCGACCTTGGCGTCGAGGTCGCTGATGATGCCCTTGATCTCGGTGATCTGCCCCTGCTTCGCGGATTCCTTGCCACGGGCGTTCTTGACCTCGTCCCACGTGGGGTAGGTCACCGCCTGGGCAGTGGGTGCATCGACGACGACCGTGCCGACGAGGCCCGCGAGTGCCAGTCCGGTGACGGCGAGGCGGAGGCGCACGGAGGCACGAGGGGTGCGGTGGCTGGTGGGGCGAGACATCGACCACGAGCCTATACATCCGTACAGAGAAGATCGGGCGCCGACGCGCCGCTGTGGACAACTCCTAGAACCCGCGCTCCTGCCGGATCTCGTCCGCACTGCCGACCACGTCGCGCCGGAGGACGTCCGCGCCGGAGGTCCCCGCGTAGTCGTAGACGTCGAACCCCGTGCAGTGCGTGATCGTCGCCGGGGCACCGAGGGAGTCCTCGACCGCGGTGGTCCACAGGTCGTGCGACCCGACCACCACGAACGTCGGGTCGGCGTCCCGGTAGGCCCCGAGGTCGACGAGCCACGGGTACGTGTCGAAGGTGTCGCGGACCTGCAGCAGCTGCACGTTCGTCGCGGAGTACGTGGCGAGCGGCCGCACCGTCCAGAACTGGCCGACCCCGGTGACCGATCGTCCGTCGGCCCAGCGGTCCAGGCAGGACGACGGCGTGTACCGGGCGGTGGCGACGGCGTGCGCGGTGCTCGGGGCGGTGGCGACCCCGGCGGCGAGGACGGCGACGGCGGTGATCGCGACGGTGGCGCGGACCCCGCGGAACGGCCGGTGCACGCGGGTGCGGCGAACGGCGGTGCGCGTGAGCTCGGCCACCGCGACGAGGGCCAGCAGCGGTGCGGTGACGACGGGCTCGAGGTACCGCGGCGTCTCCGACCCGACGAGGACGACCCCGATCGACGCCGCGACGACGGTCACCAGGGGCAACGCGGTCGCGACGAGCACGGTGCGCGCGGTCCGGACCCGCCAGGCCCACACCGTGCCGCCGACGGTGACGAGCACCCCGACGAACATCAGGAACAGCCCGGCGTCGCCCGCCGCCGTGCCGGCTCGCACGTCGGTCAGCGCCGCGAAGAACTGCAGGGTCTCCACCGCGCGCGACGGCCGGACGTAGGTGGACGGGTCGAGCGACACGAAGGGCTGCAGCGGGATCCGCACCAGGTACCCGAGCAGCGACCCGACCGTCACGGTGCCGGACAGCAGCAGTGCGGGACGCCACGGCACCCGGCGCACCGCCGCCAGCAGCACGAGCGCGACCACCACGGGTGCGGCGGACCACGGCACGTACAGCGGGTTCGACGCGGTCGTGCAGAGCGCCACCAGTCCGAGCACCACGAGCACGACGACCGACGCCCGCCCGACCCGCACGGCGCGGAGCACGAGCACCGCGGTGCCGAGCATCGCCAGCACCACGCCGTAGTAGTAGGTGGTGGTCAGCAGCAGGGACGCCAGCTCGAGCGACGTCGCGGTGCCCGACGACTCCGTCAGCACCAGCAGGGTCACGAACGCCACGCTCACCGCCGACACCGTGATGCGAGCCGCTCGTCCGGCCGACGGCATGAGCTCGTTCGCGGCAGCCCGCACCAGCGCGTACACGGCCAGCAGGACGAGCACCCCGTTCAGCGCCAGGGCCTGCTGCGGGGTACCCGTGACGAGGGCGCAGAGCAGGTAGACCGGCAACTCGGGGAAGAAGAACAGCGCCGGGGACATCGCCCACTCGAACGGCTGCCCGAGCTGCAGCGACCGGTGCACCAGGGGCAGCAGCACCGAGTCGCCGTCGTACCAGAGCAGGGCGACCCGTTCCGTGGCGACGACGTGGCGGAGGGCGATGACGGACAGAGCCAGCGCGACCAGGGCGCCCAGGGCCTCCCGTCCGATCGCCCCGGCCACACCGCCGGACCGACGGCCGCCGGGCGGAGCCGGCGCCACGGCGGAGCGACGCGGTGCTCGGGGCATGTCCCGGAGCGTACCGAGGGCTGCTCGGGACGACCCCACAGGACGGGGGAGCGCGCTGTGAGTCCGACCGGCTACCCTTGTGCGCTGTGACCGACGCGCGCGAACAGTTGATCCAGTACATCTCCTCCGAAGCGGTGTTCCACGGCGACTTCACCCTGACCAGCGGGAAGAAGGCGACGTACTACATCGACCTGCGGAAGGTCAGCCTGGACCACCGGGTCGCGCCGCTGATCGGCCAGGTCATGACCGAGCTCGTGCAGCAGGTGCCGGACGTCTCGGCCGTCGGCGGACTCACCATGGGTGCAGACCCCATCGCCAGCGCCGTGCTGCACCAGGCCGCCGCACAGGGCCTGACCTACGACGCCTTCGTCGTCCGCAAGGAGCCCAAGGACCACGGCCGCGGCAAGCAGGTCGAGGGTCCTGACCTCAAAGGCAAGCGCGTCGTCGTGCTCGAGGACACCTCCACCACGGGCGGCTCGCCGCTCAAGGCGGCCGAAGCGCTCGAGCGTGAGGGCGCGATCATCGCCGCCGTCGCGGTCGTCGTCGACCGCGACACCGGCGCCAAGGAGACCATCGAGGCAGCCGGGTACCCCTACTTCGCGGCCATCGGGTTGGCTGATCTGGGGCTGACCGCGTGAGCGGGGAGCGTCCGGACGACGCGCGCGACCCCGAGGACACGGCCGGCCCCGCAGCGGCGGCCGACGGTGCCGACGGGGTGGACGGCCAGGAGGCCCGGCGCGCGTCCGACCCGGACGCTCCGTTCCACGGTCTCCGCAGCGCCGCGGACATCTTCGGCGCCCCGCGGGGCGAGGAGGACTGGCCCTCGCGACGGGAGCGCCGCGAGGCCGAGCGCACCGCACGCGAGACGGGCGCACCGTTGCCGGAGCCGTTCGAGGCTGCGACCCCTGAGGCCTCGGCCTCCGAGGCGCCGGCGCCCGAGGCGCCCGCCGCGCCTGCTGCTCCGGCGCTGGACGACGGCGCGACGCAGGCCATCTCGATGCCCGAGCAGCTGTCGGCGCCGTCCGAGAGCCCGGACGCCGCCGCCGAGCACGAGCGCTCCACCCTGCACGACCGCATCCCGCCGGCCGCCGTCGTGCCACCGAACCCCACCGCGCCGCACCCCTCGTCGATCGTGCTCCCGACCGCGCAGACCCACCGCGACGAGCGCGCCGCGGCGTCGCAGGCTATCGAGGACGAACGTCGCCGCGTCGACCCGTTCGGCGAGGGCCGTGCCGACGTCGACTGGCTCGGCCGTGCGACCGGTTCCGGCGCACCCGTCCCGCCCTCCGGGCCCGTGGCACACCAGCCGCTCGGCGTCGAGAACGTGCTGCCCCCGTCCGAGGAGCCGCCGAGCTTCACCGACCTGCTCCGGATCGCCGGCACGGGGTCCGTGCCCACGCAGGGCGCCGGACCGGACCGGCCGTTCGACTGGGCCATCCGCGACGACGAGACCGGCGAGGTCCCGACGGCCCTGACCGGCGACTCGTTCGACACGACGGCGTTCGGTGGCGGCGGTTCGTGGTCGTTGGCGGACGAGACCGATGCCGATGCCGAGGTCGTCTCCGGCGAGGTCGACACCCCGGTCGACGGGGTGCCGCAGGCGCTTCGGACGTTCCCGGTGCCCCCGGCGGTGCCGACTGCTGCGGCTGCTGCGGCTGCTGCCGTGCCGCCTGCGGCTGTGCCACCGGCGGCTGCCGTGCCGCCAGCTGCTGTGCCGACGGCGGTTCCCGATGCCGGGCCGGTGGCTCCCGCGGAGCCGACCGAGGCCCCGGACGCGACCCGCTCCGCTGCCGAGGGTGACGGGGCGGACGCGGCCACGGGCCTCCCGGACGCCGCGACCACCGCACTGCCGGTCGCCGGGACGCCCTGGTGGTCCGAACCCGACGCGACCGTGCCGCCGACCGCTGCGCCGCCCCTCGTCGAGCCCGCTGCGTCGCCCGCGTACCCGGCGCACCTGCCGCCCGCGGTGGGCCAGGACCTGGACGCCGTCCTCGGCCTGCGCCGGGACGACACGGGGGCGCAGCCCACGGCGTTGCCGGCCGCTGCGCCGGAGGAGCTGGACCAGTCCGAGTGGGACGGCCGCGAGACCAGCGACACGAGTGCGATCAAGGACTTGTTCGGCACCGAGGCCGTCGGGCAGCTCGGTGGCACGGGGTACGACCCGGAGGACACCGGGACGCGGATGATGCCGGCGGCCGCGGTGCCGTCGGCTGCTGCCGGTGCCGGTGCCGGTGCCGGTGCCGGTGCCGGGGCGTCGTCGCCTGCGCCCGTGTCATCCAGCCCGCCGGTCGAGCGCGACAACTTCATCAACCAGGGTGCGGCGCGCCTGCGGAGCGAGGGCAAGCGCGGCAAGCAGCTGCTCGTCTACGGCTCGATCGCCCTGATCGTCGTGCTCATCGTCCTGGTGTTCCTGCTGTCGAAGTGGATCCTCGGCAACAACATCTCCGACCAGGAGATCGCGCCGACGAAGTCCCCGGCGGCAGCGTCATCGGCTCCGGCGACTCCCTCGACTGCGGCGTCTGCCGCTCCCTCGGACGAGGCCGCTGCTCCGGCTGCCACGCTCCAGTTCGCCACCACGCCCGCGCTGCCGGGCGAGCACGCCTGGACCGACCTGGCCGGCGGGGAGTGCCTGTCGCCGTTCACCAACGCCTGGGCGCAGAGCTTCACGGTCGTCGACTGCGCAACGCCGCACATCGGGCAGCTCACCGCACGGATCGCCGTCGACGGGGACGCGTACCCGGGGGCCGAGGCCCTCGCGACGCAGGCGGCCGACCAGTGCCAGTCGGACGCGGCGCTCAACGCGTCGGCGGCTGCGGCCGTCGGGGACGTGCAGGTGCAGGGGTCGTACGCGCCGGACCAGGCGACGTGGGACCAGGGCGACCGGTTCATCTCGTGCTTCGTGACGCGGTCGTCGGGGCAGGAGCTCACGGCGTCGTTGGCGCCGGGGGCGTAGGGGCGGCTGCTGCTACTGCTGCGGCAGCGGGTGCCGGCTGGACGGGGTGCGTGCGGGCGCATCTTCCGACGATCCACGACGTGATCGACGCGTGTTCTGTCGGCACATGCGCACGCATCGGATGCGTGTGCAATGAGCGACGTTCCACGAGTCGATCGTCTGGTGGATCGTCGGAACATGCACACGCATCCGTGGCGCGCGAGCCAGGCCGCGGTCGGTGGTCGCCGGGTCAGGCGGCCGCGGGGACCTTCGCCGACACGTCGGACAGGGTCTGCAACTCGTCGGCGCTGAGCTCGAGCTCCGCCGAGGCCAACAGCGCCGGCAGCTGCTCGGTGTTGCGGGCGCTGGCGATCGGCGCGACGACGTCCGGCTGTGCCTGCAGCCATGCCAGGGCGACGGTCGCGAGCTCCGTGTCGCGGGCCTCGGCGATGGTGGACAGGGCGTCGACCACGGCGAGTCCCTCGTCGTTGAAGTAGCCCGAGACCTGGCCCTCGCGGTCCTTGCCGGCGAAGTCCTCCTTCGAGCGGTACTTGCCGGTCAGGAACCCGGCGGCGAGAGCGAAGTACGGCACGACGCCGAGGCCGTGCGCGTGGGCGAGCGGTGCGATGTCGGACTCGTACGGCTCGCGGGTGACCAGGTTGTAGTGCGGCTGGATCGCGACCGGCTGCGCGAGGCCGTTCTCCGTCGCGATGCGGATCCACTCCTCGGCGCGGTCCTTCGAGTAGTTCGAGATCGCGGTGTAGCGGACGATGCCGTCCGTGACGAGCTGGTCGAAGGCGCGGACGGTCTCCTCGAGCGGGGTCGACTGGTCGTCGAAGTGCGCGTAGTACAGGTCGATCCGGTCGGTGCCGAGGCGCTGCAGGCTGGCACGGGCGGCAGCGGCGACGGTGTCCGCGCCGAGGCCCTGGAACTGCGGGTGCTGCGAGCCCTTCGTGGCGATGACGACGTCGTCACGCTTGCCCGAGGCCGCGAGCCACGAACCGGTGACCCGCTCGGACTCGCCGCCCTCGTTGCCGGGGGCCCACGCGGAGTACACGTCGGCGGTGTCGATGAAGTCGCCGCCCGCCGCGGTGTAGGCGTTGAGGACCTGGTGTGAGGTCGACTCGTCCGCCGTCCACCCGAAGACGTTGCCGCCGAGGGCGAGGGGGAACACGTGGAGGTCGCTGGTACCGATGCGGGGCATACGGGGTCCTTTCGTGGTCGGGCGAGCGGTCCTCGATGCGAACCGCTCCTCGGCCGACGCTATGCCCCGAGGCTTGACACGGCCCCGGTGGCAGCGGGTTGCATGGACCCATGACCGCACTCACCGATGCCCTCGCCGACCCCCGTTCCTCGGTGCGGCTGCAGGCAGTGATGGCCGCCGGGACCACCCCGGACGCGGCCGACCTCGACGTGCTCGTCGAGCAGTGCGCCGTCGAGCCGGACTTCTTCGTCCGCGACATGCTCACCTGGGCGCTGACCCGGCACCCGTCGGCCGACGTCGTCGCGCGGGTGGTCCCGTCGCTCACCCGTTCCGAGCCGCAGGCCCGTAGCCAGGCGTTGCACACCCTGTCGAAGGTCGGCGATCCGTCGGCGTGGCTGTCGGTGCGACCGCTGCTCGCGGACCACGACGACGAAGTGCTCCGCGCGGCCTGGCGGACCGCCGTCGCACTCGTGCCCGACGACGAGCGCGGCGACCTCGCCCGGACGTTGGCGGTGCAGCTCGGGGTCGGTCCGCGCGAACGGCGGCTCAGCCTGTCGCGGGCACTGGTCGGGCTCGGCGAGGAGACGGTGGCGCCGGTGCTCGCGGCGGCTGCCGGCCGGGGCTCCGACGCCGTGCGGGACCACGTCGCCGACACGGAGCGGCTGTTGCGCGACCCGGACGCTGCGTCCGCGCTCGCCCTCGAGCGGGCTCGGCGCGAGGTGGCGCTCGGCCGCACCCGGTCCGCCAAGGGCTAGGGCCGTCGGGCGCGCCCGGCTGGGCGGGTCGAGTGGTCGAGAACCGTCGGCGTCGCGGTGGTGGGACGGGCGCGTCGCGCGGTCACGAAACCCCGTGGCCGGGCTGCCGAGTGGTCGTGAACCGTCGGTTGCGGGGCTGCCTGGCGACAGATGGTGACCGCTCGGCGGACGTGAGCGGGGTGTCGTGACCAATGGGGGCGACGGACGGGAGGCGCGTGGCGGCCGCGCACCGGGCCTCCCGTCCGACACCACGCGCGTTCGCGGGCCGCGGTGCGGTCGCGACGCCCCGTGGCCGGGCTGCCGAGTGGTCGTGAACCGTCGGTTGCGGGGCTGCCGGGCGACAGATGGTGACCGCTCGGCGGACGCGGGCGCGGGCGGGTGCGGGCGGGCGAGGGGCGCGGGCCCGCTCAGTCGGCGTCGGGAGCCAGCCAGATCGCGGTCGCGGCGGCGGCGGGCAGGTCGACGAGCGCCTCGGCGCCGTCGGCCCCACGTCGGGAGACCGCGATGACGCCGGCGTAGTCCCGCACCCGCTCGACCCGCAGGTGGGTGCCGAGACCGACCCCGAGCTCGTCGAAGTACCGCAGCAGCGAGGGGTCGTCGTCGGACACCCGGTCGACGGTGCCGCACGCACCGGGCTCGATCGCACCGAGCAGCGTGCCGAGCGTGGCGGGCACGGTGCCGTCCGCGGCGGGGATCGGGTCGCCGTGCGGGTCGTGGGTCGGGTGCCCGAGGTCGGCGTCGACCCGGTCGAGGAACCGCTCCGACACCGCGTGCTCGAGTGCCTCGGCCTCGGTGTGGACCTCGTCCCACGTGTAGCCGAGGCGGGACACCAGGAACGACTCGATCAGCCGGTGCCGCCGGACCATCGCGACCGCGACCTGCTGCCCGAGCGGGGTGAGCACGACGCCGTAGTAGGGGGTGTGCTCGATGAGGCCGTCGCGGTCGAGCTTCTTGAGGTTGCCGGACACCGTCGAGGCCGACACCTTCAGCGTCGCCGCGATGTCCCGCGTGGCCAGTCCGGCGCCGCCGCGCTCCCCGGCCTTCCAGATGAGCTTGACGTAGTCCTCGGCCATGGTCGACAACGAGGGCAGGCGCATACCGCCAATCGTACGGCTGCACTGGTACAACCGGGACGTGCACCAACCCCGTCGTCGCCGCTGGCCGGTCCCACCCTCGCTGCTCATCGGCCTCGCGCCGCTCGTGGTCTTCGCGGCGATCAGCGCGTGGCGGTCACGGCCGAGCGACGACTACCCGACACTCGGCCAGACCGTCGACAGTGTCGTCCGCGCCCTGGTGATCCCCGAGGGCATCGCCGCCGTCGCGCTCGCCGTGGTCGTCACCGGGCTCGGGTGGTGGCGGATCGCGACCGTCGACCGCACCCGGACGCCGCTGCGCTGGTCCGCGCTCGCACCGGCGCTGGTGCTCGTGGTGTGCCTGGTGCGGCTGCCCCTGATCGACTGGACGGCGCTGCCCGCGCACTACTTCCTGCTGCTCACCGTCGGGGTGCTGCTCGTCGGGGTGTTCGAGGAGCTGATGGCCCGGGGCATGCTCCTGGTCGGGTTGCGTCGCCGGGTGCCCGAGTTCGGGGTGTGGGCGCTGTCGTGCGTGCTGTTCGGGCTGCTGCACCTGCTCAACGCGCTCGCCGGGGCCGGGATCGGACCGACGATGATCCAGGTCGTGTTCGCGGCGTCGTTCGGCTCCACGCTGTACGTCGCACGACGGGTGACTGGTTCGCTGCTCGTCCCGGTGCTGCTGCACGCGTTCTGGGACTTCGGGTCGATCGGGTACTCCGCGACCGCTGACCCATCGGACACGGGTCGCGTCGTCGTGCTCGGTCTGATCGGACTGTTCTCGTTCGCCGTGCTGGGCTTCGGGATCGTCGCGGGCGGCATGGTCGCGTGGCGCGACGACCGTCCGCGTCGCCTGGCGAAGCGGTGGCGTTCCGTCCCGCCGATGGCGGCCTTCGCCCTGGAGGCCCGTGGCGACCTGGCAGCGCCGGCTCCGGCCCGGTAGCCGCCCGGCTCCAGAGCCCGGCGCGCTTCCGCGCCCGGCCCGGCGTCCGCAGCAGCGCCCGGTGGGGAGCCGTCCGTCAGGGCTTGCGACCGACGGCGAAGACCCGGCGGAACGGGTACACGGTGCCGTGGGTGCTCGCCGGGTACGCCTCGCGCAGCGCCGCCCGGTACCGGTCGACGTACTCCGTCGTCAGCGCACCGGTCGGGTCGGTGGCGTCGAGGGCCGCCAGTGCCGGTCGCAGCCCGGTGCCGCGCACCCAGTCGAGCACCGGGTCCTCGCCCGGCAGCAGCTGCGCGTAGGTCGTCTCCCAGGCGCGGGCCGCGAACCCGGCGTCGAGCATGATGCCGAGGTAGCCGGCGGGGTCGAGCACCGGGTCCTCGCGCAGGACGCCGTCGAGCGCTGACGCCCAGGGACCGGAGGCCCCGATCGACCGCATCAAGGCGTGCGACGGGGACCCGAAGTTGCCCGGCACCTGCATCGCGAACCACGATCCGGACGGCATCGCGTCGAGCCACCGCGGCAGCAGCTCCACGTGCGACGGTACCCACTGCAGCGCCGCGTTCGTCACGACGACGTCGTCGGTGGGCCCGGGCGTCCAGTCCTCGATCGCACCGAGCTCGAACGACAGGTTCGGCAGGCCCGCCAGAGCGGGGTCGGCCGCAGCCGACGCGAGCATCTCCGCCGAGCTGTCGATCCCGACCACCGGCGACGAAGGCCACCGCGCTGCCAGCGTGGCGGTGAGGGACCCGGGACCGCAGCCCAGGTCGACGACGCGACGCGGGGCCTCCCGTCCATCGTCCGCTGGCCACGCGACCTGCGCGACCAGGTCGTGGAACGGACGCCCGCGGTCGTCCGCGAACGCGGCGTACCGCGACGGGTCCCAGCGCATCGCTACAGTTCGACCTCGAAGGGGGCGGTGCGCACGAGTTCGTGCACGCCGGAGATGACCTCGCTCGGACGGAACGGGTAGCGGTCGATCTCGGCCTGGTCGCTGATGCCCGTCATCACGAGGACGGTGTGCAGCCCCGCCTCGATGCCGGCCTGCACGTCGGTGTCCATCCGGTCGCCGATCATGCCGGTGTTCTCGGAGTGCGCGCCGATGCGGTTCATCGCCGAGCGGAACATCATCGGGTTCGGCTTGCCGACCACGTACGGCTGCTTGCCGGTCGCCTTCTCGATCATCGCGGCGATCGCGCCCGTGGCGGGCAGGACGCCCTCGGCCGACGGGCCGGTGGCGTCGGGGTTGGTGACGATGAAGCGGGCGCCGTCGCGGATCAGGCGGACGGCCTTGGTGATCGCCTCGAACGAGTAGTTGCGGGTCTCGCCGACGACGACGTAGTCGGGGGCGGTCTCGGTCATGATGAACCCGGCTTCGTGCAGGGCGGTGGTCATGCCGGCCTCGCCGATGACGAACGCGGAGCCGCCGGGCATCTGGGACTTGCAGAAGTCGGCGGTGGCGAGGGCGCTCGTCCAGATGCGCTCCTCGGGGACGTGCAGGCCCGAGCTCCGGAGCCGGGCGCTGAGATCACGCGGCGTGAAGATCGAGTTGTTCGTCAGGACGAGGAACTCGGTGCCCTCGTCGAGCCACTGCTGGATGAGCTCGGGGGCACCGGGGAGGGCCTGGTTCTCGTGGACGAGCACGCCGTCCATGTCGGTCAGCCAGCACTCGACGTCGTCGCGGGTCGCCATGGCCTCACCCTACTGCGCACGGCCGACGGGCCGGCCCGTCAGACGGGTTCCTTCGAAGGGGCCGGGAGACGCGGATCGGCTCTTGCGCGTCGGCTCCGGACCCGAGATGGTCGAGTCACCGAACGCCACTCGGCTTTGCCCTAGGCTTTTCGGGACACGTACCGAATCAAGGAGAACCCGCCGTGCTCGTCGAACCCGGATCCCCGACCGCCACGCCCCGCCCCGCTGCGGTGCCGGACCTGGAAGCGGCTCCCGATCTGGTCGAGGCGACACCGCGACGACGACGGGGCCGGCCCAACGTCCTGAGCCGCGAGCAGGTGATCGACGCCGCGACGGCGATCGCGAACGAGGACGGCCTCGACCGCCTGTCGTTCCGTGCACTCGGGGTGCGGCTCGGCGTCGCACCGATGACCGTGCACCGGACCATCGGCGGCCTCGACGACCTGCACGGTGAACTCGTCCGTCGCACCGTCGACGAGTTCACCGCCACCTTCGTCTGGCCGGACGAGTGGCACGCCGTGGTGCGCACCTTCGCCACGACGTTCCGCGACCTGATGCGCACCCACCCCCTGGTGCTCGAGTCGCACAGCCGGCGCGGGGCCCTGGTGTCCACCGAGTCCGACGCCGTCGTGGCGAAGGTCGTCGGGGCGCTCCGCTCCGCCGGGCTGGCCGATGCCGAGGCGATGTACGCGTTCTTCGTCGTGTACGACTTCGTGGTGGGGCACACCTCGGTGGAGATCGGGCGTGGAGATGCCGAGGCCGGGCGTCCCGAGCGGCATGCGCTCGTCGGAGAGCTCCTGGGGGAGCACTCGTACGACGCACGCTTCGCGCTCGGGCTCGACGTCCTCGTCGCCGGGATCGAATCGCGCGTCCGCTGAATTTCGGTACGCTTCTCAACAAAAAAAGATGTGAGATACCGTCTTTCACGATGTCCACTCAGTACCAATCCCCACAGTCTTCCGTTCCGCAGCCCTACGGTTCCGTCCCGCACCGCACGAACACCCTCGCGATCATCTCGCTCGTCGCGGCGTTCGTCGCACCGCTGATCGGGTTCATCCTCGGTCTCGTCGCGATGTCGCAGGCGCGCAGACGATCCGAGGGGGGCCGCGGCCTCGCGCTCGCCGCGGTCATCGTCGGTGGGGTGGTCACGCTGCTGTACATCGGGCTGTTCGTGACGATCGCGGTCCTCGCGGCGAACACCCCCGATCCGACGTACTCGTACTGACCGACCACGCACGTCGATCATGAGCACCACCGATCCGGCCGCCGCCCTCCGTGCGAAGGCCGCCGCGCAGCAGGGCAGCGCCCGTGCACTCGTCCTGACGATCGTGTGGGCGGCGCTCCTGCTCGCCGTCGGCGTCGTCGCCGGGTACGCGCTCGGGTCCGTCCTCGGCACCATCCGGGACATGACCGTCAACAGCGTGTTCTCGGACACGCCGGACCCGGAGTACCCGTGGTGGGCGATGCCCGTCGCGGTCACGGGGTCGATCGTCACGCTGGGCATGTACTCGAAGTGGAACCACCGCTTCGCAGGCCGGGCGTCGGAGTTCGTCGGGGTGGGACCGGTGAGCATCTGGCTCGTCGGCGCCGCAGCCGGGCTCTGGTGGACGACCGCGACGCAGTGGGCGCCCGTCGACCGCGTCGGGACCACCGTCGACCCGGCGTTCGGCCGCGACGAAGTCTGGGGCATCGGCGGCTGGATCTGGTACGCCGCTGCGTGGTGGATCCCCGCACTGGTCACCGCGCTGGCGCTGGTCGCCCTGATCGGCGGGACGGTTGCACGCCGCGGGCAGGGCGGCCGACGCGGTCGGCTCGAACAGCTGCTGCGTGCGGGGCGCCGGGTCGACGGGATCGTCACCGCGGTCAGCGGCTCGACCGCCCACGACGCCTCCTTCACGCTGCTGCGCTGGACCTTCACGTTCACGGACCTCCAGGGACAACAGCGCTGGGTCGACCGGACCGAGGGGTTCGGCGACGGAACCGGCCCGGTGCTCGGAGCGACCGTCGTCGTCGTGTTCGACCCGACCCGTCCGAGTGATCGGAAGCGCATCTTCGCGGCGACGAACGCCGGTGCCGTGCCGGAGGACTTCCTCCGCCCGGGTACGCAGTGACACCGTGACGCGGCGGGCGTTCGGCTGGACCACGTTCGTCGGACTCGCGCCGACCGGCCCGGTTCGCCGCGGCTCTACCCTGGAGGCGTGACCGACGAGCCCGCCCCGACGCACGAACTGACGACGAACGGCGTCGGCCCGCACCCGGAGCCCTGGCCGGACGACCCACGGCTCGACCCGGAGCTGCTGGCGGCGGGGGACTCGCGGAACGTGCTCGACCACTTCCGGTACTGGTCGATGGACGCCATCGTCGCCGAGCTCGACACCCGCCGGCACGCGTTCGACGTGGCGATCGAGAACTGGCAGCACGACCTGAACATCGGGTCGATCGTGCGGAGCGCCAACGCGTTCCTGGCCGGCACGGTGCACATCATCGGGCGGCGGCGCTGGAACAAGCGCGGCGCGATGGTGACCGACCGGTACCAGCACGTCCGGTACCACCCCGACGTGCAGGCGTTCCTGGCCGCGATGGCCGAGGAGCAGCGCCCGGTGATCGCGATCGACAACACCCCTGGCGCCGATCGCATCGAGACCGCGGCGATCCCGGAGCGGTGCGTGTTCCTGTTCGGCCAGGAGGGCCCCGGGCTCACCGACGCCGCGGTGGCCGGGGCGTCCGGGCACCTGGAGATCACGCAGTTCGGTTCGACGCGGAGCATCAACGCCTCGGCGGCGGCTGCGATCGTCATGCACTCGTGGATCGTGCAGCACGCGGCGCCTGCCGACGCGACTTCGTGAGCAGAAATGGTCGGGTACGGGCCCTGGACCCGACCATTTCTGCTCACGAAGCGGGCGGGGCGGACGCGGGACGGGCCTCCCGGCAGCCGCGTCAGCGCGGGGCGGTCGTGCGGCGAGCGACCAGGCGGGGCTCGACCAGGGACTCGGTGGCGGCCAGCCCCGGGTCGGCGATGCGGGCGAGCAGGCGCTCGCCGGCGCCGCGGCCGATCTCGACGCTGCGGTCGTCGATGCTCGTCAGGCCGACGTAGCGCGTGGCGGCGACGGGGGTGTCGTCGTAGCCGATGACGGAGACGTCCTCGGGGACCCGGAGTCCGCGTTCGGCGAGTTCGGACAGTGCTCCGAGGGCCATCACGTCGTTGGCGGCGAACACCGCGGTGACGTCGGGGTGCTCGTCGATCAGGGCGCCGAGGGCGCGGGATCCGGCCTCTTCGGTGGGTTCGCCGGGCAGGACCACGACGGCGGGACTTGCACCCGCACTGGCCGCGACGGTGCCCTCGAACCCTGCGCGGCGTTCCTTCGACGCCGCCGAGCTCGCCCCCACGAAGCCGAGCCGCGTGTGGCCGAGTGCGAGCAGGTGCTCCGCGGCCATCCCGCCGCCAGCCCGGTCGTCGTTCGCCACGGTGTCCGCGCGGGGGATCGACACGCGCCCGCCGGCGATGACGACCGGCATCGACGCCGGGATCGCCAGGTCGGTGTCGGGTTCGCCGGCGATGACGATGCCCTCGACGCGCATGGACAGGAAGCCCTCGACCGGCGAGGCGTCGAGCCCCGTGTTCAGGAACCGGTCCGCGACGACGAGACGGTGGCCCTGGTCCTGCAGGGCCTCGCGCAGCCCGGTGAGCAGGTCGACGAACCACTGGTTCCGGAAGTCGTCGAGGACCACGCCGACGGTGCGGCTGCGGGTGCCGGCGAGGGACACCGCGGCGGTGGAGGGCCGGTAGTCGAGCTCCTGGATCGCCGTGAGCACGGCGGCCCGGCGCTGGTCACTGACCCGGGGGGAGCGCTGCAGCACCAGGGAGACGAGGGACTTCGAGACCCCGGCGCGCGCGGCGACGTCGTAGATGGTCGCGGGTTTGCCGTCTCCCATGATGCGCTTCGACCTCCGTTGGTTCGTCCGTCGATCGTAGCGGGCGGCGGGGTTCCGTTCGGTGCGTCGAGTGAGCAGAAGACGACGGGTGCTGGATGCTCACCCGTCTTCTTCTGCTCACTCGGTGCGCGGTGCGAGTCCTCCACACGGGAGGCGCGGTGTGCGTTGTGCACCGAACAAACGTTCGGCCTGCGGAGGCGGGGCGCGGGGCGCGAGCGTGGTGCGCATGCAACCACGCGCACTTCCGCCATCGCTCCGCGGGCGAGCGTTCGACGTCGGAGCCGCTGACCGTGCGGGTGTTCCGCGTGAACGGCTCCAGCGCCGAGACCTCGTCTGCCCGACGCGGTCCATCCGCTGGGCGCGTGACCGTCAGCCGGACCAAGTCCAGCGAATCCAGGCACTGCGACCGGTCCTGTTGCCTGGCCAGTTCATCAGCCACCTGTCGGCCGCAGTCCTGTGGGGGCTCCCGATCATGTGCTCTGACGACGATCCGGTCCACATCACGAGCGTGCTGCCGCAGACCCAAGCCCGTCGGAGCGGGGTGGTCGGGCACCGCATCGCGGCAGAGCGCGCGTCGGTCCGACTTCGTCGCGGCATGCCGGCGAGCGCGCCTGACGCGGTCTGGGTCGAGTGCGGCGCGATGCTCGACGCCGACGAGCTGGTCGTGCTCGGCGACGCGATCGTCACCGAGCGCCGCTGTGCGACGACTCCGGGCGACCTCGCCGTCGCGCTCGCCGCAGCCGGCACCCGCCGTGGCGTCCGCAAGCTGCGGACGGCACTCGAACTCGTGCGGGTCGGTGCTGGCTCACCGCAGGAGACCCGGGCGCGACTGACGATCGTGCGCGCCGGATTGCCCGAGCCGGAGCTGCAGGTCGACGTGCTCGACGAGGCAGGGCGGTTCGTGGGGCGCGTCGACATGGCGTACCCGGAGCAGCGCATCGTCATCGAGTACGAGGGGGACCAGCACCGGACCGACGCCGAGCAGTGGGGTCGTGATCTGCGGCGCTACCGCGAGATGGAGCGGCTCGGCTGGGCGGTCGTGCGGTGGACGAAGTCGGACCTGGGCGTGCACGTGTCCGGCGCCGTCGACCACCTGAGGGAGCTGCTTGCGCATCGGACTCGTCTCGCTCCTCGCTCCGGTCGCACCGAGTGAGCAGAAGACGACGGGTCGCCTCGGGCCACTCGTCGTCTTCTGCTCACTCGGCGAACGCGGGGCGCGCGACGCGACGCTGCCCCGCGCCCCCGCTACCCGATCAGGCTCGGGCGCAGGTCGCGCAGCGTGCGGGAGCGGGTCTGCCGTGCCGTCACCACGAAGGACACCAGGAGCGCTCCGAGCAGCCAGCAGAGCAGCACGCCCGCGTCGGACCACGCGGCGCCGAGGTTCCCGCCGTACATCGTCTGCCGGATCGCGTCGACCGAGTACGTCATCGGCAGCGCGAAGTGCAGCGCCGCCAACGGCCCCGGCAGCGTCTGCCACGGGAACGTGCCGCCGGCGGTGACGAGCTGCACGAGCATGAGCACCAGGCCGAGGAACTGTCCCACCGACCCGAGCAGCACGTTGAGCGCCATGATGACCGCCGCGAACGTCGCCGAGGCGAGCACCATGATCCCGATCGTGCCGCCGACGTGCACCACGTTCAGGTCGAGGGCGAAGCGCACGATGAAGAACAGCGCGACCATCTGCACCAGGCCGAGCAGCGCCGGGGTCAGCCAGCCGCCGAACACCACCGCGAGGGGCTTCCGCACCGCGGTGATCGCCCGCTTCGAGATCGGCTTGAGGATGAGGAACAGCGCGTACATGCCGATCCAGGCTGCGAGCGAGATGAAGAACGGCGCGAGGCCGGCGCCGTAGTTCGACGCCGCGGCGACGTTGTCGTCCCCGACCTTCACCGGGTCGGAGATGACCGAGGCCTGCGACTCGCGCTCCGAGGCGTTCGACGCGGGGATCTTCGTGCGGCCCTCGTCGAGCGACGCGGCGAGCTTCGAGGACCCGGTCTTGAGCTTGTCCAAGCCGGAGACGAGCGACGAAGCACCCTTGTCGGCGGACGCTGCGCCAGTCGCGAGCGACGAAGCACCTGACGACAGCGTGGGTGCGGCGGACGCGAGCGCAGACGTGCCGTCTGCGACCTTCGAGGCACCCGTTGCGAGCGTCGACGCCCCGTCCGCCGCCGACGCGATGCCCGAGGTCAACGTCGGCGCCGCTGCAGCCAGCTTCGACGTCCCGGCGGCGAGCGTGTCCGAGCCGTCGGAGAGCTGCTGGATGCCACTCGTCAGCGACGGAGCCTTCTCGGCGAGCTGCGATGCTCCGGCGGACACCTGCGCGCTGCCGGTCTTGAGCTTCTGCAGGTTGCCGGACAGCGCTCCGGCACCGGTGCCGAGATCGGCACTGCCGGTCTGCAGGTCGTCGAGCCCGGCGAGCAGCTCGGTCTTCTGGTCAGCGTTGAGCACCGTGGACGCCTGTACGACGGGCTTCAGCGACGCGACGAGTTCCGGCGACTGCGCCGAGAGCTGCTGGACACCCGCGATGAACGGCGCGGCCTTGTCGGCGAGCTCGGCGTTGCCGCTGGCGACCTTCGATGCACCGGCCGCGAGCGTCGCCGAGTCCGCAGGCAGGGTCGACGTCTGGTCACGGAGCTGGTGCAGCCCGGTCTGCAGCTGCTGCGCCCCACTGTCCAACTGCTGCGTCTGCGACGGCAGCGCCGCCGTCTGCTGCTGCGCACTCGCCAGGCCCGAGGCGAGCGTGGAAGCACCCGAGGCAACCTGCTGCGCCCCGCTGTCCAGCTGCGCGGTCTGGGACGGCAACGACGCCGTGCCGGACGCGAGCTCCGCCGCACCGGACGACAGCTTGCCGGTGCCGTCCGCCAGCTTGCGAGCCCCCGAGTCCGCCTTCGCGGTGCCGGAGGCGAGCTGGTCGGCCCCGTCGACGGCGTCGCCGAGGCTGTCGCGGACGTCGGCGAGCCCGACGAGCAGGGTCTTCGCCGCCTGCTTGCCGACGCGCTCGGCGACGGCGGTGCGCATGGTCTTGCCGGCCTGCTCCGCGATGGTCGAGGCCAGGTACGAGTTCGTGTCGGCCGTCGTCATGACGAGCTTCGCCTGCGTCGGGTCGTCCGACTGCGCGGACACCAGGTGCTCGGAGAAGTCGTGCGGGATCGTGACCACGAAGTCGTAGGTGCCGTTCCGCACACCGGAGCGGGCGTCGGCGGCGCTGGTCTTCGTCCACTTGAAGTCGGCGCCGTCGATCGCCTCCTTGGTGACGTCGGTGCCGTAGTCGACCTGGTCGCCGTCGAGGGTGGCCCCGGCGTCGAGGTTGACGATCGCCGCGGGGATCTGGTCGAGCTTGGCGTACGGGTCGCGGTTCGCCCACAGGTACGCGCCGCCGTACAGCAGCGGCACGATCATCAGGGCGATGAACGCCAGTCGTGCGAGCGGGGTCGCGGTGAGTCGCGCCAGTTCGGCGCGGACGAGCGAGGTGGTGGTCACGGGGTTGCCTCCGTCGGGACGGTTGCGGATTCTGCGGTGACGGAAGGGCCGGACGGGAGGCCCGGCTCGGTTCCGCCGGACAGGGCCGCGTCGTCGGGACCCTCGGTCTGGGGCGCGACGTGCGTCGCGGCGTCGTCGCGCGTCTGGACGGTTTCGGTCGTGTCGAGCAGCGTCTCGACGGTCGCGGCTGCGGCCTTCGAGGTGACGAGCACGACGGTCACGCCGCGTCGGGCGACGTCGCGGAGGACCGCGAACCACTCCTCGACGGCGCCGCCGTGCCGCTCGGGCGCGGTGACGACGAGGCCGGTGACGCCGTCGCGGAGCAGGGCGAGCTCGACGAGCAGCCGCACGCGCACGGCGGTCGGCACCCGCTGGACCGGGGTGTCCGCGTAGTGCCCCAGGCCGAGTTCCTCGAGCACGGTGTCGACGTGGTCGCGCGAGGGGCGCTGGGCGGCGAACGCGAGCTCCTCGCGCACGATCTGCTTGACGGTCATCACGGGGAAGGGCTCGGCGACGCCCGGGGTGTCGACGAGGGCGAAGGCGCGGCGCACGGCGGCGGCGTCCTCGTTCCCGTCGAGCAGCAGCCGCCCGGTGTCGGGCTGCATCCGGCCGCCGGCGACGAGCGAGGCGAGCACTGGGGCCTGCTCAGTCTCGACGGCGACGACCCCGGGGTGTCCGGGTGCGGCGACGGCGGAGACGACGGGCAGTGCCGCGCCGGGCTGCTCGCCGATGCCGACGTGGTCGAGTTCGAGCGTCATGCGGGGTCCTTCACGGGGGAGACAGCGGAGCCGGTGGCCGGGGCCGCGGGTTCGGACAGCAGTGCGGTGCGCCAGTCGATGCCGGCCATGCCGAGCGCCGACAGCACCACCATGCGCCGTCCGGCCTCGTCCGGGGTGCCCGACCGGGTCGCCTCGTCGAGGACGGCGATGCACGCACCCTCGACCAGACGCCCGAGGGTGGCCGGGTCGACGTCGTCGCGCATGGCGCCCTCGGCGATCCCGAGCGTGCACGCCTGACGGACCTGGGCGCGCAGGGGTGCGAACACCTCGGCGACGGGCTCGGCGAACGGGCTGCGCACGGCGACCCGGGCCATGGACCGGACGTGCGAGACCTCGGTCCAGAGGGTCACGGCGATCGCGGCGAGCCGGGCGGCCGGCGGCAGCTCCTGCAGGTCCGAGGTGGTCGGCATGGCCGCGGCGATGCGAGCGGCGCCGGAGGTCACGACCTCGCGCACGAGGTCGTCACGTGACGGGAAATGTCCGTACACCGCGCGGCGCGAGAGTCCGGCGGCCGCGGCGATCGTCTCGATGGAGGCGTCCGGATCGCGCTGCAGGCATGTCCGTGCTGCGTCGAGGAGGGCTGCCCGGTTCTCGGTCGCGTCGCGGCGGGGGGCGCGTGCGGGGTGGGAAGCAGTGGTCACGAACCCCATCGTAATAACGTGCACACGTGTGTGCAACTTAACAGGAAGACCGGCCCTCGAACGGGGGTGTCCCCCAAAGTGCGGACTGCCCTTTCTGAATGTAAGCGCATAACTTCACAGCAATCTCATGCGAACCACGGACTGAGCCTGGAGTGCCCTCTTTGAACCGTGCAACACCGAACCACGACCCGAACCCGACCCCGAACTCCCATCGCATCGCACGCGTCCTGACCGCCGGCATCGCCGCCGTGGCCCTGACGTGCGGCGGCCTCGCAGTCGGGGGCGCGGCCTCCGCAGCTCCGGCCGGGGTGTCGGTGGCCGACCTGAAGCTCTCCGCACCACTGCGCGACGCCAAGCCCACCAAGACCGTCGCCGCCTTCGTGCGCACGACCGGCCAGGGTGCCCTCGAGGTGGACGCGAACGCGAAGGGCGGTGACCTGACCAAGTCCAAGACGCAGTCCTCGGCAGCGAAGAGCCGCGTCAAGGCGATCGAGTCGACCACCGCGGCCGTCCGCGCAGCCGTCAAGCGCGCCGACGCCGACTCCACCGAGCTCTACTCGACCGAGTACACCGTCCCCGGTGTCGCGGTCGTCGCCGACGTCTCCGCGCTGCAGGACATCGCGAAGCGCTCCGACGTCGAGAGCATCATCCCGCTCACGCCGAAGAAGATCGTCGAGCCGACGGTCAACGCCGACGCGAGCGCCGCACCGTCCGGTGTGGACCCGAGCCTCGTGAAGCCGGGCGCCGACGGCGTCTCGCCGAAGAACGCCGCGAGCGACGTCTACACGCGCTCGCTCAACGCCTGGCAGCAGACCGGCCACACCGGCAAGGACGTCAACGTCGCCGTCCTCGACACCGGCCTCGACTACACGCAGGCCGACTTCGGCGGACCCGGCACCACCGCGGCCTACCAGCAGGCCCTGGCGAACGCGAGCTCCGGCGCCCCGGACCCCAGCCTGTACGACGCGTCGAAGTTCCTCGGCGGGTACGACTTCGCCGGTGCGACCTACAACGCCGACCCGACCGACCCGGCCTACGACCCGGTGCCGGCTCCGGACGACAACCCCATCGACGGCAAGGGCGGCGACCACGGCACGCACGTGTCCGGCTCGATCGCGGGCTACGGCCTGACTGCCGACAAGCAGCAGTTCGACGGCGACTACACCAAGCTCACCACGCAGCAGGTGCAGGACATGTGGATCGGTCCGGGCACCGCGCCCGAGGCCGGCCTCTACGCCCTCAAGGTGTTCGGTGACGGCGGCGGTTCGACCGACGTCACGGGCGCCGCGCTCGACTGGGTGGGCCAGGCGCTCACCGAGGGCAAGGACATCAACGTCCTGAACCTGTCGCTCGGCTCCGACTACGGCGCACCGGACGACCCCGACAACGCCAAGATCGACGCGCTGACCGCCCGCGGGGTGCTCCCCGTGATCGCCTCGGGCAACGCCGACGACTTCACCGACATCGGTGGCTCGCCGGGCAACGCCGAGGGTGCGCTCACCGTCGCCGCGAGCGCCACCGGTCAATCGCTGTACGACGGCGTGCAGGCCACGGCCCCCGCGAACGTCGCGAAGACCTACCGGTCGCAGTACTCGCAGAACTTCACGGGCACGCTGCCGGTCGAGGGTGACGTCGTCGTCCCGACCAGCAACATCGACGGCTGCGCCGCGTTCAGCGCCGCCGACGCCGCGAAGATCGCGGGCAAGGTCGTCTGGCTGAAGTGGACGGACGGCGCGCTCGAGTGCGGCTCCGGCGTGCGCTTCAGCAACGTCCAGGCCGCCGGCGGCATCGGCGTCCTGCTCGCGGGCACGATCAACACCTTCGACTCGGGCATCGCCGGAAACGCGACCATCCCCGGAGCCGAGCTGACGCTGGACGCCGCCACGAGCCTCCAGGCAGCTGCCAAGGCGGGGACCCTGCACGTGCGCCTCGCGGACGAGCTCAAGGGCTTCGAACTCGCCACCGACCCGGAGGCCGTGAACACGCTCGCCGCGTTCACCAGCCGGGGCGTCCACGGGTCGTTCAACGACATCGTCAAGCCGGACATCGCCGGCCCCGGGGTCAACGTGATCTCGGCGGCCAACGGCACCGGTGACGGCCGCATGTCGATGAGCGGCACCTCGATGGCCACGCCGGACGTCGCGGGCATCGCGGCGCTGACCTTCCAGGCGCACCCGGAGTGGAGCGCACCGCAGGTCAAGGCGGCGCTCATGAACACGGCGACGCACGACGTCAAGGACGGCTCGCGATCGGCGACCCTGCTCCGGCAGGGCACCGGCCGCGTCGACGCCCTGCAGGCCGTGACCGCCGGCACCACCGTGCGGAGCGTCGAGAACGACCTGCTCGTCACCGCCTCGTTCGGTGTCGTCGAGGTCTCGAGCGCGACGACCGAGAGCCGCACCCTGCAGATCGCGAACACCGACGGCGTCGCGCACACCTACGACGTGGCCTACCAGCCGCAGGTGTCGCAGCCCGGCGTGACGTTCGCGCTCAACACGAAGCGGGTCACCGTCCCGGCGAACCGCACCGCGACGGTGAAGCTCACCTTCACGATCGCCGACCCGACGAAGCTCCGCCGCGTCATCGACCCCACCCAGGAGGCGGTGCAGCAGGGCTACCAGCGCGAGTTCGTCACCGCCGCCTCGGGCATCGTGGCGTTCACGCCGACCGACACGACCGCGGTGCCGCTGCGCGTCGGTGCGTACCTCGCACCGAAGCCCGTCAGCTCCGTGCAGGGTCGCTCCACCGTCGCCTTCACCGGCCCGGGCAAGTCGGCCGACCTGACGCTCAAGGGGCGCACGGTCGACCAGGGCGGCCTGACGACCGGCTACCACGCCGCCGTCGCACCGTTCGTACTCGGCGGGACCGACCCGGTCGAGTCGTTCCCGGCCGGCTCGGCGAAGCGCTCGCTGCAGGCAGCGGACATCCGCTCCTACGGCGCGAGCTACGACAAGGCCTCGGACACGATCGCGTTCGGCATCCAGACGGCCGGTCCCGACGCCAACCCCGGCGCCGTGACCAACGTCGAGGTGCTCATCGACACGAACCGTGACGGCGAGCCCGACTACCTGGTCTACAACGCCAAGTCCGCCGCGGTGGACGCGACGTTCGCGACGACGATCGACCTGGCCAAGGCTGCTCTGAACGACCCGGACGTCGACCCGGTCGTCGACGTCCAGCCGCTGAACGGCGGGGCACCCGGCCAGGACGTCAACACCTTCGACAGCTCGGTGAAGGTGCTCACGACCACGGGTGCGCTGATCGGCGCGAAGGGCAAGTTCACCTACTCGGTCCTGACCGAGTCGGCGTACGCCCCGGGTGCCGCGACCACGGGTTCCTCCGTGGTGGACGAGACGAAGAGCGCCTCGTTCGACCCGTCGAAGCCGGCACTGTCCTTCGCGCAGGGCCGCAACACCGGCGTCCTGTTCGCCGACTCCGGCGCCCTCCGGGTCACCCGAGCGTCGGGTGTCACGAAGGCCACCGTGCTGCTCCTGCACCTCGGCAACGCGTCGGGCAAGCAGGCCGGCACGTCGACCATCTCGGTGACCCCGCCCACGCTCGCGCTCGCCGCGGGCAGCAAGGTGACGGTCAGCGGGACGGCGAAGGTCGGCTCGAAGCTGTCGGCGAACCACGGCAAGTGGAGCACGACGAAGGCGACGTACAAGTACCAGTGGCTCCGCGACGGCAAGGTCGTGAAGAAGGCCACCGGTGCGACGTACAAGCTCGGCACGTCCGACGCGGGACACAAGTTCTCCGTCAAGGTGACCGCGCACGCCTCGGGCTACAAGGACGGCACCGCGACGTCCAAGTCGACCGCGAAGGTGTCGCGGAAGTAGTCGCCGCGAGCGCTTCCGCGCGCCGCACATGGTGAGCAGAAGATGTCGGGTCCCGCGTTCGGACCCGACATCTTCTGCTCACGAAGCAGGGCCGGGGCCGGGGACCGGGACCCCGGGAACGCGGAATCGGGACAGGTAGTTAGACAAACTAGTTATTGGGTGCCAGGGTTGCAGCATGCAGAACACGCTGAGCCAGCTCCGGGCCAACCCGACCGAGTGGCGCCGGCGGGGGCTCACCCCGCCCGACGTCGTCCAGGCGATGATCGAGCAGCGTCTCGCCGAGCCCGGGTACTCGCAGCCCGTCGGCGACCCGTCGTACCAGGACTTCTTCCGCGCCTGATCGCGGAACGCACGTCACATGCGGACGGGAGGCCCGGTGCCAGCTGGCACCGGGCCTTCCGTCCGTCACCAGGGTGCGTACCGGGCGTTACTCGCCGACCTTGTCGTCAGCCGCCTGCTGGGCCTTGTCGATCTGGTCGCCGTGGCCGCCGCCGGTCGCCTTGTCGGCCGCGTCGCCTGCCTTGTCGAGGCCGGCGTCGGACGCCTGCTCGCCCTTGTCGCTGTTCGCGAAGTCCTTGGCCTTGTCACCGAGGTCACTCATGTCGTGCTCCTTCCGATGGTGGATCTGACGGGTCCGACGGTGCTCCGGACTCACCGAGCGTCCACGCAGCCTGTGTGGTCCGGACGAGAGGTCGCGGTACCGGTGACTACGCGACCATCTGCACGACGGTGCCGAGCGGGAGTGCGTTGATCGCATCGACGGCATCACCGTCGAGGCGGACGCACCCGTGGGACACCGCTCCGCGGGCGACGGATTCGTAGTGCACGCCGATGAGCCCGCCGTCGTCACCGCCGAACGGCTCGTCCGCCGCTGCGGAGTGCAGCGTCGTCAGGTTGATCTGGTGCACCGTCTGGTCCTGGGCGGGATCCAGGTACCTCGCCTGGATGTAGCCGACGACACCGGTCGGGGTCGGAGTGTCCCCGGCACCGACGCCGGCCGGGAACTCGTGCACGACCTTGCCGCTCGCAGCGACGATCGACACGGTCTGGTCGCCGACGGAGATGACGACGTGGTCGTCGAGCGCGCCGCCCTGGTGCAGCAGGCCGCGGCGCATCCAGCCGGCGGTCTGGGCTGGAGCGCCGCCCGGTGCAGCTGACGGCAGTGCCTGTCGGCTCGGGGTCATGACGAGGGCCCAGTCGCCCTGGAACCGCAGCGGGACGACGACGGTGGGGTCGCCGAGGAAGTTCTCGGCTGTGAGTCTCGCGACCGGCTCGGTGCGGTCGTCGCCGTAGAGCGGCGCGTCGCGCTGGATCGTGTACGCGTGTCCTGCGGCCTCCGGGACGTCAGGGTCGTACGAGGGCAGGAGCCCGCCGATGACCGCGTCGTACCGGGCCTCGGGGAGTGCTGCGACCGTCTTCGTCGACGGTGCGCGGTAGGGCTCGGCGGACGCCGTCGGGGCCGCCGTGGCGGTACCCGTGCTGCTCGCAGCGGTCGGGGCGGGATCAGCGTGGCAGGACGCCAGGCCGAGCGAGAGCAGCACTCCGGCGGCGACGGCGAGGACGAGGCGAGCTGAGCGAGTTGCGTGCATGTGCGGATTCCGGGTCGGGACGGCGAACGGGGACGCGACGATCCGTCGCGCCCCCGCTCGGTGGATGGTTCCGGTGTCAGCCGCTGACGACCGGGAGTGCACCCACGGCCGGGGTGCGGCCGGCGGTCGGAGCGGCGCCGCCAGCGCCGGTCTCGGTACCCGTGCCGGTGCCGGTGCCGGGGGTCGCGCCCTGGTCGCCGCCGTCGCCGGGGGTTGTGCCCTCGTCGCCGCCGTCGCCGGGGGTTGTGCCCTCGTCGCCACCGTCACCGGGGGCCGCTGCCACGGCGGGCAGCGTGATCGAGAACTCGATGTTGCCCTGGCCCTGGCCGCCACCGACCTGGTTGACGCTCAGGTCCTGCTCGACAGCAGCCGAGTCCGAGAAGGTGCCCGTGGTGGACCAGTTGCCGTCGGCGTCCACGATCGTCTGCGGAGCAGCGCGGTTGCCATCGGCGTCCAGCACGTTCACGGTGTCGCCCACGGCGCCGGTCCCGGTGAAGGTCACGGTGCGCGAGTCGACGGTGTCGCCGTCGGTCGGGCTGGTCAGCGAGAAGTTGAAGTCCGCAACCGCGGCTTCGGCGCGAGCCGTGACGGTGACGGAGTCGACCGTCGACAGGTTCGCGCGCTGCTCGTTGATCGTGTAGGTGTGCTCGTCGGTGTCGGTGCCCGGGATCTCGTACGAGATCGTCCAGGTGCCGTCGTCGGCGATCGGGGTGCGGCGGACGGGGTAGCCCACGTCGAAGTTCACCGTGTTGCCGACGGCGCCGGTACCGGAGACCGTCAGCGTGCGGCCGGAGACCGACTGCGACGTGACGGCGAAGGGCAGGACGGCTACTTCGGCGCGAGCCGTGACGGTGACGGAGTCGACCGTCGACAGGTTCGCGCGCTGCTCGTTGATCGTGTAGGTGTGCTCGTCGGTGTCGGTGCCCGGGATCTCGTACGAGATCGTCCAGGTGCCGTCGTCCTTGATGGCGGTGCGCTGCACCGGGAAGCCCACGTCGAAGTTGACGGTGTTGCCGACGGCGCCGGTGCCCGAGACGGTCAGCGTTCGGCCGGAGACCGACTGCGACGTGACGGCGAAGGGCTTGTCCGTGGCCTCGGGGGCGGCGGTGACCGTCACCGAACCGTCCTGGTTCAGGCCCTTGAGCTGCTCGAACGTGTAGGTCTGCGTCGTCGTGTCCGTACCGGGGATCGTGTACGAGATCGTCCAGGTGCCGCTCGCCGGGATCTCCTGGCGGGTGTTGCGGAAGTCCTCGTCGAGCTGGATGTTCTCACCAGGGGTGCCGGTGCCGGTCACCGTCAGCACGCGGCCGGAGACCGACTGGCTGGTGATGGACAGGTCGGCGGGGTCGGCCATCGCAGGGGAGGCGGCGAAGGTGACGCCACCGACGACGATCGCGGCGCACGCCGGGAGAGCGAGCGCCTTCTTGCTCCAGAGAGCCTTGTTCATCGTTGAACTCTTCTTTCCGTGCTGCATGAGGGCACGACTGTTCTGATGCATCCGGGCGCGCTGCAGCGTCCGGTGGTGCTCACGCGAATCTCGCGCTGGCTGAACGGAGTGGGTTGGACTCCGACGTGACGCCGACAGGGAAACCGACGTCGCGGTGCACGATACGTCGCGCTTCCCGAGATGTTCCGGCCTGGAACTATTTGTCCCCCCTTGTGGGGACGTTCGGTGCGCACCGACGCGTAATGAGGACAATTCACCGACGCGGCGACGGTGCGGGCGACCGTGTCCGATGGGTGGCGCGCGAGTGACCAGCCGATAGACTCGGGTGGACCACCGGCCCGCCTGGTCGCGTGAGGTCCTCCGCCAACGTGAGGAGAACCAGATGCCCGCAGCAGTCATCATCGGAGCCCAGTGGGGCGACGAGGGCAAGGGGAAGGCCACCGACCTCCTCGGCTCCCGCATCGACTACGTCGTGAAGTTCAACGGCGGCAACAACGCCGGCCACACCGTCGTCGTCGGCGGCGAGAAGTACGCGCTGCACCTGCTGCCCTCCGGCATCCTCACGCCCGGCGTCACGCCGATCATCGGCAACGGCGTCGTCGTCGACCTCGAGGTGCTGTTCCAGGAGCTCGACGCGCTGAAGGCCCGCGGCGTCGACACCTCGAAGCTGCTCGTGTCGGCGAACGCCCACCTCATCACGCACTACCACCGCACCATCGACAAGGTGACGGAGCGGTTCCTCGGCAAGCGCCAGATCGGCACCACCGGTCGCGGCATCGGTCCGTCCTACGCCGACAAGATCAACCGCGTCGGCATCCGCGTCCAGGACATCTTCGACGAGAACATCCTGCGCCAGAAGGTCGAAGCGGCCCTCGACCAGAAGAACCACCTGCTCGTCAAGGTCTTCAACCGCCGCGCGATCGATGCCGAAGAAGTGGTCGAGTCGCTGCTGTCCTACGCCGAGCGCCTGCGCCCGATGGTCGCGGACACCGCCCTCGAGATCCACCGGGCCCTGGAGCGTGGCGACACCGTCCTGTTCGAGGCCGGTCAGGCGACCATGCTCGACGTCGACCACGGCACCTACCCGTTCGTGACCTCGTCGTCGGCGACCGCCGGTGGCGCAGCGACCGGTTCCGGCATCGGCCCGGGCAAGCTCGAGCGCATCATCGGCATCGTCAAGGCGTACACGACCCGCGTCGGTGCCGGTCCGTTCCCGACCGAGCTGTTCGACGAGTCCGGCGAGTTCCTGCGCGCCAACGGCTTCGAGTTCGGCACCACGACGGGCCGTCCGCGCCGCTGTGGTTGGTACGACGCCCCGATCGCCCGGTACACCGCGCGCATCAACGGCGTGACCGACTTCGTGCTGACCAAGCTCGACGTGCTGACCGGGCTGTCGACGATCCCCGTCTGCGTCGCGTACGAGGTGGACGGCGTCCGCGTGGACGAAGTCCCCGTGAACCAGTCCGACTTCCACCACGCGAAGCCCGTGTACGAAGAGTTCCCCGGCTGGACCGAGGACATCACCGGCGCCCGCTCGTTCGACGACCTGCCGAAGAACGCGCAGGACTACGTGCTCGCGGTCGAGGCGATGTCCGGCGCGCGGATCTCCGCGATCGGTGTCGGTCCGGGCCGCGACGCCATCGTCGTCCGGCACGACCTGCTCGGCGCCGGCGCCTGACGATGCGGGTCCTGTTCGTCTGCAGCGGCAACATCTGTCGTTCGCCGCTCGGCGCGCAGGTCCTGACGGCGCGACTCGGCCCGGACGCTGCGGCGTTCGTGGTCGAGTCCGCCGGCACCATCGCCGACGACGGTGCCGCGATGGACGGCGCCGCCGCGGCACAGTCCGTCCGGCTCGGCGGTGACCCGTCGGGGCACGGCTCGCGCTACCTGACGGCCGCGATCGTCGAGGAGGCCGACCTGGTGCTGACGGCCGAACGGTCGCACCGCGCGGCCGTGGTGTCGCTCGCACCCCGGGTGACAAAGCGGGCGTTCACCATCAAGCAGTTCGCGCGGGTGCTCGCGGGGCTCGAGCCCGGTGACCTGACCGACGTGCACTCGCCCGAGGCCCTGGGCGAACGGGTGGCCCGCCTGCGCGGCACCGTCCCGCCGCCGGCCGACCCCGCGGACGACGACGTCGACGACCCCTACCGCCGGTCCGAGGCGACCCACGCTCGGGTCGCCGACGAGATCGACGCCGCGCTCGCGCTGATCGCCGACGCCCTCCGGGCCGCGCTGCGCTGACGCCGCGCTGCGCTGACCCGCACGGTGCGAGCTCTGTCGTCCGGTGCGAGGTTGGTGGCTCGGTGCGGGGTTGTGGCGGCGCACGGAGCGGTCAACCTCGCACGGGCCGGCGGACACCGCACCGTGCGCCGCAGCCGCGCCACCGCCTGCACCCTTCGATGCAAGTCCGGCAGGTGCATCCCGAAGCCGGTCGTCCCGCGACGCCGCAGTTCCTAGCGTCGTGTGCATGACGAACACCACCGAAGTCCGGCCCACCGCCGGCACCACTCCGCAGGGGCGTGGGGGAGTCAGCGGCGTCATCGCCCGGCACCCGCTCGTGTCCTTCTTCACCCTGGCACTCGGCCTGAGCTGGCTGGCGTGGATCCCGTACATCCTGTCGCCGCACGGCCTGGGCGTGTGGGACCTGCACTTCCCCGAGGTCCTCGGCTCCGCGCAGTTCACCGGCGTGCTGCCCGGAGCGCTGCTCGGCCCGTTGGGCGGCGCGTTCATCGTCACCGCGGTCGCCGACGGCCGTCCGGGCCTGCGCCGCTGGGTCGGGCGGCTGTTCCGCTGGCGGGTCGCCTGGTACTGGTACGCCCTGGCGCTCGTTGTCGTGCCGGCCGTGATCGTCGCGTCCGCGCTGCCCTTCGCCGGCGGTGACGTGCGTGCTCCCTCGGCGCTGGCGTTCGCCGCCCTGGTGCCCGGCCTGCTCATCCAGCTGTTCTCGACCGGCCTGAGCGAGGAGCCCGGCTGGCGCGACTTCGCCCTGCCCCGGCTGCAGCACCGCTTCGGAGGGCTCGGAGCCGCTGCGATCCTCGGTCCGATCTGGGCGCTCTGGCACATGCCGCTCTACCTGAGCGACTGGGGCGGGTGGCCGAACGCACACTGGAGCGAGCCCGTGGTCTTCGCCCTGTTCACGATCACGTTCAACGTCGTGATGATCCAGGTGTTCAACAAGACCGGCGAGAGTCTGCCCCTGGCCCTGCTGCTGCACGTCGGCGTGAACAACACGATCTCGACGCTGTTCCCGGAGATGTACCCGAGCATGACCGCCGGCACGCTGATGATCGGCCTGACCATCACCTCGACCGTCGCCGCCGCGGTGCTCCTCGTGGTGACCCGCGGCCGCCTGGGCTACGACCCGGCTCGCCGTTCGCTGCCGATCGACGCCCCGGTCCCCGCCCGCACCCGCCTCGTAGGATCACACGATGGCCTCCGCTGACCCGCGCACGCGCACGTCGCGCGACGGCGACCCGCGCGCCCGCGACCGCCGCGTCGACGTGCTCGTCGCGCTCGGCACGGCCGTCGTGGCCCTCGGCCTGCTGATCGGCCTGCCGCCGCTCGACGCCCTCGAGCCGGACGGCCCCGCCCTGGCCCTGCGGGTCCCGGCGCCGTTCACCGCCGCGTGGACCGTCCTGGCGCTCGGCCTGCTGGCCCAGTCCGCCGCCCTGCTCGCCGCCCGTCGTGCACCACGGACCGTGCTGGTCGCGGTGTCCGCGCTGCCGGTACTGGTCGCCGCGCTCGCTCCGCAGTCGCTCGACCTGTTCGGTCTCACCGCCCTGCCGGTGGTCGTCGCCGTGGTCCTCGCCGCCCTCCGTGTCCCGCTCGCACGCCTGTGGCCGACCCTGCTGGTCGCCGGCGCGCTGGTGGCAGCGGGCAGCGCGGTCCTGTCCGGCGCACTCGGCCAGGGCGTCCTGCAGGCCGTCGGCGCCGTCGGGCTCCCGCTCCTGGTCACCCTGCTGGTGCGGTCCCGCCGCGAGGTCCGCGCCGCCCGCACCGCCGAGGCGAGCGCGGTCTTCCGCGAACAGGACGCCCTGGTCGACGCCGCGGTCTCCCGCGAACGTGCCGCCATGGCCCGCGAACTCCACGACATCGCCGCTCACCACCTGTCCGGCATCGCCCTGATGGCCGCCGTCATCGACCGTCAGATCGACAGCGACCCGGAGCGCGCGCACGAGGGTGCCCGTCAGGTGCGGGAGCAGAGCACCGCCGTCCTCGACGACCTGCGCCGCCTGGTCGGGCTGCTGCGCGAGGACGTCCCCGCCGAACGTGCGGTCGAGACGGTCGCCGGCATCGTCGACCTGGTCGAGCGAGCTCGGTTCCGCAGCGACGTACGCCTCGACGTGCTCGCTGGTGACCACGCGCGCGGAGCACAGGCGCTGGCCGACGGCGTCGGCCCGCTCGCGCAGCTCGCCGCCTACCGGACGGTGCAGGAGGCGCTGGCCAACGCCGCCCTGCACGCCCCGTCCGCCCCGTGCACGGTCACCGTCGACGACCGCGACCCGACCCGGGTGGTGATCCGGGTGGAGAACGCACCGGCTGCCGCTCCGGCAGCGCCGACCTCACCGTCGGGCGGCAACGGCCTGCGGGGGATGCGCGAGCGGGCGGACCTGGTGGGGGCGAGCCTCCAGACCGGTCCCACCGCCACCGGCGGATGGCTGGTGGAGCTGGCGCTCGGCCGGGAGGCACCTGCCGCACCCGCGCAGGCCGCCGCCGGTGGCGGAGTGGTCGCGTGATCCGCGTGCTGGTGGCGGACGACCAGCCGCTGGTCCGTGCCGGGGTGTCCGCCCTGCTCGGCGCGGAGGCCGACATCGAGGTGGTCGGCGTGGCCGCCGACGGCGGCGAGGCGCTCGCGCTGGCGCGCTCGTTGCGGCCCGACGTCGCCTGCCTGGACATCCGGATGCCCGTGATGAACGGCATCGAGCTCGCGCGGCTGTTCTGCGCTCCCGACGCCGACCCGGCGATCCCGGTGCTGATGCTCACGACGTTCGACCTGGACGACTACGTGTTCGGTGCGCTCGAGGCCGGTGCCTCCGGGTTCCTGCTGAAGGACGCCGAGCCGGACACCATCGTCGACGCCGTGCGGCAGGTCGCCGCGGGGAACGGGACGCTCGACCAGGCCCTGACGCGGCGGGTGCTGCGCGAGTTCGTGTCGCGACGGAGCCTGCAGCCGGTGTCGGGGGACCGGGCCGACGGGGTGCTCACCGCCCGCGAACGTGAGGTCCTGCTGCTGCTCGCGCAGGGGATGTCGAACGAGGAGATCGCGGTCGCGCTCGTGCTCGAGGTCTCGACCGTGAAGTCGCACCTGGCGCGGATGCTCCCGAAGCTCGGGGTGCGGTCACGGTTGCAGGCCGTGGTGTGGGCGTACCAGAACCGGATCGTGGCGGTCCCCGAACCGTAGGACGCTGTGCTACCGGCGGAGCACGTGTCGGTCGCGGCTCGCGGCGGCACCGGCCACGAACTGGAGCACGAGCAGAACGAGCAGCACCACGATCGGCACGGTCCAGCCCCCGGTCGCGGTGTGCAGCAGGCCGAGGCCGAGCGGCCCGAGCCCCGCCAGCAGGTACCCGATGCCCTGCGCCATCGTCGACACGTGGGCGGTGTGCCGGGCATCGGGGGAGCGCCACACGATGTAGCTCAGCGACAGGCTGATCGCGCCGCCCTGACCGAGTCCGAGCAGCGTCATCCACACCCAGGCGCCCACGGCCGGCGCGATGAGCAACCCGGCGAACCCGGCGGCGCAGAGCACCACGACGACCAGCACCGGCAGCCAGGCCGGGCGCAGGCGTCGGGCGATCGCCGGCCCGGTGATGCCGGTCAGGATCCCCGGCAGGCTCGAGTACGCGAGCATCAGTCCCGCGGTGTGCGCCGAGACGCCGGCGTCCTGCAGCACCGTCGGCACCCACGTCAGGAACGCGTAGTACGACAGGCTCTGCAGCCCCATGAAGCCGGTCACGGCGATCGCCACGGGGTCGCGGAGCAGCCGCGCGAAGGTCGGTTCGTCGGCGGCACCCGCGCCGGTGGTGCGGGTCGGGGCGTCCGGGCGCTGCAGAGCTCGCGGCAGCCACACCACGAACGCGATCGCCGCCGGGATCGCCCAGAATGCCAGTGCCGGGCGCCACGACCCGGCGAACGCGGCCATCAGCGGGACGACGGCCGCCGAGGCGATCGCCGCACTGAGGAACAGCGCCGTCGAGTACAGGCCCATCATCAGCCCGACCCGGTGCGCGAAGTCGCTCTTGATCGCGGCCGGCATGCAGACGTTCGCCACCGCGATCGCCGCTCCGGCCAGCACCGTGCCGCCGTAGAGGGCCCAGCCGTGCGGCTCGAGCCGGAGCGCGATGCCGATCGCCAGCACCGCCATCGTCAGGCCGAGCAGCCGGTGCAGGCCGATGCGCCGACTGAGCACCGGGGTCAGGAACGCGAACGCCCCGAACGCGAACACCGGGATCGTCGTGAGCAGGCTCGCCGCCGACGGGGACAGCCCCAACGACCGCTCGATCGCCCCGAGCACCGGCCCGACCGAGGCCACACCCATCCGCAGGTTGATCGCGATGAGCAGCAGGCCCGCGCCGACGTACCAGCCGGCGAGGAGCCGTGGTCTGGTGGTCGTGACGGGGATCGAGGCGGTGGTCATGGGTCGATCCCACCACTGCTCGTCACCGGCCCGGAACACGTAGACTGCCGCCCGATGTCGGATTCCAGCCAAGTGCCGGTCGACGCGCGGACCGTCGACCTGCGCACCGAGGCCGCCTTCGCCTTCGCACACGCCGAGACCGTCCCGACGCACACACACCCGCTCGGTCACCTGGTGCACGCCGCCTCCGGCGTGCTGTCGCTCATCACCGACGACGGCGCGTGGATCGCGCCGCCCAACCGCGTCGCGTGGGTGCCGGCCGGTGCCGAGCACCGGCACCGGGCCCACGGGGTGACCGACATGCGGGTCGTGTTCCTGTCGGCGGACGCAGCCACGGGCCTCCCGTCCGGTCCGGCGGTGCTCGCCGTCTCGGCGCTGGCCCGGGAGGCACTGCTCGCGTTGACGACGGACGCCCGCCGTTCCGAGACGGCGATCGAGCACCTGCGGGCGGTCGTCGTGGACGAGCTCGCGTCCGCGCCGGAGCAGCCGCTGCACCTGCCGCAGCCGCGGGATCCGCGGCTGCGGCAGGTGGTGCGCGAGGTCGAACGGGACCTGACCCGGCCGCGCGGACTCGGCGAGCTGGCGCGCGAGGTCGGCGTGGGCGAGCGGACGCTCAGCCGCCTTTTCCGGCAGGAGACCGGGATGGGGTACCGGCAGTGGCGGTTACAGCTGCGGGTGCACCGCGCGCTCGTCCTGCTGGCCGGCGGGGCCTCGGTGACCGACGTCGCGGCGGCGTGCGGGTGGGCGACGACGAGTCAGTTCATCGACCAGTTCACGCCGCTCGTGGGCATGACGCCCGGGGTGTACCGGCGGCGTCAGCCGGTGGTGAGCGGGTCGGCGGCGCCGGGGACGACGAGTCGCCAGACGCTGTCGTCGTCGTCGGGGTCGGCCTTCGTCAGGTAGAGGCGGAAGCGGCCCTCGTCCGCGAGGACGTCGCCGTCGAGGTACTCGACGGGTTCGCCGCTCGTCGTGCACTTGTCCGACGTGCTGACGACCTCGATGGTGGTGCCGGGGTCGTCACCCTTGGCGACCTTCGTGACCTCGGCGTCGTGGACGTCGTAGACGCCGCCGATCTCGACCGTGCGGTCGGTCGTGGTGACCCGGGCGTCGACGACCAGGTCGGCGGCGTCCAGGCGCTCGGCCGCCGTCATGGGGACGTAGTCGATGCAGGAGCTCACGGAGGTCCCCGGCCCGATCCCCTGGATCCGGCCGTCGTCGCCGCACCCCGTGAGCACGCCGCTCGCGAGCACGGCCACCACCACGACCGGCACGATCCGTCCCCAACCCATGGGATGAGTATCGCTCGCACGTTGCTCCGTCGGGAGCACCGTGACCGGATCGTGCTGGTCCGATAAGCGAACAGGACCCGTTCGGGGGCTTTGGCGGGACGCGTGTGCCTGGTGTGGTGAATGCATGCACATCGAAATGCCGGACCCGGCGTCGCTCCGCTCGACGGTCGTCGAGGGGATGATCCGCGCGCTCCGGGCCCGCCCGCTGCACGAGGTGACCCCGGCCGTCGTCGCGGCCGAGGCCGGAGAGTCGGTCGACGTCGTCGACCAGACGTTCCCGAGCTGGGACGGCCTGCTCCTGGCGACGATCGACCGCTGGAACGACCAGCGCACCACGCCGCTCATGCCGCTCGCCGAACAGCACGGCACCGTGCCGTTCCTGCGTGCGATCGTCACCGCCAACATCGCCGACCCGTCGCTCATGCGGTTCCTCACCGCCAGCCTGAACATCGCCGCCTCGCCGGAGCACCCGCTGGCGCCGATGCTGCACTCCCGCTGGCGGCGCTTCCACGCCTTCGTGCAGCACTCCCTCGAGCGGGACATCCTGCTCGGCCGGGAGCCGCGGACCATGGAGCCCGCACGTGGTTCCGAGCAGCTGCTCGCGACCTACGAGGGGCTGCAGCTGCAGTCGATGGTGCGGCCGGAGATGGACCTGCTGGAGTCCTTCGACCGGGCCGTGACCCGCCTGCGCGAAGGATGGTCGCGGACCTACGTCGCGCCCGTCTGGGACCTCGACCTGGTGAGCTGACCCGGACCCTCGTGGGCTGACCCAGACCTCGTGGGCTGACCCAGACCTCGTGGGCTGACCCAGACCTCGTGGGCTGACCCAGACCTCGTGGGCTGACCCAGACCCACCACAGACCACGGACGCTAGGGCGTCCGAGGGCAGACGCAGCCGTCTGCATGCGAGACCGCTCGATTCGGGTTCGAGCGGAAGCGCACCCACCGTGCCGCCGCTCGATTCGGGTTCGAGCGGCGGCACGCACACCGATCACCCACGTGGCACGGCGACGACGCCGTGCCGGCGAGGAACGCACAGCACATGCAGCACCTGACGATCTCGGTCGCGGCCGAGCCCTTCGACCTCGAGGACGCCGTCCGGCTGCGCGCCGCGGCCCGGATCGAGGTCGACCGGCTCTACGGGCGCTCGGCCGACACCGGACGGCCGCTCACCGGGGCGACCGCCGCCGTGCACGTCATCGCCCGCGACCCCTCGGGCCTGGCGCTCGGCACCGGGTCGCTCAGCGCCGCGGGGGACGGGGTCTTCGAGATCCGCCGGCTGTTCGTCCGACCGGACTCCCGCGGGCAGGGCGTCGGCGACCTGCTCGTGCTCGAACTGCTCGCGCAGGCCGAAGAGCTGCAGGCACCGGCGGTCGTGGCGGAGATGGGAGTGCTGCAGCCCCACGCGGCCGCACTGCTCGTCCGGAACGGGTTCGTGCGGATCCAGCCGTTCGGGCCGTACCGCGAGGACCCCGAGTCGGTCTGCTTCTCACGGGCGCTCTGAGGCGCAGTCGCTGGGCGCTGCGGCCGGGCGGCTGCGCGGCTGGGCTACGGTCGACGCATGGGGAACGACGACGTGGCCGGGCAGCAGCGGCGGGACCGGAACCGGTGGTGGCTCTGGTGCGTCGGCGGGTTCGTGCTGTCGCTCGGGCTGCTGCTCGTGCTGGGGCAGTGGTTCCCGGTGAGCGCTGGGGTCCTCGTCGGCTGGTTCGTGCTCGCGACCTCGGCCTGGTCACTGCCGACTGGCCGTCCGCGCCTGGGCAGCCCCGTCGCCACGTTCGTGCTGTCGACGATCACGGTCATCGGGGTGGGCTTGCTGGTCGGTGCCATCGTGCCGAACCGGGGCGACGGTGACCTTCGCATCGAGGGGATCGTCCTCGGGGCCGTGCTCACCGCGGTCGGTGTGACGTGGGGGATCGTCGTGGCGAAGCGGTTCTCGCGGCGGCAGGTCGATGCGGAGATCGAGCGGTTCCGGCGCGAGCAGGAGTCACCGACCGGCGACTGACCTCGTCACGTGCGCTCCTGACGCGCCGGTTGCGCGGGCAGTGCGGAGGCCCCGGTCGCCACCGGTGCTCGTCGGATCGCGATCACGGTCACGTCGTCGTCGTGCGCGACCTCGTCCGCTCGCGCGGACAGTGCCGCCACCAGCGCCGTGGGTTCGGAGCCGCAGGCCCGTGCGAGATCGGCCACGGCGTCGACGGTGTCCTCGCGCCCGCCGAACAGGTCGAGCACGCCGTCGCTGAACGAGATGAGCAGGTCGCCGGTGTCGAGGAACCCCTCGGTCGTCGCCCACTCGTCGCGGAGCCCCATCCCGAGCGGGAGGTCGCTCGACCGGAGCCGATCCACGCCACCGTCTGACCTGAGCACCAGGCTCAACCCGTGGCCGGCGTCCGCCCACCGGAAGGTCCCGTCGGTGGAGATGCGCGCGTGGAACAGCGTGGTGAAGGTCACGTCGGTCGCGCTGCCCTCGGCCGCGAGCCCGTCGGCCGCCCGCAGGAGCGCCTCGGACGGGTCGTCGACGGTGCGGGCACTGCGGACCGTTGCACGCACGGCCGCTGCGATGAGCCCCGCCCCCACGCCCTTGCCCATCACGTCACCGAGACTGACGGCGATCCCGGTGTTCGTCTCGTACCAGTCGAAGAAGTCTCCACCGACCGACTTCGCGGGCAGGCAGGCGCCCGCCACCGCGACGTCGGCGCCCAGGTGGTCGGTCGACGTCGGGAGCAGCGACCGCTGGACGGCGGCGGCCCGGTCGATCTCCGCACGGACGCGCTCCTCGCCCAGCCGGGCAGCGCGGACGTTGCGCCGCGCTCGCCGCGAGAGTTCCTGCACGACCGCCGCGACCGTCCCGAACACGATCACGGTGACGCCGAGACGGACCAGCTCGCTCGCACCGGGCACGTTCGTCGGCGTCAGGAAGTAGGGCGCCATGATCACGAGCGTCACGCCCAGTGCCGCGTACACGACGGTCATGCGCCCTCGCAGGGACCCGCACCAGACGACCGGCAGGACGGTGAGTGAGGTGAAGACGGAAGCACTTGCGCCCGTGCTGGTCCGGAACAGTGCGATCGCCACGAAGTCGAGCACCAGCAACGCCGGCACGAGTCCGACGGAGTGCGGCAACGCCAGTGCCACCGCAGCCACGACCGTCGCGACGCCGGTGACCGCGAGGCTCGCGACGAACAGGCCGTCGTCCGTCACCTGGAGCGACGGCACCGTGATGCTCAGGACGGCTCCGAGCGCCAACAGCGCACTCAGGGGAGCCTGCCGGGCGAGGGGGCTCTCGAGGATGCTGGTTGGGCGAGACATTCGAGAAGGACGTTACCGGTCGGGGCGGCTCATCGTGCGGTCGGTGTCAGCGCGGCCAGGTGAGGACGACCGCCAAACCTAACGAGGCTGATGGCCAGCGAGGGCCGAATCGTCTCCATCGCTCACCCCGTGCGCGATGGGTCGGGAAAGGGAGCGTGCGATGGTCTGAGCCAGTCGGTGGCTTGGATGCTCGATGACAGCGTAGAAGATCCAAGCAATGGCGAGTGAGAGTGGTATTCCGACGACGAAGTCGACGAGGTGACTACCTACCAGGTAGTGCAGCGCGGCGATCAGCGGATCGTGGACGAGATACAGGCTGAACGAGATCGTGCCGAGCGCCTTCAGCGGGTGGGATTCGAGAAAACGCCGAAGCCGATCGTCGAAGATCGCTGCGGCGACGAGTCCAGCTGCCCCGACAAGTTGCAACGATGCTGTCATGTCGAGCAGATGGGCATTCGACGTCCAGAGCAGTGCGAACCAGTACGCACAGAGCAACAGAAGACTGGATGCGACCCACAGATTCCATCTGGTTGCGCCGCCGGACGACAGCCGCTTCGTGGACTGCTGGAGAACATTGAAGTTCGCCGCCATCAGCACACCAACCGCGAACATCGACATGTACATGAGCAAGTTCCCGATCGCGGGCACGTCACTCCGGAGATACGCACCCAGGAGCGTCGTGGTCAGTGTCGCCGCGAGCTTCGACGGCCATCCGACTCGTACCTTGACGAGGACGATGAAGTAGATCGGCAGAAGGAGCGAAAAGAGCACCTCCCACACGATCGACCAGAGCGGCCCGTTGTAGTAGTTCGAATCGTGAAGAACGAGGCTGCGGAGGATGATCTGGGGGATGTCCGTGGAGATGTGTCGTTCGTCCACCCAAGCGGCCCCCGCTGACGCGCTCAGCGTCCGCGTCAATGCGAAAAGGCCGAGCGCCCATGCGATCGACATCCAGACCGGCACGTAAAGGCGGACGAGGCGGGAAGGGTAGTACGCGCGCCAGTCGAACCGCCGCGGGCGCAGAAGGGGAAGGGTGAGAACGAATCCGCTGAGGACGAAGAAGACGAACACGGCTTCACCTCCTGCCCAGAACAAGTGAAGCGGAGTGTGGACGAGCCACCACGTCGGCGACCCAACCTGGGCGACGGCCACCGGATCGTCGTAGACCGCGGTGAGAGCGGGAAATCGGAGCATGCAGTGGTGAACGACGACGATGAGCGCCGCGAGGCCACGCAAGCCCAGGAGTGAATCGATACGGCCGTGCGGCGCAATGGCCCCCGTGAGTTGCACGGGCTAACAGTAGTGTTCCGGGCCGTCATGAAGTGCACTGCGGCGCACCCCGGACTAGGCGGAAGGAGACGTCAGCGCGGCCAGGTGAGCACGACCGCCACGGTGTTGAACAGGACGTGCGCCACGATCGCCCCGCCGATGCGCCCGGTCATGGCGACGAGCGCCCCCGTCAGCAGGCCGAGCACGAACGTCGTCACGAAGACCTCGAAGCCCGCGACCGACGACGTGGTCGTGCTGATCGCCAGGTGCATCAGCGCGAACGCGAACGCGGTCACCAACACCGCGAGGAACCGCGTGCGCGGTGTCAGTTCGGCCGACAGTCGACGCTGCATGACGCCGCGGAACACGATCTCCTCGAGCACCGGACTGACCAGGCACACCCCGATCGCCGAGACCACGAGCAGCAGCACGTCCGGGGTGCCGAGGGTCGGCTGCGGCGTGAGCCCGGTCGCACCGAAGAACGCGACCGACAGCACGGCGTCGAGCCCGCGGCACACGACGACGATGCCGATCGCCGCGACGACGTCGGCCCACCCGAGCCCGAGCCGCCGCACGAGGACGGCCGGAGCGGACTTCCGGAGCACCCACCCGACACCGAGCACGAGCGGGACCCACACCGCCAGGTCCGCAGCGAGCACCTGCGTGATCGGCGCAGGCAGACCCCCAGTCCGGGCGACTCCACCGACGATGCGGGACAGCAGCACGGCGACCAGGAGCGCGATCACGATGACCTGCAGGTCCCGCACCGCCGAGGAGGGACGGGCGGCGGTCGACGCGTCCGGTTCGGGCTGCATGCCGCCACCGTACGGGACGCAGAACGAGACTCGACGTCCCACGACCCGAGCGCGTCTCATCGGTGTGGCAGTATTTCCCTGCCGAACGCTAGGACAATCCTGGCCGACCTGTGACGGGACTTGCAGGACGCGGCGACATTCGGGGAAGGGTGCCGCGTGGAGCTACGCGACTACATCGCGGTCTTGCGCAAGGGGTGGGTCTTCATCTTGGTGCTGGCACTGGTCGGCGTCGCCGCCGCCGCGGGCTTCTCGCTGTTGAAACAGCCGGTCTACTCCGCCTCCGCGCAGGTCTTCGTCTCGACGCAGACCAGCGGTAGCGCAAGCGATCTCGCGCAGGGCAACACCTTCACGCAGCAGCGTGTGCTGACGTACTCGAACCTGGTCGAGACGCCGATCGTGCTCCTGCCGGTCATCTCCAGCCTGAAGCTCGACATGACTTCGGACCAGCTGGCGGAGTTGGTCACTGCCGACGCGCCGGCCAACACGACGCTCATCTCCATCACCGTGAACGACACGAGCGCCAAGCAGGCCGCCGACATCGCCAACGCGACGTCCGAGAGCCTGACGAACGTCGTGCAGAACATCGAGGCCACCGACGCCGACGGGACGAGCACGGTCAAGCTCACCCGAGTCAAGGAAGCCCAGGTGCCGAGCGCACCGGTCAGCCCGAACGTGCCGGTCAACGTCGTGCTGGGCCTGCTCGTCGGCCTCGCGCTCGGCGTCGGCGTCGCGGTCCTGCGCTCGACGCTCGACAACCGTGTCCGCACCGAGTCGGACGTCGAGAAGATCAGCGAGAAGCCGGTCGTCGGCGGGATCGCCTACGACAGCAAGGCCTCGGAGCGCCCGCTCATCGTGCAGGTCGACCCGCGCAGCCCGCGCGCGGAGTCGTTCCGCACGCTCCGCACCAACCTGCAGTTCCTCGACCTCGGCACCGGTTCGCGCACCTTCGTGATGACGTCGTCGGTCGAGTCCGAGGGCAAGAGCACCACCGTCGCGAACCTCGCCATCGCGCTCGACAGCGCCGGGTTCCGCGTGATCCTGATCGACGCCGACCTGCGCCGCCCGAAGATCGCGACGTACATGGACCTCGAGGGCGGTGCCGGTCTCACCGACGTGCTCATCGGACGCGCGACGATCGAGGACGTCGCCGTGCCGTGGGGCCGCGGCAACCTCGTCGTGCTCCCCGCTGGGCCGATCCCGCCGAACCCGTCCGAGCTGCTCGGTTCCCGCGCGATGCAGGATCTGATCGCCGGTCTGGAGCAGCAGTTCGACTACGTCCTGTTCGACGCCCCGCCCCTGCTGCCCGTCACGGACGCCGCGATCCTGTCGAAGAAGGCCTCCGGCGCGATCGTCGCCGTCGCCTCTGGCCGCACCCACAAGGGCCAGCTCGCCGGCGCGGTCAGTGCGCTCGAGAACGTGGGTGCCCCGATCGCCGGCTTCGTCATGACGATGATGCCAACCAAGGGCCCGGGTGCCTACGGCTACGGCCGCTACGGCTACGCGTACGGCTACGGCCTGCAGGACGAGGACACCCCCATGCCGAAGCCCCCGAAGCGCGGCCGCGTCGCAGCCACCCGCGGAGCCGCTCGATGACGGCGGTCCGCACGTGAGTCCGCGCCGGGGGTTCCGCACCCTCGGCAGCGTCTTCTCGCGCCGTACGCTCGTCTGGGTCGCCGTCATCGTCGTCGTCCTGGTGGTCGTGGACGTGGTGCTCGTCGCACTCGCGCTGGCACGCACGGCACCTTCATCGAACGGAACTCCTGGGCCGGTGCCGACCTTCTCGAGCTCTCCCCGGTCGCCAGGCTCCGCGACGACCAAGCCTTCCGGAACCGCCACGGCGGATCCCGCAGGCATGGTCGCGCCCGGCCGCCGTCTGCTGTCCGCTGTCGACAATCGCGATGCATGGCGCGCCTCCAGCGGAGTGTGTGGCGGAGCAGAGGGTGTGCTGGAACACACCGTGGACGGCGGGGTGACTTGGACGGCCGTGGGGTTCGGACCGGGGACCGGGGCCATACTCGCTCTGCGTTCCAGTACCGACGGTGTTTCGCTCATTGTCGGAGAGGGCGACGACTGCGAACCGACCGTCCGGACCTCCACTGACGGCGGCAGGAGTTGGCACGCGGGTGCGGCAGGGACCGCTGGCGCGGGCATCGGACCCGACGGACTCGTGCTGTCGAACGGGATCGGCGATTCGCCGTGTGTTGACCCACGCGCGGTGTATCAGGGCGAGCAAACGACGGCTGTCGTCTGCGACGGTACGGTCCAGTGGCGCACCGGTGCGACCGAGTGGGTGCCAGTACCTCTGAAAGGCGTTCGATCGATCGCGGTCGAAGGCGGCGAGTACACCCTCGCGCGAACGGGCGCCGATGTTTGTGGTGGCGTGCAGATCGTGTCGATGCCCGCGAGTGGTGTGACGCCGAGCACGTCGGCGACCCCGGTCGGCTGTGCGCCGGAGGCCGAGGCCGATGGCACGCCCGCGCTCGCTCGCTCCGGCTCAGCCGTGTGGCTGTGGGCAGGAGACGACGTACTCGTGTCGAACGATGGCGGCACCTCATGGTGATGCGTGCACCCGACTCCACGAACGTCGATCAGACGGCTCCGTCGGCGACGAACTGGACTCGCACCTACGCGCGACGCGTGCTCTTTACTGACTTCCTGGTGCTCTTCTGGGTTGTCTTCGGAGTGCAGATCGCATGGTTGGGCTTCGACTCGAACCTGGCAGCCAATGAGAACGATCTCCGGCTTTCGTACACCGGAGTTTCTCTCCTCGTGATCCTGCTCTGGCTCGGAGCCCTCGCGACCTATGGCACGCGCGGCGCTCGCGTGCTCGGGGTCGGGAGCGCCGAATACCGGCTCGTCGCGGACTCGAGCGCCCGTGTGTTCGGGATACTCGCGATCGCTGCGTTCTTGTTCCATCTGGAGCTCGCGCGAGGGTACGTACTGATCGCGTTCCCCGTCGGCATACTCGTGCTCTTGCTCTCCCGCTGGATGTGGCGTCAGTGGTTAGTCGCGCAGCGGCGATCCGGCCGCTACTCGGCGAAGGTGTTGCTCGTCGGTTCAGAACCGAGCGTCCTGCACATCGCGGGAGAACTCGCGCGGTCACCCGAAGCCGGCTACCGCGTCCTTGGGGCTGCAGTCTCCAGCGGTCGCGTCGGGACACTTCCCGGTTCGGACATCCGAAGTTACGGCGGGTTCGACGACCTTCAGACCGCGCTCGAGCACAGCGGCGCCGACACCGTCGTGATCACGAGTGCGGACGATCTCCCCCCAGAGCGTGTCCGAGAGCTCAGCTGGACTCTTGAACCCGGGAGACAGCACCTCGTCGTGGCTCCGAGTCTGACGGACATCGGCGGTCCTCGGATCCACACACGTCCGGTGCAGGGGCTCCCTCTCATCCACGTGGAGACGCCGACGTACGAGGGACGAAAGCTCTATGCGAAACGAGCCTTCGACGTCGTCGGCAGCATCGTCTTGCTTGCTGCACTGTCTCCGCTGCTGCTTGTGCTCGCACTTGCCGTGAAGCTCACCTCGTCAGGACCGGTCCTCTTTCGACAGGAGCGTGTTGGGCTGAATGGGCGTCCGTTCATGATGATCAAATTCAGGTCGATGGTCGCGGACGCCGAGGATCGACTGCAGGAGTTGAGCGCACTCGATCGAGCCGAAGGCAACGACGTCCTCTTCAAGATGCGGGTCGATCCACGCGTGACCCCGATCGGACGGATCATACGGAGGTTCAGCCTCGACGAGCTCACTCAGCTATTCAACGTTCTTGCTGGAACGATGTCCCTCGTCGGTCCCCGACCGCCACTCGAGCGTGAGGTCCAACGGTACGACGCGCACGTCCATCGGCGGTTCCTCGTCAAGCCGGGTATCACCGGGCTTTGGCAAGTCAGCGGCCGTTCTGACCTTTCGTGGTCAGACTCAGTCCGTCTGGACCTCTTCTACGTCGAGAACTGGTCCACGGCCGGTGACCTGGTCATCCTGTGGAGAACGGCTAACGCTGTCATCAGGAGTCGCGGTGCGTACTGAGACCCGAGACGGAGGCGACCTCGAATGAGCGGTCTCATCGTGCATGACTGGCTCGAAGAACGCGGCGGAGCCGAAGTCGTCGTGGACGCAATGCTTGATGCGTTCCCTGGCGCTGAGCTCTTTGCGCTCTGGGACGACGCCGGGGAACGGTTCTCCGCTCGGACCACCGTGCATCAATCCTGGCTCGCGGGCACGCCGCTCAGACGGCACAAGGCGGCTGCCCTTCCGTTCATGCCGATGGTGTGGCGGGGCGTGCGAGTCGAGGACGCGCCCGACTGGATGCTTGTCAGTTCGAACGCATTCGCGCACCAGGCGCGGCTACGGACGCACCGTGGGATCCCAAAGTACGTCTACACCCACTCGCCGGCCCGCTACGTGTGGGATCCGGCCCTGGATCAGCGGAGTACGAGCCGAATCGTCCAGGCGGTTCGTCCTGCGTTTCGGGCGATGGACCGCGCTGCTGTGGACCGGTCGGCTTCGTTCGCTGCGAACAGCGAATTCGTCCGGGAACGGATGCTTCGCGCTTGGAACGTGCAGAGTCGCGTGATCCATCCGCCGGTTCCGGTTGAATCGATCCAGCGGATCGGGGTCTGGGCTGAGTCGCTCAGCGAACCGGACCGAACTCGTCTCGATGCTCTCCCGGCGGACTTCCTACTGGGGGTCTCGAGGTTCGTGCCGTACAAGCGGCTTGATGCCGTGCTGGAGATAGGCGCCGCGGAAGGTCTTCCGGTGGTCATCGCGGGGGCTGGTCCGGATGAGGCGCGTCTGCGGGCACTGGCCGCTGACCTCGGAGTCAGCGCGGACTTCGTCATCGCGCCCTCGACGCCTCTGTTGCGAGCCCTGTACCAGCGTGCGCTCGCGCTCCTGTTCTTATCAGTGGAGGACTTCGGCATCGTCCCGGTGGAGGCCATGGCTGCGGGCGCTGCGGTGATCGTCAACTGCATCGGCGGCGCGGCGGAGACGGTCGAAGACGGTGTGTCAGGTGCGCATGTCACACCGGACGATCGATCTCAAATCCGCGAGGTCCTGGACCGGCTGACTCGCAGTGATGTCGGCGTACGTGCGGCGCAGCGTGCGCGATCATTCGGTCACGGCAACTTCGTGCAGCAGATGCATGACTGGGTCGGTGCCAGCGATACAGCCGGGCGAGGTAGCGGGTCCTGTGGCTAGCCGACGATCGACAACGATCACCGCCCGAGAGCGGTTCGTGCCGCGAGGCGCTATCGATATCCCCGACCGCGGTGCGACGAGGCTGGCGACGGTGGCCCTTGTCGTCGCGTTCTACTACCTTTCCTACCGGTACCCGTTCCAGATCAACTCGTCGATGACGAGTCCGTCGTACCAGGACACGCCAGCCACGCTGCAGGCGGCCAAGTACGGCCTGTTCGTCGGCATTGCCGCGACGGCGCTCGTGTATTTTTCGGTGTCTCGGGCGCGTCGACCCTTCATTCGTGTGTCGGTACCGCCCCTCGTCGTCCTCGGCTTGAGCGTCGTGGCCCTGTGGCCGGTGGCGCAGGCCATGCTCTTCGGACGGCCTGACCTCGTCGAGACCGGAGTGTTCTTCGTCCTCACAGTGCTCTACCTCCTCGTCGCGCCGGAACTCGACGTGAGCGGGACACTTCGAACCGCGAAGGCCTTCGTCGTCATCGCCCTAGCCGTCAACCTGCTGCAGATCGGCCTGTACCTTGCTGTCGGCAGATTGCCGGCACTCGCTTACGAGGGGACCACCTCGATCCGGTTCGGGTCCCTTTGGGACGACCCGAATGGTTTCGCGGTCGTGATCGCCTACCTGCTTCCCGTCGCAGCAGTTGGGTTCCGGCGTTTCCGAATCCTCATGGTGCTCTTGCTTCTGGGTTCCCTCGTCCTGACGCAGTCCGTGACGGGGATCGTCGCGACCCTGGCAGCTGTCGTCATCGTGTGGGTCCTTCGGCTGCGTCTCACATCAACTTGGATCCCAGCCTTCCTCGTGGTGGTCGTGATCGCTGCAGCGGTCAGACTCGCATCGCTGGTATCGAACCCGGTCGTGGAAGCGTTCGTCGAAGGAAAGTCCGGCAGCGTACAGGGGCATCTGGAGGCGCTGACCATCCTCGACGGGCTCGGCCTCGGTCAACTCCTCGGATTTGACCCGATGCTGGCCACGGTCGAGAGCGGTTATGTCGATCTGATCGGCACGGAAGGTGTTCCGTTTGCTGTCGTCTACGTCCTTGCGCTTCTTGCGCTCCTCCACCGTTCGATGGTGAACGCACGTGGCACGGATGACCGCTCGAGAGCCGTCCACCTCGCGTCAGCGACGCTCTCGGTGGCGATCCTGGTTGCGTTGGTCAACCTCCCCGTGCAATCGGTGTTCCCACTGAATGCCCTTGTTGCGTTGAGCTTCGCGTTCGAGTTCTGTACGCCGATCAGAACGGAAAGGCAGCTATGACGCCGTTGCTCGACAACCGGTGGACAGGGCACTTCGGGATCGCTCGCTTCGGGGCCGAAGTGGTGAGTCGGCTCCCCGCAGAGTGGCGACGAATCGACCGGGGCTCACCGTGGCTGCCTCTTGGGGGAGGCCTCCGAGACTTGCGCTACTCTCCGGGTTTCAACGTTTCACTGCACCAGCGTCAGCTCCTGACGGTGCACGACCTCATCCACTTGGACGATGCCGCGGAGTCGACCGCGAAGAAGACGTTCTACTACGAGTCGGTACTGCGGCCCGCCATCAAACGAATGCGGGTGGTCCACACGGTGTCCGAGCACTCTCGAAGACGGATCCAAGAGTGGTTGCGGGACGATCGGATTGATGTCGTGAACGTCGGAAACTCGGTGGACACGGATGTGTTCGGGCGCGACGTGCCGAGGCCCACTCCCGGAAAGCTCCTCTACGTCGGCAATCTCAAACCCCACAAGAACGCTGCTGTGCTCTGGGACGCGCTCCGGCACCGGCCCGACTACCACCTGACGGTCGTCACGAGCGACGCGGACAGAGCGCGAGCATGGTCGGAGCAGGCAGGCCTGACCGAACGCGTCGATGTCCGCAGCAGCGTCGACGATGAGCAGCTCGCCTCGTTGTACGCGTCGTCGTCGGGCCTGGTGTTCCCCTCGCTCCACGAAGGGTTCGGGCTACCGGCTCTGGAGGCGAGAGCAAGCGGGGTGCCGGTCGCATTCGCATCGGCGTGCGCCGTCGTGGCCGAGACGGTCGGCGCGCACGGTGTGCCGGTCGAGGACGCGTCGTCGCCGGAGGCATGGGCGGAGGGCTTCGACGAGCTGCAAAAAGGCGAATGGGGCAACACGTTCGCAAACGGACCCGTGATGAGAACCTGGTCCGATGTCGCCGCTGCTGTGCAGCATTCAATCGAGAGGGAACTGGGTGTCTGACATCACCGGAACGATCTACTGCACGGTCGTCGCGCAGAACTACCTGCCCCAAGCGCTGGCGCTCTACGACAGTGTTCGAAGGATCGAGCCGGACAAGGAACTCGTCGTCCTCGTCGTCGACGGCGACCGACGCGAACTCGAAGCAGGGCGCCCCGGGCTCCGCGTGGTGACCACGGAAGTGCTGGGTCTATCGTCACGTGCGGTACTCGAGCTCGCGGCGATCTACGACGTCGTCGAATTCTCTACGTCCGTCAAGCCGCTCTTCTTCAAGGCGCTTCTGGGTGAGGCGGAGAGGGTCGTCTATCTCGACCCGGACATGGTCATCGCCTCTCCGCTGGCGGAGCTCGAGGAACTCGTCGATGCGCACGGAATCGTGCTCACACCGCATTTCCTCGATCCGATTCCCCGATCCGTCGAGCACATCACCGAGGGACACGACCTGACGGTCGGCATCTACAACCTCGGCTTCTGCGCAGTCGGCCGTTCCGCTGTTTCGTTCCTCGACTGGTGGTGGTCACACCTGGAGCGTGAGTGTCTGATCTACCCGCTGCTCGGCATGTTCGTCGATCAGAAGTGGGTAGACGTGGGAGCCAATTACTTCGGCGCCCACTCGCTCCGTCATCGCGGCTACAACGTCGGGCCTTGGAACCTCCACGAACGACGCTTCGAGGGTGCGGAGGCTGGGTACTCGATGGAGGAACCCGGCGGTGAACTTCGCCTCCTGCACTTCAGCGGATTCAACCCGGCTCAACCGGAGGCCGTCAGTGTTCGTCTTTCGGTCGACCTCCGTGAGGTCGGCGACTCCTTCCCTGCGCTCGGTGAGGTGAGCCGTGCCTACGCTGCCGCCGTCATCGCGGCGCAGGGCGAACTCGGGCCTTCTCCGGAGTACGGGTTCGCTCGGGACGCCGACGGGCAACTCTTGTCGAAGCGAACCCGGCGTGCCTACCGTAAGCAACTCCTCGAGATGCCAGCTGGCAGTCATTTGCCGTCACCCTTCGTCGGGCACGAGGTCGCGCGATTCCGTGCGTGGCGTCGCCGAGCGCTGGTGTCGCGGCTCGCTCTGACTCTCGGCGACGCCTCCATCGCAGCGAAGTACACGTTCCCGGACGAGTTCTCCGTTGTGAAGAAGCGGCTGCCCGGATTCGGAGCGCTCCGGCAGCGGCTGCTCGACGCGGGACGCGTTCGCCGGTGAATCTGACAGTCGCGGCGGTTGTGCCGGCGTTCAACCCCGATCCAGGGTTCATCGATCGCCTCCTGCTGCTCAAGGGGCAGGTCGGTCTCATCGTGGTCGTGGATGATGGGTCGGAGACACCCATCGTGCTGCCGACACACCTGAAGGACGTCGTCCTGGAGCGTCAGCACAACGCCGGAATCGCGAACGCGATCAACCGTGGCGTCGGGAGAGCCCTGGCAGAGCGCGAGGGCTTGGAGTATCTCCTCACTGTGGATCAGGACTCCGTACTCGGGCCCGACTTCGTCGCTACCTCGGCTCGTGTGGCCCAGACAGCGGCGGCGGATGGAATCGGCGTCGCGGCGACGGCGACCGCGCGGTACAACGGCAAGCCAGCGAAGTCGATCGGAAGCACGTCAGGATTCCAGACGGCGCTGCACGTTGCGCAGTCCGGAATGCTGTTCCCGCGTGCCAGTTTCGAACTCGTCGGAATGTTCGACGACTCCCTCGTCATCGACGGAGTCGAGACCGAATGGTGTCTCCGAGCCCGTCGGCGCGGTCTCGATGTGGTCTTGGCAGCCGGAACGGACATGGCACATCCAGTCGGCGAGCCCTACCCGATCGAAGTTGCGGGACGGCGGCTCATCGTGCGTGGTCGTGCGCGGTCCGTGTCGGTGCACTCGTCGATCCGGCGCTACTACATCACCCGGAACCGACTGCTCGTGTACCCGCGGTACTTGCGCGCGGCACCCGGGTGGATCGCTCGTGACACGCTCGCGGAGGCGAGGACGCTCGTGTTGTCCCTTGTCTTCGGGCCGAACCCTGTCGCGCAAGTTGCAGGATTCCTCATGGGCGTCCGGGATGGGCTGCTTGGCCGTCGTTCGAAGGCACCCTCGTCAGTTCGTCGTGCTCTCACGAGAACGCGTTGAGATGACTTCTCGATCGCGGCACTTCCGCGCAGTCGCGACGTATGCGAGCTCCGTTGTTGTCTCAGCGCTGGTGACGCTCGTCAGTATCCCGATCGTCATCGCACACGCCAGCCCCGTGTCCTGGGGGGCCCTTGCCGCGGCTCAATCGATCGGTACGGGAGCGTCCGTCCTCATCGGCTTCGGTTGGGGGACAACCGGTCCGACTGACATCGCGCGGGCCGCGCCCGGCGACCGGGGCGCGCTCTACCTGGAGTCCTACCGCGCGCGGCTCCTCCTCGCGCTGCCCATCACGGCAGCGGCAGTCATCCTGACCTACTACGTGGTGCCGTCCGCGCGGTGGGAAGCGGCATTGAACTGCGCGGCCTACGCGCTCACCGGGCTGCTGGCCGGCTGGTTCTTCACCGGTGCCGCACGGCCCAACTCCTTCATCCTCCTCGACACGGCTCCACGTGTCGGCGGCGCAGCGGCAGGCGTGATCGCTCTCCTACTGGGGGGACCGCTCGCGCTCTACCCCGGGTTGCAGTTGGTCGGTATCGCGGTCGGGGTGATCGCTTCGACCGCGTCGATCGCGGGCGGGAAGGCGGTCGTCACTGGTCTCCGGATGCGTCGGTCCCTCGCAGTGCTCCGAGGACAGTCGCACGGGCTGGTTCTCGCTTCCGTCTCCGCGGCGAACGCCGCGCTACCAGCGATCCTCGTCGCGGCGCTTGCGCCAGCTGCTCTTCCAGCATTCGCACTGGGTGACAAGCTCTTGCGTTTCGGAACAACGGCAGCTTCACCGTTCGTGCAGTTCCTCCAAGGATGGGTGCCCGCAGGCGGACCAGGCGCGATGGCGTCTCGCGTCAGACGCGCGGCGCTCATCGGCCTCGGGCTTGTAGTGATTGGTTCGAGTGCTTTCCTCGTTGTTGCGCCATGGGCTGCGCAGCTGCTCAGTCACGGCCAGATCGAGCTTGCTTGGCCCCTCGTCATAGCTTTCTCCCTCGTGCTCGTCCTGCTCGTGGCTGCCCAGGTTGTCGGGTTGGTCTGCCTGCTAGCGCTCGGCGAGGGAAAGCAGCTGGCGAAGTACACACTTATCGGCGGTATCGCCTCGGTGCCGCTCGTGGCGGCCGGCGTGGTCGGGTTCGGCGCTCTCGGCGCAGCCGCTGGCGTCGCCATCGGCGAAATGGTCGCCTTCGTACCGCAATGCGCTCTCCTGATCTCGCGGTCACGCCCACCCGGCAAGGGGCGTTCGCAACCCATTCCCGTCTCGTAAGCTGAGGCCATGTCGGACGAACCCGAGTCTCGACGTGCTGCTCGGACCCGGGGGCCTCGACGTCGCTGGCTCCTGTGGGGCGTCCTCTTCATCGTCCTGCTCGTGATCGCCGCGGTCGCCTGGGTGACGATCCGCGGGGCGCTGGCGAAGCAGGACCTTGAGTCGTCCGTCGCACACGTCGACACCCTGCGGTCGCAGTTGGCGAAGGGCGACACTGCAGCTGCACAGCGCACGGCGGTGCAGCTCGAGTCGAGTGCCGCCGACGCACGGGCGAAGACGAGTGACCCGGTGTGGGCCGTCTTCGAGCACACGCCGTTCATCGGGGGCAATCTCCGCGCCGTCCGCCAGGTGTCCGCGATCGTGGACGACGTGGCGAGTGACGCCGTCCGTCCGGTCGCCGGGGTCCTGGGCGACGTGGACGTCGACGCGTTCAAACCCGAGGACGGAAAGATCGACCTGCAGCCGCTCGTGGCGGCGCAGCCGGCGGTCGCCAAGGCGACCACCGCGCTCAGCAAAGCGACCAGCGCGGCCGACCGGATCGACACCGGTGACACCGTGTCGGCGGTGACGGACGCCGTGAACCAGCTCCGGGCCTCCTTGGCGTCTGTTTCGGAACAGGCGGCTGTCGCGGACAAGGTGGTGCAGCTGGCGCCGGCGATGCTCGGCGACGGTGGCGCGAAGCAGTACCTCGTGCTCTTCCAGAACAACGCGGAGCTGCGTGCCGGCGGGGGGATCCCCGGAGCGGTGGCGCTGCTGGACGTCAAGGACGGTGCGATCTCGCTGGGGCAGCAAGCGTCGACGTCGGACTTCCCGCAGGCCGACGAGCCAGTGCTGCCGCTGACCACGGAGACGCAGGGCCTGTACGGCTCGATCACGGGGGAGTTCATCCAGGACGTGACTCTGACGCCACGGTTCGACACCTCGGCGAAGCTCGCCCGGGAGATGTGGAAGCGGCAGTTCGGGCAGCGGGTCGACGGCGTGCTGTCGATCGACCCCGTGACGCTCGGCTACATCCTGAAGGCGACCGGACCGGTGAAGCTCGCCACCGGTGACGAGCTGACGTCGGACAACGCGGTGCAGCTGCTGCTCAGCGACGCGTACGCCAAGTATCCGGACCCGGCGGTGCAAGACCTGTTCTTCGCTTCAGCAGCCAGTGCGGTGTTCACGAAGGTGTCCGAGGGCGGCTTCGACCCGAAGGAGTTCATCGCGGCGTTGACGACCGGCGTCGACGAAGGGCGGGTCAAGCTCTGGAGCGCCGACAAGAGCGAGCAGTCGGAGCTCACCGGGACCGCCATCGCGGGTGGTCTGCCGACGAGCGACTCGAGCTCGCAGCAGTTCGGCGTCTACCTGAACGACGCCACCGGCGCGAAGATGGACTACTACCTCGAGAAGACCGTCTCGGTCGGCAGCGAGGTGTGCCGGAAGGACGGCCGACCGACGTGGACGGTCGAGGTCACGTTGACGAGTACTGCCCCGGCGGACGCAGCGACGAGCCTGCCGGAGTACGTCACTGGGGCCGGAGCGTTCGGCGTGGCGCCCGGCGCAGTCCGGACAAACGTCGCGGTCTACGCCCCCTCTTCAGGGGTGTACGTCACATCCACTCAGGATGGCAAGACTGCGTCCCCGCAGACGGCGACGGACGGCGACCATCCCGTCGCGCAGTTCCAGACCACCCTCTCACCAGGGAAAAGCACGACGATCCGGGTTCAGTACCTCGGTGGACCGGACCAGGGACGAACGCCGGTTGACGCGGTGTCGACCCCCGGTGTTCACCAGTCGGTTACAAAGCCCCTGGCCACCAGCTGTGAATCCCCGGTAGATTGAGCCGACTTCGCAATCGCGCCTGCAAGTACTCGGGGCTGGTCGCACTTCCATCCGCGCGAAGCCATCAGGGTCTAGGGGACACATCCATGAAGAAGATCATCGCTGCGGTCGTCCTGGCCGCTGCTGCGTTCGTTGCCGTTCCGTCCGCTGCCAACGCCGCCGGCTACGTGCCCGCGTCGAACGTCAGCGTCTCGGGTTCAGCCGTTTCCGGTGGCACCGCGACCGTCGGCTTCGCCGCCGGTTCGTTCGTCGCCAACGAGACGGTCTCCGTCTCCGTGACCGGTGCTGGCGCCGTCACGCTGGGCGCGCTGCCCATCACCACCGTCTCCAAGACCTACACGGCGTCGTCGACCGGTGCCGCTGCGGTCTCCGTCACGCTGCCGCAGGGCGCGTCGGGCACCTACTCGCTCACCGCGACCGGCGCCACCTCGGGCAACGTGGCCACCTCGGCCCTGACGGTCGTCCCGGCCGACGGCACCGCCGTCGTCCCGGCCGCTGCTGCCGGCACCAACGGCAACGGCGAGCTCGCCTTCACCGGTTCCACGATCTCGATGCTCGCGATCTGGGTCGCCGGCGGCGCCGTCGTGCTCGGTGGTGGCCTGCTGCTGGTCCGCACCTCGGTCCGTCGTCAGCGCGAGTCCGTCTGAGTCTCGAGCTACTGAACGAAGCCCCCGGAGCGCATCGCTCCGGGGGCTTCGTCGTGTCCGGGTGTCAGCGACGCCGTCGGTGCGCCGCCCACGACAGCACCAGCACCCCGAGCAGCGAGCCCAGGACCGCACCCAGGCCGTTCGCCAGGACATCGGCCAGTGACGCGGTGCGCGCGGGCAGGAAGAGCGCCTGGCCGGTCTCGATGCCGACGCTGACGACCACGCCCGCAGCCGCAGCCGCCCACCACCACCGAGCGCCCGCGAGCAGGACCACGAGCAGGCCCAGCGGGACGAAGAAGACCACGTTCGACAGCGACTCGATCGTGCCGTAGCCGAACCAGCCGGGGGCCCCGTGGCGATGAGCGACCTCGATCACCCGGTCGAGCGTCGGACCGGCTGCCGCGTCGACGGGTGAACCCCAGAACCCGACGAGCACCACCGCGACGCCGTAGGCGGCGGCGAGCCACGTCGCCACCCGACGGCTGCGTCCGGTGGCCGGGGCGCGCCCTGGATCGCGGGGACTGTCGGAGGTCACCCGACCGACGGTAGTGAGTCGGGCCTCCCGGATGAGTGTCTCCGTCATTCCGTGACGCATCTCGGAGGTCCGGAAAACGAGTACCCCGATCTGACCCGTGTACCCCGGAAAGACGTCACACCACCCCGGAAACCCGGGGGACGCCGATGGGTCGCATTGACGGAACCCGTGAATCAACGGGCATCGCTGGCGGTTCGGGCCGCGGTTCTCGTAGCGTTCTGGTGTCAGCAGATGTACCCCGGATCGTGAAGGAGAGCGACATGAGCATCACCGTCAACAACGCGACGCAGGCCGAGGTCACCCTCGACACCGACACGGTCGACACCATCGCGATCCTCGAAGCCGACGCGGCGACCTCGACGCGTCCCACCCGCGCGAAGGTCACCTGGGTGCAGGAAGACCAGGGCGAGTGGATCGCCGGCTACGGCGGGTACTTCGGTGGCAGCGTCGACAAGCGCGACGGCCGCTTCGTCGCCTCGGACACCTTCGGCCTGGTCGTCGGTGAGTTCCCATCGCTGGAAGAAGCGCAGACCAAGCTCGAGGACCAGCTCCACGTCATGCTCCCGTCGGTCATCCGACCGGTCGAGTAGGCGTCACCGGCGCCACGGCGCCACCGCACCGCCGGCATCCGTCCCATCGCGCACCATCGGCGTCCGCGACGCCCACAGCACCAGTACGCAGCACGCAGCACCAGCACGCAGCACAGCCCGAAGGAGCACCACCATGAGCATGACCGCCGATCACCGCCAGCAGACCGAAGTGACGCTGGACACCCGGACGATCGAGGTCATCGCCGAGATCGAGGCGCAGGTCGTCGCCGACACCGCGCCGGCTCGCGTCCGCATCAGCTGGGCGCAGCCCGACACCGGGCTCTGGGTCGCCAACTACGGCGGGTACTACGGCGGCACCGTCGACCGGCAGGGCACGCACTTCTTCGTCGCCGACACGTTCGGCGAGTACGTGGGGGACTTCCGCTCCCTCGACGAGGCCAAGGGCCGTCTGGCCGAACGGCTGCACGTGCTGCTGCCCGACGTGATCCGCGCCACCGCCTGATCCGGACCACGCTCGAGCCCCTGAAACCCCACCGGATCCCGGTGGGGTTTTGCTGTGCCCCGAGCGGGTGACGTGGGCCTGTGACGCGCCTACCCCCACAACGAGTGGTCCCCCCTATTGGGGACCCGTTCCGTCCCCACTTCGGTATCGAGACCTGCCAGTATCGACCCGGCGCCAACGACCGTTCTCCCTGAACCGACGGCTGTTGATCAGCGCCCGCATCGTCTCGACCCGAAAGTGATCATGCTGCCTGGGAACCAGGGCACCGCTGTGCCTCGACGCCGCTTCGGCGTCCGAACCGTCGCCATGTTCGGTGCCGCGCTGCTCGTCGGCGCCGGTCTCTCGACGACCACGGCGGTCATCGCCGCTGAGCCCGCCTCGGCCGTCACCGCGATCTCGAACGGTGCACTGGTGTGCGACCAGAACACGCTCTACGCCATCGACGGCACGGGCAAGGTCGTTGCGGTGGACATCACCACGGGCGACTCCAAGGGCACGACCGCCGACGTCACGAACCTCGGCACCGGCGCGAACAACGGCCTCGGCATCTCGCGTGAGGGCCTGTCGATGTTCGCCGCGTCGAACAACGTCAGCGCCACGCTGCGGCAGTACGACCCGAAGACCAACGTCGCGTCGGATCCGATCGCCACGGACAAGACACGGACCGTGATCCGCGGTGCGGTCAACCCGAAGAACGGCATCTACTACTACGGCGACAACACCGGGTGGCTCGGTGCCTACGACCCCGCGACCAAGACGTACCTCGGTCAGGTCGGACAGATCAACGGGCTGAAGGCCGGCAACGGTGACTTCGCGTTCAGCTCGCGCGGCCTGTTCTTCGTCGTGGCGGCCGACACGGTCTACCGCGTCAACACCGACGAGGTCCCGAGCGCCTCGGGCAGCACGGTCATGACCACGTCCGCGATCGCGACCCTGCCGGCAGGCACCAGCAGCCCGGGCATCGCGTTCTCGTCCGACGGCTACCTGTACGTCTCGAACACCGTGACCGCGAACAGCGTCTCGACGACCACGATCTACCAGCTCGACCCCACCTCGGGTGCGCAGGTCCGCAGCTTCCCGATCGTCGGCAACTACGCCGCCAGCGACCTGGCCAGCTGCAACTACGCCGACACCGTCACCGGTGAGTCGAGCGTCGACAAGCGCTGGAACACGGGCGACCAGTTCGGCCTCGCCATCACCGGCGGCGGCATCGACCCCACCAAGAGCGGCACCTCGGCCACGACGACCGGCCAGAGCACCGGCACCCAGTCGCAGCGTGCCGGCGCGGTCCTGAGCACGCCGAACAAGGACTACACGGTCACGCAGACCGCCTCGGGCACCACCGACCTGGCGAACTACGACACGTCGTGGGTGGCGCTGAACCAGACCACCAGTGCGGTCATCGCGAGGGGCACCGGGAACACCGGCACCTTCACGTTCCCCGCAGCCACGACCGCCGACGGCACCGACGTCATGGTGACCTTCACCAACACGCTCAAGGCCGTCCACGTCACCACGACCTCGGACACCGGCAACACGCCGAACGGCACCACGCTGACGGTGCCCGCGTCGAAGGGCGTCCTGTCGAACGACAGCGGCACCGGCCTGTCCGTCGTGTCGAACACCACGCCAGCCCACGGCACCGCGACCGTGAAGCCCGACGGCTCGTACACCTACACGCCGGCCGACGGCTTCTCGGGCACGGACACCTTCCAGTACACGGCGAAGGACTCGTCCGGCCAGACGTCGACCAGCACGGTGACGATCACCGTCGCCCCGGCGGGCACCGACGACGCGTTCAGCGTGCACGCCGGCCAGACCGCCACCGCGGACGCCAAGACGGGTCTGCTCGCGAACGACCACGGCACCGGCCTGACGGTCACGGGCAACACGAAGCCCGCCCACGGTGACCTGACCGTCGAGAAGGACGGCTCGTACTCGTACACCCCGACCGCCGGTTACTCCGGCCCGGACTCCTTCACCTACACGGCGAAGGACGGCGACGGCGCGCCGATCAGCGGCACGGTCACCATCACGGTGCTGCCGACCGCGGTCGCCGACACCGTCACCGCGACGGCCGGCTCGCCGATCAGCGGAAGCGGAAGCGGCACCCCCGGCACCGGCACCCCCGGCACCGGCACCCCCGGCACCGCCCCCGGCCTGCTCGCCAACGACCTCGGCTCGGACCTGACGGTCACCGGCAACACCAAGCCCGCTCACGGTGACGTCGTCGTCGCGAAGGACGGCAGCTACACCTACACGCCCACGACCGGCTACTCCGGCCCCGACTCCTTCACGTACACCGTCACCGACGGCACCGGGGGGACCGACACCGTGACCGTGACCGTGAACGTCGCCCCGCTGGCGAAGGACGACACCGTCCGCGTCGCCGCCGGCACCACGTACACCGCCGACACCCGCGCCACCGGCGTCCTGGGCAACGACCTCGGCACCGGCCTGACGATCTCGTCGAACACGAAGCCCGCGCACGGCGAGCTCACCCTCGACAAGGCGACCGGTGCGATCACCTACACGCCGGCCGACGGCTTCTCGGGCACGGACTCGTTCCGGTACACCGCGACGGACACCGCCGGTGCTCCGACGACCGCCACGGTGACCATCACGGTCAACCCGGCGATCGCGAACGACACCACGACGACGAGCGCCGGCACCCCGGTGAACGTCGACGTGCAGCACAACGACCGCGGCTCGGACCTGGTCACCACGATCGTCACCGGTCCGGCGAACGGCACCGCCGTGGTGGCCGAGGACGGCACCGTCGAGTACACGCCGACGGGTGACTTCTCCGGCACCGACTCGTTCACCTACACCGTGACCGACGGCTCGAAGGTCACCACCGGCCCGGCGACGGTCACCGTCACCGTCCAGCCGGTCGCGAACGGCGACACCGTGTCGACGAAGTCCGGCGAGACGCTGACCATCGCGCCGGAGACGCTCACCGGCAACGACAAGGGAACGAAGCTGACCGTCACCGACGCGGCCGCCGTGCCGGACGCCGACGGCACAACGCACGGCGACGTCACGATCGACCCGACCACCGGCGTGATCACGTACACGCCGAAGCCCGGCTTCTCGGGCACCGACACCGTCACCTACACGGTGCGGGACGACTCCGGCCAGACCACGACCGGCACGATCACCGTCGTCGTCGGCCCGATGGCCACCCCGGACACCGCGACCGCCACCGCCGGCACCACGCTGAGCGTGGGCGGAGACGGCGACGACCGCTCGGGCGTGCTCGGGAACGACGAGGGTACGAAGCTCACCGCCACGGTCGACCTCGAGCCCGCGAACGGCGACCTCGAGCTGGCGGAGGACGGGTCGTACACGTACACCCCGAAGGACGGCTTCTCGGGCACGGACACCTTCACCTACACGGCGAAGGACCCCTCCGGCGGGACGGCCACGGGTGTCGTGACCATCACGGTCAAGCCCGGCACCGAGCCGGACGAGATCACGGTCAAGGCAGGCGGCAGCAAGACGGTCACCTCGGCCGACCTGACCGGCAACGACCTCGGCACCGGCCTGTCCGTGCTCGACATCCCCGTCGGCAAGAGCGGCACGAACGGCACCGCGGTCCGGAACGACGACGGCACCGTCACCTACACGCCGAAGCCCGGCTTCTCCGGCACCGACGAGTTCACCTACACGGTCACCGACCGCAACGGCCTCACGAACACCGGCACCGTCTCCGTCCGGGTCACACCCGTCACGGCGGGTGGCTCCACGACCACCGACGCCGACGGATCCATCACCGTGCCGGCCGACAAGGGCGTGCTCGACGGCGCCACCGGCACCGACCTGCACGTCACGGACAACACCGACCCGTCGCGCGGTGACGTCGTCGTCGACGAGGACGGCGGGTACACCTACACGCCGAAGCCCGGCTACTCCGGCCCGGACTCGTTCGAGTACACCGTCACCGACGGCGCCGGTGGCACCACGACCGGCACCGTGACGATCGCCGTCGCCCCGAAGGCCGTCGCCGACACCGCGACCACCACCGCCTCGACCCCGGTCGACGTCGTGGTCACGGGCAACGACTCCGGCACGAAGCTCACCGTCACCGCGGTCACCAAGCCCGGTCACGGCGAGGCCGCGATCACCGGAGGCGGAACCGGAACCGGAACCGGCACCGTCACGTACACGCCAGCCGACGGCTTCTCCGGCACGGACACGTTCACCTACACGGTGACCGACCCGACCGGCGGCAAGGCGAAGGCGACCGTCACGGTGACGGTCAAGCCCGTCGCCGTCGCGGACACCGTGCGCACGAGCGCCGGCACCGCGCTGGCCATCGCCGGCACGACGCTGACCGCCAACGACCACGGCACGACGCTCACGGTCACCGGTCACGGCGACGCCGCGCACGGCACCGTGACCAAGGGCACCGAGCCCGGCTCGCTCGTCTACCTGCCGAAGAAGGGCTTCTCCGGCACGGACACGTTCACGTACACCGTCACGGACGGCTCCGGCCAGACCACGACGGCGACCGTCACCGTCCTGGTCGGCACCATGGCGACCCCCGACACCGGCCGCACCGCCACCAACGGCACCGTGACCGCGACCGTCGGCACGGGCGTCCTCGCCGACGACGAGGGCACCGACCTGTGGGCGAAGATCGACCGCAAGCCGGCACACGGCTCCGTGGCGCTGGCGAAGGACGGCTCGTACGTCTACACGCCGGAGCGCGACTGGTCCGGCATCGACACCTTCACCTACACGGCGATCGACCACGACGGCAACACCGCGACCGGCCTGGTGACGATCACCGTCACCCCGACGGCGACGAACGACAAGGCAGCCACGAAGGCCGGCAAGCCGGTCACCGTCGCCGGCCCCGGCGTGCTCGGCAACGACCACGGCAGCGACCTGACGGTCGTGACCTCCGGCAAGGCGGGGCACGGCACGGTCTCGATCGCCGCGGACGGCACGTTCGTCTACACCCCGGCGAAGGGCTTCTCCGGCACCGACACCGTGACCTACCGGGCACAGGACGGCTCGGGTCAGCAGGTCGACGCCACCGTCACCGTCACCGTCGGCATCGACGCGACGAAGGACGCCGGCCACACCATCGCCGGCACCCCGATCTCCCGCGACGCCGCCCACGGTCTGCTCACCAACGACCAGGGCACCCGCCTCACCGCAGCGCTGGACCGCAAGCCGGCCCACGGCACGGTGACGGTCCAGCCCACCGGCGCGTACGTCTACACCCCGGCCGCCGGCTTCACCGGCACGGACACCTTCACCTACACGGTGACGGACGCCTCGGGGCAGACCACCACCGCCACCGCCACGATGACGGTCGTCGCCGCCGCGGTCGCGAAGGACGACGCCGCCACCGGGACCGTCGGGCACCAGGTCACGATCGACCCGCTCGACAACGACTCCGCCTCGGGCGGTGCCACCTTCGAGACGGGCACCCTGCACCTGATCGACCCGGAGACGGGCAAGCAGTCCGACCGCGTCGTCGTCAGCCACGAGGGCACCTGGACCGTCCGCGACGGCAAGGTCGTCTTCACCCCGGCGAAGGGCCACACCGGCACCACCTTCATCGGGTACACGGTGACGGACAGCAACGGCCAGACGGTGACGGCGACCATCACGGTCACCTACCCGACCGGCATCGCGGCAGCGGTCCACACCGCGGAGCTCGCCTTCACCGGTGCGACCGGCCTCGTCGGCCTCGGCCTCGCTGCGATCGCACTGCTCCTGGCCGGCGTGCTGCTCGTGACGCGTCGCCGCATCGCGGCGGGCATCGCAGCCGCCCCGGGGATCCGACGCAGCGCGCGTCCGTAACCACCGCGGTCGACCGGGAGGCCCGGATCACGTCAGCCGACAGGCGCACGTGATCCGGGCCTCCCGTCGTCGTGCCGTGGTCGCGTCCGACGCACGCCGTCACGCGGGGCGGTGCGGCTCCGCCGCTCGCTAGCCTCGGAGGATGAGCGACCGACCCACCGCACCCGGCCGACCCACCGCGATCGTGACCGGTGGGACCAGCGGCATCGGACGCGCCGTCGTCGAGGAGCTCCGCCGGACCCACGAGGTGATCGCCGTCGGGCGTGACCGCGTGCGGCTCGACGAGGTCGGGGCGCTCGACCACGTCACCGCCGTGCAGCTCGACCTGACCGACGCCGCCGGGTTCCCGGCCTTCGCCGACTCGGTACCGGAGCTCGACGTCCTGGTGCACAACGCAGCGATCGTCGAACGCCTGCGTGTCGAGGACGCCCGCTCCGAGGACTGGCAGCGCGCCTTCGCCACCAACGTCATCGCGCCGGCCGAGCTGAGCCGGGTGTTCCTGCCACACCTGCGCCGGGCCGCCGGGTCGGTCGTCGTGATCAGCTCGGGTGCCGCGCGACGGGCCGTGCCGAACAGCACCGTGTACTCCGCGTCGAAGCACGCGCTGCAGGCCGTCACCGACGGACTCCGCCAGCAGGTCAGCGCCGACGGGATCCGGGTGAGCACCGTCGCGCCGGGACCGACCGACACCCCGCTCGCGCACACCGGCGATCGGTACGGTCCGGCCGACCCCGACGTGGTGCGGAGTGAACCATCCACCGTCGCCTCGGCCGTGCGGTTCGTGATCGACGCTCCGCGGGACTCCCAGATCGCCGAACTGTGGGTGCGTCCGAGCGTCGAGTAGGGCGCCGGGCCGGGTTGCGTCTCGCTGGCTACGCCACCGGTTCGATGAGCTGCGGGCCGTCGTTCTTCACGCTGTTCACGGTGCGGGCGACCTCGTACTGCTCCAGGCCGGCCGCGACCGTCAGTGACTCGTGGTCGAGCAGGGCCAGCAGGTCGTCGGTGCCGAGGCCCCCGGCGCCACCGGTGCCGCCGCCGAGCCAGTCGTCGTAGCCGTCGGGCGTCAGGAACGCCGGCATGCGGTCGTGCACCTCGCCCGGGGCCACGTGGGCGTCGCGCGTGATGATCGCCAGCGACAGCCGCCACTTGTCCGGGTCGCCCTCGGGCTTGGTCGGGTCCGGCCAGGCACTCACGACCCCGGCCATCGCCAGGGCACCGCCGGGCTCGTGCACGAAGTGCGGCTCCTTGCCGTCTTCGCGCACCACCCACTCGTAGTAGCCCTGCGCCGGCACGATGCACCGGTTCGTCGCGAAGGCCCGCTTGAACATGCCGCTCGTCGCCACCGTCTCGATGCGGGCGTTGATCGGCTTCGGGCGCTGCTTCTGGAAGTCCTTCGCCCAACTCGGCACGAAGCCCCAGCTGATCTGCGGCAGCTCGCGTTCGCCGTGCCGCTGGCGCACCGCGGACACGGGGTCGGTCGGGGCGACGTTCCAGCTCGGCACCAGGCCGGTCCCCACGACGCCGGTGTCCTGGTCGACGTGCTCGGTCCGGTCGGCGAGCTCACCGAGGAGCTCGGGCAACAGATCGGCCGTGGTGTCGGAGACGACGAACCTTCCACACATGCGCCCAGTGTGCCCCGTGCCCCCGACAGTCGCGCGGGCGGGGCTGTTGCGTCGTGTCGGCCTGTTCCCTTGTCCCGTTCCGCTTCGTGAACAGAAATGGTCGGGTCCCGTCACGCCACCCGACCATTTCTGCTCACGAAGTCGGGCCGGCGGGGACCTCGAACGGCTCGGCGGCCTCGGCGGCGACCCGCGCGCGTTCGGAGCGGCCGAGGCGGACGACGTACTCGGGCAGCACGAGGACGTAGAGCGCGACGGACACCACGGGCCACCAGGGCGCGACGTCGAGCAACGGGCCAGCACCGACGGCGGCGACCCCTGCCCCCAGCAGCGGGGTGACGCGGGCGAGCGTGCCGATCAGGCCGCGGCGGAGCAGGACCGTGTCGGTGCGGACCGCCTCGCGGTCGTCTGGACGGACGGGGCGTGGCCGTCGCAGCAGGTACGGCTGCACCGAGGTCCGCACCGAGTTCTGCCACGAGGCCCGCACCTGCCGCCCGTTGATCGTCGCCGAGGGGTCCGGCGGGCGCCGCGTCGGGAAGCACGCGAACGTGAGCAGACCCACGCCGGCCGCCAGCAGCACGATGGCCGCCACGCTGCGGAGCGGAGGCTGTGCCGTCCAGCCGAGCCGGGCCTCCAGGGCGAGCATGCCGACCAACGCGACCACGGCCGCTGCGCCGGACCACGCTGCTGCGCGGCGGACACGACGTGGGTCCAGTACGTCGTCGACGTGCCGGAAGAAGATCCGCCAACCGAGTGCGAACACGGCTCAGTCGCCCGGCAGCGAGAGCTTGCTGCCCTTCGGGGTGCCGGGCCGGCCGCGGGCGGGCGGTGCCGGCGGGACGGGCGGGAGGGCCTCGGCCTCGACGCGCAGCTGCTCCTGACGGCCGAGGGTGCGGATCCCCATGACGCCCGTGCCGCTCGAGAAGACGAGCCACATGGACCACACACCGAGGAACACGATCATCCGGTCGCCGTCGACGGGGAACGTGAGGACGAAGACCACCGTGCCGAGGACGAGACCCACCCAGCTGACGAACTGCAGGAACGAACGGGTGGCGACGCGGACGATCTGGTCGCGGCTCTCCAGCAGGCCGTGGAGCACGGCATCGCGGTGCTGCGGGTCCACCGCCGGAGGGTTCCTGCCGTAGTACCGGGCGATGGCCTCTTGCGTGCGCCAGCCGATGCCCGGGATCGGTGGGACGGCCCATCCCTTCGGACCGACCGGCGTCAGCGATGCGCCGAAGCACCCGAAGCCGGCGGCCACCACGACCGCGACGACGACACCGGCGGGACCGGGAACGGGGTCGTCCAGGCGGTCCAGGAGCACGCCGACGAACAGCAGCACGACGAACGCGGTCGCCGCGACGATCGCGCCGACGACCACCATGCGTCGGCGGATGCGCTCACCGATGACCTCGGGCAGTCGCTCCCGGTACACCTGCCACCCGATCTTGAACACGTGTCATGTCTACCCGGGCGCGGGGCATTGTGGCGCGGGCGCTCGGGCGTTCGGTACTTCGTGAGCAGAAATGGTCGAGTGCGCTCGTGGGGCCCGACCATTTCTGCTCACGAAGTTCACGAAGTGCGCCGCGGGCACCCCGCGGCACGCGCGGACACGCCCGGCGGCGCGGGCACGCGCGGGCGCCCGGCCCCGGCGCCCCGGGCACGCGCAGCACACGTCCAGGTGGGCGCGATGACCTCGGCTCCATGAGTCTCGACATCGTCTACACCGCAGCCGCCCACGCCACCGGAGGCGGCCGCGACGGGCACGTCCGCAGCGAGGACGACCGGCTCGACCTGGACACCCGACCGCCGAAGGAGATGGGCGGCAGCGGCGAGGGCACCAACCCCGAGCAGCTGTTCGCCGCCGGGTACGCCGCGTGCTTCCTCGGTGCACTGCACGCCGCGGGCAAGGAACTCGACCTCGACACCACCGGCGCCGAGGTCTCCGCCGAGGTCGGCATCGGCGGCGCCGGCAACGGCACCTTCGGCCTGGCGGTCGAGCTCGACGTCTACGCACCCGCCGCCCCGCAGGAGCAGCGCCAGCGCCTGGCCGAGCGCGCGCACGAGATCTGCCCGTACTCGAACGCCACCCGCGGCAACATCACCGTCGCGCTGTCGATCGTCGACTAGCGTTCCGGCGTGGTCACCGACGAGACGCGCTGCCCCTGCCTGAGCGGCAATCCCTACGGCGAGTGCTGCGGCCCCCTGCACCGCGGAGCGGCCGCACCGACCGCGGAACGCCTGATGCGCTCACGCTTCAGCGCGTTCGCGCTGGGACTGCCGGAGTACCTGCTGCTCACCTGGCACCCGCGCACCCGACCGGCAGCCCTCGAGTTGGACGCGTCCCAGCGCTGGACCCGGTTGGACGTCCTGACGACGACCTCGGGAGGCCCGTTCGACTCCCAGGGCACGGTCGCGTTCCGCGCGTGGTGGCGTTCCGACGACGACCGCGGGACGCTCGAGGAGACGAGCGCGTTCGTCCGCGAGCAGGGACGATGGTTCTACGTGGACGGTGTCGTCGCCTGACGGCTCCGCACCACGCCAGCTGACAGGAGTCGACATGCCCGCACGCGACCTCGCCCGCTTCGGCGACCGGACCACGGCCGCCGAGGTCGTCGACGGCCTCGACCTGACAGGACGCACGGCGATCGTCACCGGCGCCGCGTCCGGCATCGGGGTGGAGACCGCCCGAGCACTCGCCGGAGCCGGGGCGCGCGTGACGCTCGCCGTGCGGGACGTCGACGCCGGCCGACGGGTCGCGGACGACATCGCCCGGTCGACGGGGACGGACGCACCGGCCGTCGTCGAACTGCACCTGGACCGCCCGGGCTCCGTCGAGGCGTTCACCGCAGCGTGGTCGGGGCCGCTCGACGTCCTCGTCGCCAACGCCGGGATCATGGACGCGCCCGAGTCGTACACGCCCGCCGGGTGGGAGTCGCAGTTCGCGACCAACCACCTCGGCCACTTCGCCCTCGCGCTCGGGCTGCACGACGCCCTGGCCGCTTCGGGTTCGGCCCGCATCGTCTCGGTGTCGTCGAGCGGTCACGGCGGTTCGCCCGTCGTGTTCGACGACCTGTTCTTCCGCCGGCGTCCCTACGAGCCCGGCCTCGCCTACGGCCAGTCGAAGACCGCCAACGTGCTGTTCGCCGTCGCTGCCGGCCGGCGGTGGGCCGCCGACGGCATCACCGCGAACGCCCTGATGCCCGGCGGGATCTGGACCGGGCTGCAGAAGCACTGGGACCCGGAGGTCCTCGCCGCCACGAAGATCGCCGCCGCCGACGCCGTGAAGACACCGGAGCAGGGAGCTGCGACCTCGGTCCTGCTCGCCACCGCACCGGAACTCGACGGCGTCACGGGCCGCTACTTCGAGGACTGCCACGAAGCCGCGGTGGTGGAGCGGATCGAGGACGGCCTGCACGGCGTGCTGCCCTGGGCGCTCGACCCGGACCAGGCCGACCGGTTGTGGGACGTGTCCGTCGCCCTGCTCGACGCCGAGGCGCGGTCCCGCGGCTGACCGCGGGTCGCCGGTGTCGTCGTCGGCTAGCTGCTGATGACGGCGGGCAGGCCGACAGCCGAGCGCATCGCACGACGGACGGCGGCCTCGTCGGGCAGCAGCTCGTCCTCGTCACCGGTCAGGAAGAAGCGGATCTGGCCGATGGCCTGTTCGGTGAGCATGTCGAGACCGTTCAGCACCCGGCCGCCCGCACCGGCCCAACGCGACGCGACGGCGGTCGGCCACGGTTCGTAGGCGACGTCGAACAGCACGGCGTCCGACCCCGACGGCACCAGCTCGAGCGGGTCGGCCGCGCCGCCGGGAAGCGTCGACAGGACGAACCCGTGGCGGGTGCCGGGCAGGTCGGTGAGCGGCAGGACCTCGAGCGAGACGCCGAGCCGCACAGCCAGCTCCACGAGCGAGCCAGCCTTCGCGGTGTCGCGCAGGAACACCCGCACGAGTGACGCCCCGAGCCGCACGGCTGCGGTCAGGGCGCTCGCCGCGGTCGCCCCGCCGCCGAGGATCGTGGCCTCGCCGGGAAGGTGCCCGAGGGCCTCGACCGGACGGACGAGCCCCTGGACGTCGGTGTTCGCGCCCGCGCGGACGATGCTGTCGCCCTCGTGGCGGAACGCCACCGTGTTGGCGACCCCGAGCTCGTCGACCAACGGGGTCGTGCGGTCGAGGAGCGGCAGCGCCTCGCGCTTGAGTGGCATCGTGAGACTCAGCCCGCGCCATCCGCGACCCAGCCCCGCGACGAACGCGTCGAGCCCGCCGGACGCGACCTCGTGCCTCCCGTACGACCACCCCAACCCGAGCGTGTCGTAGGCCGCTTCGTGGAGCGTGGGGGAGAGCGAATGCGCGATGGGGGAGCCGAGCACCGCGAGGCGCGTGCGGTCTGGATCTGGGACGGCCACGATCACCCAGCCTATCCAGCTGATTTCCTGTACGCCCCGTTAGGTTAGGCTACCCTTCGTGATCCGATCATCCCTTCGTCTCCGACGTGTCCTCGCCGCTGCGGGTGCCGTCGCCGCAGCCTCCCTTGTCCTCGCCGGCTGTGCCTCGGGCTCCGGCTCGTCCACCGACACGGCTTCGTCCGGCTCGTCCGACGGGGCCTTCCCGGTGTCCATCACGACCGGCCTCGGCACCACGACGATCGACTCGCAGCCGAAGCGCGTCGTCGCCCTCGGCTGGGGTGACGCCGAGACCGCGCTCGAGCTCGGCGTGCAGCCGGTCGGCGCGAGCGACTGGCTCGCCTTCGGTGGCGACGGCGTCGGACCGTGGCTCAAGGACGCGTACACGAAGTCGCCGAAGATCATCCAGACGCTCGAGCCGAGCTACGAGGACATCCTCAAGCTCAACCCGGACCTGATCCTCGACGTGAAGTCGTCTGGTGACAAGGACCGCTACGACAAGCTGTCCGCGATCGCGCCGACCGTCGCGATCCCGAAGGGCGGCGAGAACTACCTCGCCTCGACCGAGCAGCAGACCACGATGATCGCGAAGGCGCTCGGCAAGGAGTCCGAGGGCAAGAAGCTGCTCTCCGACCTCGACGATGCCTACGCCACGGCGCGCAAGGCCCACCCGGACTTCGAGGGCAAGACCGCCGTCGTCGGTGCGTACAGCTCCGAGGGCTTCGGCGCGTACGCCTCCACCGACAGCCGCTCGTCGTTCATGAAGAACCTCGGGTTCACGATCCCGTCGGCCATCGACAAGGAAGCCGGCAAGGCGTTCTCCGTCACGCTGTCCGACGAGAACCTCGACCTGCTCGACGCCGACCTGACGCTGGTCCTGCCGATCTACGTCGACGCGTCGAAGGCCGAGGCCGACCCGCTGTTCCAGAAGGTGCCGTCGGTCGAGGCCGGTCACTACATCGTCTTCGACGACAAGGACGTGTCGTCGGCGTTCTCGATGGGCACCACCGCTGCGATCGAGTGGGCGCTCGACAAGCTGCCGGCCCAGTTCGAGGACAAGCTCGGCTGACCTGGCCGGGCCTGGCCTTTTCTCACCCGCAAAAGCGACAGGGTGCCGCCGAACTTCGGTGGCACCCTGTCGCTTTTGCGTGGCGGGGCTGACGATCTGGTCGAGACGGCTCAGACGGGGAAGCTCGAGCCGAGCAGCGCGAAGAGCAGCGCGATCAGCGGGAGCGTGCCCTGCTTGAACGCGGAGTTGACGTACTTGCGGCCGGAGCCGACCAGGATCACCGCGGCGCCGAGCATGCTCGCGGTCGAGAACACGACGAGGGTCCAGCCGGTCGCGGTGTTGCCCGCCAGCACCAGCACGACACCAAGGATCGCGCCGATCGCCAGGAACAGGTTGTAGAACCCCTGGTTGAACGCGAGGGAGCGGGTCGCGTCGGCCTCGGTCTCGGTCGCGATGCCGAACACCTTGCGGGCGCGTGGACTCGTCCAGATGATGGATTCGAGGAACCAGATGTACACGTGGACGAGGCCAGCGAGGACCGCACACACGCCCGAGATCACGAGCAAGACCGACATGTGCTCATTCTCGCAGGCGTCGGCGGGGTTCGGCTGCGCGTCCGCCAGTAGGCTCGGGGCATGAGCGACGACGTCACCCCGCCCGAGCCCGAAGCGACGGCCGAAGCGACGGCTGTCGCCGAACTCCGGAGCATCCGGCAGAGCATCGACAACATCGACGCCGCCGTCATCCACATGCTCGCCGAGCGCTTCAAGTACACCCAGCGAGTGGGGCACCTGAAGGCCGAATCGGGCATGCCCGCCGCCGACCCGGACCGGGAACAGATCCAGGTCGCACGGCTCCGGAGTCTCGCCGCCGAGGCGCACCTCGACCCCGCGTTCGCCGAGAAGTTCCTCAACTTCATCGTCGCCGAGGTCATCCACCACCACGAGCGCATCGCCGGGCGCGACGAATGAGCGTCGACCTGCCGACCCTGCTCGTCGGTTCCTACACCGCCACCGGCGGCGGGAACGCGACCGGCATCTCCCTGGTCGACGGCGGCGCTGCCCGCGCGGGCGCTCGTACGGTCGCGGTCGCTCGTGCCGACGCGGTCGCTCGTACCGTCGCGGTGCTCGACGATCCCTCGTTCCTCGCCGTGTCGGGCGACCGTGTCTACGCCGTGTCCGAGACGAACGACGGCGGCGTCTCCGCCTTCCGGATGCAGAACGGCGCGCTCGAACACCTGTGGGACGCCTCCGCCGGCGGTGACGCCCCGTGCCACCTGCGGGTCGACCCGTCCGGGGCGCTCATCGTCACCAACTACGTCTCCGGCACCGTCACCGCCGTGTCCCTGGCGGCGGCCGAGTCGTTCTCCGCCTCGGTCCTCGCGAGCGACGGCGTCGTCCTGCCCGCAGACGGCGTGCACGGCCGAACCGACCGGCTCGCCGTCCCCGCCTCGGCCATCGCCGTCGCGACCCTGCCCGCCGCCACCGGCCCGGTGCAGGACCGGCAGGATGCGCCGCACGCGCACCAGTCCGTCGCGACGCCGGACGGCACGGTGCTCGTCGCCGACCTCGGTGGCGACGCGCTGCACGAGTTCCGCGTGACCGTGTCGGCCGACGGCGTCCCCACGCTCGAGGCGCTGGGCGTGCACCACGTGGCGCCCGGCGTCGGCCCACGGCACCTGGCCTGGTACGCAGGCGACCTGTTCGTCGCCGGTGAGCTCGACGGCGCGGTCCACCGACTCCGCCGCGACGAGTCCGGCTCGCTCGTGACGATCGCCTCAACCCCGACGTTCGAGGGTGCGGTGGGGGAGTCGCTCCTCAGCCACATCGAGGTCGACGACGCCGGACTCGTCACCGTCGCCGTCCGTGGCCGCGACCTGATCGTGGTGCTCGACGCTGCCGACGACGGGCTCGCGCTCGTCGGGTCCGCGTCGTGCGGGGGAGCCTGGCCGCGGCACTTCGCCCGGGTGCCGGGGTACGTGCTCGTCGCCAACGAGCGGTCGGACGCCATCGCCGTGCTGCCGATCGGTGCCGACGGTGTGCCGGGCGAGGCCGTGGAGCAGATCGCCGTCGGGACCCCGACGTGCATCGTCCCGCTCTGACCGTGACCGAGGTCGACCCGTACACCCTGGTCGTCGGGGCACCGCCGCTGGCGGACTACCTGCGTCTGCGCCAGGACTCCGGACTCTCACCGAAGAACGCCGAGCAGGGCGCCGGGGCAATCGCCGGCAGTTGGTCGGCGTGCCACGTCGTGGACGCCGGCGGCACACCGGTGGCAATGGGCCGGACGATCGGCGACGGCGGGTGGTACTTCCACATCGCCGACATCGCCACCGATCCCGACCACCAGCGCCGTGGGCTCGGACGCCGTGTGGTCGAGTGGCTGCTCGAGGACGTCCGCGACCGAGCACCCGCCGGGGCCTACGTCACGCTCGTCGGGGATCCGCCCGGTCAGCGGCTGTACCGATCGCTCGGGTTCGACGACGTCGCGCCGAGTCTCGGCATGGCACTCCGACTGGACTGACGCCGACAGGTCGCTAGCGCTCGATCAGGTTCTCGAACGGGCGACCCTCGGCCAGCGCGGCGACCTGCCGACGCATCAGCTCGATCGACCGCGGGACGCTCAGGTCGGTGTTGCCCCCGACGTGCGGCGTGAGGACCGTGTTCGGCGTCGTCCACAGCGGGTGGCCGTCTGGCAGGGGCTCGGGGTCGGTGACGTCGAGCGCCGCGAACAGCCGCTCGGACTGCAGCTCCGCCACCAGCGCATCGGTGTCGACGACCTTGCCACGGGCGACGTTCACCACCAGGGCGCCGTCGGGCAGCGCGGCCAGCAGCTCGGCGTCGACCAGCCGTTCGGTCTCGTCCGTCAGCGGCGCGATGAGCACGAGGACGTCCGTCGTCGGTGCCAGCTCGGGCAGCTCGCCGAACGCGTGCACGTGGCGACCGTCCTGGTCGCGAGCGGTGCGGGCCACCACGGTGACCTCGGTGCGGAACGCCTCGAACCGGGTGGCGATCGCCGACCCGATCGCGCCGTAGCCGACGACCGTGACCCGGCGGTCGGCCAGGGAACGGGTCTTCCGGGCGTCCCAGACACCGTTGGCGCGATCGGCCTGGAATGCTCCGAGCTCACGCAGCGAGGTCAGCGCCAGGCCGACGGCGAGCTCGGCGGTCTCGTCGTCGTGGATCCCCCGACCGTTCGCCAGCTGGGCGTGACCGGGCACGTGCGGCACCGCGTGCTCGTAGCCGGCGCTCGGCAGCTGCAGGAGCTCGAGCGCCGGCAGGTCGTGCACGAACTGCCAGCGGTGCCGTCCACCGAAGTAGAACGGCAGGAACGTTATGGCGACGTCGTCCGGGCGACCGTACGGCGCCTCGACGTCCCACACGTCCAGCTCGATGCCGTCCGGCACGGGGCCGAACCGGTCGACGAGCTCCGCGAAGGGCAGGGTGACGATGGGCACGCGGTGTCCGCCGGGCCTAGGAGTCCGTGCGCGGCGAGAACGCACCGTCGGAGTCGAGTGGCCCGCGGCCGACGTACCCCTCGGTGACGTCCTCGACGATCACGTCGCCGAAGCGGGCCGGCAGCGTCGCGTTGTGCGTGCCGCGGAGCTCGTCGAGCGTCGCAGTGAACGCACCCTGGACCTCGAGCGCGTTCGACGTGGCGTCGGTCACGCCGATGCGCAGGACCGGGAAGCCCCGACCGGCGCACAGGCCCTGGAAGCGGACGTCGTCCTCGCGCCGGACGGTCACGATGACGCGACCGGTCGACTCGGAGAACAGCGCGGTCGCCGTGTCGACGCCGTCGCGGGACTCGAGCTCGTCGAGGACCACGCGGGCGCCGAGGCCGAAGCGGAGCACCGACTCGGCGAGCGACTGGCCGAGGCCACCGTCCGCCAGGTCGTGCGCACTCGTCAGCAGCTGCTCGCCGCTCGCTGCGAAGAGCAGCTCGGCGAGCTCCTTCTCGCGACCGAGGTCCACCGCCGGCGGACGACCGCCGAGGTGTCCGTGCACCGTGCCGGCCCAGGCCGACCCGTCGAGCTCGAGGCTCGTGGTGCCGAGCAGGTAGATGTTGTGGCCGTCGTCCTGCCAGCCCGACGGGACGCGCTTGGCGACGTCGTCGATGACACCGAGCACACCGACGACCGGGGTCGGGTGGATCGGGGTCGAGCCGGTCTGGTTGTAGAACGACACGTTGCCGCCGGTGACCGGGATGCCGAGCTCCATGCAGCCGTCGGCCAGTCCCTCGACCGCCTCGGAGAACTGCCACATGACCTCGGGGTTCTCGGGGGAGCCGAAGTTCAGGCAGTCGGTGACCGCAGCGGGGACGGCACCGGTCACGGCGACGTTCCGGTACGCCTCGGCCAGGGCCAGACGCGCGCCCTGCTTCGGGTCGAGCTGGCAGTAGCGGCCGTTGGCGTCGGTGGCGATCGCGACGCCGAGACCCGTTTCCTCGTCGACGCGGATCATGCCGCCGTCGTCGGGGAACGACAGGGCCGTGTTGCCGAGCACGTAGGTGTCGTACTGGTTCGTGACCCAGTTCTTCGACGCCAGGTTCGGCGAACCGAGCAGGCTGAGGAACTGCGCCTTGAGCGCGGGGCCGTCGGCCGGACGGTCGAGCGACGCCGCGGTGTCGGCCTGCAGCGCGTCGATCCAGGTCGGGTAGGCGACCGGGCGGTCGTAGACCGGGCCGTCGACGGCGACGGTGCGCGGGTCGACGTTGACGATCTCCTGGCCCTGCCAGTCGATGACGAGACGGCCGGTGCCGGTGACCTCGCCCAGGACGCTGGTCTCGACCTCCCACTTGCCGACCACGGCGAGGAACTCGTCGAGCTTGTCGGGGCGGACGACCGCCATCATGCGCTCCTGGCTCTCCGACATCAGGATCTCTTCGGCCGTGAGCGTGGGGTCCCGCAGCAGGACGTCGTCGAGCGAGATGTGCATGCCGCCGTCGCCGTTGCTCGCGAGCTCGGACGTGGCGCAGGAGATGCCCGCGGCGCCGAGGTCCTGGATGCCCTCGACCAGTTCCTTCTGGAACAGCTCGAGGCAGCACTCGATCAGGACCTTCTCGGCGAAGGGGTCGCCGACCTGGACGGCGGGACGCTTGGTCGGGCCGCCCTCGGTGAAGGTGTCGGACGCCAGGATCGACGCGCCACCGATGCCGTCGCCACCGGTGCGGGCACCGAACAGCACGACCTTGTTGCCGGCTCCGGACGCGTTCGCCAGGTGCAGGTCCTCGTGCCGCAGGACGCCGACCGCGAGGGCGTTGACGAGCGGGTTGCCCTGGTACACCGGGTCGAAGTAGGTCTCGCCGCCGATGTTCGGCAGGCCGAGGCAGTTGCCGTAGAACGAGATGCCACCGACGACGCCGTGCACGACGCGTGCGGTGTCCTCGTGGTCGATCGCGCCGAAGCGGAGCTGGTCCATCACGGCGACCGGGCGGGCACCCATCGAGATGATGTCGCGGACGATGCCGCCGACACCGGTCGCGGCGCCCTGGTACGGCTCGACGTAGGACGGGTGGTTGTGCGACTCGACCTTGAAGGTCACCGCCCAGCCGTTGCCGACGTCGACGACACCGGCGTTCTCGCCCATGCCGACCATCAGGTTCTTCGTCATCTCCGGCGTGACCTTCTTGCCGAACTGACGGAGGTAGTTCTTCGAGGACTTGTAGGAGCAGTGCTCGGACCACATGACGGAGTACATCGCCAGCTCACCCGAGGTGGGGCGGCGGCCGAGGATCTCCTTGATGCGGGCGTACTCGTCCGGCTTCAGGCCGAGCGCGTCGTACGGCTGGTCCTTGTCGGGAGTCGCCGCGGCATCCTGCACGGTGTCGGGCTTCGGGCGCACGTAAGTCGTCACGGTGTTGTCGTTCCCTGTCACTGGAGTCGCGGCCGTCACTTGACGAGCGTCGACTCGATCACGGAGGTGAAGAAGGTGAGGCCGTCCGTGCCGGAGGCCATGGCAGCGGCGGTGTCCGGGCCGAAGCCGGGCTCGGTCGCGTGCTCGGGGTGCGGCATCAGGCCCACGACGTTGCCGCGCTCGTTCGAGACGCCGGCGATGTCGTCGATCGACCCGTTCGGGTTCACGCCGACGTAGCGGAACACGACCTGGCCGTTGTCCTCGATGCGCTTGATCTCGTCGGCGTCGGCGACGAACCGGCCGTCGGCGTTCTTGAGCGGGATCGTGATCTCCTGCTGCGCGGTGAACCCGGAGGTCCAGGCGGTCGAGGTGGTCTCGACGCGGAGCTTCTGGTCGCGGCGGATGAACTGCTGGTGCGCGTTGCGGGTGTGGGCCCCGGGGACCAGGCGGGCCTCGGCCAGCATCTGGAAACCGTTGCAGATGCCGAGCACGGGCATGCCCTTGCCGGCGGCGTCGATGACCTCGGCCATGATCGGCGCCTTCGCGGCGATCGCTCCGGCGCGCAGGTAGTCGCCGTACGAGAACCCGCCGGGCAGCACGATGGCGTCGACGCCCTGCAGGTCGTGGTCGCCGTGCCAGAGGGCGACGGGGTCGGCACCGGCGAGACGGACCGCGCGCTGGGCGTCACGGTCGTCGAGGGAGCCGGGGAAGGTGATGACGCCGATGCGCATCCGGGTCACTGACCTTCGACGGTCACGGAGACGACGTCCTCGATGACCGCGTTCGAGAAGACGTCGGCGGCGATGTCGCGGACCTCGGCCAGCTTGGCGTCGTCGACGGGGCCGTCGACGGTCACCTCGAAGCGCTTGCCGATGCGGACGTTGGTCAGGTCGGCCTTGCCCAGACGGGCGAGGGCGTTGCCCACCGCCTTGCCCTGGGGGTCGAGGATCTCAGCCTTGGGCATGACCTCGACGACGATCGTTGGCACGTGTTCTCTCCAGCGCTTCAGGGGTGGGGGACGCGACCAGTCTACGGGGCGCGCGCGACACGCCGGGACGGATCCGGGCCTCCTGTGGAGAACGTGCTGTGCGTTTGCTCACCTGTGTTCGACTCCGTATATTCGAAGTCGAATAGTCCAGTCGGAAGACTGCCGCATCGATCCGTCAGGAGGCCCGCATGGCGTCGCTCACGCCCCTCGCGTTCGCCGCGCTCGACCTGCTGAACGAGGCACCGATGCACCCGTACGAGATGTTCCAGACGATGGTCCACCGGCAGGAGGAGCGGAACGTCAAGGTCCGCCCGGGCACCCTGTACCACCAGGTCGGCCGCCTCGCCGAGCTCGGGTTCGCCGAGGTCGTGGGCACCGACCGCGACGGCAACCGGCCGGAACGCACCACCTACACGATCACCGACGCCGGTCGCGCAGCGCTCGCGTACGGCCTCCGCCGCATGGTGGCGGAGCCCGCGGACGAGTACCCGGAGTTCCACCTGGCCCTCTCCGTGCTCGAGAACCTGCCGCACACCGAGGCGGTCGATGCCGTCCGGGCCCGGATCGTCGCACTCGAACAGGAGCGCGACGACTACGACCAGGCACTCCAGCGCGTGCAGGCCAAGCAGCTGACCGAGCGGTACTGGCTCGACGTGTCGTACGTCCGTGCGATGCTCGCCGCGCAGATCGAGTGGCTCAGCACCACCGTCGACCGCATCGCCAGCGGCGACCTCCCGTGGGACGGCCCGGCCGTCCCCACAGACACTGACTTCCCCACGAACAGCAAGGACACCACTCGATGACCACCGTCACGCCTCCGCGGACGACCGAGAAGAAGCCGTGGCCCGCCCTCTGGGCGCTCGTCGTCGGCTTCTTCATGATCCTCGTCGACTCGACCATCGTGTCGGTCGCCACCCCCACCATCGCCCAGAAGCTCGACGCGGACATCAACTCCGTGATCTGGGTGACGAGCGCGTACCTGCTCGCCTACGCGGTGCCGCTGCTCATCACCGGCCGCCTCGGTGACCGCTTCGGCCCGAAGGTCATGTACCAGATCGGCCTCGTGGTGTTCACGCTCGCCAGCCTCTGGTGCGGTCTGGCCGGCTCGATCGAGATGCTCATCGTGGCCCGCGTCGTGCAGGGCCTCGGCGCCGCGATGATGAGCCCGCAGACGATGTCCGTCATCACGCGCATCTTCCCGCCGCAGAACCGCGGTGCCGCGATGGGTCTCTGGGGCGCCGTCGCCGGTGTCGCCTCGCTCGTCGGCCCGATCGTCGGTGGCCTGCTCGTCGACGGCTTCGGCTGGGAGTGGATCTTCTTCGTGAACGTCCCCGTCGGTGTCGTGGCATTCGTGCTCGCGCAGCGCTTCGTGCCGTCGTTCGACCGCCACGGGCACCGCTTCGACTACCTCGGCATCTTCCTGTCCGCAGCGGGCCTGTTCCTGCTCGTCTTCGGCATCCAGGAAGGCGAGACCTACGACTGGGGCACCATCGCCGGACCGATCTCGGTGTGGTCGCTCATCATCGTCGGGCTCGTGGTGCTCGCCGGGTTCGTCGTCTGGCAGGGCGTGCAGAAGGGCGAGCCGCTGCTGCCTCTCGGCCTGTTCAAGGACCGCAACTTCACCCTGGCCAACGTCGCCATCACGGCCGTCGGTGTCGCGATCGCCTCGTTCGCGCTGCCGATCATGCTCTGGGCGCAGGACGTCCTGCGGTTCTCGCCGACCCAGGCTGCACTGCTCCTCGTGCCGCAGGCCGTGCTGTCCGCCGGCCTCGCACCGCTCGTCGGCAAGAACCTCAACCGGTGGAACCCGCGCTGGGTCGCCGCGTTCGGCCTCGCGTGCTTCTCGGCCGGGCTGTTCTGGTTCGGAGCCCTGCTGTCGTCGAGTGCCGACTGGGGATGGGTGCTCCTGCCGAGCGCGCTCCTCGGCATCGCCAACGCCTGCATGTGGGGTCCGCTGTCCGTCTCGGCGACGCGCAACCTGCCGCCGAAGCTGGCCGGTGCCGGCTCGGGCGTCTACAACACCACGCGCCAGATCGGTGCCGTGCTCGGTTCGGCCGGCATCGCGGCGCTGATGGAGGCCCGGATCACCGCGAACTTCCCGGCCTCGACCGGTGGGACCTCCGCCGGTGGTGCCGAGCAGCAGGTCGGCGGGCTGCCCGGGTTCCTGCTCGAGCCGTTCTCGCGGGCCATGGGTGAGTCGCTGTTCCTTCCGGCGATCGTGCTCATCGCGGCGATCGTGGCGGCGCTGTTCCTGGCGAAGCCGAAGCAGACCGTCGCCTGGCAGCAGACCGGTGGCGTGACCGCGCAGCCCGACGCGGAGGGCACTGCGCCGGCCGAGGGCGACGCGAAGCCGACCGAGCACGGCGTGCACGCTGCGGCCGCTGCTCCGGCGACGGCCGAGGCCGAGCTCGCCGCCATCGACCACCACGGCAAGCACGCCGACGCCTGACCCGCGCCGACCACCCGGGCCCCGGGCTGCTCCCACGAGCGGCCCGGGGCCCGCGTGTAGCCGGGGTCCCGGCGCAGTCGTTGCGGCCGCGGGGGTGCGACACCGTCGACGTCGTACGACAACGGGTTCGTCGCAGTCCCGCGTCTGCAACAGTTGCGGCCGCGGGGGTGCGACACCCTCGACGTCGTACGACATCGAGGTCGTCGTTCCGGGTCGGCGCCCCGCCCGCGCGCTCAACCCCGGCGCTGCAGGTGCTCCCGCGTCAACTCGTCGATCTGCTCGTCGGTCAGGGCGTCGACGGCGTGGGCCTCGCGGCGATCGGTCCGCTGCCACCGGATGAACAGCGAGATGAGCACGGGGATGTCCGCCACCTCGGCGATGAACCACAGCAGGTCGCCCGCCAGGTGCTGGTCGCGCAGCGGGGACGGGAACCACGGCTGCCCCACGGCCTGCACCACCGACCCGTCGAGCACGTGGTTCGTGATCCGGAGCACGATGCCCGGTACCGCGTCGATCATCAGCTCCACGAAGGCGAGCAGGAACTCCGCGGTGACGAACGTCGACGACCGCAGCACCCCGGGTTCCGACAGCGGAGCGAGCAACCCGAACCCGAGCATCGGGACCGTCACCGTGATCACGACGGACCAGACGGACGATTCGCGCAGGGTCGCCGCGAACAGTGTCAGCAACAGGCCGAACAGGACGAGGGCGACGAGCGGCGCGACGATCGCGTTGCCGAGCAGGCGCACTGGACGCGACCGCATGGCGGCGTCGGCGGCGTGCGTGAGGCGATCCGGGCCTCCTGTCCGGAGCAACGAGACGGGCGCACCGAGCGCGGCGAAGGTGGGGACCGCGAAGAAGAGCAGGGCGGACCGCAGCACGAACGCCCACCGCAGCTGCTGGTCGTACACGCCGACGATGCCGAACTGCAGGATCCCGAACAGCACCAGTGCGGCGACGAACGCGAGGGTGCGCCACCAGGGCCAGCGTGCGCCGCGACGTGCGGCAGCGACGACCCACCAGCCGTAGGCGACCGCGGCGACGGCGATCATCACCGCGGACAGGGGATCGAACCGCCAGGTGCTCCAGAACTCGGGTGTCGACGGCGTCGGGTGCCTCCAGGGGATCGGCCTGCCGCCATCCTCTGCCCGGCGCGTGTGCCGGTGCAGGCCCGGGTGGCCCCGAACGGTGAGAACCGTTTCAGATCCGGGTGACGCCCCGGGCGGGCGTGGTCCGCGAGAGCAACCACACCCCGATCGGCACGGCCACGGCGCCGATGACCGCGACCCCGAACGACAGGTGCAGCTGCATCACCAGGAACGCCGGACCGATCGTGCAGAGCGCAGCGACAGCGACGACCGGCCAGGACGGGCGGTCGGCCGGGGGCAGCAGCCGGGGGAGCGGGCGGTCGAACCAACGGAGCGCGCGAGCAACCCCGAGCGCGACGGCGAGCACCGCGACCAGCGCGATCAGCCGGGACGCCCACCACCCGCCCGAGCCCGGCGACGGGAACGGCACCCCGACCAGCAGGGCGACCCCGTTCAGCGCGATGAAGAGCGGCAAGTGCCAGAGGTAGATGGTCATGCCGTCGCGGCCGAGGACGAACACGGCTCCGAGTGCGGCCCTGGTGCGCATCAGGCGACTGAGCGGGGCGTGCACGAGCTGGACCAGGCAGGCCTGCGCGATCGCGAGGAACGCCAGCGGGAGCATCGGCGGGTTGAGGTCCTGCAGCATGTCCGGTGCCCACAAGCCGATCGAGGTCATCGGGACGAGCAGGGCGTAGGCGACGACCGCCACCGCGAGCAGGAGCGCCTTCGACCGCCGTGCGAACCACCCGTCGGCCCAGAGGAACCCGAGCTGCTGCGCGAAGAGCCACACCGGCCCGAGGTTGAGCAGTCCGACCTCGGCGACCCCGGTGGCCAGGCGGATCGCGTCGACCGCTCCGGCGAGCAGCAGCAGGACGCCGAGGGCGGCCCATGGTGCCCGCTCGTGCAGGTGCATCATCAGCGGCACGCAGCACTGCGTGATGCCGTACGCGGCGAGGAACCAGAGCGGTGAGCCGATGCCGAACGCGACCTCGGCGAGGAGGTCCGGCGGGGTGCCGACGGCCGTGGCCACACCGAGCCCGAGCGCGAGGAACACGAACAGCGGGACCGCTGGCCGGAACAGGCGCACGAGGCGGGTGGCCAGGTAGTCGCGAGCAGGGCTCGGCGCACCGCGGGCGACGGTGCTGCGCCAGCCGACTGCGCTCGCGAAGCCGCCGACCACGAAGAAGAGGGGCATCACCTGCCCGACCCAGGTGGCGGCGACGTACCACGGGAGTTCCTGCAGGGGGCTCGTCACCCGGACCCCCTGGTCGTCGGCGGCGACGCCGACCATCGTGACGTGCACGATGACGACGAGGACGACGCAGGCCGTCCGGATGAGGTCGACGACCAGGTCCCGCTTCGCGATGATCCCCCGGACGTCCGGTGCGCTGTTCGCCTGTTCAGACAGGCCGTGGCTCGTGGACATGTCGGGACGTTAGCGTGCAGACCGATCGTTCCAGGGTCCCTCCAGGTGATCGCCGCCAGATCGTGACACGTCGCATACCGGTCGCGGAATGTGTTCCGACGGGTACGCGCCACGACGGCTCGTGTACAGTGGCCGTGTTGTCTTGATTCTTGCAAAAGAAAGGCTCAGCATGGACGCCGACGCCGATCTGCTCCGCACCTCGGGCCTCCGGGTCACGACGCCGCGACTCGCGGTGCTGCGGGCCACCGAATCGATGCCGCACGCCACCGCCGACGACATCGTCACGGCGCTCACGGCGGAACTCCCGACGACCAGCCACCAGGCCGTGTACGGCGTGCTCGCTGCGCTGACCGGCGTCGGCCTCGTCCGACGCATCGAGCCGGCCGGCAGCCCCGCTCGGTACGAGCGACGCACCGGGGACAACCACCACCACATCGTCTGCACCCTGTGCGGCGCGATCGAGGACGTCGACTGTGCCGTCGGGCACTCGCCCTGCCTGACCCCGTCGGACGCGCACGGCTTCGCCGTCACCACCGCCGAGGTCACCTACTGGGGCATCTGCGAGCGGTGCGCCGCGGCCGAGCGCGACGACGCGGGCGATGACGCAGCCGGCGACGCAGCCGCGCCCGACGCCCCGCGCGTCCCCTGAACCACCCGAGCACCCCTGACCGAACCAACCGTTTCACCCAAGGAGGAACCGTGTCCGACCAGAACACGACGCCCGGCCAGCCGGCCGGCACCCCCACCACGACCACCAACTCCGGCGCTCCCGTCTCGAGCGACGAGCACTCGATGGGCGTCGGGGCCGACGGCCCCCTCGCGCTGCACGACCACTACCTGGTCGAGAAGCTCGCCCAGTTCAACCGCGAGCGTGTGCCGGAGCGGGTCGTCCACGCGAAGGGCGGCGGCGCCTTCGGTACCTTCACCGTCACGCAGGACGTCAGCAAGTACACCCGCGCCGCATTCCTGCAGCCGGGCCAGCAGACCGAGATGCTCACGCGCTTCTCGTCCGTCGCCGGTGAGCAGGGTTCGCCCGACACGTGGCGCGACCCCCGCGGTTTCGCGCTGAAGTTCTACACGTCCGAGGGCAACTACGACCTCGTCGGCAACAACACCCCCGTCTTCTTCATCCGCGACGGCATCAAGTTCCCGGACTTCATCCGCTCGCAGAAGCGCCTGCCCGGCTCGCACCTGCGCGACCACGACATGCAGTGGGACTTCTGGACCCTGTCGCCCGAGTCGGCGCACCAGGTCACGTGGCTGATGGGCGACCGCGGCCTGCCCGCGTCGTGGCGCGAGATGGACGGCTTCGGCTCGCACACCTACCAGTGGATCAACGCCGAGGGCGAGCGCTTCTGGGTGAAGTACCACTTCATCACCGAGCAGGGCCACAAGACCCTGACGCAGGAGGACGCCGACCGCATCGCCGGCGAGGACGCAGACTTCCACATCCGTGACCTGCACGCCGCGATCGAGCGTGGCGACTTCCCGCGCTGGACCCTCAAGGTGCAGGTCATGCCCTACGAGGACGCCGCGACCTACCGCTTCAACCCGTTCGACCTGACGAAGGTGTGGCCGCACGCGGACTACCCGCTCATCGAGGTCGGCACGATGGAGCTCAACCGCAACCCGGAGAACTACTTCGCCGAGATCGAGCAGGCGACGTTCGCCCCGTCGAACTTCGTGCCCGGCATCGCGGCGAGCCCCGACAAGATGCTCCTGGCGCGCATCTTCAGCTACGCGGACGCCCACCGCTACCGCGTCGGCACCAACCACGCGCAGCTGCCGGTGAACGCCCCGAAGAACGAGGTGCACTCGTACTCGAAGGACGGCGCGATGCGCTTCGACTTCCAGAAGTCCGAGGTGCCCGTGTACGCGCCGAACTCGCTCGGCGGCGCACACGCCGACCCGACCGCGACCGACGACGTGCCCGGTTGGGAGTCGGACGGTGCGCTGCAGCGTTCCGCCGCGACCCTGCACCCGGAGGACGACGACTTCGGCCAGGCCGGCACGCTCGTCCGAGAGGTCCTCGACGACGCCGCCCGTGAGCGCCTGGTCGGCAACATCGCCGGTCACGTCTCGAAGGTGACGCGCGACGACCTGCGCGAGCGCGTGTTCGCGTACTGGACGAACGTTGACGCCGACCTCGGTGCGCGCGTGCGCGCCGCGGTCGTGCCGAGCGCGCCGGGTTCGAACGAGGACCCGGAGACCGTGGCGGTCGAGGCGTAGTCCGGTGGACGCGGGGGCGTGAGCCCCGGTCCACCACCTGACGGACGGGAGGCACGGTGCCAGCTGGCACCGTGCCTCCCGTCCGTCTGTCGTTGCGTTCTAGACCTCTTGCCCGTTCAGCCAGATCGGGCCGGCCGGCCAGTCCTCCAGGGCTGCGGCCACCGGCCGCACCATCCAGCCGCCCTGCTCGGTGTTCGTGATGCCAGCGCCCTCGGCGGTGAACGCCGAGAAGGTGCCGACGACCTCGGGGAACTCGTGCCAGCCGAGCTTCGCGTAGAAGGGGATGCGGTTCTCGCCCGCGCCGAGGAAGCCGTACGGCACCGCGAGCCCGTCGAGCACGGCGTGCGTGCGCTCCATGAGTTCCCGGCCCTTGCCCGATCCCTGGAGCCTGGGCGACACGGCGACGAGGCCGGTGTCTCCGACCAGGACATCGCGCCCGCCGACCGTGATGAACATGCGGCGGATCCCGACGTGCGCCAGGACGACGCCGTCTTGGTCACGGGCGAGGACCCGGCGTTCGGGCTGCATGCCGGACCAGCTGCGGCCGCCCACGTACCAGTGGGACCAGTCCGGGAACGCCTGCGCGAGCAGTGCTGCGATCGCTTCGTGGTCCGGGAGCGAGAGGGAGCTCTCCTCGACCACCTCCCACCGGATGTCATCAGTCACGCGTCCATCCTGCACGGATGTGGTGGGTGTCGTTGCGTTCTCGTACTGACCGGTAATACGTTAACGGTGACATCAGGGTGATGTCGCGATGAAAGGGGAGATCGATGTCGATCAAGAACGTCGTGCTGGGTGCGGTCGTGCTGGGGAGTGTCGTGGGCGGCGGGATCGCGGTCGACACCGTGACGGCGCCGGAGGCGAGTGCTGCCTGCTACGGGTCTGTCTCGATCTGGAAGGGCAAGAACAACTCTTGCTCGAGCGCGCGGCACTGGGACGCCATCAAGAACAAGGATCCGCGGTACGGCAAGTGGGTCACCCGAGGGAACTGGTCGCAGCAGACCGCATGTTGGGCGAACGTCGTGTCGTACGGCATGACCGCGCGCAGCTGAGTGTCCGGCGGGACGAGTGGCCGCGGCGCACTGTGCGTCGCGGTCGCTCTCACTCTTGGTGCGTCTGGCTGTAGTGGTGCGGGAGAAGCGGGCTACTCACCGACTCCTTCCATCTCAGAAGGCCCGTGGGCGACCGAATTTGCGTCCGCATTCGACGACAGCGAGTCTGCGTACGAACGCGGGGTACTCAGTGACGGTCGCGTCACGACCCAGGAGCTCGAGGACGCTCACGCGAAGGTCGACACGTGCCTCCGCGATTCGGAGCTCACGATCTCCTACTTCGCGGACGGCGGGTTCGAAGTGGGAAGCACGGTGGGCAAGTCGCCGAGCAACGACATCGGGAGGACCAACAAGATCCTCGAAGCGTGCGAGTCGAAGTTCGACCAGAGCATCACGTTCCTGTTCGAGGAGACGCGCAGGAACCCCCGCAAGCTGGATGACGCGAAGATCACCGTTCCGTGTCTGCGGAAGGCCGGTCTCGTCGGACCTGACTACTCCGAGGAACAGTGGCGGAAGGACCAAGACGCCGACGCCTTCCCGTTCGACTCGATGGGCGAGCAAGCGAAGCAGTGCGCCCTTGATCCCCTCGGGCTCTGGCGGCAGTGATGCGCTTCCCGTCTGCCGCGCTCCTGGCGCTCGGGGCGATGGTGGTCGCGGCTTCGACGGCCGCCGCAATCGTGGTCGCTGTGCCGGCCGAGGTCCCGGCTGCACTCCGGACGGCGGCCCCCGCGAGCACCGTCCGGGCGACCGAGCGCACCGATGCCGATGAACGACAGGTGCAGCTCGCACTCGACACCGGTGCCCCACGGGCGGTCGTGACGTCGCGGACCGGCACGGTGACGACGTCGACGTGCTCGACCGGGGTACCCGTGCGGAGTGGGGACGTCCTCGCGCGGGTCGACGGGCGTCCGGTGATCGCGCTCGCCAGTGACGAGCCGCTGTGGCGCGACCTCGAGCTCGGCGACCGCGGGGCCGACGTCACGGGGTTGCAGCGGGAACTCACGCGCCTCGGTGCCGGACTGAGCATCGACGGCGTCCTCGGCCCGGGCACGCTCCGCGCTGCGCAGCAGTTCCTGGTCGACCGAGGCGTCGACCGCGACGACCTGCCCGACGGCGTCGTGCCGTGGGACCCGTTCGCATGGGTGCCAGCCGCCGAGAACGCCGTCCTGGCGTGCGTGGCCGTCGTCGGGGCAGCGGTCGGCGCCGACGGTGTCCTCGTCGAACTCCCGGCCGAACTCCGCGGTGCGCGCATCGAGGCGCTCCCGGTCGATCCTGCGCCGGGGGAGCGCGTGCTGCGGATCGGGAACGCCGACGTCCCGATCGACGCCGCCGGGGTGGTCTCGTCGCCGACGGCCCTCTCCACGATCACCGCCCTGCCGGAGTACGCGGCGACGGTCGCTTCGACCGACGGCACACCGACGGTGGCCGCGATGTGGACGCTCAGTCGCCCGCGGACCGTCCAGGTGGTGCCACCGACGGCTCTCTGGGACCTCGAGGGTGACCGGGCGTGCGTGCAACCGACGACGGGGCGGTCACTCCGGGTCGAGGTCCTCGGGTCGGAACTCGGGCAGTCGTTCGTCCGGGTGCCCGGCGGACGAACGCTCGACCGGATCCGTGCCGCGCCGGACGGGTCCAGCTCGTGTCGGTGACGCTCGAGGGCGTCGGACATGTCTGGCCGAACGGCACCGTGCTGTTCGACCGCGTCGACCGCGCCTTCGCCGAGGGGAGTGTGACCGCGGTCGTCGGGCCGAGTGGTTCTGGCAAGTCCACGCTGCTCGCGATCCTCGCCGGGATGCTCCGTCCGACGCGCGGTGCCGCCGTCCGTCCGCCGGGCTGTCGGCCGCTCTGGGTCTTCCAGAACCCGTACGGGGTGGCCCGCCGCCGCGTGCTCGACCACGTCGCGCTGCCGTTCGTCGCCCAGGGCGCGGATCGTCGGACCGCGGACGTCCGGGCGCTCGAGGTCCTCGAGCGCTTCGGGCTCGGCTCGCGGGCGCACGCGCGGTTCGCCGAGCTGTCCGGTGGCGAGGCGCAACGCCTGATGCTCGCGCGCGCGATCGCGAGTGCGCCGGGTCTGATGCTGGTCGACGAGCCGACGGCGCAACTCGACCGGGCGAGCGCGATCGAGGTGAACCGTGGGATCGGTGCGCTCGCCGCGTCGGGGACGGTCGTCGTCGTCGCCACGCACGACGACGCGACCCGTGACGCCTGCGACGGAGTGCTCGACCTCGGGCGGTACCGATGAGCCCCCGCCGGATGCAGGTGACCGAGGTCTGGCGGGAGGCGTGGCGTGACATCGCCTCCGGAGCTTCGTGGGCAGCCGTGACCGCTGTCGTCCTCGCGGTGCTGCTCAGCGGTGTCGTGGGTATGCGCGCAGCTGCGGTCGCCGGTGACGTCCGGGCGGCTGCGGTGTTCGTCGCGAGCGGTGCGGCGACGACCGTCCAGCGGGCCGAGGGTCGGATCGACGGCCGCGTGTGCGATGCCCTCGCGGATGCCGAAGGGGTCATCGCGTCTGGCGCGTTCCGTCGCCTCGACGCCGGGGTCGTCCCCGCCGCGCTGCCGGGCTCGGCGATCCCGAGCTACGAGGTGACCGCCGGGGTGCGTGGCCTGCTCGGCGGCTCCGCTGCCGATGGGGCCGCGGGAGTGATCATCTCGCCCACGGTGCACGAGACCCTGGGGCTTGCTGCCGGCGATCGCCTCGTGACGGTGGGCGGCGCGGGCACCGGGGTCGCCGGTGTGTACGACTACCCCGACGACGGCCGGGACCCCGACCTGGAGTACGCGGTCCTCGCGCCGACGGTGGACGACGGGTCGCCGTTCGACGCCTGCTGGGCGACGGTGTGGCCGCAGCGCGACGACACGGTCTCGATGCTCCGGCGCACCGTCCTGCCAGCGAGCGGGGCCGAGGGCGAAGACCGACCGACCGCCGGGCAGCTCAACCCGACCCTGGGCGCGGTCTTCACCCCCGCGGCGCGGCAGCCAGTGCTCGTCCCGTTCGGTGCAGCGGCCCTCGTGGGGCTGACGATCGGCGCGGCAGCGGTCGCACGGCGCCGGCTCGCCCTGGCCTCCGACCGGCACGTCGGGGTGCCGCGGAGCGCGCAGGTCCTCGGCATCGTCCTGCAGCACTTGGTCTGGGGATCGGTCGGGGCCCTGGTCGCGACGAGCGTCGCGGTGGTGTCGGTGCGTGGACTCGACGTCGACGACGCACTGCCGATCGTGCGCGAGGCGATCGCGATCGCGTCCCTCGGGCTCGTGGGCGCGCTGCTCGGCGGGGCGCTCGCCGCGGCCGCGATCCGCGAGCGCGCGCTGCACCGCTACTTCCGCTCCCGCTGACCGCAGCCGGCGGGGCGGACGCGCACCGGGCCTCCCGTCGCCTGCGCGCCCCGTCCGCTGCGCGCCCCGTCCGCTGCGCGCCCCGTTCGCCAAAGCGACAGATTGCCGCGAACTGTTCACGGAGATCTGTCGCTTTGGCGGGTACCTCGCACCGGGATGGCGTGGATCTGTCGCTCTTGCGCAGGCGACCGACGCCCATTTGGTTGACGCGTCAACCAAATGGGGGCACACTGGTGCCATGCACACGCAGGACCTCCTCGCCGCCGACACCGGGATGGGTGCCGTCACCCTCCGCGTCGCGAACCTCGACCGGATGATCGGTTACTACCGCGATGGCGTCCAGCTCTCGCTGCTCTCGAACGAGGGCGGTGTCGCCGTGCTGGGACGACCGGGCGCCGGTGGCCTGGCGGTCCCGATCGTGATCCTCGAGCACGCGCCGTCGATGCAGCACGCCGGCCCGCACGACGCCGGCCTGTTCCACACCGCGATCCTGTTCGACACGAGGGCCGACCTGGCTGCCGCGCTGTACTCGGTGGCGACGAAGTTCCCGCAGACCTTCACCGGCAGCGCCGACCACCTGGTGAGCAACGCGTTCTACTTCACCGATCCCGAGGGCAACGGCGTCGAGCTGTACTGGGACCGCGACCGCACGGAGTGGTCGTGGACGCACGGCATGGTCGACATGGACACGAAGTACGTCGACCCGAACGCGTTCCTGCAGGAGCACCTGACGTCCGACGCGGTGGAGTCCGCGCCGAACGCGCCGGGTCGGGTCGGCCACGTGCACCTGTCGGTCGGCGACGTCGCCAGCGCGAAGGACTTCTACGTCGACAAGCTCGGCTTCGCGACGACGGCCGGGTGGGGCGAGGCCCTGTTCGTCAGCGCCGGCGGCTACCACCACCACATGGCGATGAACACCTGGAACTCCCGCGGGGCCGGGCGCCGTCAGCTCGCGCTCGGGCTGGGGCTCGTGCGGATCGAGGTGCCCGGGTCGGACGACCTCGGTGCCCTCGTCGCACGCATGCACGACACCGGGGTGCAGACCGCCGACGACGGCCGGACGGTCGCCTTCGAGGACCCGTGGGCGAACCGCATCGAGGTGACCGCGCCCGGTCGCGGCTGACGCGGTTCGCCGCAGGGCAGAGACTCGGGCTGCGCGACACTTCTCGCGCCCGCAGGCACGAGAAGTGTCGCTGACCCCGAGACTCGGCGCCGGCCGTCGGCCGCCGACTGCCGGCCGCCCGGCCGTCTGGCTGCCGCCGCCCGGGTCACGCGCGGTTCGAGATCCCGCCGTCCGACGTCAGCAGCTGCCCGTTCACCCAGCGCCCCTGCTCCGAGCAGAGGAACCCGACGAGCGCAGCGGTGTCCGACGGTCGTCCGAGCCGGCCGAGCGGCGTGCCCTCGACCGCCCAGCGCTTGACGTCGTCGGACATCCAGCCGGTGTCGTTCGGGCCGGGGTTCACCACGTTCGCACTGACGCCGAGGCTGCCGAGCTCCTTCGCGGCACCGAACACGAGACGGTCGAGCGCCCCCTTCGACGCCCCGTAGGGCAGGTTGTACGCGATGTGGTCGCTCGTCAGCGCGACGATCCGCCGGCGGTCCCGCGGTGCGGCGTCGCCAGCACGTTCGAGTGCGGCCGCGTACGCCTGCACGAGCAGGAACGGCGCGCGGGCGTTGACCGCGAAGTGCCGGTCCCACGACTCGACCGTCGTGGTCCGGACGTCCGAGTCGACCGATTCGCAGTGCGACATCACCAGGGCGGTGACGGGTGCGCCTGCCTCGGTCTCGGCGCGGCCGACCAGGGCGGCCGCCTGGTCCGGGTCCTCCAGGTCGACCGGGAGGCGCGTCACGCGTGCACCCACCGACTCGCACTCCTGCACGACGGACTCGACCCCGTCGGGATCCGCCCCACCGCTCACGCGGTCGTCGTACGGGCCCCACCACGAGATAGCCAGGTCCCAGCCGTCGGTCGCCAGACGGATGGCGAGCGCCGCGCCGATGCCGGCTCTGCGGCCCACGCCGGTCACCAGGGCGAGTGGTCGTGCGGACGTCATACGGGCCTCCTGTCCGGTGCGCCGTCGCACCGATCGCCACCCAGTCTGCCGGAACCGGCCACGCGCGTGGCCATCGCACTCGGTGTCCTGTCGGCGAGGACCGGCACGCGAGGGCCAAGATGGACGGATGCCACGTACACGACCACCGCGCGTAAGCGGACGCGGACCCCGCGGCGGTCGTCCGGACCCGCGCGACCTGCCGATCGAGCACGTCCGCGACCGGATGTCGTCCTACATCTACGGCAACATCACGGTGCTCGCCGCCGCGATCGCCGTCGACCCGGCCGCGATCCACCACGGTTCAGCGATCTGGGCCGTCCTGGCGACCGCGGTCCTGACCTACCTGGCGCACGTGCTCGCGCACCTGGTGGCGCACGGCCTCGGCGGCGATGGCTCCCAGACGGACGACGCCCGGCGCGAATCGGTCGTGACGATCATGCGGAACGCGAACCCGATCGCGACGTCCGGACTCATCCCGGCGGTGCTGTACGCGGTGGCGTGGATCGGGTGGATCCCGACGGGGTGGGCGCAGACGGCCGCCCTGGTCATCCTGGTCGTGCGCATCGGCATGGTCGGCGTCTTCATGCAGCGGTTCAGCGGCAAGCGGCCCACGTTCCTTGGGCTCTGGGGTGGCATCGTGCTGGCCGCCGTGGCGTTCGTGATCGGTCTCGTGAAGGTGGTGTTGACGCATTGAGCGCCACCGAGTCCGAGCCGAAGCCGAAGCGGGCCGGCTGGAAGTTCCTCCGCGACCTCGTCGTCATCGTCGTCGTGGCGCTGCTGGCGTCGTTCCTGGTGAAGACCTACCTGGTCCGGTCCTTCTACATCCCGTCCGCGTCGATGGAGAACACGCTGCTCATCGGCGACCGCGTGCTCGTCAACGAACTCGTCCCCGGCGCCGTGCCGCTGCAGCGCGGTGACGTCGTCGTGTTCCAGGACCCGGGCGGCTGGCTCGGCACCGGGCAGGGCGACGACCTGATCAAGCGCGTGATCGGCCTGCCCGGCGACACCGTCTCGTGCTGCGGCACCGGCGGACACCTGTCGGTGAACGGCCACCCGGTCGACGAACCCTACGTGGTGCCCGAGATCGGGTCGGACCGGGTCTCCGGCACCGACTTCGACATCACCGTGCCGAAGGGGCGCATCTGGGTGATGGGCGACAACCGGTACAACTCGGCGGACTCCCGCGTGCACGGCACGGTGCCGGTCGACGACGTGGTCGGTCGTGCGTTCATCACCACGTGGCCGGTGTCACGGTGGACGGTGCTCTCGCGGTACGCCGACGAGTGGGACCAGGTGCCCGACCCGTCCTGAGCGGCCCTGAGCGGTCCGGGGCGGTCGTTGCCCGCCCCGGTCGTCCGGTGCGGTAGCGTTCCGATTCCCGTGCCGGACCGTCCGCAGCGGGGTGAGCGGAGGCACTGTTCCGATGGACGCTGTGCCCTTCGATGCTGTGCCCATCAACGCTGCGCCCATGGACTACGTGACCGGGGGTGACGCGGAGCTGTCGATCCGGCGCATCGGGACGCACGGACACCGCTCCGGCACGATCGGCCCCCGACCGGACCACGTGGTCTTCTGGCTCGCCGATGGCCGTGCCCGCCTGACCGCGGACGACGGCTCGAGCTGGGACGTCGGCGCCGAACGCCCGATGATGCTCTCCGCCTCGGTGGCGTACGGCTTCGACACCGACGCCACGGCGATGACCCTGCTGCACCTGTCGCCGGCGTTGCTCGGCGGACGCGACGGCGACGGCCATAGCCACGGCGACGGCGACGGCGACCGCGGCGGCGGCGGTCCAGCGGCCGAGTTCCGGCAACCGGACGCCGCCGACCCTCGGATCGAACCCCTCCGAGCACTCCTCCGCGACGTCACCGGTCGCGTCCTCGACCCCGCGCTGCCGGCCGACGAGCGAGCCGCCCTGAACCGACGCATCGCGACGGTCGTGCTGTCGACGTTCTCGCCGTCACGGTCCGACGTCGAGCACCGGATGCGTCGTGCGATCCGCTTCGTGCACGACCAGGCCGACCAGCCGCTCTCGGTGGCCGACATCGCGGACTCGTGCGGCCTGAGCGAGCGCGGCGTGCAGGACCTCTTCCGCCGGCGGCTCGCGGTGACACCGATGCAGTACCTGCGCGAGGTCCGGCTCGACCGGGTCCACCTCGAACTCGGCCGATCGCGTTCGGGCGCGCTGCTGGTGAGCGACGTCGCCCGTCGCTGGCAGTTCACGCACCTCGGGCGCTTCGCCGCCCACTACCGCGCACGCTTCGGCGAGCAGCCGCACGAGACGATCGCACGGGGTCCCGGCGCGGTCTGAACCGACCCGCGCTCAGCAGCCCGTCGTCGTCAGCGTGACCGTCGCGACGGCGTCGTTCGTCACCGTCGTCGTCTGCGGGCACAGCGAGCCCGCGCGGACGGTCACCTTGCCGAGCGGGACCCCCGCGAAGTCCGCGGTGCCACCGGGGAACACCCGCTGGTGCTCGGAGAGCTTGCCCGTCGAGGCGAAGATCTTGACCTCGTACGGGCGGTCGGCGGCGTTGTCCGACACGGTGACCGAGACCTGACCGGTCGAGTCGTGGGCACCGCACCCCGCGAGCGTCAGCAGGGCCGCCGCGGCGAGGGCGACGGCGGGCAGGGCGCGGCGGGACACGCGTCCAGGGTAGTCCCGCGCCGGGCCGCGCCGGACCAGGGTCGGCCGCCGAACACTCGGCGAGCCTGCCCCGCGGACTGGGGTGGTGCGTCCTCCGTAGTGGGGACAGGACCTGTCCGGTTGGCGCGTTAGCGTGGGTGCATGCACTCGGAGACAGCGACGACCGTCCCAGTCACCGGCGCGCCCGACGCCGTGCGCCGAGCAGCGCTGCTCGCCGCACTCGACGTGGTCGAGGGTGGCGCCGAAGAGCGCTTCGACCGGATCACCCGCATCGCGCGTGAAGCCCTCGGTGTCTCCGGCTCCTTCCTGAACCTGGCGGGCGAGACCTCGCTGACCATCAAGTCCCAACAGAGCGACAGCCACTTCGGACCGGTCATCCCGCTGCAGGACACCTTCTGCGGGCGGACGCTGGGGGAGCGCGGCCCCGTGCTCGTGCCGGATGCGCGCATCGACGCCCGCTACTACGACATGCCGATGGTCGTCGGCGACCCGAACGTGCGCTTCTACGCCGGGGTCCCGCTGCGGCTCGGCGACGACGACGTCAAGGTCGGCACGCTCTGCCTCATCGACCCGGAACCGCGGACCCTCGACGCCGACGAGGTCGCCCTGCTCCAGGAACTCGGTGTCTGGGCCGAGCGGGAACTGGCAGCCGGCGCCGACGAGGACCGCCTGCGGTCCGTGCTCGCGGGGCTCGAACCCGGCACGGTCGACGTGCCCGGCTACCGGATCGCCGGGCTGTCGGTGCCGCACGGCGTCGTCTCCGGCGACTTCCACGACTGGCACCGTTCGGGTGACGACGCCGTGCACCTGACCGTGGCGGACGTCATGGGCAAGGGCATGTCGGCTGGGCTGCTCGCCGCGAACATCCGCGGTGCACTGCTCGCCCGCGGCGACCTGGCACCCGACGTCGCCGTCGCCGAGCTCGAGGCGCAGGTCGCACCCGACCTCAGCCGCGCCGAGTCGTTCGCGACGATGTTCCACGGCCGGCTCACGCCCTCGACCGGCCGGATCGACTTCACCGACGCCGGACACGGACTCGTCCTGCAGCTCCGCGACGACGGCGCCGAGCGGATCCTGCGGTCGTCGGACCTGCCGATCGGGCTGCACCCCGCGGGCATCGAACGTGCCTCCGGGTCGCTCGTCATGCGCCCGGGCGACGTGGTCATCGTGGTCAGCGACGGCGCGCTCGAGCTGTGGGACTCCACGCTCGCGTCGCTGTCGCAGCTCGGCGAGCTCTACCGCGGCTCGCCGGACATCGCGACGTTCCTGCAGCGGGTGCGGTCACGTGCGGTCGACCACGACCCGGGCGACGACCTGACCGTCGTCGTGGTCGCGCGCGACCTCTGACGACGAGCCGTCGGCAGGTCGTCGGCAGGTCAGGACTGGTCGCTCGTCGACTGGTCACGACGTGCCGTCGGCGCGCCGCCGGACGGTCACGAACGGTCAGGCGCCGGGGGTCTGAACGACGGCTCGTGACCGGTCGCCGGATGTGAGCGGGGTGTCGTGACCGGTCGGGGTCCGCTCGGGGCCCGGTCGGGGCCCGCTCGGGGCCCGCGCAGCAGGCCCGCAGCAGGAATCAGCTAGGCGCCGAGGCGCTCGATGAGCTCGGCGTAGCGCGCGGCGGTGCGGGACACGATCGCCTCGGGCAGCACCGGAGGCGTGCCCTGGCGGTCCCAGTTGGCGCTGAGCCAGTCGCGCACGATCTGCTTGTCGAACGAGTCCGTCCGACCGTCGGCCCGGGCGTCCCAGTACCGGCTCGAGTCGCTGGTCAGGACCTCGTCCGCGATCCGGATCCGGCCGTCGGCGTCCTGCCCGAACTCGAACTTGGTGTCCGCGATCACGACGTCGCGCTCGAGGGCGATCGCGGCTGCCTCGGTGTACACGTGCAGCGACAGGTCGCGCAGGGTCGCCGCGACCTCGGCGCCGACCAGGTCGACGGTCTGCTCGTACGAGATGTTCTCGTCGTGCTCGCCCTGCGGTGCCTTGTAGGCCGGGGTGTAGATCGGCTCGGGCAACCGGTCGCCGTTCGACAGCCCCTGGGGCAGGGCGACGCCGCAGACGCTGCCGGTCTGCTGGTACTCGGCCCAGCCGCTGCCGACCAGGTACCCGCGAACGACGCACTCGACGGGGAACATCTCGAGCGGCATGACGTGCATCGACCGCGACTCGACCTCGGCCGGTACGGGGGTGCCACCGGACGACGGGCCGATGATGTGGTTCGGCACGTCGCTCAGCTGCGTGAACCAGAAGCGCGACAGGCGGGTGAGCAGCTCGCCCTTGCCCGGGATCGGTGGCTCGAGTGCGAAGTCGTAGGCGCTGACCCGGTCGGACGCCACGAGCAGCAGCTCGGACGCACTCTGGAGGTCGGCGGTACCGGTCGGCACGTAGAGCTCGCGGACCTTGCCCGACGAGACGTGGTCCCAGCCGGCGATCACGGGCGCGGCGCTCATCGGGTGACCTTCGCGGCGATGTCGGTGCGGTACTGCGCGCCCTGCAGGGTGATGTCACCGAGGCCCGCGTAGGCGCGCTCCCGTGCCTGGGCGAAGTCGGACCCGGTCGCGACGACGCTGAGCACGCGGCCGCCGGTGGCGACGAGGCTGTCGTCGAGCACCCCGGTGGCGGCGTGTGCGACGGAGACGCCGTCGCGCGCGTTCGCGGCGTCGATGCCGGTGATCGGACGGCCGGTCTGCGGGTTCTCCGGGTAGCCCTCGCTCGCGAGCACGACCGTGACCGCCGCATCCGGACGGAATGAGGGTGCCGGGGTGCCCCCGAGCTGGCCCGTCGCGGCGGCGAGCAGCAGTCCGCTCAGCGGCGTCGCCAGGCGGGGGAGGACGACCTGGGTCTCCGGGTCGCCGAAGCGGGCGTTGAACTCGATGACCCGGACGCCCTGCTCGGTGACGATGAGCCCGCAGTAGAGCAGCCCGACGAACGGGGTGCCCTCGTGCTCGAGGCGACGGACGGTGGGCAGCGCGACCAGCTCGGTGACCTCGTCGACGAAGGCCTGCTCGGACGCCCAACGATCGGCCAGCCACGGCAGCGGCGAGTACGCGCCCATGCCGCCGGTGTTCGGCCCGAGGTCGCCGTCGGCCAGGCGCTTGTAGTCCTGCGCGGGGCTGAGCGGGCGGACGTCGTGGCCGTCGCTCAGGAAGAACAACGAGACCTCTTCGCCGTCGAGGAACTCCTCGACCACGACGTGCCCGTGCTGCAGCCAGTAGGTGGCGTGGTCGATCGCGGCCTGACGGTCCTCGGTCACGAGGACGCCCTTGCCCGCGGCCAGCCCGTCGGCCTTCACGACGTACGGTGCGCCGAGCTCGTCGATCGCGGCGACGGCCTCTTCCGCCGTGCCGGCGTACACCGGGCGGCCGGTGGGTACGTTCGCTTCGGACATGATGCGCTTGGCGAAGGCCTTCGAGCCCTCGAGCTGCGCGGCGGCCTTGCCCGGCCCGAAGACCGGGATGCCCCGGGTGCGGACGGGGTCGGCCACACCGGCGATGAGCGGCGCCTCGGGTCCGACGACGACCAGTTCGACGCCGTTCTCGATCGCGTACTCGGCGACGAGTGCGCCGTTGGTGGGGTCGAGGGAGACGGTCTCGACATCGGCGGCGATGCCGGCGTTGCCGGGAGCAGCCGTGATGACGTGGCCCGCCTGTTCAGCGAGGAGGGCCGTGATGATCGCGTGCTCGCGGGCACCGGAACCGAGGACGAGGATTCGCACCCGATCACCCTACCGATCAGGACTCTCCCGCCGCGAGGCGACGGCTAGCCTGTGGAGATGCCACCCAGGAGGATCGAGGACGCCGCCGGCCGTGCCGCACTGACCGCGGTGCAGCAGGGCGACACGGCACGGGCGACCGTCGCGACGGCCGTCCGGTGGACCCTGCAGCGCCTCGCCGACGATGTGCCGGGCAACAGCGTCGAGGTCCGGGTGCCGCCGTTCGCCGCGGTCCAGGCCGTCCCCGGCCCGCGCCACACCCGTGGCACGCCGCCGAACGTGGTCGAGACGGACGCCACGACGTGGCTCGCGCTCGCGACCGCTGAGCTGACCTGGGACGAAGCCGTCGCGCAGTCACGCGTCAGCGCTTCCGGCTCACGTGCGGACCTGACGGCGTTCCTGCCGGTGCGGGTCGCGCCGTAGTCCGGGTCGCGCGGAGTCACACCGAGGCCGGTGCGGCTCACGCCGGAGTCACACCGAGGATTACCTAGCCGATCGAACCGAATTAGGTAGTCCCTACCGATGCGGGCGCATGCACTGCGAACCTACGCTTGAAGTCGCCGGGATTCGGACCCGACCCGAACGGGTCCGAACCCGGCGACAGGGACCAAGGTACGCGATGTTCCACACAACGTGTCAACCGCCGCGGCGCGTCGTGCTGCAATGCGCAACGTTCTTGCGTCACGAGTGGGCTCAGAAGAGTCCGGCGAGCTCCGACCGGGCGTGCAGGTCCCACTTGCCGAACACCCGCGACAGGTGCGCGTCGATGGTCCGCGTCGAGAGCCCGAGCTCCTCGCCGATCAGTCGGTTGCTCAACCCCTGCGCCGCGAGCTCGGCGACCTGGTACTCGCGGTTCGTGAGCGGTGGTTTCGGCCGGCCGGCCGTGACCGCCATGCCGTGCGACGCGAGCACCCCCTGCGCCGCGATCACCCGCGTCCGGTCGCGTGCGGTCAGGGCGTCGGCGTACTCCACGATCGCCGCGGCGAGCGGACCGTCGACCCGAGCGGCGGCCTCGCGCATGCGACCGAGCGAGGTACCGGTCTCGCGTCCGTTCAGCATGTCCATCGCGTAGTGCAGCGTCTGCGCGTACATGACGTGCGTCCACCCACCGCTCGCCGTCCCGCGGTCGATGATGTCGTCGGCGTGCCGGAGCCCGGCCGGGTTGCCGAGCACCGCCTCGGTCCAGGCGATCGTCACCGCGACCTGCTCCCCGGTGATCCGCATCGCCCGCTGCGGGGTGGCCCTCGCCCGGTCGAGTGCACGCGTCGCGTCCTCGGTGCGACCGGCGTAGGCGTACGCCATCGCGAGCCGCGCCCACGGGTAGGCCGCGAAGCCGCCGTGGTCCGCGACGTCGTACCGTTCGCAGGCTGCCGAGAACGCCGCGATCGCGTCGTCCCAGCGTCGTTGGCCGATGGCGAGGTTGCCGTCCCCGATGAGCTCCAGGGTGAAGTCGTACTTCAGGTACGGGTTGGATCGTCGGACGGGTACCTCGGTGAGCAGGTCGGCGAGGTCGCCCCGCCAGACCTGCACCTGGTGCAGCACGGAGACGATCTCGCCGACGCTCCACGGTGCGTCCTCGAGGTGCTCGATCGCGGTGGCCAGTGCCCGGCGACCGAGGGCCGAGGCGTCGTCGAGCCGGCCGGCCGTCGCGAGCGCCATGATCGCGCAGGGGGCGACGCACAGGAACGCGAACGGGATGGTCGGGGCGTGCACGATGCCGCTGCGCTCGAGTTCGGCGCGGACCTCGTCGAAGCGGCCGCCCCAGCCGAGGTGCGCAAGGCGCAGCAGGCGGAGCCGTTCGACCGCCTCGCCGGACACCAGGCGGCTGGCGACGTCGGTGAGCGCGACCGCTGCCAGCACGTCGTCGTCGTGGAACTGCCGGATGTTGGCGAGGATCTCGCAGGCCTCGACCACGAGGGCGTCGTCCACCGTGCCGGGGTCCGCACGGGCGACGGCCCAGGCCGCCTCGGCGTCGGCGCGACCGGCCTCGCGCCCGTCGGTGTACGAGTACGCCAGCGACCGCAGGCAGCGCGCGGCGACCTGCTCGTTCGGGTGCAGTGTCCGCCGGAGTGCTGCGGAGGCCAGGGCGATCGCGCTCTCGTGCTCCTGCAGCCGCACCGCGACCTGCGCCGCGTCGAGCAGCTGCTCGACCGGGGGCACGACACCGCAGTCGAGCGCCCAGAGCGCCGACCGCAACCGTGCGGCGGGCGGGGCACCCTCGGGGCTGTCGGCGCGGAAGGCGTTCGCGCGGGCGAACAGCGCCGTGCGGCGGGCGACCGGTACCAGGCCGCGGATCACGTCGCCGACGAGCGGGTGCTGCGGACGGGCCACCGCGGCGCCGTCGTCGAGCGAGTCGATCCGGACCAGCCCGAGCGCGACCACGCGGTCGACGTCGCCGCCGCTGACCAGGCCGAGCAGCCGCGCGAGCGGGATCGGGTCGGCCAGTGCCACGATGTCGACGACGTCGCGCAGGTCCTCCGGCAACGAGCCGAGCTCCGTCCGGTACATGTCGGCGAGGCTGTTCGACGCCGTCACCCGGCCGCGCCAGTACCACCCGGACGCCGTGTGCTCGAGGGCACCCGAGGTGCGAGCGGCGCGGACGACCTCACGCAGGTAGAGCGGGTTGCCGGCGGTCGCGCGGTGCACCCGTTCGGCCGAGGCGTTCTCGAGCTGCGAGCCGAGCGCCTCGGCCACCAGGGCCGACGTCTCGCGCAGGGTGAGCGGCTCGAGGTCGATGCGCTCGAGCAGGTCGTCCTGCCACAGGGCGCGGAGCGGTTCCGGCAGCGCGGTGAAGTCACGGCAGGTCAGGACGAGCCGCGCACCCTGGTGCCGGACGAGCCACGCCACGTACCGGGCGGAGATCGCGTCGAGGTGGTCGGCGTCGTCGACGCGCAGCAGGACGTCGCGGTCGGCCAGGCCGGCGATCGCCCGGAGGCGCTGCTCGGCCCCGGCGTCGTCGGACAGTTCGGACAGGGTCGCCGGCAGCTCGCCGAAGCGGTCCGAGATCGCGCCGAAGGGCATCGACCGCCCGGAGGCGACGGCGGTGATGGGCACCACGACCGTGCGCCCGGTGGCGTCCCGTCCGGCGACGCGGTCGGTGACGCGGGCGGCGACGGTGCTCTTGCCGAGACCCGGGGCGCCGACGAGCGCGACGCTCCACTGGTGCTCCGCGACGACGGACACGGCACGGTCCTCTTCGTGGCGTTGCATCACGGGCCAGGTCACGCGCGCCGGGGTGCTCGGGGTGCGGCCTCGTCCCCGTACGGTCCGTTCTCGCATCCGTGTCACCTCCAGCCCTTGGGATACCAACGCGTACGGATCATCCTCTCCTGGATCGGACTGCGCGGACAGGCCGGGAGACGTCCCACAGTGGGGGACAATGGGTGGGTGAGCAACACCGATCGACCCGACGACCAGCCGGTCCCGGCCCCTGCGCCGAACGCCGTCTCCACCTCTGACGAGGTCACGATCCGTCGTGCCCCGAAGTTCGGGGTGTTCATCGTCGGCGGTGCGGTGCTCGGGTTCATCGCGACCCTGATCGTCGTCTCGCTCACCATGAACCTCGGTGGCCAGCAGGAGGAGTCGAGCTTCGGCAGCCTGGTGGGCTACTTCAGCCTGTGGGGCGTCACGATCGGTGCCTTCGTCGGCGCGGTCGTCGCCGTCGTGTTCGACCGGGTCTTCGCCCGGCGCGCGGCCCGCCTGACGGCGGAGCGTGTCGAGGTCGAGCTGCCGCCCGAGACGGTCGACGGCGAGATCGACGAGCACGGCGACCAGCGGCCGTAGCCGCGACCGCTTCCAGACGGGAGGCCCGTTGCCAGCTGGCAACGGGCCTCCCGTCCGTATTGCGGTTGCGTCTCGGACGCGACCTAGCTGAGCTGGTTCGCCTCGACCCAGGACAGGTACTCCGGGCTCACGGTGCCCGTGACGTACTCGCCCGTGAAGCAGCTCATCTCGAGGTCGGTCACGTCGGAGCCCTCGATGATGGCGTCCCGCATGTCGCCGATCTCCTGGTAGATCAGGTGATCGCTGCCGAGCACGCGGTTGATCTCCGGGATCTTCCGGTCGTGCGCGATGAGCTCGTCGCGCGTCGGCATGTTGATGCCGTAGACGTGCGGGAACCGGACCGGGGGAGCGGCGCTCGTGAAGGTGACCTCGTTCGCACCGGCGGCGCGGGCCATCTCCACGATCTCCTTGCTCGTCGTGCCGCGCACGATCGAGTCGTCGACGATCAGGATGTTCTTGCCCTTGAACTCCGACGACATCGCGTTGAGCTTCTGCCGGACGGACCGCTTGCGCTCCGCCTGGCCCGGCATGATGAAGGTCCGGCCGACGTAGCGGTTCTTGTAGAAGCCCTCGCGGTACTCGATGCCGAGCTTCCGCGCGACCTGCATGGCGGCCGGTCGCGACGAGTCCGGGATCGGCATCACCACGTCGATGTCACCGGTCGGCGCGTACTGCTCGATGGTGTCCGCCAGCCGGTTGCCGAGACGCAGGCGGGCGTCGTAGACCGAGATGCCGTTCATGACCGAGTCGGGACGGGCCAGGTACACGTACTCGAACGAGCACGGCACGAGCCGCGGGTTCTTCGCGCACTGCCGGGCGTGCATCTGCCCGTTCATCTCGATGAAGATCGCCTCGCCCGGGGCGACGTCGCGCACGATCTCGTAGCCGCCGGACTCGAGCACCAGCGACTCGCTCGCGACGACCCACTCGGGCTGGCCGGCCTCGTCGAACTTGTGGCCGAGGATGAGCGGCCGGATGCCGAACGGGTCGCGGAACGCGAGCAGCCCGTGGCCGGCGATCGTGGCGATCGTGGCGTAGGAGCCCTCGACCCGCTCGTGCACGCGCTCGACGGCGTCGAAGACCTGCCCGGGATCGAGGTCGGTGCCGCGGACCTGTCCCTGCAGCTCGTGCGCCAGCACGTTCACCAGGAGCTCGGTGTCCGACGTGGTGTTGAGGTGCCGACGGTCGATGTCGAACAGTTCACGCGTCAGTTCCCGCGTGTTGGTGAGGTTGCCGTTGTGGACGAGGACGATGCCGTACGGCGCGTTCACGTAGAACGGCTGTGCTTCTTCCTCGTTGCTCGCCGCGCCCTTGGTGGCGTAGCGCACGTGGCCGAGGCCCATGGTGCCGAGGAGGGCGCGCATGTCACGGGTTCGGAACGACTCCCGCACGTGGCCGCGGGTCTTGTGCATGTGGTGCACGTGACCCTCGACCGTGGCGATGCCCGTCGAGTCCTGCCCGCGGTGCTGCAGGAGGAGCAGTGCGTCGTAGATGGATTGGTTGGCGGGGCCCTGTGCAACGAGGCCGACGATGCCGCACATTCGCGGGTGTGCTCCAGACCGTAGAATCGGGGGGTACCGAACAAGTCTGCCATGTCACCGCGAAGGACTCCGCATGCCCAACCCGTACGCCGAAGCCGGAGTGGACACCGCTGCCGGTGACCTGGCCGTAGAACTCATGAAGTCCGCAGTCGCGGCGACGCACAACAGCCACGTGCTGGGCGGCGTGGGCGGCTTCGCCGGACTCTACGACGTGTCCTTCCTGAAGGACTTCTCACACCCGCTGCTCGCGACCTCGACCGACGGCGTCGGCACCAAGGTCGCCATCGCCCAGGCGATCGACAAGCACGACACCATCGGGCAGGACCTGGTCGGCATGGTCGTCGACGACATCGTGGTGGTCGGTGCGAAGCCGCTGTTCATGACCGACTACATCGCCTGCGGGCGCGTCGTGCCGAACCGCATCGCCGACATCGTCGCAGGGATCGCCCGCGGTTGCTCGGCGACGGGTACCGCTCTGGTCGGTGGCGAGACCGCCGAGCACCCCGGGCTGCTCGGCCCGGACGACTACGACGTGGCCGGCGCCGCGACCGGTGTCGTCGAGGCCGGTTCGCAGCTCGGTGCCCACCTGGTGCAGGAGGGCGACGTCGTGCTCGCCATCGAGTCCTCCGGGCTGCACTCGAACGGGTACTCGCTCGTCCGGCACATCCTGGCGTCGCGCGGGGTCGGGTACACCGACCAGCTGGCCGAGTTCGGCGGCGTCTCCGTCGGCGAAGCTCTGCTCGAGCCCACCCGCCTGTACACGACGCCGCTGCTGGAGCTGCTCGAGCAGCACCCGGGCGCCGTGCACTCCCTGTCGCACGTGACCGGTGGTGGCATCGCGGCGAACCTGGCGCGCGTGCTGCCCGTCGGCTCGTGGATCGAGGTCGACCGCTCGACCTGGCAGCCGCTTCCGGTCTTCCGCGTGCTCGCCGACATGGCCGGCACGCCGATCGAGGACACCGAGGGCACCTGGAACCTGGGCATCGGCATGTTCGCCGTGGTGTCCGCCAGCGCCGCGGTGGACGTCATCGAGTCGCTCGGGGTGGCCGGGATGCCCGCGTGGCCCGTCGGCACGATCGCCACGTCGGCCCGCGACCTGACCGGCTTCGAGCAGGGCGCCAAGGGCGTCGACGGCGGTGCCGTGCGGCTCGTCGGGAGCTACGCCGCCTGAGCCTGCCGGCCACGCCCGTCACGCAGGCCGCGTGGCGGGCGTTCGTCGTGCCTCCAGGCCGCACGACCTGCCGTCAGGTGTCCGCCGAGCGGTCACGAAGTGCCGCTCGGTCCGGCCGCGGGCGGCACTTCGTGACCACTCGGCATTCCCCGCGTGGGGAGTCGTGACCGGTCCGCGTCATCCGCGTGGGCACGCAGAAACGCCGCGCTGCCCGGAGGCGCGCGGCGTGACGGCTGTGCCGGTCAGGCGGACTTGTTCTGGTCCGCTTCGGTCTCGAACTCGTCGGATTCGTCTGCCGCTTCGGGACCGTACTGGTCCGCCCAGCGGTCGACGAGATCGTCATCGGAGTGTTGTCCGGCGGAGAGCTCCTGCTCGAGTGCACCGTAGTTCGTCTGCGGGCTGAAGTACTTCAGCTCACGGGCGACCTTGGTGTGCTTCGCCTTTTGACGGCCGCGCCCCATGCGTGACCCCCTCGTTCGGCTCTGGTCCGGTCCTGGCGAATGACGGAAGATCACTCGGGGAACCAGACGGTTCGTGGTTTGAAATCTGCCGATCACTCTACCATGTACCTCGATCTGGACGTCGCCGCGACGGCTCCGTGCACAGGAGAATCGAAGTGATGACCGAACCCCTCGAGAACCCAGCCGACCAGTCCGCCCGTGTCGTCGTCATCGGTGCGGGGCAGGCCGGACTGTCGGTGGGATACCACCTGCGCCGCCTGGGGCTCGTGCCCGGCATCGACCTGGTGCTGCTCGATCGTGCCCCGAGCGCGGGCGGTGCCTGGCAGTTCCGGTGGGAGGCCCTGCGGCTCGGCGCGGCGCACCGCGTGCACGACCTGCCGGGGATGCGGGCGATGGGGCTGCAGTTCGACGACGCCGATCGGTCACGACCCGCCCGGGACGTCGTGGGGGAGTACTACCGGCGGTTCGAGCAGCACTACGACCTGCGGGTCCGGCGTCCGGTCTCGGTGCCGTCGGTCTCGCGCACCGCGGACGGCCGACTGTGCGTCACGACCCGCTCCGCCGACGGCACGGAGACCCGGATCCGCGCCGACATCGTGGTGAACGCATCGGGCACGTGGGGCACGCCGTTCGTGCCGTGGTACCCGGGTCGAGGCGCGTTCCGCGGACGACAGCTCGACACGACCGAGTACCGCAGCGCCGCGGAGTTCGCCCGGCAGGACGTCGTCGTGGTCGGCGGCGGAACGAGTGCCATCGGTTTCCTGCTCGAACTCGACGGTGTCGCCCGGTCGACCCACTGGTTCACCCGGCGGCCGATGGTGTGGGCGGACTCGTCGTCGCTCGACCTCGAGTCGGCGGTCGCAGCGGTCGACGAGCAGGACCGGGCGGCTCGTGCCGGCGAGGTGCTGCCGAGCATCGTGAGCGGCACGGGCGTGCCGGTCTCGCGGCGGATCCGGGCGGGCATCGACCGCGGGGTGCTTCGCGACCAGCCGATGTTCACCCGGATGGACGAGTCCGGCGTGGTGGCAGCCGACGGCACGCACGTGCACGCCGACGCGGTGCTCTGGGCGACCGGGTTCCGGGCCGACCTGCGGCACCTCGCGCCGCTGCACCTGCGGACCGCGGCCGGCGGGGTCGTCGTGGCGGACGGGCGCTCGGTCGACGAGCCGCGGCTGTTCCTGGCGGGCTACGGGCCGCAGGCGTCGACGATCGGGGCGAACCGGGCCGGACGGCTCATCGCCCGCCAGGTGATGGACGTGCTCGCCGCCGCGTGAGCCGCTCCAGGGGCGCAGGGCGGCGCAGGGCGGGTCAGGCGGGCAGGGGCTCCTGCACGCCACGACGGCGACGGGACGACGCCAGGAACACAGCGTCGAGCGAGAACCGCCCCGGGCCGGTCAGCGCCACGACGAGCGACGCGACCGCCAGGACGAGCACGTACTCGAAGCCGCCGTCCTGCGAGTAGAAGCCGGACGACGCATGGGCGAGCAGCCCCGCGACGACCATGTCGACGGCGAGCAGGACGCCCACGACACGGGTCGCGACGCCGAGCACGAGCAGCACGCCGCCGACGAGTTCGAGGCCCGCCACCAGGGGCGCGGCGACGTCGGCGAGCGGAACGCCCATGCCGGAGAAGCCCTGGGCCACGTTCGGGATGCCCTGGGCGAACTTCTGCGCGCCGTGGGCGATGAACACCACCCCGAGGACGATGCGGAGCGCGGTCAGGCCGATGGAGGTCGATGTCGTTCGCATGGCCACGAAGCTAACCGGTGACACGTCATCGATGCCCCTCGTCCGGGGGTCTGCCCGGACATCACCAGAACATGCCCAGGCTGGGGTCCGCCGAAGGGCGGACCCGCTCTCAGGAACCCGTGGTGTCGGTGCCGCGGCCGGTCTGCTGCTGCAGGCGGTCGATGTGCTCCGAGGCCTCGGCCTTGGTCAGGTCAGCGGAGAGCTCCTCGCCGGCTTCACGGGCCAGGGTGTCGAGGTAGCTGCGCTGGGGTCCGGTCATCGGCTCGTCACCGGTGACCCACTGCTCGGGGTCCTTGCTCGCGTCGGTCGACGGGTCCGGACGGGCGCCGCCGAGGGTCTCTTCTGCATCACTCATGCCGAGGACGCTACGCCGCACCTCCGACGCACCCCGCAGGCCCGTGTCCCCCGTCAGACCGGCGTGGCCGAGTACCGCACCAGGTCCGGGCCGACCGCACTCGTCGCGATCGGCACGGTCCTTCCCTCGCGCCGGACCCAGATCGTCGCGGCCTGCTCGTCGATCCGCTCGACCTCGTGCAGCGAACCGTCGAGCAGCACGGTCGCGGACACCACGACCCGGCCGCTGGACGGCCGCGGGGGCAGACCGGGGACGTCGTCGTCGTACGCCGCGTAGTCGCCGGGCTGCAGGAACGGGGACACCGGAGCGGTCACGACCTCGAAGCCGTCGTCGACCTCGGCGACCGCCACGAGCCGTACCGCCTGGTCCGTCGGCAGGGGGACGTCGACCACCCAGGGCGCCTCGGAGCCGGCCAGTGCGCGGAAGGCGGGCCGACCGTCGGGGGCGAGTCGTGCCTCCAGGCCGTCGATCCGGACCCGTCCGCGACCGCGCGAATCGGCGTAGAGACCGGGCTCGATGCCGGACTGCCGCGCTTCGAGCCGGGTGATGACCACGCGGTCCGGGCGGTACCAGTCGCGCAGGGTCGACGGGTCGACCCAGCCGACGCTGGGGACGCCGCGCGACAGCGCTGCCGACTCGTCGGCGGCGCGCTCGTCGAGCGCGCCCAGGGGATGCTCGCCGCGCACGGCGACGAGTCCTTCGTGGCGGCTGCCCGCGACGGGCTCGTGGTCCAGCACCTCGACACGCTTCGACACCTTGCCGCCGTGGCCGTCGAACGTGGCGAACGTCCGCAGGTCGGTGATCGTCATGACGTCAGATGCTACGACTCGTCGCCCCGGCGCGGCGAGGTCGGCACGAGTGCGTGCAGCTCACCGGTGCACTGCGCGGGGTCGACGCCTTCGGCGGGACCGGCCGGTCGGGTCGCGCGACGCGGCTGCAGGCTGTTCCGCTGCGCGGACCGGGCCAGGCGATCGTCGACGACACCGTCGACCGGCGCTCCGGCCGAGCCGGCGAGGGACCGGCGGAGCGGCGGCCGCACGGGCTCGCCGCGACGCTCCTGGCCGGGGAGCGGGCGCGACCGGCGGCCGTACAGCAGTTCGGACGAGTCGAGCAGCCACGGCACCAGCGCCACGGTGACGCCGTGCACGAGCAGGAGCTTCTTGCGGATGCGACGACCGCGGTGGTTGTGGAGCAGGCCCTCCCACCAGTGACCGACGATGAAGATCGGCGTGTAGACGGTGACGACCTCGGAGCCGTGCTCGAGTCGGTGCGCCTTGATGTACTTGATGAGCGGCATCGAGATGTCGCGGTACGGACTCGGCACGATGGTCAACGGCATCCGGATGCCGTACTCGGCCCACTGGTCACGCAGGTGCTGGGCATCGGCGTCGTCGATCGCGACGTGGACCGCCTCGCAGCTGGCGTGCTCGGCCGCGATCGCGTAGTCGAGGGCCTTGAGCACGGGCTTCTGCAGCTTGTTCACCAGCACGACGGCGTGGTCACCGGTGGCGCCGAACTCGGTCTCGACGTCGGCCTCGATCTCGTGCGAGACGTCGCGGTAGTAGCGGTTCACGCCGAGCATGAGCACGTACAGGATCGGCATGATCAGGAACACGAGCCAGGCGCCGTGCGTGAACTTGGTGATCGTGACGATGACCAGGACGACCAGGGTGAACGTGGCACCGATCGCGTTGATGGTCCGGGAGCGCACCACCTGCGCGCGGTTGACGGACGGATCGGCGGTGCCGGCGCGGTCCGCGCGCAACAGGCGCGTCCAGTGCACGACCATGCCCGTCTGCCCGAGGGTGAACGACACGAAGACGCCGATGATGTAGAGCTGGATGAGGCTCGTGACGTTCGCCCGGTACACCACGAGCAGCGCTGCGGCGACGAGCGCCAGCACGATGACGCCGTTCGAGTAGATGAGCCGGTCGCCGCGGGTGGACAGGGCCTTGGGGGCGTAGGAGTCGCGGGCCAGGATCGAGCCGAGGAGCGGGAACCCGTTGAACGCCGTGTTCGCGGCGAGGAGCAGGACCGCCGCCGTCGTCGCCTGGATGACGAAGAACAGCACCGAGTTGTCACCGAACGTCGCCGCCGCGATCTGGGCGATGAGGGAGCGCTGCGGCGTCGTGGCGCAGTCCGCGAACCCCTGCAGGTCGCAGGCGCGTTCGGCGTAGTGCACGCGGGACACGAGCGCGAGCGTGATGAGCCCGATGAACAGGACGATCGCGATGCCGCCCATCGCCACCAGGGTCGCCTGCGCGTTCTTGATCTTCGGGCGTCGGAAGGCCTGCACGCCGTTCGCGATGGCCTCGACGCCGGTCAGGGCCGAGCAGCCGGAGGCGAAGGCCCGGAGGAGCAGCAGGATGAACGCCGCCTGCGTCGTGTGCTCGACGTTGTCGACGGTGTACCCGGCGGACTCGGCGACCGGGGCGTGTCCCGCGGCGACCCGGACCAGGCCGGTGACGACCATCACGAAGACCGACGCCACGAACAGGTAGGTGGGGATGGCGAAGGCCTTGCTCGACTCCCGCACGCCGCGCAGGTTCGTGGCGGCGAGGAGCACGACGAACACGAGCGCGAGTTCGACGCGGACGTCGTTCAGCATCGGCAGCGCCGAGATGATGTTGTCCACGCCGGAGGCCACCGACACCGCGACCGTCATCACGTAGTCGACGAGCAGCGCGCTCGCGACGACCAGCCCGGCCTTCTCGCCGAGGTTCCGGTGCGCGACCTCGTAGTCGCCGCCGCCGGACGGGTACGCCTTGATGAGCTGCCGGTAGGACGCGACGACCACCACGAGCAGCAGCACCACGAGCGCGGCCACCCACGGTGCGAAGGTCAGGAACGACATCCCGCCGAGCAGCAGGATCATCAGGAGTTCCTGCGGTGCGTACGCGACGGAGGACAGCGGGTCACTCGCGAAGATCGGCAGTGCCAGGTGCTTCGGGAGGAGCTGTCCTTCGAGCTTCTCAGAGGGGAGGGGATCCCCGATCAGTCGCGCTTTCAGCGACCGGACCTCGTTCGTCACGAGCGGCAAACCTACTCAGTTCCGGGCGGGAGTCAACACGGGTCCCCGGGCGGTCATTCCCGGTCGGTCGCGTGTCGTCGACTCCGCACCCCGATCACCCCTTGCGGTTGACGCTGCGTCAACCTCTACGGTGGGCTGCATGAGGGATCCGTCAGACATCGCCACCGCAGCTGCGAAAGCACCCCACGGCATCGCCGACGTGGCGCGATCCGCCGGGGTGTCGAGTCGCACGCTCCGCCACTACGACGCCATCGGGCTGCTGCCGGCCACCGCCGTCGGCGACGGCGGACTCCGCCGCTACGACGATCGGGCACTCGTCCGGCTGCAGCGCATCCTGCTGCTGCGCGGCCTCGGCATCGGGCTGCCCGACATCCGCCGGGTCCTCGACGGCGAGCAGGACAACGTCGCCGCCCTCACCGCGCACGTCGCCTGGCTCGAACGCGAGCGGGACCGCCTCGCCCGGCAGCTCGCCGCCGTGCGCACCACCATCACCAGGATCGAGAACGGGGACACCATGAACGCCACGGACACCTTCGACGGGTTCGACCAGACCCGCTTCAAGCACGAGGTCGAGGAGCGCTGGGGAGCGGACGCCTGGCAGCGCGGCACCGCCTGGTGGGACGCGAAGGACACCGCGGGCAAGCAGGCGTTCCAGGACGAACTGCGCGCGATCGCCCAGGACGCCGCAGCGCTCGCCGCGTCCGGCGACGACCCGGGCTCACCGGCCGCGCAGGCAGTGGCGCGGCGGCAGTTCGCGTGGCTCGCCGAGTCGACGCCGCCGGCGGACCTCACCGCGGAGCGGTTCCGGACCCTCGCCGAGATGTACGTGCGCGACGAGCGGTTCGCGCACGCCTACGACTGGGCCGGAGCGGGTGCGGCACGTGCGCTGCGCGACGCGATGGTCGCGTTCGCCGACGCCGGGCTGTAGCGCGCGGACCGCTGGCCGTCGTGCGCAGACGGAACCAGGTTCCGGTCACGACACCACGGATCGGCGTGGTGCTGTGTCCGGAACCTGGTTCCGTGGGTGGGGCTGTGCGGGGTGGGGCGGTGCGACGGGCGGCCGGGAGGCACGGGTCGCGACCGCCTGTCGGCCGCGGGCCGTCAGAGCGACTTTCGCAGGGCCTCCAGGCCGTCACGCAGGCGCGTCACGGTGTCCGCACGGAGCGTGCCGCGGGTCGCACGTCGGCGCAGGTCCGCGCGGACCTGCTGCCGGAACGACGACAGTGCCATCTCGAGCTCGCGCAGGGCGCGGGCGCTCTCCGACGGCACCGAGACGGGGTCCTCGTGGGAACCGGTGCCGGGGCTCTCCGCCGAGGCGGCGAGGTCTGCACGGAGGGAGCGCATCGCCTCGCCGACCGAGGCGCGGACGCCGTCGGCCAGGGACTTCACCGAGTCGGCGACCCCGGACTCGACCGCGGCGATCTCGTCGGCACGGGCCGCGAGTTCGGTGCGGCCGGCCTCGGTGATCGCGTAGACGGTCTTGCGGCCGTCGGCGGTCTTCGAGACGAGGCCCTCTTCCTCGAGCTTCGCGAGCCGCGGGTACACGGTGCCGGCGCTCGGCACGTAGGTACCGCCGAACCGGTCGCCGAGGGCCTGGATGAGCTCGTAGCCGTGCATCGGGTGGTCCGCCAGCAGCACGAGCAGGTACAGGCGGAGGTGGCCGTGGGCGAAGACGGGGCTCATTCGGGCGCCTCGCCGTCGTTGGTCGGCACCGTCGGCGGCACCGGGGCGGTCGGGGGTGCGGTCGGCTCGGCGGCGACCGGCGGGGCGTGCAGCACCGCGATGTCGCCGGAGACCGAGTTCACGCGCAGGTCGAGCCACTGGCCAGCCAGCTCGCCACCCTGCTTGACGTACGAGCCGCGCACACCGCGGATCTCGGAGTCGTCGAACTGGAGCTTGCCGGACGCCGTGCTGACGGTGCACTGGTAGGCGACACCGTCCTCGAGCCGGACGCTCACGCCACCGGAGACCGTGTTGACGCGCGCCGACTCCGGCACGCCGTGCAGGTCGAGCACGACGTCGGCCGAGACACCGTCCGCCTGGAACCGCGGGATCTCGCCCGTGGCCACGACGTCACCCGAGACCGTGTGGACCGTCAGGGCGCCGTCGAGCTCGCGGATGGTCGTCGCGCCCGAGACGGCGTTGACCGTGACGTCGCCGGCGACACCGTCGACGACGAGGTCGCCGGACACCGTGTTGAGCATCGCGCCTCGGTTCGTGCCGGACAGCAGCGCACCCGCCGACACGACGCCGAGGTGCACCGAGGCGTCGCGGGGGACCAGGATGCTGACGTCCGCGTGGGCCTTGCCGCGGAACGACTTGAGGAACCCGATGGGGTCGTCCCACCGGATCTGCGGGTGGTCGACGGTGAGCGTGTCGCCGTCGACCTCGATCTTCAGCTGCTTGCCGGAAACGCTGTGGACCTCGACCCGTGCGGTGGGTTCGTCGTGTGCCACGACGTCCACCTGACCACCCACGAGTCCGACACGGAGTGTGCGGACGATGCCGGTGTCGATGACCTTGGGCTCGTCGACGAGCCACTTCTCCTGCGTCATGTTGATTCCTCCAACTCGCGATGTATCGCGTCTGTGGAGGTCACGCTATATCGCGAGTCGACGAGGCGCAAGGGTGCCGGGCAGATGGTGAGCAGAAATGGTCGGGTGGGGCCCTGCGACCCGACCATTCCTGCTCACGAAGCGTGCGCGACGGAGGTGGGACGGGCCTCCCGGACGACCCGGCGCTCGGGGCTCCACGGGAACCGGCGGAAGAACGGCATGAGCGGCTGCACCATCGGGCCGATCGCGAAGGCGGCGATGACGGTGCCGGCCCCGACGTTCCCGCCGAGGATCCAGCCGACGACGACGACGGACACCTCGACCAGGGTGCGCGCGAGCCAGAGCGGCCAGCCGAGGCGCTCGTGCAGCCCGACCATCAGGCCGTCACGGGCCCCGGTGCCGAACCCCGCGCCGATGTAGAACGCCGTCGCCACGGCGAGCAGCACCAGTCCCGCGACGAACAGGGCGATCCGGGCGAGTAGACCGGACGGCTCCGGCACGAGCCAGAGCACCAGGTCGGCGCTCGGCCCGATCGCCAGCGCGTTCAGCAGCGTGCCGATGCCCGGTTTCTGGCGCAGGGGGATCCAGAACAGCAGGATCACGCCGCTCGACACGACGGTGATGACGCCGAACGACCACGGCACCACGTTCTCGAGGCCCTGCGTCAGGACGGTCCACGACGAGACGCCGACGACCGCTCGGACCTGCAGCGCGGTGGAGGCGCCGTAGAGGAACAGGCCGACGAAGAGCTGGACGAAGCGGAACGTGAGGGCGGTGCTGCGGGACATGGGTTCATCGTCGATGCGGATTGGACTGCTGGTCGAGAGCCAATCGCGCTACCGTGGACCCATGACACCCGTGCTGCTGAGTGCCCGATCTGCTGCCCTGCTGCTCACCGACTGGCGCGACGGCACCGACGCCCCGGCGTACGAGGCCCTGTCCGACGCGATCCGTGTGCTCGTCATCGACGGCCGGGTCGCGCAGGGCGTGCGACTGCCGGCGGAGCGCGGACTCGCGACCGCGCTCGGCATCTCCCGCACGACCGTGGCGAACGCCTACGCCCGACTGCGGTCCGACGGGTTCGTCGTGTCGGTCCGTGGCTCCGGCAGCGTGGTCCACCTGCCCGCGTCCCTGATCGGTCGTCCCGACCCGGAACGGCTCGGTGGGGTGGTCGACGGCGAGCTCCTCGACCTGCGCAAGGCCGCGCTGCACTCGGCACCGGGGATGGCCGAGGCCGTCGAGCGGGCGGTGCGACACGTGCCCGCGGCGCTCGCCGGCATCGGGTACGACACCGTCGGCGACCCCGGGCTCCGCGCCGCCATCGCCGACCGGTACACCGAGCGCGGACTGCCGACCGACCCGTCCCAGGTGATCGTGACGATCGGCGCGCAGCACGCCATCGCGCTGCTCGCACGGGTGCTCGTCCGTCGCGGGGACGCCGTGCTCGTCGAATCCCCGACCTACCCGCACGCGCACGAGGCGTTCCGCGAGGCCGGCGGACGGCTCGTCGGCGTGCCCGTCGACGCGCGGACCGGGTGGGACGCCGCCGCGCTCGAGACGACGCTGCGCCGGACCGCCCCGGCCGTCGCCTACGTCATGCCCGAGCTGCACAACCCGACCGGAGCGACCATGTCCGTGTCGACCCGCCAGCTCCTGCTGTCCGTCGCGGCGTCGGTCGGCACGACGGTGGTCGCCGACGAGACGATGGGCGAGCTGCGGATCGACGGCGCGCCGTCGCTGCCGCTGGCGGCAGCGGACCCGTCGGGGGCGTCGGTCGTGATGATCGGGTCGGCCGACAAGGTGTTCTGGGGCGGCCTGCGGATCGGCTGGATCCGCGCCGCACCGGCGCTCCTGCAGCGGCTGCTCGCCGCCCGCCCGACGGGCGACCTCGGCACCCCCGTCCTCGACCAGCTGGTCGCGCGGGAGCTGGTCCCACGCACGGCGGCCGTCCTGGAGGCGCGGCGCGAGTACCTGCGACAGGGTCGCGACGACGTCGTGGGCGCGCTCAGGGCACGACTGCCGGAATGGGACGTCCCGTCGCCCGCAGGTGGGCTGACGACGTGGGTGGGCCTCGGGCGACCGGTGTCGAGTGCGCTCGTGCTGGCCGCGCGGTCCGAGGGCGTGGTGCTGGCGTCCGGCGGGGTGTTCGGCCCGGACGGCGGGTTCGAACGGTTCCTGCGGGTGCCGTTCACGATGGCGCCGGCGGACCGCGGCCGTCTGGTGGACGTGCTCGAACGGGCGTGGGCTCGGGTCGGTGGGGAGTCCGCCGGGGTGCGGGGGTCGCTCGCCGCCGTGGTGTGAGCAGTCGTGGGGTCATCCTCTGGGGTGATGGGCCGGGGTCGTTCTCGCTCCGTGGGGTGATGTGCGCGGCGGCGGACGACGCGATGCTGATGCCATGAACGCGACCCTGTCCGCCGGTGCTCCGGCCGCTGCTGCGTCCCCGTCGTCCGCGTCGCCGTCCGAGCCGTGCCCCGCGGTGCCGGCTCTGGTGCGCGTCACGATGGCCCTGAGCGGTGCGCTGCTCGCCGGTGTGCTGACCTCGTTCGGGCAGACCGTGCCCGCACTGTCGTCGGTCGCCAACTCGGCCGGCCCCTGGTTCCTGGTCGCCGTCGCGCTGTGCATCGGCGCCGGAGCCCGTGCCGGCCGGTTCGCCCTGCCGCTCGCGATGCTGCTCGGCGTCGTGCTGCTCGAACTCATGCACGTCGGCTACTGGGCCACGACGAACCTGCGCGGCTACCCGGACTTCCTGTCCGTCACCAACCTGTGGGTGCTCCTCGGCGTCCCCGCGGGGCTGCTCGCCGGTGCGGTCGCCGTGTTCGTCCGCTCCGGCGAGGCCCGCTGGCGTGCCGGAGCGTTCGGGGTCACCGCCGCGATCCTGATCGGCGAGGGGGTGCGGGCGCTGCTGCAGGTGGTGGCCACGACCGGCCCGGTGACGTGGGTGGTCGAGATCGTCGTCGGCATCCTCGTGCTCGTCGTCGGGGTGGCCACCGCCCGGTCGTCGGTCGGCCGCGTGATCGCCCTCGGCAGCGGCGTGCTCGGCACCGTCGGCGTGCTCGGCGCGTACCTGCTGCTCGGTGGCTGACTCGGTGGCTGACTCGACGGCTGACCCGACGGCCTGATGCGGACGCGCACGGGCTGCGGCTGCGAGGATCGATGACGTGCACCTCCTCTCGGTCTTCAGCCTCCGCAACCGGGCCCTCATCGCGCTCGTCACCATCGTCGTCGCGATCTTCGGCGGCATCGCGCTGTCGAACCTCAAGCAGGAGCTCATCCCGAGCGTCGAGTTCCCGCAGGTCGCGATCGTCAGCGCGTACCCGGGTGCCACGCCCGAGGTGGTGTCCAACGACGTCTCGACGAAGATCGAGCAGGGAATCCAGGCGGTCCCGGACCTCGAGTCGACCTCGGCGACCTCGTCCACCGGGCAGAGCATCGTGTCGGCCTCGTTCGACTACGGCTCCAACCTGGCCAGCGCCGAGGACAAGATCCAGACCGTCGTCAACGCACTCTCGTTGCCCGACTCCGTCCAGACCCAGATCGTGACCGGGTCGTTCGACGACCTGCCCGTCCTGCAGCTCGCGGTGTCGGCGAAGGGCGACCAGGAACAGCTCGTCGAACGGCTGAACGCCACCGCGGTGCCCGACCTCGAGAAGCTCGACGGGGTGCGGGCCGCCGACGTCTACGGCAACCCCGGTCGCCGCGTCGTCATCACCCCGGACCAGGACGACCTGGCAGCCCGGGGCCTCAGCGAGACGGCGATCTCGGACGCGCTCGACGACAACGGCACCCTGATCCCCGGCGGCACGATCACGCAGAGCGGTTCGACGCTCTCCGTGCAGACCGGCGAACGCATCGCCTCGGTCGCCGACATCGAGGACCTGCCGCTGACGGGCGGCACCTCGGCGACGACCCTCGGCGACGTCGCCGCCGTCGCCATCAAGGAGTCACCGCGCACCTCGATCAGCCGCGTGAACGGCGAACAGGCACTCACCATCGCGATCACGAAGACGCAGGAGGCGAACACCGTCGACGTCTCGGAGACCGTCCGTGACGCCCTGCCCGGCATCGAGGCGAAGATCGACGGCGACCCCCGGTTCACCGTCGTGTTCGACCAGGCGCCCTTCATCCAGCAGTCGATCGACTCCCTGGCCGAGGAAGGACTGCTCGGCCTGGCGTTCGCCGTCCTCGTGATCCTGCTGTTCCTGCTGTCGGTCCGGTCGACGATCGTCACCGCGATCTCGATCCCGACGTCGGTGCTCCTCGCCGCGATCGGCATGCTGGCCGCCGGCTACACGCTCAACATCATCACGCTCGCCGGCCTGACCATCGCGATCGGCCGTGTGGTCGACGACTCCATCGTCGTGATCGAGAACATCAAGCGGCACCTGCAACCCGGCGTCGACCGGCAACGGGCGGTGCTCGACGGCGTCCGCGAGGTCGCCGGCGCCGTGACCGCGTCGACCGTGACGACCGTGGTCGTGTTCCTGCCCGTCGCGTTCGTCGCCGAGCTCGTCGGCGAACTGTTCCGGCCGTTCGCCCTCACTGTGACGATGGCGCTGGTCGCCTCGCTGCTGGTCTCCCTGACCATCGTGCCGGTGCTGGCGTACTGGTTCCTGCGCGCGCCGAAGGGGCACAAGCACGCCGGGGCGGTGCAGCCGGCCGTGTCGGGGACCGACGCCGACGGGGCGGCGGGGGCCGTGCCTCCCGTCAGCTCTGCGACGGACGGTGCACTCGCGAGTGCGGCAGACCTGCACGACGCGTCCGCACCCGACCGGCTGCGCCGCGGCTACCAGCCGGTGCTCGGGTGGGCGCTCCGCGCACCGTGGGTGGTCCTCGTGCTCGCCGTGCTCGTGCTCGGAGGGACCGCAGCGGCGCTGCCCTTCGTCAAGACGAACTACCTCGGTGACTCCGGGCAGAACACCTTCACCGTCACGCAGGACCTCGAGCCCGGCACGAGCCTGGCGTCGCAGTCCGACGCGGCGCGCACCGTCGAGCGCCAGCTCCGCGCGGTCGACGGCGTCGAGACCGTCCAGACCACGATCGGCACGAGCGGCGAGTCGATCCAGGCCGCGTTCGGTGGCGGCGGCACGGCATCGGTGCAGTACTCGGTGACCACCGACGAGGGCGCCGACCAGACCCGGGTGCAGTCGGACACACGGAAGCGACTCGACGGGCTCAAGGACCAGGGCGAGCTCACCGTCGCGTCGTCGGGTGGTGGCTTCGGCGGCAGCAGCGACATCGAGGTCGACGTCAGCGCGCCGACCCAAGCGCAGCTCCGGACCGCCGCGTCGCAGGTGCTGCGCGAGATGCGGACGGTCGACGACACCACGGGGGCGACGAGCAACCTGTCCTCGGCCGAGCCGTACCTGGCCGTCCGGGTCGACCGCGAGAAGGCGGCCGCGCTCGGGCTGACCGAGACCCAGGTCGGCGGGATCGTCGCAGCCTCGGTGTCGCCGCGCGACACCGGGACGGTCGAGATCGACGACGCCTCGCTCGACGTCTACATCGCCGCACCCTCGCCGCCGAAGACCATCACGGCACTGCGCGCACTGTCTGTCCCGACCTCGACCGGCCCGGTGCCGCTGTCCGACGTCGCCACCGTCGAACGTGCCGAGGGACCGACGACCGTCACCACCTCGGACGCCGTCCGCACCGCGACGATCACCGTGACCCCCGACGCGTCGAACCTCGGCGCGGCGGTGCAGTCGGTGACCACGGCGGTCGACCAGCTCGACCTGCCCAAGGGTGCGTCCGCGTCGATCGGCGGCGTCGCCTCGAGCCAGACGTCGGCGTTCAGCCAGCTGCTGCTCGCCGCCCTGGTCGCGATCCTGATCGTCTACGTGGTGATGGTCGCGACGTTCCGGAGCCTGCTCCAGCCCCTGCTGCTGCTCGTCTCGGTGCCGTTCGCGGCGACGGGCGCGATCCTGCTGCAGATCGCGTCGGGCATCCCACTCGGAGTGGCGTCGCTCATCGGCGTGCTCATGCTCGTCGGCATCGTCGTGACGAACGCGATCGTCCTCATCGACCTGGTGAACCAGTACCGGCGGCGCGGGCTGCGGGTGCGCGAGGCCCTGGTCGAAGGGGCCACCCGACGACTCCGGCCGATCCTGATGACCGCACTGGCGACGATCTTCGCGCTCGTGCCGATGGCGATCGGGCTGACCGGCAAGTCCGGGTTCATCTCGCAGCCGCTCGCGCTCGTCGTGATCGGCGGGCTGGTGTCGTCGACGCTGCTGACCCTGGTGGTGCTGCCGGCGCTGTACTACGTGGTCGAGCGGGCACGCGAGCGCAACGCGGACCGGATCGCCGCGGGCAAGACCCGGAAGCAGGCGCGCGCTGAGCGACGCCAGGAACGCGCGGAGCATCGGGCGGAACGACAGCGGCGTCGAGCGGCGCGTTCCGACAGCGCGGCCTAGCGGCGGTACTCGGCGTCGATCGCGGCGAGGGGCGGAACGACGGCCCGCTCCTCGCGCTCGACGGCCCGGAACCACGACACGAGCACGCAGGTGAGCGTGACGAGGAAGACGATCCCGGCGCCCTGCGCGAACACAGCGAGGTGCCCGGTCGCAGCCGCGTACCCGCCGAAGGCCATGGTGGCGGCGAACGACAGCCCGAGCAGCAACTCCGCGGAGGTCTGCAGCGCAGAACGGTCCCAGCGGGTCGCGGCGGCGCGTGCAGGGCGGGTCGAGGTGTCGGTCACCCCGGAAGTCTGCGACGTGGCGCCGGTCGGCAGTAGTCCCGACTCCGGGTGCCACCCGCCCGGGGCACGCGGCAGTGCGGCTCCGCGAGCGCGCCCGCTCTGGCGTCTCTGCGAAAGCGACACTTCTCCGCCGAACATCGGCGGCACAACGTCGCTCTCGCGGCACGGACGGCCGCTCGTCGGCGAGAAGTGTCGCTTCGGCGGCACACAACCCGCCCGCGGCCGAACCCGCCCGCGGCCGAACCCGCCCGCGGCCGAACCCGCCCGCGGCCGAACCCGCGCGCGGCGCCCCCCGCAGCGCCTCAGCCCAGCTGGGTCCGGAAGAACGTCGCCACGCGGCGGCTCATCGCCTCGTCGAGCTGCGCGATCGAGTGCGCCGTCCCCTCGACCTGCACGAACGTGACCGGCACGTCGTGTGACCGGAGCGTCGCCGCGAACTCCTGCGACTCCCACAACGGGATGAACTCGTCCGTCGAGTGCCCGATGAAGAACGGCGCCGTGTCCGAGGTGACGTGGTACTCCGGCGACGCCCGGGTCGCCGCCGGACACTTCGCGTAGGTCCGGCAGCCGAGGTACAGCAGCTGCTTCCGCTGGAAGGACGCGGACACCCCGTCGGCCCGGGTCGAGCGCGACGTCAGGTTCGTGGGGCCGCTCAGGTCGACGACCGCACGGATCCGGTCGCCCTCGGCGTAGGCGGCAGACTCGTGGTCGGTCACCGCGAGCATCGCCGCCAGGTTGCCGCCCGCGCTCCCGCCGAACACCCCGACCCGCTGGGAGTCGACGTCGTACGTGGAGAGCGTCGTGGGTCGGAACACGTAGTCGAGCGCCCGTCGGACGTCGTCGAGACCGGCCGGGAACGGGTCGGTGGGCGCGAGCCGGTAGTCGACGTTGAACGTGACGAAGCCCTCGGACGCCAGGTACTTGCACACCGACCGGTAGGCGGCCGTGGCCTTGTCGCCGTGCGACCAGCTGCCGCCGTGGATCATCAGCACCGCGGGCCGACCGGTGCTGGCTGCGGCCTCGGCGGGGTCGGCCGTCGGGGTGGCGGACGGCGTCGCCGTGGGGGTCGCGGTCGTCTCCGGGGCGCTGTCGGCCGGCAGGCAGACGTCGAGTCGCTGCAGCGGAGCCGTGCCGTACGGCACATCCGCGACCACGTCGATGCCGTGGTACTGCAGGGACAGCGGGTAGATGACGCTGTCCGCGGTGACCGTCGCGTTCTCGTCACCGACGGGGTCCGTACTGCAGGACGCGACCGCGCCGAGCGCCACGACCGCGGCGACGAGCGCGAGCACTGTGCGGCGGCCGGACTTCATCGGTTCCACGGTAGCCGCACCCGAGGCCGGCCACGTCACCCCAGCGGAGGAACCCCGACCGCGCAACCGACCGCGCACCCGACCGCGCACTCGACCGCGCACCCGACGGCGGAACCGCCACAGTGCCAGGATGAGAGCAGGGGGCACCCGCCGCCAGGACCGCAGGAGGACCCGTGAGCCGTCGCAAGGCCTGGAACGCCGATCCCGAACCACTGCTCCGCGTCGACCCGGGCTTCCGCCTCGACCAGGTCGACCCGGATGCGACGCCGGGCTTCCCCGGCCGCAAGATCGACGGGCTCGAAGCGCTCGCCGCGGGGGCGTCTCGCCTCGCCGCCCTGCAGGAGCGGCTGTACGCGGCGTCGACCGCCGGCGACCAGCGCCGGGTGCTGCTCGTCCTGCAGGCGATGGACACCGCCGGCAAGGGCGGCATCGTCTCGCACGTCGTCGGTGCGGTCGACCCCAACGGCGTGCGGTACGCGGGCTTCAAGGCCCCGACGGCCGAGGAGCGCGAGCACGACTTCCTCTGGCGCATCGAGCGGCAGCTCCCGAGTGCCGGGCAGCTCGGCGTCTTCGACCGCTCGCACTACGAGGACGTCCTCATCCAGCGCATCCGGGCGTTCGCGGCGCCGGACGAGATCGAACGACGCTACGGCGTGATCACCGAGTTCGAGGACCGCCTCACCGCCGAGGGCACCACGATCGTCAAGGTGATGCTGCACATCTCGAAGGACGAGCAGCGCGAACGCCTCGGCGAGCGACTGGACCGCCCCGACAAGCACTGGAAGTTCAACCCGGGCGACATTGACGAGCGCCTGCTGTGGGACCGCTACCAGGACGCGTACCAGATCGTGTTCGACCGGACCTCGACCCCGCAGGCGCCCTGGTACGTCGTGCCGGCGAACCGCAAGTGGTACGCCCGCCTGGCGGTGCAGCAGCTCCTGCTCCGGGCCCTCGAGGACATGCAGCTCTCGTGGCCGAAGGCGGACTTCGACGTGGCCGAGCAACGACAGCGGCTCGCCGAGTCCTGACCGACGGGCCGGCCGGGAGGCACGGGCCGGGTCCGGCTCGCGGCCGTCCGTCGACGACGGGGCTGGCATCAGAGCGCGGGGTCGCGTAGACTCGTTCGGTCGGCCTTCGACGCCGTGACATCGTGATCACGGGCTTTTTGTTGGGTGTGTGTTGCTCGAGGGCTGGAATCACGTCGAATCGCGACGGGATGAACCCCCTCTCCGCAAGCAGCCCCCGCCGATGTCGCTGTCGGGCGCTGCGGTTCGTTGCGCACCCGAGAAAGCAGTCATGGCTCCGTACAACAAGGGCGCGGACAACCGCGCCTCCGATCGTCCCCGCCACCCGAACGGCACCCCCGCCGCACGCAGCAGCAAGCACCGCGGGTTCCGCGCCGCCGAGGCGACCGCGCCGCGCCAGAAGCAGCGCTGGGACGCCGAGGAGCGTCGCGGCCGCTCGGCGCAGGGCGAGCGCCCCGCGCGCCCGAACTGGGAGCCCCGTGACAGCGGCGGCCAGCGCCGCCCGGAGCGCGACGACCGCGGTGGTCGCGGCTTCAACCGTGACGACCGTGCTCCCCGTCGCTTCGATCGTGACGACCGCGCCCCGCGCAGCTTCAACCGTGACGATCGTGCGCCCCGTCGTGACCAGGACGACCGTCCCCGTCGCTTCGACCGCGATGACCGTGCTCCCCGTCGTTACAACGACGATCGTCCCCGTCGTTCGTTCGACCGCGATGACCGCGCCCCGCGCAGCTTCAACCGCGACGACCGTGCTCCGCGTCGTGACAACGACGACCGTCCTCGTCGTAGCTTCGACCGCGACGACCGTGCTCCGCGTCGTGACAACGACGACCGCCCGCGTCGTTCGTTCGACCGCGATGACCGCGCTCCGCGCAGCTTCAACCGCGACGACCGTGCGCCCCGTCGTGACAACGACGACCGCCCGCGTCGCAGCTTCGACCGCGATGACCGTGCCCCCCGTCGTGACAATGACGACCGTCCCCGTCGCAGCTTCGACCGCGACGATCGCAGCGCTCCCCGCCGCTCCTTCGACGAGCCCGAGCGCGGCAAGTTCGTCCCCGCCGACGACGTCAAGCTCGCGAAGCTCCAGGCCGAGTCCACCGTGGCGTCGGACGTCGAGGGCGTGACCTTCGGCGACCTCGGCATCGGCGGCAACATCTCCCGCGCCCTGCAGGAGCTCGGCGCGAGCAGCCCGTTCCCGATCCAGGCCGCGACGATCCCCGACGTGATCGCCGGCAAGGACGTCCTCGGCCGTGGCCGCACGGGCTCCGGCAAGACCATCGCGTTCGGCGCCCCGCTCGTCGAGAAGCTCATGGAGCACGGCGGCGGCACGAAGCGCAAGATGGGCCGCGCCCCGCGTGCGCTCATCCTCGCGCCGACCCGCGAGCTGGCCCTGCAGATCGACCGCACGGTGCAGCCGATCGCCCGCTCGGTGGGCCTCTTCACGACGCAGATCTACGGCGGCGTGCCGTACGGCCGTCAGGAGGGTGCGCTCGAGCGTGGCGTCGACATCATCGTCGGCACCCCTGGTCGTGTGCAGGACCTCATGAACAAGGGGAAGCTCGACCTCAGCGAGGTCGTCATCTCCGTGCTCGACGAGGCCGACCACATGTGCGACCTCGGGTTCCTCGAGCCGGTGCAGGAGATCCTCTCCGCCACCGCCGAGGTCACCCCGCAGGGCAACCGTGCACAGAAGCTGCTGTTCAGCGCGACGCTCGACACCCAGGTCGCGGCGCTCGTCGAGCAGTTCCTGCACGAGCCGAGCGTGCACGAGGTCGCGGGTGAGGACCAGGCGTCCTCGACCATCGACCACCGTGTCCTCGTGGTCGAGCAGCGCGAGAAGGACCGTGTCCTCGAGGAGCTCGTCGCCGGTGACGGCAAGACGATCGTCTTCGCCCGGACCCGTGCCTACGCCGAGCGCCTCGCCGACCAGTTCGAGGACGCCGGCATCCGTGCCACGTCGCTCCACGGCGACCTGAACCAGTCGCGCCGGACGCGGAACCTGCAGCTCCTGACGAGCGGCCGGGTGAACGTGCTCGTCGCCACCGACGTCGCCGCCCGTGGCATCCACGTCGACGACGTGTCGCTCGTCGTGCAGGCGGACGCCCCGGACGACTACAAGGCGTACATGCACCGCTCGGGTCGCACGGGTCGTGCCGGCAAGGAGGGCACCGTCGTGACCCTCGTCCCGCGTGGTCGCATCCGCAAGATCGAGGGCATCCTCGAGCGTGCCGAGATCGCGGCGGACCTCGTGCAGGCCGCCCCTGGTGACGGCATCGTGTCGGAGCTCGCCGCGCGCTAGTCGCGACCACACGCACGACGGGAGGCCCGTGGCGAGCTCGCCACGGGCCTCCCGTCCGTCACATGGTGAGCAGCAATGGTCGGGTCCCGAAATCGGACCCGACCATTTCTGCTCACGAAGCGAGCACGCCCACGCGCGACCGCGTCAGCGGTTGAAGAACAGCAACCCGCGCACGAAACCGGCCTGGCCGGCGTGCTGCGTGCAGTCGTCGAGGATGCTCACGAGCCGGGCACCGGCGGTGACGGGCGGGTCCCACGCGTCGTCGACCACGGGGTCGAGGTCGTCCGGGCCGAGCGTGCCGAGGTACGCGACGGTGCGGTCGTGGACGGCACGCAGGTACCCGGTGAGCAGCTCGGCCGAAGCACGCACGCGACCGACGTCGTCGCGGGACATGCCGTAGCCGAGGGCCTCGGCCGGGAACGGCAGGCCGAACCGCTCGTACCAGCCGTCGGCGGTCCACACCTGCGCGGTGCCGGCGAGGTCGGCGATCTGGACGTCCTGCCCACGGGCGGTGTGCCACGCGAGCCACGCCAGGGTGTTCGCCCCGGCGGCCGGACGCGCTGCGAGTTGGTCCTCGGACAGGCCGTCGACGGCACGTTCGACGGTCTCGGGGACGCGGGAGAACGCTTCGATCAGGACTTCGGACGGTGTCATGCGCACCACGCTACGCGCGCGCCCCGACACGCGAGGTCACGCAGATCGTCGCGCCGACCGTCACGCGGAGCGGGCTGCGGTCTCCGCGCGCGAGTGGCGGTCGAGGGCGTCGCCGAGCCCGGCGAACGCGGCGGCGAGGCGGACCCGGTCGGCGGGGGCGACGACCTCGCGGAAGGCGTCCGAGTACACGGCGCCGATCTGCCGGGCGACCTCGGCACCCGAGGCGGTGAGGTGCAGCAGGACGCTGCGACGGTCCTGCGGGTTCGGGCGGCGCTCGAGGTGTCCGCGCTGCTCGAGCCGGTCGACGAGCGAGGTCATGGCGCCTGTGGTGAGCTCGAGGTACTCGCCGGCCTGCTTCGGCGTGATCCCCTCGCCGTCGGCCGCGGCCAGGAAGAACACGAAGCGGGTGTCGGTGGCGTTCAGCCCGCGCACGATGCTCTCGTGGTGCAGGACGCGGGCGTGCTGTGTCTGGAGCAGGCGGAAGGCGGTGAGGAGCTTCGCGAGGTCGGTGTCCGAGTCCACGCGCTCCGGTACGGAGACGGTCGGCGACACGGGTGCGGGCGGCAGGGTGTCGGGCAGGACGGCCTGGGTGGTGTCCGTCATCGAAGCTCTTCTCGGCAGGGGGTGGGATGACTCAGTCAACAAGTATCTCACTCGTCAAGACACCCCCAGCACGGGGGTGGTTCCTTCGCTTGTGAGTTGCTCGGCGGAAAAGTAACTTGATCGTCGTAGCAAACACCACGGCTCCGACGCGACCAACCACCGCGACCACGGCGCCACCGTTTCCGGATCAGGAGCTCCCGCAATGTCTCGTGTCACCCCTCGCGCCGCCCGTCTCGCGGCCTGGATCGCCATCCCCGCCGCCCTCGTCGCCTCGGGTGTCGTCGTCTCGACCGCGTCCTACTCGGCGTTCTCGGCCACCACCGTCAACCCGACCAGCAACTGGACCGCCGGCAGCGTCGCCCTCACCGATGACGACAACAACACCGCGCTCTTCACCGCGACGGGCCTGAAGCCCGGCTCGACCGGCGCCAACTGCATCACGGTCACGTCGACCGGCTCGTTGGCCTCGACCGTGAAGCTGTACGGCACGAACCCGGCCACCACGAACAACCTCTCGGGCAACATCAACCTGCAGGTCGAGCAGGGTACCGGCGGTGGCTTCGGCTCCTGCACCGGCTTCACCCCGGCCGCGACCAGCGGAACGCTCTACAACGGCACCCTCGCCGCGTTCGGCACCGGCTCGACGAACTTCGCCACCGGCCTCGGCACCTGGGCCCCGACCGGCTCCGCGTCCGAGTCGCGCGTCTACCGCTTCACGTACACGGTCTCGAGCGCGGCGCCGAACACGGTGCAGGGCGGCACCGCGTCCCTCGGCCTCACCTGGGAGGCCCAGAACAGCTGAGCCGGGAGCCCTCCCCACCCGGTGACCGGGGCTCAGCCCGAGCCCGCCCCGGTCACCACCCCCGGTCACCACCCCCGAGAACGCGCCCCCGGTCGAAGGCAGTCATGAGCAGCATCGCAGTGCACGGTGGTCCCACACCGCACGCCGTGCTCCGTGACGTCGTCGACTGGGGGCGCGTCGTCGTCGGCACCGTCGCACGCGGTGTGGTCGCGACCCTCCTCGGCCTCGCCCTGTGGGCGGCCGCCCCCGCGCTGATCGGCTGGCAACCGACGACGGTGATGACCGGGTCGATGGAGCCGCGCCTCACGCCCGGGGACGTCGTCGTCTCGCGCCCGGTCGCGTCCGGCGAGGTCCGGACGGGCAAGATCCTGCTCGCGGACGACCCGGACCAGCCGGGTCACCTCCGCATGCACCGCTACGTCGAGGACGGCCCGGGCGGCACCCTGGTCACCAAGGGCGACGCGAACCCGCAGCAGGACTCCACACCGCTGGAACGCTCGGCCGTGCACGGGGTCGCCTTCCTGCGCATCCCGTTCGTCGGGGCGCCGATCTTGTGGCTCCGGCAGGGGGAATGGGTCAGGGTCGTCGTGCTCGCACTCGGCCTGACCGCGCTGCTGGCGCTCTGCACGGTCGACGGGTCGCTCCGCCGCCTCACGGCGATCGACGACGACGACGCCGACGGCTCGGACGGGGGCGACACCGCCCACGGGTCGGGTGACGGGCCGTCGGACGGTACCGATGCCGGACGGGAGGCGCGGGACGACGCCGCCACGCGCCTCCCGTCCGGCGGGACCACCGTCGTCACCCGTCGCTCGCTCCGGGTGCACGAGCGTCGCGTGCAGCGGCTGCGCCGCTTCGGCGGTGCGGCGGCGGTCCTCGTCATCGCGGGGAGCATCGGGGTGCTCGTGCCGGCGCAGGCGGTGGCCGTGCCGTGGTCGCGGACGACCGTGAACCCGGTGTCGAACTTCACGGCGGGCACGGCCACCGGTGTCCCCACGCTGACCTGCACGGCCGCGTCGTCGAGCACCGTGACGATCACCTGGACCTACACGGACCCCACCGTGCCGAACTCGTTCGACCTCATGAACGGGACGACCCAGCTCGCGACCGCCACGACCCCCGGACAGCGTTCGCTCGTCTACGGCGGTGCGGGCCTGCTCGACCTCGGCACGACCTACACGCTGAACCTCCGCACGAACCTCGGCAACAACTGGACCGCGACCAGCACGCCGACCGTCAAGGTGCGGGTCGTCTCGGTCCTCGGCCTGGCGTCGGCGAGCTGCGTGCCCTGAGTTCTCCACAGGCGGCGCGCGGCCGTCCGGCGATGTCCCCGGCCGGCGTTACCGTGTCCGCATGCGCATCCTGCACACCGGCGACTGGCACCTCGGCCGCACGCTGCTCGGTGCCGACCTCCTCGAGCACCAGGCGGCGTTCACCGACTGGCTCGTCGACCTCGTGCGGGACCGCTCCGTCGACCTCGTCGTGATCGCCGGTGACGTGTACGACCGGGCGATCCCGCCGATCGATGCGGTCCGCATGCTGTCCCGGGTGCTCGAACGCCTGGCCGAGACGGCGACCGTGGTGCTCACGCCCGGCAACCACGACTCCGCCGCACGCCTGGGCTTCGGCGCCGGTGTGATGGACCGCCGCGTCCGCATCCTCGCCGAACCCGCCCGGATCGCGGACCCGGTGCTCGTCGACGACGCCGACGGCCCGGTGGCGGTCTACGGCATCCCGTACCTGCACCCCGACCTCACCCGCTACGCACTCGCCGACGTGCCGGACGAGCCCCTCGCACGGTCGCACCACGCCGTCGTGCACGCCGCCACCGAGCGGATCCGGTCCGACCTCGCGCTGCGCGGCGGTACCCGCAGCGTCGTCGTCGCACACGCCTTCGTCGGCGGGGCGGACCCGAGCGACAGCGAGCAGGACATCCGTGTCGGCGGTGTCGACCGGGTGGCCGAATCGGTCTTCGACGGCTTCGACTACGTCGCCCTCGGGCACCTGCACGGCCCGCAGCGGGTCGGCGACGGCGGACGGATCCGGTACGCCGGCTCACCGCTGGCGTTCTCGTTCGGCGAGCGGCACCAGCAGAAGTCGGTGACCCTGGTCGACCTCGACGCGGCCGGTGCCGTCTCGGTCGAACTCGTGCCCGCTCCCGTGCCGCGCCGCCTGGTCGACGTCCGCGGGGGCATCGACGACATCGAGTCCGGGGTCTTCCGGGCCGACGCCGACGCGTGGGTGCGAGTGGCCGTGACCGACACGGTGCACCCGGAGCGCATGTACGCCCGGGTGAAGGACCACTTCCCGCACGCGCTGGCGATCACGCACGAACCCGCCGACCGCGGTCCGGCCTCGGTGGCCCGAGCGGTCACGGCGACGTCCGACCCGGTCGAGGTCGCAGCCGACTTCGTGGCCTTCGCCACCGGTGCCGCCCCGGACGACGACGAACACGCCGTCCTGACCGAGGCGTACGAGGCCGCGGTGCTGGCGCTGCAGCGCGAGGGGGACCGCTGATGTACCTGCACCGACTCGAACTCCGCGCCATCGGGCCCTACCCCGACCTGGTGTCCATCGACTTCGCAGCGCTCGCGGCCTCCGGGGTGTTCCTGCTCGAGGGGCCGACGGGCTCCGGCAAGTCGACCATCATCGACGCCGTCGTGTTCGCCCTGTACGGCGGGCTCGCCGGGTCCGACGCCAGCTCCGACCGCCTGCACAGCCAGCACGCCGACCCGGCGGTGGAGCCGTTCGTCGAACTCGTCTTCGAGACCAGCGCAGGGACCTACCGGGTCCGCCGCACCCCGCAGTACGACCGCCCGAAGCAGCGGGGGACCGGCACCGTCAAGCAGCAGGCGTCCGTGCAGCTGTTCCGTCTGGCGAACCCGTCCGACGTCGCCGGCGAACCGATGTCGTCACGCATCCCCGAGGTCGGCGTCGAGATCGGCCGCATCGTCGGGCTCGACCGCGCGCAGTTCCTGCAGACCGTCGTGCTGCCGCAGGGCGAGTTCGCACGGTTCCTGCGGTCCCCGGGCGAAGAGCGCCGCAAGCTCCTGCAGTCCCTGTTCGGCACGCAGGTCTACGACCGCACGGCCGACGAGCTCGCCGCGCGGCGCCGTGCCGTGCAGGCCGAGGTCGACGGTGCCGACGACCGCGTACGTGATGCCCTGAACCGCTTCGCCCAGGCCGCCGGTCTCGACGACGCCGACGAGACCGTCGTGCCGTCGACGGTGGCGTCGGTCCGTGCGGCCGCCGATGCCGCTGCCGCCGTCCGTGCTGCAGCAGCCGCGGCGGCGACCACCGCTGCCGAGCACGAACAGGCGGTCACGGCGCGTGCGACCGCCCTCGAACGACGCGCGGGGCTGCTCGTGCGACGGGCCGCGCTCGACGACGACGCCCCCGCCGTCGACGCCGCCCGGTCGGCCGTCGCCCTCGGCGAACGCGCTGCCCGGGTGACCGCCGTGGCCGACGGACTCGACGCCGAAGTCACGCGCGCCGACGAGACCACTGCGGCCGCCCGGTCGCTGCGTGACCGCCACGGGATCACCGCCGACGCCGACGCCGTCGTGCTGCGACGCGACGCCCTGGCCGACGACCTGTCGGCCGTCCGGCACCTCGTCGCGGTCGAGGACGGCGCCGCTGCCCGTCGGTCCGCCATCGCCGGGGCCACCGCGGACGCCGAGCAGATCGCCGAGCAGCTGCTCGAACGCGACGCCGCACTCGACGCCCGTCCCACCGAGCGGGCCCGCATCGTCGAGGCCGCACGCACCGCGGCCCGCACGGCAGCCGACTCGGACGCCGCCGCGCACGAGGTCACCCGGATCCGGTCCCTCCGAGCCGACCTCGTGGCGCGCGACCACGCAGCGCAACGGGTCGCCACGGCCGAGCAGTCCGTCGCTGCCGCGCGCCGGTCGGCGACCGAGGCCCTCGCGGCCGAGCGGGCACTCCGCGAACGCCGGATCGCCGGGCTCGCCGGAGAACTCGGCGCGGCGCTCACGACCGGCGACCCGTGCCCGGTCTGCGGGTCGACGGCGCACCCCTCGGTGGCGACCCCGCAGGACGACCACCCCACGACCGCGGCCGTCGACGCCGCCGGCGACGCCACTCGCCGAGCGGACCAGCACCTCGCCGACGCCGCGTCGGACCTGGCGGTCGAACGTGCCGAACACCAGCGGCTCGTCGACGTCGTCGGCGCGGTCGACACCGCCGCGCTCGACGCCCTGACCGCGGCCGCCGACGAACGGGTCCGGGCCGCGCACGACGCTGCCGCGCTCGTCCTGCAGCACGAGCGGCAGCGGGCGGAGCACGACACGACGACCGGACGGCTCCAGCGCGAGCGGAACGACCTCGACGCACGGCGGACCGTCCTGGTCTCGACCGCGCTGGCCGACGCCGAGCGGCTCGACACCGACCTCGGCACCGTGGCCGCGGCGCTCGAGCGGCTCGGAGCACTCCTCGATGAGCGTCCCGCGACGCTCCGGACAGCCGTCGAGCTCCTCGACGAGCGACTCGAGGCGTACCGCGCGGTCGTGCAGGCCGACGAACGGGTGGCCGCCGCGACCCGTGCCCGCGACGACCGCCGTACCGAGGTCGACCGGGTCCTCGACGACCAGGACTTCGCCGACGTCGCCGCAGCGCGGGCCGGACGGCTCGAACCCGACAGCACCGACCGGCTGCGGGCGCTGATCAGTGCGGCCGAGGCCGAGCGGGCCGTCGTCGTGGCCGGTCTGGCCGAACCCGCCGTGGTCGCCGCGGCGGACGACTCCGCGGAACGCCTCGACCTCGACGGCGCCCGGGCCGGACGCCAGCGCGCTGCCGCCGCACTCGACGAGGCCGCCGCGGTCACCGTCTCCGCGGCCGACCGTGCCGACGCGGTCGACCGGTGCGCGACCGAGGTCACCCGGGCGACTCGTGCCCGTGACGAGACGTCGGCACGCAGCCGCGCCGTGGTCCGGCTCGCCGACATCGCGAACGGGGTCACCGCGGCGAACCCGACGGGGATCACCCTGGGCACCTACGTGCTCATGCGCCGGTTCGAGGACGTCGTCGCCGCGGCCAACGACCGACTCCGGGCGATGCTCGCGGGGCGGTTCACGCTCGAGACCTCGGACGAGCGGGAGTCCGGGTCACGGGCACGCCGGACCGGCCTGGCACTCGCCGTGCACGACCACACCACCGACACCGTGCGGGACCCCCGCAGCCTGTCCGGCGGCGAGACGTTCACCGTGTCGCTGTGCCTGGCGCTCGGGCTGGCCGACGTCGTGCAAGCCGAGGCCGGTGGCGTCTCGCTCGGCACGCTCTTCGTCGACGAGGGGTTCGGCACGCTCGACCCGGAGACCCTCGACGACGTCATCGGGCAGTTGTCGCGACTGACCGCCGGTGGACGGCAGGTCGGCATCGTCAGCCACGTCGAGGAACTCAAGCAGCGGATCCCGGAGCGGATCGCCGTGCGTCGCACCGCGGCCGGCGGCTCGCAGGTGACGACAACGGTCTGACGCCGCCTGCCGTCCGGCGCCGGTCCTGGTTCCGGGTGTAACCCGTCACGGGGTCGGCGTGGACTCCACGGTGCCGTCCGGCGGCGGCAGGATGTCCGCTGCGATCCACGGGAACACCCACTGGAACAGGACGAACACGATCGCGGCGAGCAGCACGAGCAGCTCGAGCACCTTCAGGAACGTGGGGCCGGGCAGCAGCCGCCAGACCAGGGGGAAGATCACTTGGCCGTCTCCGAGAGTTCCTTCGGGGTGCCCTCGGACGCGGGCATCCAGTAGTCGAGCTTCGCGTGCGTGACGAACCGTTCGGCCGCCGACCACATCGGGTGGCACGCGGTCAGGGTCAGCCAGCGGTCCGACGGCGAGGGGTCGACTCCGGGCTTGTTCGGCACCGGCGCGATCGTCTCGACGTGGTCGGGCGTGACGATCTGGCTGTCGGTGACCTTGTAGACGTACCAGACGTCGAACTTCGTCTTCGCGTCGGTGACCCGCACGACGACGGAGTCGTCCTTCTTGAGCTCGGCGATCTGGTTGAGCGGCTTGCCGTAGGTCACGCGGTGGCCGGCGACGGCGAAGTTGCCGGGGGCCCCGGGCATCGCGGTGTCCTGGTAGTGCCCGAGCCCGATGGTGTTGAGGACCTTCTCACGGTCGGTGCCCTCGCCGATCGGCCGGTTGTAGTCCGTGCCGAAGCGGGGGATCTGCATCGTGCCGAACACGTCGGACAGGTCCGGCGGCTCCGCCAGCACGGGTGCGGTCCCACGGTGCTCGGTGCCGGCCCCGTCCGGGGTCTTCAGCTGGTCGAGCCCCTCGACGAGCTTCGACTGCTCGTTGACCGCCACGACGTCCGTCCACCAGGCGGTCCACACCACGTACAGCCCGGTGCCGGCACCCGCGATGATGAGCAGTTCGGCGATGAGCGAGACGATCGCGCCACCGACCGTCTGCCGTCGCCGGGGGGAACGGCGCCCGGACCGTCTACCGCCGTCGTCGTCCCGCGCGCTGCGGCGCGACGGGATGGTGTCGTGTGCGGTCACGGGGCTCCTGATCGGCTGGTCGGTCGGACAGGTCTATCAGATCACGACGACGGCCCGGTGACGACGTTCTCCACACCCCCGTAACGTGGGGGGATGGAGTACCGGATCCGCCCGTTCCGCGCCGACGACACCGACGCGGTCGTAGCCCTCTGGGAATCGTGCGGTCTCGTCCGCCCGTGGAACGACCCCCGCCGCGACATCGCGCGCAAGGCCACGGTCCAGCCCGAGCTCTTCCTGGTGGCGGAGTCGGAGGCCGGCGGGGTCGTCGCCGCGGGAATGGCCGGTTTCGACGGGCACCGCGGCTGGGTCAACTACCTCGCCGTGCAGCCGGACCTGCAGGGCTCCGGTCTCGGCCGGACGCTGATGGCCGAGTTCGAGCGGCTGCTCACCGACCTCGGCTGCCCGAAGCTCAACCTGCAGATCCGTGCCGGCAACGAGCGGGTGCTCGGTTTCTACGAGTCCCTCGGGTACTCCGACGACCGCACCGTGTCGCTCGGCAAGCGACTCATCCCCGACGTCTGAGTCGTCCGGTCACGCCAGGGCCAGGCCCACCGACGCGATGAACGCCAGCGCGATGCCGACCCACTGCGGCGCGGTCAACCGCTCCCGCAGCACCACCCCGGCCAGCACGACCGTGCCGATCGGGTAGAGCGCGTTGAGCACGCTCACGACGGGCAGGGTGCCTGGGTCGTCGCTCGCGTGCAGCCCCGCCTGGATGCACACGTTCGCAAGGGCGTCGAGGACGCCGCACGCCGCGACCGTCAGCAGCAGACGCGGCGGCCACCAGCGCCCTGGAGGCACGGCAGACCCCGCGACGCCGACCGAGGCTGCGGGGTCTGCCGCGCCTCCAGACCGCGCCCCGCGCCCGGCACGCACCGTCACCACGAGCGCCGCCGCACCCAGCAGCACCGTCTGCAGCACCCGCGCGACCACGAGCGGGTGGATGCCCGCGCCGGGTGGGGTCGCGTCGTACGCCAGCACGATCCCGCCGAACCCGCACCCGGCGACCGCGGCCGCGACGACCCCACGCACGGTGAGTCGTGCACCCGAGGTGTCCCGCACGGCCGCCACCAGCACCACCGCGACGACGGCCACGACCACCGCGGCGACGGCCAGCGGTGACAGGACGGTCCCACGGGCCACGGCCACCAGGACCGGGACGACGGCGGCGAACACCGCGGTCAGGGGTGACAGCACGCTCATCGGGCCGATCGCCAACGCGGCGTAGAGCAGCAGGACCCCGACCGCGCCGGACAGTCCGGCGACGGCGCCCCAGAGGGTGCCCGCCCACGACGGCGTCCCCCCGAGCACGGCCAGACCGATCAGCAGCGGCAGGATCCCGATCGCCGCGGCGACGGCGGTGACCGCCACCGGACGGATGCGCCGCGACGCGAGCCCGCCGAGGAAGTCGGCGAAACCGTAGACGACGGCTCCGGTCAGGCCGAACAGCACGGTGAGCACGGGTCCCATCCTGCCCGGCCCGGTAGCCTGCGGGGCGTGAGTGTTCCCTACCACCGCCTGCCCCGTGTCGACGCACGATGGAGGTGGTGGCGCCCGCTGGTCGCCCTTGCGTTCCTGGCGGGCTGGTACTTCGTTTCCCAGGTGGTCATCGCGGTGGCGTACTTCGTCCCGCTCGGCGTGACCCAGGGTCCGCAGGCGCTGATCGACTTGCAGAACGACCTGGCGGGCGGTGCGCTGGACCCGACCGATCCGCTCGTCCTGTCGTTGTCGCTCGTGTCGCTGGTCGTCCTGCTGCCGGGGATCCTGCTGGCGGTCAAGGTCGCTCGACTCGGACCGGGCGCCGTCCTGACGTCGACGCGCTTCCGGGTCCGGTGGGCCTGGACGGCGTGGTGCCTGCTGCCGACCCTCGTCATCGCCGTGGTCATGTTCGTGGTGCAGACCGGTCTCTTCTGGGACGGCGGGATGATCACGACCGACGGCGGCTTCGCGTGGAACCACGCCGCGATCGGGCAGTCGACGGTGTCCCTGGGCACCCTCACGCTCACGATCGTCCTGGTCGTCCTGCTCGTCCCGTTCCAGGGCGCAGCCGAGGAGTTCATCTTCCGCGGTTTCCTCATGCAGACGATCGCGTCGTGGATCCCGCGACGCACCGGCACGATCATCGCCGTGGCGGTGTCGACCGTCGTGTTCGCCCTGCTGCACATCCCGAACGGCTACAACGTCTGGGGCATCCTCGACGTCGGTTCGTTCGGCCTGATCGCGGCGATCATCGTGCTCCGCACCGGCGGCCTCGAGGCCACCGTGCTGCAGCACGCCTTCAACAACATCATGATCTTCGTGCTGCAGGCACCGGGGTGGTCGGGGATCGACCTGACCTCGTCCGACGCCAACGGCACGCCCATCGGATGGCTCGTCACCCTCGGGACGTCGCTCGCGTTCTGGGGCATGGTCGAGTTCCTGGCCTGGTGGCGGAAGCTCGATCGCACCTTCGCCGGACACCAGGCACCGCGGTTCCGCGGGACGCCGCCGGTCTGGGCGGGCGGCAAGCGGTGGTTCGGCCCGGCGGGCACGGGGTGGGCCGTCGCGCCGGCTCGTGCCGACGATGTCGACGCAGCCGTTGTGGACCGTGCCGCTGTGGACAGTGCCGTGGGTGTCGCCGGTCGCCCGTAGGCTCGTGGCATGAGCACCACGCCCGCGCCCGCCGCCGTGTCTGCCTCACGAGCCGCCGCGCTCGACGTCCTGCACCGTGTGTGGGGCTACGACGACTTCCGTGGCGAGCAGGCGGCGATCATCGACCAGGTGGTCGCCGGCGGTGACGCCCTGGTGCTCATGCCCACCGGCGGTGGCAAGTCGCTCTGCTACCAGGTGCCCGCGCTCGTACGCGACGGCGTCGGGGTCGTGGTGTCGCCGCTCATCGCGCTCATGCAGGACCAGGTCGACGCCCTCGCGGCGAACGGGGTGCGTGCCGCCTTCCTCAACTCGACGCAGGGGCCCGACGAGCGTGCCCGGGTCGAGCGCGCGGTCGTCCAGGGCGAGGTCGACATGCTCTACCTCGCGCCCGAGCGGCTCCGGCTCGAGTCCACGCGCGCGCTCCTCGACCGGGCGCGGGTGTCGCTGTTCGCCATCGACGAAGCGCACTGCGTCGCCCAGTGGGGCCACGACTTCCGGCCGGACTACCTCGAGCTGAGCGTCCTGCACGAGCGCTGGCCGACCGTGCCCCGGATCGCCCTCACGGCCACGGCGACCCCGCAGACCCACCAGGAGATCTCGGCGCGGCTCGGCCTCGACGACGCCGCACACTTCGTCGCCGACTTCGACCGCCCGAACATCCAGTACCGCATCGAACCGAAGACCGGCGCGCTGCAGCAGCTCCTCACCTTCATCCGCACCGAGCACAGCGGCGACTCGGGCATCGTCTACTGCCTGTCGCGCAAGTCGGTCGAGCGGACCGCCACCGCACTGGCCGAACAGGGCATCCAGGCGCTGCCGTACCACGCAGGGCTCGACGCCCGGGTGCGTGCGCGCAACCAGTCGACCTTCCTGCGCGAGGACGGCATCGTCATGGTCGCGACGATCGCCTTCGGCATGGGCATCGACAAGCCCGACGTCCGGTTCGTGGCGCACCTCGACCTGCCGAAGTCGGTCGAGGGGTACTACCAGGAGACCGGTCGTGCCGGACGCGACGGCCTGCCCTCGACCGCGTGGCTGGCGTACGGCCTGAACGACGTCGTGCAGCAGCGACGGATGATCGACCAGTCCGAGGGCGACGCCGCACACCGTCGGCAGCTCAGCGCTCACCTCGACGCCATGCTGAGCCTGTGCGAGACGATCGAGTGCCGCCGGGTGCGGCTCCTGGCGTACTTCGGGCAGCCGTCCACGGCCTGCGGCAACTGCGACACGTGCATCGCCCCGCCCGAGTCGTGGGACGGCACCGTGCCCGCGCAGAAGCTGCTGTCCACGGTCGTCCGGCTCGAGCGTGAGCGTGGTCAGCGGTACGGCGTCGCCCACCTCGTCGACATCCTGGTCGGCAAGCAGTCACCGCGGGTGCAGGAGCTGCAGCACGAGTCCCTGGCGACCTTCGGCATCGGTTCCGACCTGTCCGACGGCGAGTGGCGCGCTGTGGCCAGGCAGCTGCTCGCGCAGGGCTACGCCGCGGTCTCGGGCGACGGGTTCGGCACGGTCGTCCTCAGTCCGACGAGCGCCGAGGTCCTGACCGGCAATGTCCAGGTGCGGATGCGTCGCGACCCGGTGAAGGCGCCGCGGGCGAGCCGGTCGTCCCGCCGGACCGTCGTCACCGACATGCCCCAGCAGGCGGTCGGCCTGTTCGAGGCGCTCCGGGTCTGGCGTGCAGCCCAGGCGCGCGAGCAGGGTGTGCCGGCGTACGTGGTGTTCAACGACGCGACGCTCCGCGGCATCGCGGCGGTGCGTCCGTCCGACGTCGACCAGCTCGCCGAGATCTCCGGGGTCGGTGCCGCGAAGCTCGAGCGGTACGGCCGCGCGGTGCTCGACGTCGTCGCGTCGGAGGCCGACTGACCCCACGGTCGGACGTGCATGCCGCCGTGGGCATGTACTGCTCGCAGGCGTGATTACACTCGGGAGTTCGCCGTCACGACGAGGAGGCCCGGTGTCCGGTTCGACCAAGTTCGCCACCGTGCTGAGCCGCGCAGTGGTGACACCGCTCGCGCGGATGCTCTGGCGACCGAAGATCATCGGACGCCGCAACGTTCCAAAGCGCGGGCCGGTGATCCTCGCGAGCAACCACCGCTCCTTCATCGACTCCCCGGCGATCACGTTGATGGCACCGCGGAAGGTCGCCTTCCTCGCGAAGCAGGAGTACTTCACCGGCACCGGGTTCCGCGGCGCGGTGTCGCGGGCGTTCTTCGGCGGCATCGGTGCGATCGGCGTCGAACGTGGTGCGGGGGCGGCGGCGCAGCAGGCGCTCGACCTGGGGCTCGCGCGGTTGAACGAGGGCGAGGCCTTCGCGATCTACCCGGAGGGCACCCGCTCCCTGGACGGCCGGATCTACAAGGGCCGCACGGGTGTGGCATGGCTGGCCCTGACGAGCGGCGCGCCCGTGGTGCCCGTGGCCCTGACGGGGACCCAGGACGTGCAGCCCGTCGGCTCGAAGCTGCCGAAGCTCGCCAAGGTGACGATCGAGTTCGGGAAGCCGATCGACCTGTCCTCGTTCGGCGAGGCCTCGTCCGGACGTGCACGCCGACACGCGACCGATGCGGTGATGGCGGCGATCCAGGAGCTCAGCGGCCAGGAGCCGGCGAACACCTACAACAACCCGCCGGCGACGATCGTCGAACGGGTCAAGCGGGCGCTGCAGCCCGACGACCCGACCGCAGCGGCCGTCGACCCCGACTGAGCTGGATCTGTCAGGCACTATTGCACATCTGAAATATCGATGGTTGAATGAGGGACGTGCCGCACGGCACGCATCCCCGACGGGTCGCCCGACAACGGCCCGCAACCACGACTCCGATCGGACGGTCAGCAGCATGTCCTCCACCCCGCTCTTCGACTCCATCGCCCAGCGACGCGACCAGCCCGAGCCGCCGGCCACGAGCACGACCCCGATCCCGACCCCGGCTCGAGCAGCCGCGGCGCCTGCCCCGACCTCACCGATGACCGCTCCCGTCCGTGCCGGTGATTCGACCCTGGTGCCCGCGGCCCTCGTCGCCGCGATCGACGACATCACGGTCCGCGTCACCCCGTCGGTGGTCACCGAGCTCCGTGTGCAGCCCGAGCAGCTCGTCCTGGTCGAGACCGTCGCCGACGCCATCACCCGAGCGGTCGTCGACGCCGTCGCGACCGAACTCGACCGGATCGCCCGCGACGGCGTCGTCCGCGTCTGAGCCCGGCGGTCCCCGAGCGATGACGACGCCCACTGACGGCCTCCCGCTGCGCCCGCGCGGTGCCGAACGGCGGGCCGCGAACCGCCTCCGCACCCGCCGTCCCGAAGCGTCCGAGCGGTGCCGTGCTGGGCACGGCACGCGTCCGGACGCCCCCAGAGCCGCCGGGGTGGTGGCTCCCCCTTCCGCCACCCCGGCTTCCCCCTCCTCCTTCCGCAGTTCCGTCCGCCGCGCCCTGCCCGCGACGGCGACCGCCGCGGTGACCTGTCTCTTCGTCGCCGTCGGCTCCCCGCAGACCGCGATGGCATCGACCCCGTCGCCGAGCAGTCCCGTGCCCGGCGTGCAGCAGTTCGTCGCCGACGGTTCCGCCCGGCTCTCCGTCGACCGCGACGGCTTCTCGATCGGCAGAGCCGCTGCCGCGCAGGCACGTGCGACCGCCGTCGGCTCGTCGGATGCCGCGGCCCGCCCCACCGCGGGGATCGTGCCGGCCGCCGGTGGGTTCGGCTCGCGCTGGGTGACCGGGTGCTCCGCCTGCACGACGAACCACCAGGGCATCGACTTCGCGGCTCCGATCGGCACCACCGTCGTCGCCGCGATGCCCGGCAGCGTCGTCTCCGCCGGGGTCCTCGGCGGCTACGGCAACCAGGTCCTGCTCCAGCACGCCGACGGCACCCAGACCCGGTACGGCCACCTGTCGGCGATCGGGGTGCGACCCGGTCAGGTCCTGTCGGCCGGTCAACGCCTCGGCGCCGTCGGCAACACCGGCGTCTCCACCGGGGCGCACCTGCACTTCGAGGTCATCGTCGGCGGGGTCCCGGTCGATCCGGCCACCTGGCTGCAGGCCCGCGGGCTCCTCTGACAGCGACGACGGTCGAGCGCGTAGCGTCGGGAACGCCGGGGCACCGAGCCGTGGCAGGACGGAGACGCACGTGCGAGTGACGGTGTTGGGGACCGGGGCGATGGGTGCCGGCGTGGCGGGATCACTGCTGCGCGAGGGGCACCAGGTCACGGTCTGGAACCGGAGTGCCGACAAGGCCGCACCACTCGGGGAGCACGGTGCGACGGTCGCCACGGACCCGGGTGCCGCCGTCGAGCACGCCGAGGTGGTCCTCCTGACCCTCTTCGACACCGACGCCGTGGTCGACGTGCTCGAACAGGCCGCCGGAGACGCTCCGACCGACGCCGTGTGGGTGCAGGCGTCCACGATCGGCGTCGACGGCACCGAGACCGTCGTGCAGCTCGCCGCGAAGTACGGCATCACCCTGGTCGAGGCGATGATGCTCGGCACGAAGGCCCCGGCGGAGCAGGGGAAGCTCACCATGCTGGCGGCCGGCCCCGCCGACCAGGTCGACCGGGTCGTCCCGGTGCTCGACGCGATCGGCGCGAAGACCATCCGCGCCGGCGAGCGGGTCGGCGACGGGACCGCGCTCAAGCTCGCGGCCAACGCCTGGATCGCCTCGATCACCGCGGCCACGGGGCAGTCGCTCGCCCTCGCCGCGGCGCTCGGGCTCGATCCGCAGCTGTTCCTCGACGCGATCGACGGCAGCGCGAGCGACTCGGCCTACGCGCACACCAAGGGCGCGGCGATCATCGCGGGGGAGTTCCCGGCACAGTTCGCACTCGACGGGCTGCGGAAGGACATCGGCCTCATCGCCGAGGCTGCGCGGGCGAACGACGTGTCCACCACGCTCCTCGACGCCCTGGGGCGGGTCTACGCCGACGCGAGTGCGGCCGGGCACGGCGGCGACGACATCGCGGCGGTCGGCACCGCCTTCTGAATCGACGCGCGAGTCGACGCGCGAGTCGACGCGCGAGTCGACGCGCGAGTCGACGCGTCAGTCGCGGCGGAGGAACCGTCGCAGCCGCGCCGTGAGCCGCCCCACGGCCTCGTCGTTCATGGTGTTCGCCAGGTCGAAGGCCTCGCGCGTCGGATCGGCCCCGCCCTGGATCCGTCGGAGTGCGGCGTCGGCGCGGGCCCGGGAGTCGAGTTCGGCGAACGGCATGTCGTCCTCGGGGTCGTGCGTGCCGCGAGGGTCCATGGACAGCAGGTTACGCGCGGCGGAGCGTGCGGGTGCCCGCGTCGACGTCGTCGACCACGCGGACCATCTCGTCGAGGAAGTCCACGACGACGGCCATCTCGTCGGTCGGCACGTGCTCGGTGACCTCGAGGGCACGGGCGTCGAGTTCCTCGATCACGCGGAGGGCATGGCCCATCGACGTCCCCGTCGCGGTGAGGATCACGCCGCGGCGGTCGATCGGGTCCTGGTGCCGCTCGACGTGGCCGCTGCGGACCAGCCGGTCGACGAGTGCCGAGGTCGACGCCGCCGTGATCTCGAGGCGCTCGGCCAGGTCTTTCGCGTTGACGGTCCGGCCGTCGTGCTCGGCGTCGATGAGGACCCGCAGTGCGAGCAGTGCGTTCTCGCCGATGCCCAGGGCTTCACGAGCCCGACGCTGCGCGGCGCTCTCGGCGGTGCGGTACCGGCGCAGGGCGTTCAGGACGTCGACGGCGGTGACCGGGGAGTCCTCGTACCAGAACCCCGCGGTGCTGGTCAGGACCTCGGACGTCATCCTGCAATGCTAGACGCTCTAGTTAGATTGTCTAGCGAGGGGCGGGTATCGCGGCGGAGACCCAGGCCCGTGCGCGGACATCGGACACTGCAACACCCGTGACGCGGCTCCGAAACACTCCCGCAACGCCCGCTGGTTAGGTTCTGGGGATGCAGGAGCAGCCGTGCTGAGCCGACTCGCGGGGAACGTCTTCCACGTGGGGAGCGCGGTCGAGCGCACCGACGTGGTCGCGCGCCTGCTCGACGTCTACGTCGCCCGACGCGAACCCGGCACCGTCGAGGACGACCGGGTCGTCGCCGCGGAGCTCCGTTCGGTGGTGGGGACCGCCGGACCGGCGAACGACGCCGACCGGTCCGCGACCATCGACGCCCTGGCGCTGGACCGCCACGAGCCGGCGTCCATCGCCGCCGCGGTCGCCGTCGCGCGGGACCACGCCCGTCGAGCCCGCGAGGTCGTCTCGAGCGAACTCTGGGACTGCCTCGACGTCACCCGTTCGCGCATGCCGCGCAAGATCGCCCCGGGCCGCGCGCACGAGTTCCTCGGCTGGGCTCGGGAACGGAGCGCCCTCGCGATCGGCGTGGTCGAGGGGGACGCCAGTCGCGACGAGGTCTGGGAGTTCTTCACCCTGGGCCGCTCCCTGACCCGGGTCGCCTCGACCGCCCGGCTGCTCGCCTCGGGGTTGCTCGAACCGGACTCGGTCACCTCGTGGACGGCGGCGCTCCGGGCCTGCGGTGCGGGCGAGGCGTTCCTGCGTGGCCGGGACCACCATCCGGTGCCGGACGACGCCGCGGCGTTCCTGCTCCTCGACGAGCACAGTCCACGGTCGCTGCGCTTCACCGTCCGACGGGCCGCCGAGTGCCTGGCCGACGTGGCACCGTCCTGCGTCGCGGAGGAGGTCGCGGCGTTCTCCGCCGCCCGCGACCGGCTCGAGGCCGTCCCGACGGACGCGGCCCTCGGCGTCGTCGGCGATGCCGGCGACCGGCTCGCGGCCGCTGCGGACCGCGTCACCGCGGCGCTCGACGAGCGCGTCTTCGCGGTGACCGAACCCGCGCACTGATCGCGGCCCTGGACCGGACCGGCGACGGCCGGGAGGCCCGTGGCGGGCCCGACCCGTGCCTCCCGTCCGCCACGCGAAAGCGTCAGAGCCCCGCCAACGGTTCGCGGAGATCTGTCGCTTTCGCGAGGTGGACGCTGCCGCGTCGCGGAGATCTGTCGCTTTCGGGGAGCGGACGCGTCAGACGGCGCTGGAGCGGTCGGCGACCGCCTCTTCGCGCTCGAGCTCCTGGCGGAGCGCGGCGCGCGAGGCGCGAGTGCCGACCACCGGCATCGCGTGCGTGACCGCGAGGTGCAGGCGGGTGTCCGCGTCGTACCGGAGCCGGAGGCGCTGGAAGCGGACGAGCCAGACGATCGCGATTGCGAGCGCCACGAAGCCCGACGCCGCTCCGACCGCGATGGCCCAGCGGGGACCCCACGCGTCCGCGATGGCACCGACGATCGGGGCGCCGATCGGGGTGCCGCCGGCGAAGATCGCCATGTAGAGCGCCATCACGCGGCCGCGCATCGCGGGCTTCGTGGTGGTCTGGACCAGGGCGTTCGCGGTGGTCATGAAGGTCAGCGCCGCGAGTCCGACGAACACCAGGACGAACGCGAACGTCCAGTACGTGGGCGCGAGGGCGGCAGCTGTGCACGCCAGGCCGAAGCCCCCGGCGGCGAGCACCAGCGTGCGCATCCGCGGCTTGTCCCGGCGGGCGGACATCAGGGCGCCGAACACCGAGCCGATCGCCATCACCGAGTTGAGCAGGCCGAACTCGCCGGCACCCTGGTGGAACTCGACCCGGGCCATGGTCGAGGTGAAGATCGGGAAGTTCACGCCGAACGTGCCGACGACGAAGATCATGCAGAGCACGACGATGATGTCCGGCCGGGTCCGCACGTACCGGAAGCCGGCGACGATCTGCCCCTTGCCGCGGCCGGCGTGCACCCGCTCGGCGAGCTGCGCGGGGTCGACGAAGCGCAGCGCGATGAGGACCGCCAGGAACGAGCCGGCGTTGATGACGAACACCCAGCCCGACCCGATGGCGGCGATGAGCACGCCGGCGACCGCGGGACCGATCAGGCGGGCGGCGTTGAACGAGGCGGAGTTCAGTGCGACGGCGTTCGCGACGTTCTCGCCCTGCACGACGTCGGAGACGAACGCCTGGCGGATCGGGGTGTCGAACGCGGCGACGATGCCGAGCGCGAGGGCGAAGCCGTACAGCGCGAGCAGCGTCGCGGTGTGCGTGAGGACCATGACACCGAGGCCCAGCCCGAGCAAGCCCATCAGCGCCTGGGTGAGCATGAGCATCTTGCGACGGTCGAAGCGGTCGGCGGCGAGTCCGGTCAGGGGGAGGAGCAGCAGCTGCGGGCCGAACTGCAGCGCCATCGTGATCCCCACCGCGACGGCGTCGTTGTCGGAGAGCTGGGTCAGGACGATCCAGTCCTGGGCGGTGCGCTGCATCCAGGTACCGACGTTCGACACCAGGGCACCGGCGAACCAGATGCGGTAGTTGCGTCCGGCGAGGGAGCGGAACATGGCGGTCACTGCTGGGCCAGCCTCCTCATGATCTCGGTGGCGTCGGCGAGGGTGGCGCGCTCGACGGGGGTGAGTGCGGCGAGCCGCGGGGTGAGCCAGCCGTCACGGCGGCGACGGGTCTCCTCGACGAACGCGGCCCCGGCCGGGGTGGCGCAGAGGACGACCTTGCGCCGGTCGTCGTCGTGGCCGCCCTTGGACACCAGGCCACGCTCGACCAGCACCGCGATGGTCTTCGTCATCGAGGGCGGGGTGACGCCGTCCTGGCGGCTCAGGTCGGCGAGGGTCATCGCACCGTCGCGGTGGAGCCGGGCGAGCGCCGCGAACTGGGCGTCGGTGACGGTCGTGTCGGCCTTCTGCGCGCGGAGCGTCCGGGACAGCCGGTTCACGGCGATGCGGAGGTCGGTGGCGTCGGTCACGGGTCGTTAGCCTAGCTCATTAGTTCAGTGAACGAACTGGTTTTCGGGTGTACCGTTGTCCTGGACAACAGGTGTTGTTCAGAGAGAAGGAATCATGTCCGAGTTCGAGGGCAAGGTCGCCATCGTCACCGGTGGTGGCAGCGGCATCGGCGAGTCCGTCGCGAAGGAGCTCGCCGCGGCGGGTGCCACGGTCGTCGTCACCGACATCAAGCTCGACGCTGCCCAGCGGGTCGCGTCCGAGATCACGGAGGCCGGCGGCACCGCCAGCGCGTTCGAGGCCAACTCCGCTGTCGCCGCCGACAACGAGCGCATGGTCCAGTACGCCGTCGACACGTACGGCGCGCTGCACCTCGCCGTGAACAACGCCGGCATCGGCGCCGCCCCGCAGAAGATCGGCGAGTACGACATCGCCGCCTGGGACCGCGTCCGTGCGGTCGACCTCGACGGCGTCTTCTACGGGCTCCGCTACGAGCTGCCCGCGATGGTCGCCGCCGGCGGTGGCTCGATCGTCAACATGGCGTCGGTGCTCGGCACGGTCGGCATCGCGCAGAACGCCGCGTACGTCGCATCGAAGCACGCCCTGGCCGGCCTGACCAAGGTCGCCGCGCTCGAGTACTCGGCGCAGGGCGTCCGCACCAACGCCGTGGGTCCGGGCTTCATCGACACCCCGCTGCTCCGCAACGCCATGACGCCCGAGGCCATCTCGGCGCTGGAAGCGGAGCACGCCACGAAGCGTCTCGGCACCGACAAGGAGGTCGCCGCGCTCGTGCTCTTCCTGCTGAGCGACAAGGCCTCGTTCATCACGGGCAGCTACCACCTGGTCGACGGCGGCTACAGCGCCCACTGACGTTGGTCGCGTACCTGGTCGAAACGGGCGTACCTGGTCGGAAGTTCCGACCAGGTACGCCCGTTTCCGTTTCCCAGCGCGGGAGCGATGGGAAGGAACGTGCTAGTGGAACTGGGGGATCGTGAGCCAGATGCCAGCGAGCACGGCTGCCGCACAGACCGCGAAGCACAGGACGGCACCCGCCAGTGCTGCCGGCGGCGTGTGCCCGGACCGCGGGGTCTCCTCGGAGTACTGGGTGCGTTCGCCCCCGGTGTCGAGCGGCTGACCGGTGCCGAGCAGCCGCAGGCCGAGCGTGTAGACGAGCACGATGCCCACCGCGGCCACGAAGCCGACGCCCGCGACCAGGCCGATGCTCGTGAAGTCGATCTCCATCGTCGTTCCCCTCAGTTCTGCGCGCCGGCCGGCTGCGGTTCGGCCTGGTCGGTGGGTTCGGTCGATCCGGCGGCGACGTCGTCGTGCGAGATCGGCTTGCGCTTCGCGAGGACGTAGAACGTCATGCCACCGGCCAGGGCGAGCACCGCCACCAGCACGAGGCCGACCGCCGAGGTCGAGGCGAGCCAGGTCGCCAACCCGCCGACCACCGCGGCCGCCGGCAACGTGATCACCCACGCGACGACGATGCGGCCGACGACCGACCAGTGCACGTCGGCGAGCTTCTTGCCGAGCCCGGACCCGATCACCGAACCGCTGGTGACGTGCGTCGTCGACAGGGCAAAGCCGAGGTGCGACGAGATGAGGATCGTCGCGGCGGAACTCGTCTCGGCCGCGAAGCCCTGCGGCGACTGCACGTCGGAGATCTTCTTGCCGACCGTCTGCATGATCCGCCAGCCGCCCGTGTAGGTACCGAGGCCGATCGCGAGTCCGCAGGCCAGGATCACCCAGAGCGCCGGGCCAGTCCCGCTGTCCTGGTAGTTCGCGGCGATGAGCGTCAGGGTGATGACACCCATCGTCTTCTGCGCGTCGTTGGTGCCGTGCGCGAGCGACACCAGCGACGCCGAGACGGTCTGCCCGTGCCGGAAGCCCGTCGCCGCACCGTGCGTTGTGGCGTTCTTCGTGAGCACGTACGCCAGGTAGGTCGCCACCAGCGCGATGACCCCGGCGATGACCGGGGAGAGCAGCGCCGGCAGCACGACCTTCGACACCACCGTCGCCCAGTCGACCGAGTTCAGCCCGGCGCCGATGATTGAGGCGCCGATCAGCCCGCCGAACAGCGCGTGCGTCGATGACGAGGGCAGCCCGAGGTACCACGTGGCGAGGTTCCAGAGGACCGCACCGACCAGCCCGGCGAAGATCATCGTGGGCGAGATGTGGACGCCGTCCTGGCCCTCGCGGATGATGCCCTGCGAGACGGTCTTGGCGACCTCGGTGGAGAGGAACGCGCCGACCACGTTGAGGACGGCGGAGATGAGCACGGCGGTCCGGGGCTTGAGCGCCCCGGTGGCGACCGACGTGGCCATGGCGTTGGCGGTGTCGTGGAACCCGTTCGTGAAGTCGAACACGAGGGCCACCACGATCACGAGCACGACGATGACGAGGACGTCCATGCCGGGGACGGTAGGCCCGCCCCGAAGCCCCTGCGTGAACGCCGGATGAACAGGTGCCTGGTCACTCGGTTCTGCGAAGATGGCAGCGTCTGCGAAACTGCGGGTGTGCCCACCTTCTCCGCAGCGCGAGGCGACGCCTCGTTCACCGACGCCCACGGCGTCGAGATCGTCTACTCGACCTGGCGAGCGGCGCGCCCCAAGGGCATCGTGCAGATCGCACACGGCGTCGGCGAGCACGGGCTGCGGTACGAGCCCCTGGCGCAGGACCTCGTCCGCGCCGGGTACACCGTGCACGCGAACGACCACCGCGGGCACGGTCGGACCGGCCTCGGCCAGTGGGACGGCGACCACGCCAAGCTCGGACGGCTCGGCCCCGGCGGACTGCGCGCCGCGATCGCCGCAGTCGAGCAGATGGGGGAGGTCGCCCGTGCGGACACCCCCGGCGTCCCACTGGTGCTGCTCGGGCACTCGTGGGGCTCGCTCATGGCGCAGCGGATCGTGAACAGCTCGTCGGAGTCGTGGGACGGGGTCGTGCTCTCCGCCACCGCCTACCGGCTGCCCGGCTGGATGAACAGCGGCGACCTCAACGCCCGGCATGCGGGCTCCGGTCCGACCAAGTTCGAGTGGCTCACCCGCGACCGGAAGATCATCGACGCGATGTCCGTCGACCCGCTCGCCGTCGAGGCCGACGTCATCGGCCTGTTCGGGCTGCCCGACACACTCCGGCTGCTCGGGGTCCCGCGGCGGGGGATCCCGCACGACCTGCCCATGCTGCTGCAGGTCGGGTCCGACGACGCCCTCGGTGGGCCGCGGTCGGTCGAGCGGCTGGCGCAGGCCTACCGGCGGCGCGGACGACTGTCCGACGTCACGGTGCGGGTCTACGAGGGCGCGCGGCACGAGGTCTACAACGAGACGAACCGCGACGAGGTCGTGGCCGACCTGGTCGCGTGGCTGGACCGGGTGACGGCGCGCGCCGCGTCCTGAGACGGTACCGGCTGGCGGACGGGAGGCCCGTGGCGGCGCCGACCCGCGCCTCCAGTCCGACAGGTGGCGGGCGTAGGCTCGACGCGTGCACGGTGAGTACAAGGTCCCAGGTGGAAAACTGGTCGTCGTCGACCTCGACGTGGTGGACGGGGACATCCAGGAGTTCCGGCTCGCCGGCGACTTCTTCCTCGAACCCGACGACGCGCTGCCGCTCATCGACGCGGCCGTCAACGGATTGCCGTCGACGACCGACGCCGCCGGCATCGCCGCGGCCGTGCGTGCGGCGCTGCCCGCCGACGCCGTGCTGCTCGGCTTCACACCCGAGTCCGTCGGGGTCGCCGTCCGCCGCGCGCTGTCCCGAGCGTCGTCGTGGCACGACTACGACTGGCAGATCATCCACGAAGGCCCGATCAGCCCGAACGAGCACCTCGCACTCGACCAGGTGCTGACCGAAGAAGTCGGCGCCGGACGCCGCGGTCCGACCCTGCGCATTTGGGAGTGGGACCAGCCCGCCGTCGTCATCGGGTCGTTCCAGTCGCTGAAGAACGAGGTCGACCCGGCCGGCGCCGAGAAGTTCGGCGTGCAGGTGGTGCGGCGGATCTCCGGCGGCGGCGCGATGTTCATGGACGCCGGCGCCATCATCTCGTACTCGCTCTACGTCCCCGCCGACCTGGTGCAGGGCATGACGTTCGCGGACTCTTATGCCTACCTGGACGAGTGGGTGATCGAGGCGCTGAAGTCCCTCGGCATCGACGCGTACTACCAGCCGCTCAACGACATCACCTCGGCCAAGGGCAAGATCGGCGGTGCTGCGCAGAAGCGTCTCGGCACCGGATCCCTGCTCCACCACGCCACCATGAGCTACGACATGGACGGCGAGAAGATGGTCCAGGTCCTGCGGATCGGGCGCGAGAAGATGAGCGACAAGGGGACCACGTCGGCCGCGAAGCGCGTGGACCCGCTGCGCTCGCAGACGGGGCTGTCCCGCGCCGAGATCATCGACCGGCTGATCGGCACGTTCACGAAGCTGTACGGGGCGACTCCCGGCGCGGTGACCGACGCCGAGCGCGAGAAGGCGCAGGAGCTCGTGCGCACGAAGTTCGCGACGAAGGAGTGGCTCGAGCGGGTGCCCTGAGCGGGCACTGCCCGTGAGCGGGCTCGTGGTGGGCGGCCGGAGCAGAGGGGGGACGCTCCGGCCGCCGCTCGACCAGTGTGACGACCGACTCCATGAACCACACGTGCGGATCATGAGAATCCCCCGCGCGGCTGATGTCGTGGCCGGATCGTCCACGTAGCGTCGCTCGCGTGAACTGGTTGATCTTCCTGGGGGCGGTGGCCGTCGTGGCCGTCGTGGTGTGGATCGCCGATCGCGTGGGGTGGATCGACCTGTCGAACAAGTCCACGCGCAGCGGCGGATCCGGAGGCATCGGCGGGATGCTGGACGAGGTGTTCGCGCCGACCCGCCACGAGACGCAAGCCGAGTACGAACGGCAGTCGCGCCTCCCGAAGGAGGCACCGTCACCGGCGGACGACGACCACGACCTGCTCAGCGGCAGCGTGCTCATCAAGGTGCCGACGGTGCGGAGCGCCGGTCGGCACGAAGCGCGGGTCGGGACGCACGACCGGTCGTACTGACCGGTGCTTGCGCGTCAGCGCGTCGTGAGCTCTTGGTAGTCCGGGTGCCGCTCGATCCACGCGCGGACGTAGCTGCACTGCGGCACGACCCGGAGGCTGCCGTCGCGCACGTCGTCGAGCGCGTGCTGCACGAGGATCGACGCGTGCCCGCCACCGCGGTGCGACGGGTCGACCTCGGTGTGGACGAAGCGGATCTCGTCGCCGTCGACCTCGTACGCCGCGAAGCCGATGACCTCGCCGTCCTCGACCAGGGAGTACTGCTGCTTGTCGGTGTCGTTGCGGACCTCGGGTGCTGCCATGCGGTGAGGCTACGCCGCGAGGCCGAGTCGCCGCTGGCTGCGGTCCGTGCGCCACAATGGTCCCGTGCACACGGGAGACGACCGAGGCCCGGACCGCGTGGTCCTCGGCGACGCCCTCGACGTGACCCCGGCGCTCGCCGACGGGACGTTCACCCTCGTGTACCTCGACCCGCCGTTCAACACGGGGCGGTACCAGCGGCGGCATGCTTCGTCCGCGGTGCCGAGCGCCGACGGGCCGGTGATGGGGTTCCACGGACGGACCTACGAGCGGGTCCGCGGCGACCTGATGCGGTTCGACGACCGGTTCGAGGACTACTGGACGTTCCTCGAGCCCCGACTGATCGAGGCCTGGCGACTCCTCACCACCGACGGCACCCTGTACCTGCACCTCGACTACCGCGAGTCGCACTACGCGAAGGTCCTGCTGGACGCGCTGTTCGGCCGCGAGTCCTTCCTGAACGAGATCGTCTGGGCCTACGACTACGGCGCCAAGTCCAAGTCGCGGTGGCCGACCAAGCACGACACGATCCTGGTCTACGTGAAGGACCGGTCGCAGTACTGGTTCGACTCGTCGGCGGTCGACCGCGAGCCCTACATGGCACCCGGGCTCGTCACGCCCGAGAAGCGGGAGCGCGGCAAGCTCCCCACCGACGTCTGGTGGCACACGATCGTGTCGCCGACCGGCAAGGAGAAGACCGGCTACCCGACGCAGAAGCCCGAGGGAGTGCTGCGGCGGATCGTGCAGGCCTCGTCGCGGGAGGGCGACTGGGTGCTCGACTTCTTCGCCGGCAGCGGGACGACCGGCGCGGTGGCGTCGGCGCTCGGGCGGCGGTACGTGCTCGTCGACGACAACCCGGCCGCGGTCGAGGTGATGCGGAAGCGCTTGCCGGCGGCCTCGTTCGAGGTGGCGGGTGCGGGGCCGGGTGGCCGCGCGGGCGAGGTGCCGGCGGGCTGACGGGCGGCCGTGGCGCGTGCGTGGTGGCGCGCGGGTGCGCGCGGGTGCGCGTGGGTGCGCGGCCGCGCGTGGGTGCGCGGCCGCGCGTGGGTACATGCGGGTGCATCGTGCGACGTTCCACGAGGTGATCGACGCGTGTTCTGTCGGAACATGCACACGCACACGATGCGGGGGCATGCTGCGACGATCCACGAGGTGATCGACGCGTGGATCGTCGGAACATGCACACGCACCGAGGGCGCGCGCAGTGCGACACCCTCGACGTCGTACGACATCGAGGACGACGCAACCGCGCGCCCGCAACAGTTGCACGCGCGCAGAGACGACAAGGTCGACGTCGTGCGACGTCGACCTTGTCGTTCCGAGTCGGCAGGGCCGACCTGCGCCAGCGCCTACTCGGCCGAGTGCCGCCCGTGCGGGTGCGCCGCGTCGTCGGCGTCGTCCAGCCGGGAGGCACGGCTCGCCTCCGCAGCGTCGGCCCCGGTCGCAGGGGCGCCGGCGTCCACCGCCGGGGCAGCGTGCGCAGCCCGGGTCCGGATGGCACCGGTCGTCGTCGGGGGTTCGTCGACGGGCGCAGCCGCCGAGTGGGCGCCGTGCGTCGTGGCGTCGGGCAGCGGCGCGCGAGTGCCGTCCGTGGCGACGTCGTTCGGCGGCACGTCGTTCGGCAGCACGTCGTTCGGTAGCACCGACACGTCCGAGGATCCGGCAGCGCGAGCCGACCGGGGCTGGGCGGGCACGTCGGGCGAGGTCGGCACCGAGTCCGACGACGCGATCGCAGCCGAACCCGATCCGGCGCCGGCAGCACCCGCGCCCGCACCGGCAGCCGCAGCGTCAGCGTCAGCGGTCCGTGCGGCGTCCGCCTGCTCCTGCAGCGCCGAGGTCTTGCGCAGCGGCGGCACCCGGAAGAACCAGGTCAGCACGAACGCGAGCAGGATCACCGCGAGCCCGACGTAGTACACGCGGACGGCCGAGTCGCTGAACCCGACCAGGAACGGACGGGTGAGTCGCTTGTCCGCGCCGTTCAGGAACGAGGTGTCGCTCGTCGCCGCGGAACCGGACGAGCTCGCACTCGAGTCGCCGCTCTTCAGCTGCTTGATGAGCGTCGGGGCGACCTCGTCGACGACGTTCTCACGTTGCGCCTTGTCCGAGTAGTCGACCTGCAGCGTGCCGTCGACGACGGTCGCGTTCGCCTTGGCCGCAGCCGTCTCGAGGGCCTGCTGCTCCGCGGCCGGCTGGGCGTCGTCGACCTGCTGGGCGATGACGGTGTCGGCTGCGGCGGCGGGGAGCTTGCCGGCCGCGACCTGCTGCTGCACGGCGGCGGTGACCTGCTTCGTGACGGCGGCGTCGGCGGCTTCCTTCGCCTGCACGGCGCCGTCGTTCAGGCCGTCCTGCACGTTCTTCTGCACGGGATCGACGATCTTCGTCCAGATCTGGTCCATCACGCCCTTGTTCTCGGACGCGTTCGCGACCGAGGGGGTGAGCGCGGCGTTGAGGGCGCTCTTCAGGTCGGTCTCGTTCTGCATCGCCGCGGTGATGTTCGTCGGCATCAGGGTGAACAGGACGGACAGCAGCACGGCAGTGCCCATGGTGCCGCCGATCTGCCGGAAGAACGTCGCGGCGCTGGTGGCGACGCCGATGTCACGCGGGGACACCGAGTTCTGCGCCGCGAGGGTCAGCGTCTGCATGAGCTGCCCGAGCCCGAGCCCGATGCCGAACATGCCGAGCATCAGGAACCAGAGGGGGCGGTCGGCGGTCAGGAACGTCAGGACCGTGAAGCCGATGGCCGTGAACGCCGTGCCCGTGATCGGGAAGACCTGGTAGTTGCCGGTCCGCGAGATGATCTGGCCCGAGGCGATCGACGAGATCATCAGACCGAGCACCATCGGGAGCATCGCGAACCCGGACTCGGTCGGGGTGACGCCCTTCACGATCTGCAGGTACAGCGGGATGGTCAGCATCGCGCCGAACATGCCGAAGCCGACGAGCACCGACAGGATCGCGGACATCGAGAACACCCGCGAGCCGAACAGCTTCATCGGCAGGATCGCGTCGCTGCCCATCGCCCGTTCGACGATGATGAACGCGATCAGACCGGCTGCACCGATGCCGTAGCAGGCGAAGGCGCCGGGGGAGCTCCAGCCCCACTCGCGGCCCTGCTCGGCGATGAGCAGCAACGGCACGAGGGTGACGATGACGAGCGTCGCACCCCACCAGTCGATCCGGGGCTTGCCACGGTCACCGAACTTCGGCAGGTGCAGGAACGTCAGCACCATGAACAGCGCGATGACGCCGATCGGCACGTTGATCAGGAACACCCAGCGCCAGCCGGAGATGAACAGCAGCTCGCTCGCGCCGGCGAAGACGCCACCGACGAGCGGACCGATCACCGACGAGATGCCGAAGACCGCCAGGAAGTAGCCCTGGTACTTCGCCCGCTCGCGGGGAGCGAGCATGTCGCCCATGATCGCCAGCGGCAGGGACATCAGGCCACCGGCACCGAGACCCTGCAGCGCCCGGAACCCGGCGAGCATGAGCATCGAGGTCGAGAACGACGCGAGGAACGACCCGACGATGAAGATGCCGATCGCCGTGATGAACAGCGGCCGCCGACCGAAGATGTCGGAGAGCTTGCCGTAGATCGGCGTCGTCACGGTCGAGGCGATCAGGTACCCGGTGGTGACCCAGGCCTGCTGGTCGAGGCCGTGCAGGTCGTCACCGATGGTGCGGATCGCGGTGCCGACGATCGTCTGGTCGAGGGCTCCGAGGAACATCCCGGCCATCAGGCCGTAGATCACCAACAGGATCTGTCGGTGGTTCATCACGACGTTGGACGCCGTGGTGGGGGCCGCGGGTGCGGTCGCCGTCTGGGTCATGAGCAGGGTCTCCCGGTACCGATGCGCTGGCGAAACGATTTTTGCGCTGCCTGCAAAGTTACATCTGCCGCAAGTGCTCGGTTGCTCAGGAGCGGCTTCCTGTGTGGATCGGCAGTCACGGTACGCCCGGATCGCGGGCTCGGTGATGATCCCGGTTGACGGCCAGGAGGCCCGGCTCGACTCCGTCAGACCGCTGCGGTCTCCACGACCCGGGTCACACCCCGTGCCGCCAGCGCCGCGGGGTCGGCTGCGGTCCGGCTCGTCACGACGGTCACGGCCTCGCCGGCGGCGCGCAGGCGGTGCCAGCGCTCGAAGACGGGGCCGCCCGGTGCCAAGTCCGCCCGACGGATCGGCAGGTCGGCCTCGTCGACGTCGACCACCACGGCACTCGTCCGCGGGGTCGGGATCGGGGCGGAGCGCCGTGCGTCGGCGACGACCTCGGCGTAGCGGCGGCCGAGCGGCTTCACGCGGTTGTCGACGTCGAGCAGGCCGAGCGAGTACTCCAGGTCCTTGAAGTCGCCCAGGTCGCGGGAGACGTCGTGGGAGCACCACCACGTGACCGCGTGCAGGCGCTCGGTCGTGAGGGCCGCCGCGACCGTGCGCTCGAGGAACTCGGGCATCTCGGACTCGGCGAGGTGCCGGTCGGGTGCCCCGACCTCTTGCAGCCAGACGGGCCGCTCGAGGTCGGTGGCGAAGGCGCGAGCGAGCTCGATCATCCACTCGGCGTGCCGGACGGACTCGCCGGAGAGTGCGCCGTACCGACCGGCCACCCCGTTGAAGATCCAGGAGTGCACGGTCGTGACGTCGCCGAGCCGGCTGGCGTGCGCCGGCACGAACGGGTGGCCGTCGCGGTACCAGAGGTGGTCGTTCTCGGAGTGCGTGACGACGTGCCGCGGGTCCTTGTCGCGGGGTGCGCCGAGCAGGGACTCGAGCCAGTGCGTCACCTGCGCGGTGTCGGCGGGCATCGCGGCGGGGTTCGGCGGCTGGAACTGGTTGAGCTCGTTGCCCAGGGTCAGCCCGGTGAAGTTCGGGCGGTCGCGCACCGCGTCGTAGACCGCGGCGACGAGGGCGGCCTGCGCGTCGATCGCCGGCTGGTCCGTGAACATGTTGCCGTCGTGCCAGTTCACGAGCCACGCGGGCACGAAGTCGAAGCCGGACATGTGCCCCTGGACGACGTCGACGCTGGCGTCCAGCCCGAACTCGGCGGCGACGTCGACCACCAGGGCCACGTCGTCGAGGGCCCGTCGGCGGATGAGCGTGCGGTTCGGCTGCAGGGTCGGCCACAGCGGGAACAGCCGGACGTGGTCGAGGCCGAGGGTGGCGATCGCCTCGAGGTCGCGGCGGATCGCTGATTCCTCCACCGACTGCCACTGGAACATCCAGTCGGTCGAGGGCACGTAGTTCACGCCGAAGCGCGTGGCGGTGGTCATCGGTCTCCTTCGGTCAGGGAACGGTGGCGGCGGCTGGGGCGGGGCCGGTCGAGCCGCGGACGTGCAGGGCCCGCCCGCCGACCTCGGCATCGGTGACCTCGTCACCCCGGACGAGTCGTTCGACCAGGGCGACGGCGGTGCGGGCGGACTCCTCGACGGGGGCGTCCAGGGCGGTCAGCGACGGACGCACGATCGACGAGACCCACGAGTCCTCCCACGCGACGACGGACAGGTCCTCGGGCACGCGGACGCCGAGCTCGGGGGCGTGCGCGATCACCTCGGCCGCGATCGCCTCGCCGTCCAGGACGATCGCGGTGGCGCGGTCCAGCCGGGCGAGCAGGTCGGCCACCGGGTCCTCGGCGTCGGCTCGCCACCCGAGCACGAGCGCGTCCACGCCCCGGCGCGCGGCTGCGGCGGTGAAGCGGGCGTCGCGGGCGCCGGTGTGCGCGAGCGCCGGGCCGTCCCCGACGCGGGCGATCCGGCGGTGCCCGAGCGAACCGAGGTGGTCGAGCAGGGACTCGGTCGCGTCGGCGTCGCCCACCGTGACCGCCGGGACGGTGCTGCCGGCGATCGGTGCGCCGAGCATGACGGCCGGGGCCGCCAGGTGCTGCAGCATCGGGATGCGGGGATCGTCGGTGCGGACGTCGACGAGCAGGAAGCCGTCGACCCGCTGCTCGGTCCACCACTGCCGGTAGACGGCGGCTTCGTCGTCGGCCTGCACGAGGGTGACGGACAGCGACCACCCGATCGCGGCGAGGGGTTCGGTCAGCCCGGCGATCAGCCGCATCGTGAACGGGTCGCGCTGGAAGGTGTCGCGTGAGCGGGCGAGGACCAGTCCCAGGCTGTGCCCTGCGTTGCCGGAGAGCTTGCGGCTCGCCAGGTTCGGCCGCCAGTTCAGGTCGTCGGCGGCCTTGCGGATGCGGGCCGCGGTGGCGGCGGACACGTTCGGCCGCCCGTTGAACACGTGCGAGACCGCCGAGGTCGAGACGCCGGCGCGCTTGGCGACCTGCGCGATGGTCACGCGGCGTCGGTCGACGGCTCCGGCGGTGGTGTCGCTCATGCCGTCGAGCGTAGAGGCTTGACCGCGTCGTGTAAAGCGGTATACGTTGCTCGTCACCTGAAGTACACCGCTGTACCAAATGCATCGCGATCGCTCCACCATCCACCGCCAGGGAGGCACCGTGACGGACGGCATCAGTAGGCGCACCCTCATCGGGGCCGGGCTCGGCGCCGGCATCCTCGCGCCGATCCTGGCCGGGTGCAGCGCCCTCACCCCGGCCTCGAGCGGCCCCGGCACGCTGAGCGTGCACACCCAGCTCAGCGGCGCGGTCGCGGGTGCGCAGACGTTCACGGACGTCGTCGCCGCCTACCGCCGCCGCACGGACCGCAAGGTCGCCCTGCTCTCGAACGGGTCCGACCTGCCGATCGTCTTCGAGACGAGTTCCCTCGCCGGCAAGGAAGCCGACGTCGCGATCGTGAACATGGTCGGGCGGACGTTGTCCTGGACGGGCGAGGGCGCCACGATCGACGTCTCCCGGTACCTCGACGAGTGGGACCTGCGCGACAAGATCATCCCCGAGGCGCTCGAGGAGTGGACCGACGACCAGGGCCGGCTCCGGGCGTTCCCGTTCACCCGGACGAACTGGCCGGTGTCGTTCAACACGGCGCTGCTCGAACAGGCCGGTGTCAGCGAGATCCCGACGACCTCGGACGCGCTCATCGCCGCAGCCGACCGCCTGCGCTCCGCCGGCATCGGGCCGGTCACCGTCGGTGGGTCGGACTGGAGCGGGCAGAAGCTCCTCATGCAGGTGATCCAGGGGTTCGTGTCCCAGGACGAAGCGGCGAAGGTCTTCTCCACGGGCAGGATCTCGGAGAGCGCCGGTGCGGTCCGCGGAGTCGAGCACTTCGTCGAGCTCCGCGACGCCGGGGTCTTCGTGGACTCGGTGCAGGGGTTCACCTCGGACTCCGAACTGACGCAGTTCACCACGCGCAAGGCCGCGATCGTCCCCGCGATGTCCTCCGCCCTGGCGCTGGTGTCGAAGGAACGCGCGAAGGAGGTCACCGTGGGTGGCTGGCCGGTCCCCTCACAGCACGCGGCCATCGCGCACCCGAGCGTCATCAAGAGCTACAACGGGCACGGCATCTGGATCAGCGAGAACGGCCGGGCGAAGCTCGACCTCATCAAGCCGTTCGTGCAGTACCTGTACTCGTCGGCGGTGACGACCGAGTTCGTCCTCGACTCCGGCCGCGACATGAGCCGGATCACCGACACCGTCAGCCGCGACTTCCCGCTCGTCGCCCAGGCGTCGAAGCTCACCGACGACCAGGTCACCCCGGTGATGCTGCCCGACCTGCTCGTGCCCGACTCGGCGTACGAGCCGATGATCCGTGCGACCAGCCTGGCGTACGGCTCGGGCACCTCGGCCGACCGCATCATCGACCTCTTCGAGCGCGCCTACACGGCCGCCTGACCCACCCGACCCTGCGAGAAGGAGCTCCCCATGGCAGTACTCGTCGAGGAACCACCCGTCCGGTCGGCGTCGACCCCGCCCGGGCCAGCCCGCCGCGGATCCCGCGCCGTCGGCAGCAGCCGCGGCAGCTTCCCGACCTTCGCGATCCCGGCGCTCGTCTGGTACGGCCTGTTCATGATCGGGCCGGTCGTCGCGATGATCGTGATCGCCTTCCTGAGCTGGCCCGGCATGCTCGTCTCGCCGACGTTCGCGGGGCTCGACAACTTCCGGGTGCTGTTCTCCGACGAGACGTTCTGGGCCGCGGTCCGGAACAGCACGGTGCAGATCGTGGTGGGGCTGCCGATCATGATCGTGCTGGCGTTCCTGCTCGCCTTCCACGTCGTGCAGAAGCCGCGCGGGCACAAGGTGCTCCGCTACCTGCTCTTCATCCCGGCGCTCATCTCGGCACCGGCCACGGCGATGATGTTCTACGCGATGCTCAACCCCGACGGCCTGGTCAACGGGGTGCTCGCGACGCTCGGCATCGGCGGCAAGGCCTGGCTGGCCGACCCCGCGACCGCCCTCGGCGCGCTCATCGTCGTCGACCTGTGGGCAGGCATCGGGTACTCGGCGGTGCTCATCGCGAGCCGGCTCGACGGCGTCGACACCGAGGTCGTGCAGGCCGCCCGCATGGACGGCGCCGGATCGTGGCGGCTGGCGTGGGGTGTGTACTGGCCGATCGCCCGCGACTTCATCGGGGTGGTGGCGATGCTGCAGTTCCTGTCGATGCTGTTCAGCTCCGCGCAGAACGTGCTCCTGCTGACCCAGGGCGGCCCGGGCACCGCGACCACGACGCTGTCGTACCTCGTGTACCAGAAGGCGTTCGTCGACACCGACCTCGGCTACAGCCAGGCCGTCGGCGTCGTCCTGTTCGTGCTCGGACTCGCCGGGATGTTCGTCATCCGCCGTGTCCTGCGCAAGACCCACTGACCTTGACGCCTGACTGACCGCCCCTGACCGACAGACCCCGGGAGACCACCATGGCGAAACCCACCGCCGGCATCCGGCTGCGTGACCGGATCGGCTCCATCACGAGCGGCACCGTGGCGTGGATCTACGCTGCCCTGCTGATCCTGCCCTTCTACTACTTCGTGGTGTCGTCGTTCAAGGACAACGACGGCATCTTCGAGTCCCCGTTGGCGCTGCCCGCGTCGTGGGACCTGTCGAACTTCACCGAGGCGATCCGCCAGGCCTCGCTCGGACCGGCCATCGCGAACTCGGCGATCACGACGGTGGCGGCCCTGGTGCTGACGCTCGTGCTCGCACTGCCGGCGTCGTTCGCCCTCGCCCGGGCCACCGGTCGCGCGGGACGGATCGTCGAGGGGCTGTTCTCGCTCGGGTTCCTCATCCCGTCGTTCGCGGCGCTGTTCCCGACGTTCCTCCTCGCCGCGGGCATGGGGCTCTTCCACACCCGGACGTTCCTCGTGCTCCTGTTGCCGGCGACCGCGATGCCCCTGGCCGTCGTGATCCTGACCCAGTTCATGCGAACGATCCCGCGCGAGCTGGAGGAGGCCGCGTCGATGGACGGTGCCTCGGCGTGGCAGGTGATGCGCCAGGTGTACCTGCCGATCTGCATCCCGGGCATCGCCACCGTGCTGCTGCTGAACTTCCTGTCGTTCTGGAACGAGTACCTGTACGCGCTGGTGCTCATCGGGCCGGACACCGCGCAGCGGACGATCCAGGTGGCGCTCCCGACGCTGAAGGTCGACGCCGGTACCGACTACGGCATGCTCATGGCCGGCACGCTGTTCACGCTGCTGCCGGTGTACCTCGTCTACTCGATCCTGCAGCGCCAGATGCAGCGTGCCCTGGTCTCCGGAGCGATCAAGGGATGACCGAGTACCCGAACGACAAGCCGATCGGGGCCAGCCTCGACGTCCGCGCCCGCATCGGCCAGCTCAACCAGCGCCTGAAGGGCTGGGAGGCCGTCCGCTGGGTCGACGGCCGGCCGCGGATCACCGACGTCCTGCGCGCCGAGGTCGACCGGTGGGGTGGCATCGGCGCGGTCTACGGCGTGCTCCGTGCCGACCCCTGGTCCGGCGTGCACTGGGGCAACGGCATCCCACCCGAACGCTCCGCCGAGGCCTACGCCGCCGTGCAGGACCACGTCGTCGCGCACAGCGACGGCGGCGTCCCCACGCTCTTCGTGGAAGAGGTCCCGCACGGACTGCAGGCCCTCGGCGGCACGACGGTGCCCGTGAACCTCGCGCTCGGCGCCGCGATGGACGAGCAGCTCGTCGAGGACCTCGCGGCCGCGGTCGCCGCCGAGGTCCGCGCCCGCGGCACCCACGTCGCCCTCGTCTCCGGGCTCGACGTCCTGCGCGACCCCCGGTGGGGCCGGAGCGAGGAGTGCTGGTCCGAGGACGCCGCGCTCGCCGCGATCATGGTCGCCGCCACCGTCCGGGGCATGCAGGGCGGCGGTCCGGGCACGATCGACGACCGACACGTCGCGGTCGTCGCGAAGCACCTGGCCGGGCAGGGCGCCGGCATCGGTGGGCGGAACGGTTCCGGTGCCCCGATCGGCCGCCGCGAGCTCGCCGAGGTGCACCTGCCGCCGGCGCTCGCCGCGGCACGCGAACACGTCGCCGGGTTCATGGCGGCGTACAACGACGTCGACGGGGTGCCGTGCTGCGGCAACCGCGACCTGCTCACCACCACGATCCGCGACACGTGGGGCTGGGACGGGCTCGTGATGGCCGACGGCACCGCCATCGACCGGCTGCGCGACGTCACCCCCGATCCGGCCTCGGCGGCTGCGCTCGCGCTCCGTGCCGGGGTCGACCTGAGCCTGTGGGACGAGTCCTACACGCACCTCGACGAGGCACTGGACCGGGGCCTGATCAGCACCGACGACCTCGACCAGGCGGTGGACCGCGTGCTCGCCCTGAAGCGCCGCGTCGGCCTGCTCGCGACACCGACAGCACCACCAGCGACACCTGCACCTGCACCAGCACCCGGCCCGGCCGAGAACGCCGAGCCACCGGAACGCGCGACCATCGCGCTCGCTGAACGCGCCGCTCACCGCGCCGTGGTCGCCCTGGGCGGAGTGCTGCCCGCGATCGCACCCGACGCCGTCGTCGCCGTGGTCGGCCCGAACGCCGACGACGTCGACGCCCTGCTCGGCGACTACGCACCCCCGAGGCCGCCCGTCGACCCCGGTGCGTCCACCGTCCGCTCCGCCCTGGAGGCCCGGCTCGGCCCCGCCCGGATCCGCACCGCCCGGGGCAGCGGGCTCCGACAGCCCCTGCCGGGCCCCGACGGGCTCCTCGCGGTCCGCACGGCGCTCCTCGGCGCCGACGTCGCGGTGGTGGTGCTCGGCGGCTCGAGTCGTCGCGCGTACGACGACGGCTTCGAGGACAACGGCGCCGTCAGCGGTCCGGCACCGGACACCACGAACGGCGAGGGGGTCGACCTCGCCTCGATCGCCGTGTCCGAGGCGCAGCTCGACGTGCTCCGCGCCGCCCGCGAGAGCGGTCTGCCGGTCGTCGCGGTCGTCGTCGACGGTCGACCGCGGGTCCTGACCGAGGTGCTCGCCCTGGCCGACAGCGTGCTCGTCGTGCCGTTCCCGGGGCCCTCCGGCGGTCGAGCCGTCGCGGACGTGGTGTTCGGCGCCCCGGCCGAGGGGCGACTCCCCGCGACGTGGCCCGGCGCCGACGGCGTCCTGCCCGTGGCGCACGACGAACGCCTCGAGACGGCGCGCGGCTACGTCGACGTGACCAGCCGCTCGACCGTGACCGGTGCACCCGGGCCGGGTGGCGGGGTGGACGTCCGCCTGGCGGAGGGGAGCGACGCGGTGACTGCTGTGCGCCTCCTGGCCGGGGGCACGGTGACCGTCCCGGTGACGGTGCGCAACGCGTCGGACGCACCCCGTCGGGTCTCGGTGCCCCTGTGGGGGCGGCGGCGTGAACCCGGTGTCCGTCCGCGGCGACGACGACTGCTCGCCCTGGTGACGGTCGACGTGCCCGCCGGTGGGACCGTCGACACCGCGTACGCGCTCGGACTCGATGCGCTCGGCACGTGGGACGCTGGTCTCCGGCTCGGTGCACGGCCGCTCGAACTCGACTGCTGGACGGACGACGTGCTCGATCCACCCGGGTCGACGCGGACCGTCCGCGTCACCGACGGACAGGAGTCAGTGCGATGGGTGTCGTGACGCAGACGCAGCTCGAGGAGATCACGCCGACGCTGGTGGCGGCCGCCGACCGGGTCCGGGCCGCGGTCGGCACCGAGGTCGGCGACCGCGTGGAGCGCGCGCTCGTCCGCACGTTGCGGGACACGATCTCGCTCGACGACCACGGCGCCTTCGTGATCACGGGGGACATCCCGGCGATGTGGCTCCGCGACTCGACGACGCAGATGACGCCGTACCTGCGGTTCGTGGCGGACGACCCGGCGCTCGCGGACCTGCTCTGGGCGGTCGTGCGGCGGCAGTTCCGGCTGATCGAGCACGACCCCTACGCGAACTCGTTCAACCGCGAGCCGAACGGCGCGCACTACGACCCCGACGACCTCAACGCCGACCCGCTGGTGTGGGAGCAGAAGTACGAGGTCGACAGCCTGGCCTACCCGGTGACCTTCGCGCACGCGCTGTGGCGGGCGACCGGGTCGACCGCGGTGCTCGACGAACGGGCGCACCGGGTGTTCCGGACGATCGTGACGCAGTGGCGGGCCGAGCAGGACCACGACGCCTCGGCCTACCGGTTCGTGCGCGACGGGGCGATCCCGACCGAGACCCTGATGCGCGACGGCCGTGGCACCCCGGTCGCGGTGACGGGCATGACGTGGTGCGGGTTCCGCCCGTCGGACGACGCCAGCACGTACGGCTACAACGTTCCGGCGAACCTGTTCGCCGCCGAGGCGCTGCTCGCCGTCGCCGCGATCGCCCGGGACGTCTGGTCCGACACCGGCCTGGCGGACGACGCCGACGTGCTGCGCGCGAGCATCCTGGACGGCGTCCGGCAGCACGGCGTCGTGCCCGGGCCCGCGGGGGAGGACGTCTACGCCTACGAGGTCGACGGGCTCGGCGGCGTGCTGCGCATGGACGACGCGAACACCCCGTCGCTGCTGTCCCTGCCGTTGTCGGCGCCGTCGGTGCTCGACGACTCGGTGTGGGCGGCGACGCGGGACTTCGTGCTGTCGCCGGCGAACCCGTACTGGTTCAGCGGCACCGCGGCCGCCGGTGTCGGCAGTCCGCACACGTTGCCGCAGCGGGTGTGGCCGATCGCCCTGGCGGTCGAGGGGCTGGTTTCCGGGTCGCCGGCGCGCCGCCGGGAACTGCTCGACGTGCTCGTGGCGACCGACGGCGGGACCGGCGACATGCACGAGTCGTTCGACGTCGAGGACCCGGCGCAGTTCTCGCGCCCGTGGTTCTCGTGGGCCGACGCGATGTTCTGCGAACTGGCACTGGCGGCGGCCGAGGACTGATCCTCGACCGCCGCCAGTGCGGGTCCTGCGGGTGACCGACTAGGCGCCGAGTGCGGCGTCCACGATCTCCTTGGCCTCGCGCTGCACCTGCTCCAGGTGCTCCTGCCCGACGAAGCTCTCGGCGTAGATCTTGTAGACGTCCTCGGTACCGGACGGTCGTGCGGCGAACCAGGCGTTGTCGGTGACGACCTTGACGCCGCCGACGGCCGCGTCGTTGCCGGGGGCCTTCGACAGCTTGGCGGTGATCGGGTCGCCCGCCAGGGTCTCGGCGGTGATGGCGTCGCCGTCGAGCTTCGACAGGCGGGCCTTCTGCTCCTTCGAGGCCGCGGCGTCGACGCGCTGGTAGACCGGGTCGCCGAAGCGCTCGGTCAGCTCGACGTACAGCTGCGAGGGGGTCTTGCCGGTGACGGCGACGATCTCGGACGCCAGGAGCGCCAGGATGATGCCGTCCTTGTCGGTGGTCCACGCCGTGCCGTCGGTGCGCAGGAACGACGCTCCGGCGGACTCTTCGCCACCGAACGCCACGGAGCCGTCGATCAGGCCGGGCACGAACCACTTGAAGCCGACCGGGACCTCCCACAGACGGCGCCCCAGCGATTCTGCGACGCGGTCGATGATGCTCGACGACACCAGGGTCTTGCCGATGGCGGCGTCGTCGCGCCAGGCCGGACGGTGTGCGTAGAGGTACTCGATCGCGACGGCGAGGTAGTGGTTCGGGTTCATCAGGCCGCCGTCAGGCGTGACGATGCCGTGCCGGTCGGAGTCGGCGTCGTTGCCCGTCAGGACGTCGAACTCGTCCTTGTGCGCCAGGACCGAGGCCATCGCCGAGGGGCTCGACGGGTCCATCCGGATCTTGCCGTCCCAGTCGAGCGTCATGAACGACCAGGTCGGGTCGACGTCCGGGTTCACGACGGTCAGGTCGAGCCCGTAGTGGTCGCGGATGAGGTTCCAGTACGGCAGCGATGCACCACCGAGCGGGTCGGCGCCGATCTTCACCCCGGCACGCTTGATCGCGGCGATGTCGATGATGTTCTCGAGGTCGGCGACGTAGGTGTGCAGGAAGTCGTAGCGGTCGGGGGTGGCGTGCTCGGTGCGCTGCACCTCGGCGTTGCCGCCCTCGATGATCGCGTTCGCCCGGTTGGCGATCCAGCTCGTGGCGTCGCTGTCGGCGGGTCCGCCGTGCGGCGGGTTGTACTTGAAGCCGCCGTCGCGGGGCGGGTTGTGGCTCGGCGTGATGACGATGCCGTCCGCCGTGTCGGGGTTGCCGGCGCGGTTGTAGCGGATGATCGCGTGGCTCAACGCCGGGGTCGGCACGTAGCCGTTGTCGCTGTCGGCCAGGACGTGCACGCCGTTCGCCGCCAGGACCTCGAGCGCGGTGCGCTCGGCGGGGCCGGACAGGGCGTGGGTGTCGCGCCCGATGAAGAGCGGGCCGTCGGTGCCCTGCGACTGCCGGTACTCGACGATTGCCTGCGTGATCGCGGCGATGTGGGTGTCGTTGAAGGCGGAGTCGAGCGAGGAGCCGCGGTGGCCGGAGGTGCCGAACACGACCTGCTGCTCGGCGACGGAGACATCGGGCACACGGTCGTAGTAGGCGGCGACGAGCGCGTCGATGTCGACGAGGTCGTCTGCGGTCGCGGGGGTGCCGGCGCGGTCGTTCATGGGTCCATCCTGGCATCGCGCACCCGGACGCGTCCGGCCGGCGCACAGCCCGGGCCGCAGAGCGCGGCCGGAGCCGTGTCCGCCGACCGGGGCGACGGCACGGCTCAGGCGGTGCGGAAGGAGCCGGTCGCCGTGCGGAACGAGCCGGTGGCCGTGCGGGTGGAGGCGGTCCAGGTGCCGGGACGCGACCGCTGCACGTCGGTGAAGCGCCCGAGGCGTCCGGTGATCGGCGCGCCCGTGTAGGTGCCGACCGAGTCGGTGGAGCGGGTGCCCGTGAAGGACCCGCGCTCGTCACGGCCGCGGAGTCCGGACACGAAGGTGCCGCCGAGCGGGAAGGTGCTGTTCGTCATGTGCTCGACCGTACGTGACTGTCTTGCATGATGCAAAACAAGTGCACGAACGTGCGTGATCAGGCCATGAGCTCGCAGAAGCTCCGGCCCGCGACCGTCCAGCTCTGCCGCGCCACGAGGCCGGCGTCTGCCGCGTGCCGGTGCAGCGCGTCGAGTCCGACCTCGGCCCAGGGGAACCCGGCGCTCTCGTGGCCGTCGGCGTCCACCACGCGGGCGGTGTACACCCGGTCGGCCAGCGGGTCCGGGTTCGTCTCGACGATGACCCGGCCACCGGCGCGGACGATCTCGCCGCAGCGCTCGAGCAGGGCGGCGGGGTCGCCACCGATGCCGATGTTGCCGTCGATGACCAGGGCGGTGTCCCAGTGCCCCTCGTCGGGGACCGCGTCGAACACCGACCCCTGGATCGCGGTGCCACCGGACCGCTGGGCGATCGCCACGGCCTCGGCGGAGACGTCCACGCCGAGTGCGGGGATGCCGCGGTTGCGCGCGGCGACGAGCATCCGCCCGGGGCCGCAGCCGATGTCGATCACGGGGCCGTCGGCGTCGTCGAGCAGCGAGCGGTCGACCCGGTCGGCCGCGGCGCTCCACCGGCCGACGTCCATCGTCGTGACGACGTCGGGACGGTCCGGGTCGGTCAGCCGGAGCCGTCCGTCCGAGCGCAGTGCCCGGGCGTACGGCTCGCCGCCGCCGGCGCCGAAGGAGACAGGTGCGTGCATGGTCATCGGAGACTCCCCGCGGTCTCGGCACGGAGTGCCTGGGTGAAGCCGGAGTCCGGCGCGAGTTCGGCGACGCGTTCGGCGTCGGGCATGGTGTCGACGTCGAGCAGTTCGCCGAGGATCCCGACGTCGAGGCCGGCGTCGGTCAGGCGTGCGAGCTGGACGGCGCCGGTGTCGTCCTGCGACATCGGGACGCCGCGGAGCAGGTCGCCGGTCGGGGCCTGCAGGTACAGCGACCAGAAGCCGCCATCCTCGGCGGGGCCGAACCACGCGTCGCGCTCGGGCCGGTCGAACACCGGGGCGAGCGCGTCGGTGGACACCTGCGGGGTGTCCATCCCGACGAGGAGCAACGGGCCGTCGATGGCGTCGAACAGGAACCCGAGGCGCTCGTCGAGTCCGCCGCCGGGCTGGTGGAGGACGTCGAAGCCCTCGGCCGACTCCGGGACGACGTCGCCGTCGAAGAACAGCACGCGGCGCTCTGCGGGCAGGGCGCGGACGGTCGACAGGGTGTCGGCGAGGCTCGCGGACGCCACACGGGCGGCACCCTCGGGGGAGAGCGCCGGGGTCAGCCGGGTCTTCACCTTGCCGGGCAGGCACTCCTTCGCGACCACGGCCACGGTGATGCCGGCGGTCATGCGCGCGTCCCCTCGACCGAGGCGGTGACGGGTGCGGAGTCGGGCCGTGCCGCGGAACCGGTCGCGGCGGTGGAGCCGGCCACGTGGCGGACGGACGCCGGTGCGACGACCCGGACACGGGCCTCCCGGCGGTACACACGCAGCAGGCGGGTCATGTCGCGGACCGCGTTGATGGTGCCGCGGAGCGTCCCGGTCACCTTGCTGTCGCCGATGCGCTGCGCGTAGCCGATGTCGGACTCGTCGACGCGCCAGCCCGCCGCGTGGGCGGCCAGGACCATCTCGAGCGGGTAGCCGCTGCGGCGGTCCTGCAGGTCCAGGGCGACGAGGTCCTCGCGGCGCATGACGCGCATCGGGCCGAGGTCGCGCAGGCGGTAGCCGGTCGCGCGGTGCATGAGGACGGCGAGGACGCGGTTCGCGAACCGGGCGTGCGGCGCCCACGCGCCCTTGCTCGTCGGGACACGTCGGCCGAGCGCCAGGTCGACGCGGCCGCTCGCGACGCGGTCGACCAGCGGCGGCAGTTCGGCGGGGTCCATCGAGGCGTCCGCGTCGCAGAAGGCGACGAAGTCGGCGGTGGCGGCCGCGACGCCCGCGGCGCAGGCGGAGCCGAAGCCCTTCACCGGTTCCGTGACGACGAGGGCGCCGTGGGCGCGGGCGACGTCGGCGGAACCGTCGGTCGAGCCGTTGTCCACCACGATCGCGCGGTAGCCCTCCGGGAGGCGTGCGATCACCTTCGGCAGGGCATCGGCCTCGTCGAGGCACGGGAGGATGACGTCGACACTCATGTCCGTCATTCGGTGCCGGTCGTCAGATCGACGGGTCTGTCCTGTCATGCACTCGACGTAACACGACGACGCGCGTCGGGGTACAGGAAATCTGTACCCGATGGTCAGACAGCGCACTGTTTCGGGGCGGGGTCCCCAGAACGGGGGACAGGCGGACGGGAGGCCCGTGGCGGGCGTTCGTGTCGGGTCGCGTCCGGCGTGTGGTCGCGCTGGGCGCGGTGCGCGCGGGGCGCGCGGTGCGCGCGGGGCGCGCGGTGCGCTCGCTTGGTGAGCAGGAATGGTCGGGTCGCGTCCGGCGACCCGACCATTCCTGCTCACGAAGTGGGGCTACTGGACGGCGCTCCGGAGGGGAGCGGTCGCGAAGTCGCGCATGCCGGCCGCGAAGTCGACCTCGGCGCGCCAGCCGAGCTCGGCGGCGATGCGGTCCGAACTCGCCGTGACGTGCCGGACGTCGCCCAGGCGGTACTCGCCCGTGACGACCGGCTGGGGGCCGTCGGGGCCCGCGATCGCCGCGGCCATGTCGCCGATCGTGTGCACGACGCCGGACCCGACGTTGTACGCGCGGAACGAGTCGGCGGGCAGGTCGGCAGTCGCGGCGATCGAGGCGGCGTTCGCTCCGGCGACGTCGTCGACGTGCACGAAGTCCCGGCGCTGGGCGCCGTCCTCGAAGACGCGGGGGGCCTCGCCGCGGGCCAGTGCCGAGCGGAACAGTGAGGCGACACCGGCGTAGGGGGTGTTCGCGGGCATGCCGGGTCCGTAGACGTTGTGGTAGCGGAGCGCGATCGCCCGTCCACCCGTCGCGCGCGCCCAGCTCGAGGCCAGGTGCTCCTGCGCGACCTTCGTCTGCGCGTACACGTTGCGGGGGTCGAGCGCGGCGGACTCGTCGATCAGTCCGGGCAGCAGGGGGTGACCGTCCGGGCCGATCGGGTCGAAACGACCGGCGTCGAGGTCCTCGCGGCGGCGGGCCGGCGGCCGGACGGGCTCGCCGTCGGACGTCGTGTACGCGCCCTCGCCGTAGACGACCATCGAGCTCGCGACGACGAGTCGACCGATGTCGTGCCGGTCCATGCCGGCGAGGACGTACGCGGTGCCGGCGTCGTTCGACGAGACGTAGTCGGGGGCGTCCTGGAAGTCGACGCCGAGGCCGACCTTGGCGGCCTGGTGGCAGACGACGTCGACGCCGTCGAGCGCGGCGTCGAGCGAGACCCGGTCGCGGACGTCGCCGTGCACGAACTCGATGCCCTGCTGCTGGTGCGCGCGCACGACCTCGCCGGGATCGCCGTGGACGTCGTCGCGGAGGGAGTCGAGGACGCGGACCTCGTGGCCGTCGGCCAGCGCGCGGCGGACGATCGCGGAGCCGATGAAGCCGGCGCCGCCGGTGACGAGCAGGCGGGTCATGCGGTGGTGCTAGCGGTGATGGTGGGACCCGTGCTGGCGGCGGTGGGCTGGGTCCGCATGATGCTGGCGCTGGCGCTCGCCGGGACGAGTTCGCGCGGCGTGAAGTCGGCGGGGATCGCGCCGACGATCCCGCCGATGGCGCGGACGATCACCTCGTTGGCGCGGGCGAGACGCTCCATCACGAGGGCGTGGGTGACGGGTGCGCCGGCGTCGTCGGCTGCGTCGGCTGCGTCCGCCGTGGCCGCTGCGTCCGCCGTGGCCGCGTGGGCGGCCGCTGCGGCGGCTTCGTCCTCGGTCGGGGCCAGGCCGGCGTCGGCGTCGGTGACGAACGACAGGTTGACGGTCGCGATGCCGAGCTCGGCGGCGAGCGGGACCTCGGGGGTCATCGTCATGTTGATGGTGTGGCCGCCGGCCTCGCGCAGCCAGACGGACTCGGCGCGCGTCGAGAAGCGGGGGCCCTGGATGACCACGCACGTGCCGGTCGGACGGAACGGCACATCGAGTGCTGCGATCGCGTCGACGGCCGCGCGGCGCAGCGTCGGGTCGAACGGGTCGGCGAACGACAGGTGCTGGACGTCGTCCTCGAAGAACGTGTCCGCGCGGCCGAAGGTGCGGTCGATGAGCTGGTCGGTCACGACGAAGGTGCCCGGGGCGTAGTCGGGGTGCAGGCCACCGACGGCGCTCGAGGACACGATCGCCCGGACGCCCAGCGAGCGGAGCGCCCAGAGGTTCGCGCGGTGGTTGATGCGGTGCGGGGCGACGGAGTGCGCACGACCGTGCCGGGTGAGGAACGCGACCCGACGGCCGGACATCGTGCCGATGCTGATCGGGCTCGACGTCGGGCCGAACGGCGTCGGCACGTCCAGTTCCTCGGCGGTCCCCTCCTCGAACAGCTGGTAGAGGCCGGAGCCCCCGATGACACCGATCGTCACGGCTTCGTCGTTCTCCACAGGTCCTCCGAAAGGTCGTCGGCGCGGTCTGCGCGCTGGATACGCTACTGACGCCGGCCCCGGACGAACCGGGAGCGGCGACACCATCCCTGTTCGGAGGCACGTGTGCGAACGATCGGTCAGCACCGCGACGACCTGGCAGCGCTGCTCGCGCCGGTCCTGGCGGGCCTCGGGGGTGCGTCGTGGCGGATCGACGACCTGGCCGTCGACGGCCGTGCCGGTCACGGGCACCGCGTGCTCGCTGGACCCGTCGCCGCACCGGTCCCGTTGCCGCCCTTCGACAACAGCCAGATGGACGGCTTCGCGATCCGGGTGGCCGATGCCGGGCAGGACGTCCGGGTCGTCGCGCCCATTCCCGCCGGGGTCGTCCCCGCACCGCTCTCCGCCGGCACAGCGGCACCGATCATGACCGGCGCGCGGATCCCCGACGGTGCCGATGCTGTCTTCCCGGTGGAGGCCACGTCGCCGGGGTCCTTCCCGGCTGCGCTCGAACTGGGGCACGTCACGGTGCCCGCTGACCTCGTGCCGGGCACCTTCGTGCGGGCGACCGGCAGCGACCTGGCCCTCGGTGCGTCCATCGCTCCGACCGGTGCGCCGATCACCCCAGCCCTGCTCGGCGCGCTCGCGTCCGCCGGTGTGTCCACCGTGCAGGTTCGTCGACCACTGCGGGTGCTCGTGGTCTCGACGGGGTCCGAGCTGCAGGGAGCCGACACCGACGCGGCGACGATCGGCGACGCGAACGGCATCGCGCTGCAGGCGGCGCTCGCCGAGGTCGGTGCTTCGTCCCGCACGGTCCGGGTCCCCGACGACGTCGACGCGTTCGTCACCGCGCTCGACGACGCCGTGGGGGACTGGGCCGACCTCGTGCTCACCACCGGGGGCATCAGTGCGGGCGCGTACGAGGTCGTGCGGCAGGCACTCGAACCCCGCGGGCTCGCCGTGACCCCGGTCGCGATGCAGCCTGGCGGGCCGCAGGCGTTCGGCAGCGTGGAGCTCGCCGGTCGACCGGTGCCGGTGGTGTCGTTCCCCGGCAACCCGGTGTCGGCGCTCGTCTCGTTCGAGGTCTTCCTCCGTCCGCTGCTCGCGCCCCTCGTCGGGCTGCCGGCCGACCGTCCCGAGCTGCACCTGCCCGCTGCTTCGGCTGCGCAGTCACCGGGTGGCAAGCACCAGGTGCGGCGTGGCCGGGTGGCCGACGGGGTCGTCCACTTCGTGGGCGGACCGAGTTCCCACCTGCTCGCGCACTACGCCGCCGCCACGCACCTCGTGCACGTCCCGGTGGGGGTCGACGCCGTCGAGCCCGGTGACGTCCTGACCGTCTGGAGTCTCCGATGACCGAACCCGTCGCCACGTCCGAGCCGGCCGATCCGTCCGACGCGGCCGAGCTGTCGCACGTGCGCGCCGACGGCTCCGCGCACATGGTCGACGTGTCCGCGAAGGACGTGACCGACCGCTCGGCGACCGCCATCGCCACGCTCGTCACCCGGCCCGACGTCGTCGCTCGCATCCTCGACGGCTCCCTGCCGAAGGGCGAGGTCATCGGCACCGCCCGCATCGCCGCGATCATGGCCGTGAAGAAGACCTCCGACCTCATCCCGCTCTGCCACCCGCTCCCCATCGCCGGGGTGCAGGTCGACATCACCGGTGCCGACGACCGCGTGCTGATCGAGGTCTCGGTCCGCACGACCTCGCGCACCGGCGTCGAGATGGAAGCGCTGACCGGCGCGAGCGTCGCCGCGCTGACCGTGTACGACATGGTGAAGGCCGTCGACCGGGCGGCCTCGATCACGGACGTCCGAGTGCTCGAGAAGCACGGCGGTCGGTCCGGAGACTGGAGCAACCGATGACCTCGCAGCCGACCAGGGGCCGTGCCGCCGTCGTGGTGGTGTCCACGCAGGCCGCCGCCGATCCGGCACTCGACCGCACCGGGCCCGTCATCGCGGGGTGGCTGCGCGAGCGGGACTTCACCGTCGCCGAGCCCGTGATCGTCCCCGACGGCGGGGCGATCACCGAGACCGTGACCGCCGAACTGCTGGCCGGGGCCCGGATCGTCATCACGACCGGGGGCACCGGCGTCACCCCGACCGACCGGACGCCCGAGGCCGTCGCGCCCCTCATCGACCTGGAGCTGCCGGGTGTCCTCGAAGAGGTCCGTCGTCGCGGGCTCGCGGGGGCCGGTCCGACCGCACTGCTGAGCCGCGGCATCGCCGGCATCAGCACCGGCGGATCCCTGATCGTCACGCTGCCCGGGTCGCGCGGCGGGGTGGCGGACGGACTGGCCGTGCTCGACGGGCTGGTCGACCACGTGCTCGCGCAGGTGCACGGCGAGGGCCACGCGCCGCGGAGTGCGTCGTGAGCGCGTCGTCGGCCCCGTCCCCGGCACCGGACGCGCGCGTCGTGCTCGCCGACGTCGTCGACCGGGGGATCACCGTCGACGAGGTCTCCGCCGTCGTCGCCACCGACCAGGACGGCGCGGTCGTCACGTTCGTCGGCGTCGTCCGCGACCACGACGGCGGCAAGGGCGTCACCGCGCTCGACTACGAGCGGCACCCCAGCGCCGGCGACGTCATCGCCGAGGTCGCCCGCACCGTCGCCGACGCGCATCCCGACGTCCGGATCGCCGTGCTGCACCGCGTCGGGTCGCTCGGCATCGGGGACGTCGCGCTCGCCGCAGCGGTGGCGTCGTCGCACCGGGCGCAGGCGTTCGCAGCGTGCGGGGAGCTGGTCGACCTGGTGAAGGAGAGAGTGCCGATCTGGAAGCACCAGCGGTTCACCGACGGCACGGACGAGTGGGTCGCCGCCCTGTGACGGATGCTCAGGTCGAGCTGGTTCGCTCAGATCGGTGACCGAAGCACAGACGGCCGCCGATCGGCGGTGGGCCGACGCGGAGATCCGGGCGAAGGCGTACCTCGCGCAGTCGCGTGATCGTCGTGACCTGCCCATCCGCGGGTTCGTCCTGGCGGTGGCCCTCGTGATCGCGCTGCTGGTGCTCGTCGGCGTCGCGCTGCCCCCGGACTCCGATGCACGGCTGATGCTCTCGACCGTCGGACTCAGCATCGCGGTGCTCATCCTGGTGGTGGAGATCATCCGAGCCGTCCGGTTCCGGCGCCGTGCAGGACGCACCGTCGTCCGTGAGCAGGTCGTCGCGTCCTTGTTGCAGCGTGAGCAGCGTGCGGTCTCCCGTGCGGCGGTCGGCCAGGCGGACGCGCCGGCGGATCGACGGATCGTGGTCGACGCCGTCGCGACCGACCTGGCGAGCGGTGCCGCACTCCCGATGCAGGCCGGGTTGCTCGTCGTCTGGTCGTCGATCGGCGTCGCGGGGACGGCCTTCTGGCCGGTCTACCTGACCGGAAGTCTGTTCACGGGTGCCCAGTTCTTGTGCTCGGTGCGTCGCACCGTGCTCGGCCGGCGCTGTCTCGCAGCCCAGCACCGCACGGACGTCGACCCTGTACGGCCCCGCAGCTGACCGTGGCCGGATCGCAACACCGGCACGCGTTCGGGGCGTGGCGACAGCCCTCAGGTTCTCCATAGAATCGCGAACATGAGCGTCTTGCTGCCCGGGATCACCGTCATCCTGCTGGTCTTCGCCCTGATCGACATCCTGACGAAGAACGACGACCAGATCCGCGGACTCCCGAAGATCGCGTGGGTGATCCTCGTGATCCTGGTCCCCGTCGTCGGCAGCATCGTCTGGTTCGCCATCGGCCACGACTGGGCCCCGGGTGAGCGGAACCACGGCCGCTACATCGAGCCCGCCCGTCACGAGGACCGGTACGCCACCCTCGGCGATGCCCGGAACGCCCACGGCGCCAAGCGCATCAGCGGCACGGAGCAGGAGCTCGCCGAACTCGAGCGCGAGATTGAGTACTGGGAGGCGCAGGCTCGCCTGAAGCGCGCCAAGGACGCCGCCGGCGAGGGCGACGCCGCTCCCGCGAGCTGATCGTGTCCACGCCGGCCCCGCATGAGTTCGCCGGAGCCACGGTCTCTGAGGAGACCTGGCAGCAGGTGGAGGACCGTCTCGCGGGGGCGCCAGTCGAACCGCGTGTCCGCCGTTCGATGGTCCGGCGGGTCATCTGGATCGTGCTGGCCGTGGTCGCCGCGGTTGCAGCCGGGTGGCTGAGCGCCGAACACCTGCCGCGCTTCGAGCTGCCCTCGACCGGAAGTGGCCTGCCGGACTGGGCGTTCTTCGTCATCGTCCCGCTCATGATCGTTGGCCCGGTCTGCTGGGTGATCGCCATCGTCCGGGGCGGTGGGCAGTTCCAGAGCGCGATCTCTGACCCAACGTTCGGGCTTCCCCGTGCCGACCGCCGACGGATCGAGCGCATGGCTCGTGGGCAGCGGCCCGCCGACCCGCAGCACCGGACCGCGCTCGTCACGCTCGCCGGCCGTCGACTCAGCCAATCGACATCGACGTTCTGGCTCGCCCTCGGGTGGACGCCGTTCGCGTTCGCCCAGCTCCTGCTCAACTGGATGACGTGGTTCGGGCTGCTGTACGCACTCCTCACCGTGTTCTTCTTCGCGATGCTGCTCTGGACCGTCCGCAAGCGGCGGCAGTGGCGAGCGTTCCTGCAGGAGACCGAGCCCCGCGCCGGAGCCGAGCCGGCCCCGGGGAGCTGACCCGGGCCTCCAGGCCGACGTGCCGACGCGCCAGCGCACCGTGCGCGGTCCGTCGGCTGGTGCGAGGTTGTGCGCTCCGTGCGCCGCTACAACCTCGCACCGAGCGGTCAACCTCGCACCACCCGAACAAGCGCGCACCGTGCGACCAGCCGGACGACCAGAATCACCGCCCCGCACCGACCACCCCGCCACGCCGCCTACCCTTGACGCGTGGCTCATCTCCTCGGCGCCGAGAACCTGCATCTCGAGTTCCCCACCAAGGTCGTCTTCGACAACGTCACCCTCGGCATCGACGAGGGGGACCGGATCGGCGTGGTCGGACGCAACGGTGACGGCAAGTCGACCCTCCTCGCGCTGCTGTCCCAGCGCCTCGAACCCGACGACGGCCGTGTCACGCACCGCCGGGGTCTGACCGTCGGCTACCTGGACCAGCGCGACATCCTGCCCGAGGGCGCGACCGTCGGCAGCACCGTCGTCGGCGACCTCGAAGAGCACGAGTGGGCCGGCGACCCCAAGATCCGCGACGTCATCGGCGGTCTGGTGTCGGACATCCCGTGGGACGTCAGCGTCGACGAGCTGTCCGGTGGGCAGCGCCGCCGCGTGGCACTCGCGCGGCTGCTCGTCGGCGACTGGGACGTCCTGTTCCTCGACGAGCCCACGAACCACCTGGACGTCGAGGGCATCCAGTGGCTCGCCGAGCACATCAACCGCCGCTGGTCGTCGAACCAGGGCGGGATGGTGGTCGTGACGCACGACCGGTGGTTCCTCGACGCGGTGTCGACCGACACGTGGGAGGTCCACGACGGCGTCGTCGACCCGTTCGAGGGCGGCTACGCGGCGTACATCCTGCAGCGCGTCGAGCGCGACCGGCAGGCCGCCGCCAGCGAGCAGCGCCGCCAGAACCTGGCCCGCAAGGAACTCGCGTGGCTGCGGCGCGGCGCACCGGCCCGCACGAGCAAGCCGAAGTTCCGCATCGACGCGGCGAACGCCCTGATCGACGACGTCCCGCCGATCCGCGACACGGTCGCGCTCGCGAAGACGGCGACCGCCCGCCTCGGCAAGGACGTCGTCGACCTGCTGGACGTCAGCGTCTCGTTCGACGGCACCCAGATCCTCGACCGTATCGAGTGGCGCATCGCACCGGGGGAGCGGACCGGCATCCTCGGCCCGAACGGCGCCGGCAAGTCGACGCTGCTCAACCTCGTCTCGGGTACGCTCGCGCCGACGAGCGGCCGGGTGAAGACCGGCAAGACCGTGCAGGTCGCGATCCTCGACCAGCAGCTCGCCGACCTGGCCCAGTTCGCGAACGACCGGGTGCGCGAGGTCGTCGCCCGCAAGAAGACGAGCTACGTCGCCGACGGCAAGGAGATGACGCCCGCGCAGCTGCTCGAGCGCCTCGGCTTCACGGCGGAGCAGCTCTCCACGCCGGTCAAGGACCTGTCCGGTGGGCAGAAGCGCCGCCTGCAGCTCATGCTCATCCTGCTCGACGAGCCGAACGTGCTGATCCTCGACGAGCCCACCAACGACCTCGACACCGACATGCTCGCCGCCATGGAGGACCTGCTCGACACCTGGCCGGGCACCCTGCTGGTCGTCTCCCACGACCGGTACCTGCTCGAGCGCGTCACCGACCAGCAGTACGCCGTGCTCGGCGGGCACCTGCGGCACCTGCCCGGCGGCGTCGACGAGTACATGCGTCTCCGTGCGGCCGGCACCGGTGGCGGGACCGCTTCTGCGGCTGCCGCCGCGTCTGCCGGGAGGCCCGACACCGCTGGCGGGACCGGCTCGGCCGGTGCTGTGGCCGGGTCCAGTGCGTCAGCCGGTTCCGGCGCGTCGGCTGCGGCCGCCTCGGGCCTGTCGGGCGCGGAGCGTCGGACGGCCGAGAAGGAGATGTCGGCGCTGGACCGCAAGATCGCGAAGGTGGGTGCGGACCGGAAGAAGCTGCTCGACGACTTCGCCACCCACGACCAGTCGGACTACGCCGGGCTCGGAGAGCTGCAGGCGAAGCTCGCGGCGCACGAGGCCGAGATCGAGCAGCTCGAGGAGCGCTGGCTCGAGGTCGCGGAGCTGCTCGGGGTCTGAGCGGGTCTACTCCGCTGGCTTCGCATCTTCGGGGGCCCCGCCGCCAGGGTTCGCGACGACCTCCCACAGGTGGCCGTCCGGGTCCTGGAAGAAGCCGGACCACATGCCCCACGGCCGTGTGTACGGCGCCGCGAGCATCGTCGCGCCGGCGATCCGGGCCCGGTCGAGGAACGCTTCGGCGTCCGCCTGACTGTCGACGAAGTGCCCGATCGTCGCCGCGGGGCCGTCGGCGAGGGCAACACCGGAGTCCTTCGCCATGTCGTCCCGCCCGTAGACGCTGACGATCAGACCGTCGTCCAGGGTGAACATCGCCGTGGTGCCACCCGCCTCGGTCTCGGTCGGCGGGTACTCGGTGCCGATGACGCCGCTGCCCTCGATCCCGAGCAGGGCGCGGTAGAAGTCCGCCGATCGTGCGACGTCGGCGACGGCCAGGGTGATCGCGTGCATGGGCCGGAGACTAGTCCCCGAGGCCCAGGATGAGCCGCCGGAGCAGCCCGGCCAGCTGGTCCTGCTCGGCGTCGGACACCCCGGACAGGATGTCCCGCTCGGCCGTCAACAGGTCCGCGATGGCCGCGTCGACCGCGACCCGGCCCTTCGTTGTCAACGACACGAGGATGCCCCGGCCGTCCTTCGGGTCGGTCCGGCGTGCGACGAGTCCGCGCGCCGCCAGCCGGTCCACCCGGTTCGTCATCGTGCCGCTCGACACCAGGGTCTGCTGCAGGAGGGTCTTCGGACTCAGCTCGTACGGCTCACCCGCCCGTCGCAGGGCCGACAGCACGTCGAACTCCCACGGCTCCATGTCGCCCGCGTCGAACGCTGCTCGCCGGGCGCGGTCCAGGTGCCGGGCGAGCCGGTCCACGCGGGACAGGACCTCGAGCGGGCCGAAGTCGAGGTCGGCACGTTCCCGACCCCACGCCGCGACGATCCGGTCGACCTCGTCCTGGTGCGGCATCCCTCCATCTTGGCCGAACCCGGGGCGGACGGCCAGCCTCGTCGGTCATGGGAGGATGGACGAGCACCCACGGGTGCGTTCCGCCTTGGTGTAATGGCAGCACGACGGCCTTTGGTGCCGTTAGGTCCGGGTTCGAATCCTGGAGGCGGAGCCGAGGGGTGATCCGAGTTTTCGGCGTTCGGTTTGAGACTTTTCGCGGCTGGGGGAGCTTGGTGCCGTGAAAACCGGATTGAGCACCCCGGGGACGAACTGCGAGACGTCGAATGCGACTGCACCCCTTGGCCCAAGGTGCTCTGTGCCAACGACAGCACCCCCTGCCCGACAAACGGGCAGGGGGTACCGCGGCCGGGGCGGCCGTCAGGAGGGTCGATGTTCAGTTCGGAGCGAGCAGTGCGCTACGCGATGAGTCTGAGTTGCTCTATCTCTGCAAGTCGGTTGAACGGGTTGCGACGATCGTGCTCTTCGACCGTGAGGCTTTCGAGGCCGGGCTCGAAGAGCGCGGCGCTCGAGCGGTTCATGCGGTTCATCCCACGGAGAGCGAGGCGGGCCTTGAGCCAGTCGATGATGCGGGAGATGTTGGCGCTCGCTGCTGCCATGGCGCCGGCCATCTCGACGATCCAGGGGCCACGCATGCGTCGCTTCATCGGAACCCCGAGCGCCTCGCGGTCCGCGTCCTTGAGACACGAATTGCCGTTCTCGACGTTGTTACGCTTGCCGAACCAGGCGCGCCACACATCGGACTTGTACTCGTACTCCTGACCGTACTTGAGGTGGTTCTGGTTCTTGTCGCCGTTCTTGTCGCTGAGAACCCCAGGGACTTTCACGGTCTTGCCCGGGATGACAACGTCGATCCAGGTGTCGGACTCTGCGTCGTAGACCTTCGGGTCGGTGAACTCCGGGTAGGAGTACTGGCGCGCGCCGGTGGCGTCGTAACCGCTACGGGGGATGAGCCGGTAGCGGGAGCGCTCCTTGCGGCGCTGACGGAGAAGCGCATGGGCTTCGTCTCGAAGTATGGAACGCTCGGCCTCGGGCTTGCTCGTGATGGTCTTGAGGTAGTCGAGGTAGGTCTTCTCGGCGTCGATGAGGGCGGCTGGCATGAACCGCAGGTGCCAGCTACCCGTGACCATGACCAGGTTGTGCCGGCCATCGGCGCTTGCGTAGAACGCTTGCTGACCGAGCTCTTCTTCCTCGTTCTTGTAGTCCATGACGACCTTGACGCCTGCTTGCGCGAGAGGGCGCTGCAAGTCCTCGGGCTTCGCTCCTGGGAAGTAGGCGCGGTCGCCGACAACGGTCTTGATGGGGTGACCGCGTTCGACGGCAGACTGGTAGAGGAACAAGCCGTGCCCTGTGAGAGCGCCAGGCTTGTGACCGCTGGTCGAGAGAAAGAGCAGGGGATAGCTCGCCTCAGTCTCGTTCGGGTCGCGGGTCATGACCGCGTACTCGAGCTCCCATCCGAACGCGTACTTATCGCCACCGTCATGGTCAGGGTCGTGGCTGCCCTGGCGGCCGTACCAACCGCAGTCGTAGTTCGTGGAGACCTTGTCGCCCGGCTTGATGTTTTTGGCACTCTTCTGCTTGCCCGAGACTTCCGCGAATGTGGCATCGATGGCAATCGCGCCCTTGAATCGCCGGCGAACTTCACGGTTGAGGAACTGGACAGATCCTTCGATCAGCTGGTTCGTGAGTTCGAGCATGCGGGCTGCGCGCTTCGCCATCTCCACCGGGTCGCGCAGCTCCGCAATGGCCGCCGCGCGTTCTGCGTCGGTCATAGTGTTGCGGCGAGGGCCGGGGTGTCGGTCGATGAGCTTCCGGAGCCGCTTGATTGCCTCCCAGATGCGGCGGTAGAGGGTGTCCTGGTGTGGGGTGAACTTCAGGATGCCGATTGCTTCACGCTGTGACGTCGTCAGGGACATCGCGACTTCCGTCATCTGCTGGATGCTGACGCTCCGCCGAGCTCGCATCGTGATGAACATCAGCATGAGCACGGAGGTCTCCGACATCAACGCCTTCCGGCCTCGGTCGGATGTCCGGTCTTCCGCTTTCCAGCGCTCGATGCGCGCTCGAATGCACGCTCTGTCGAACAGGCGGACGGTCTCGAACGTCGCCAGCTCAAGGGGGAAGGCCTGACCGATGCGGATGTATGTCGACATCTTCATGCCGAAGTCGTCCTGCATCCACCGTTCGGCGTCGTCGAAGTCGTGATGCTTCGGCTTCGGCGCGGTCATCGTGCGACCTCCGCACGGAGCTGACGACGGTAGGAAGCAGTGTCGGGCGCGGGAACGTGGGCGACGAGCTGGTCGAGGTGCTCGAACTTCGTGACACCGGCGGCGGTCATCAGGGCACGCATGTTGGTGCCGGCGATGAGGTGGGTGATGAGCCACGTGTTCCGCATGCGGGTGGTGACGGGGTCTGGCTCGTTGCCACGATCGGTGTCGTAGAGAAACGTGGTGAGCGTGCTGATGCCGTGCTTGACGCGCTTCGGGGATCCGAACACCCAGTGCTCCGGCTCGACCTCGGCGATGGAGTTGAGCAGGAGCGTTTCGAAGCGGGCCAGGAGCGGAACGGTCCGGGCTCCCGGGTTGACAGTGACGAGGATGCCCTCGGCGTCAGCGAGGATGTCGCGGCGGCGGGTCTGGAGGAGCTCGTTCGCTTTGAGCCCCGCTCCGGTGCAGAGTGCGAGGACGACGCCGGCGCTGCGGCGCCGCGCCGCGGTCGACTGGCCCGTCGCCCAGCTCTCGAGGAGGTGCAGGTCTAGGTCGTCGTAGGGTGCTGCGGTGTTCTGCGGAGTCGTCGGTGCGAACTTCAGCGGCACCTCGCCGACGAGGACCTCGGACATGCGCATCAGAGAGGACCGGTATGTGCGACGCGTGGTGTCCGACCAGGTGACGTCGGTGCGGGTGATGTAGCGCCGGATGATGACGGGGTGGAACACGACGGCGGTCTTCGCCGGGTATCCGTTGACGTTAACGACCCAGTCGACGAACGGTGCCGCGACGACGATGAGTCGGTCGGCGGGCTGAGCAATGGACGCTGCCGCCTCGGCGACTGCGCTGACCACGAATTCCCGGACAACGCTCCAACGGTCCTCCGCGAACGTCGGAACGTACTTCACCGGTGTTCCTCCGCGCGTGGAGAACGACAGGAGGGCGCGCAGCATCGCGGCGGTGTACCGACGCGGTGACCGGAGCATCTGGCTAGGCATGCCCGGCCTATGCAAGCGACCCGGGACGAGCTGTGGGAAGGCGCCCCAGATTCCGATCTCGCTGCCGTCCGATCCGCATGCCCGCGCGGATCTGCCGGGGTTGCCGCGCATGCGAACGGTCGCGTCACCCCGGGCGTGTCGCCGCTTGCCAGCGCATGCGGCGTCAGCGTCGGCGTCGTACGCGTGACGCTGGCCATGTGCATGCGATCCGGGCGGCTCTCTGCTTCGGGGACTCAGAAAACGTAGTGATCTTCGCGGCCGGATTGGTCCTGTTTGCGGACCCCGCTCGTCTGCGACCCGCGCGTCCTCCAAGATCACGCCCGTTCCGCGCATACCCCCTCCGAGGCCGACCGCCGGCCTCGGAGAGGACCACATGCCCACCCCGACCACGGCGCTCGCAGCGCTCCACGGCGAGTATGCCGACCACGCAGCGCAGCCAGCCCTGACGCTCACCCTCGACCAGCGGCGCGGCGTTGCGTTCTACCTGGCCGACACCGATGACGCCGTCGAGGTCGAACCTTTCGTGCGACGCTGGATCGACCGAGTGCACGACCTTGACGACTTCGTCGGCAGGCGCGGACGGATGCCCCGCGCCGACTCGACCCGTCCGCGCCCTGCCACCGCCGAGCAGAGCCTCGTCGACGCCCTCACCTACTTCCGGCAGGTCGGCGCTGCGGGTGGCTACTGCTCGTACCAGGTTCGACGACTTGAAGCGGTGCCGGGGTTCGCCTGGAACCCCCGGGACGCGCAGTGGTCCGCGATGCTCGCCGCGCACCAGCAGTTCTGGGCTGATCATCAGCGACCGCCGCGTCGTCGCGCGGCCGACCAGACGGAGGTGACGATCGGACGGTGGGTCGCCCAGCAACGAGCCCAGCACGCCCGCGGCCGCCTGCTGCCCGAACGCGAGCAGCAGCTCCGGGCCGCACGGTTCCGTGTCCTCTGAAGGCGTTACCGAACTTCGCGGGCCTCAGCGAGGATCCGTCGACGGTGCTCGGAAGCGTTCATCGTCGGAATGTGCCGGAGGGACGTGACCAAGTGCTCGGGCTTGCGCAGTCCGCCGGCAGCCATGAGATCCCCGGCATGCGTGCCACCAGCAAGGTGCCTGGTGATCCAGGTGGTGCGCATTCGCGTCGGGACTGGCTTCGGTTCGTTGCCGAAGTCGGTGTGGTTGATGAACGGCGTGACGAAGTTGTAGGTCGTCTTCCTGTCTGCCCCGCCGAGGATCCATGCGTTGTCTGGCACGTCCGCGAGGGAGTCGATGAGAAGCTGCTCCCATCGTTCGAGCACGGGCACCAACCTCGGCGTCCCGCCCTGTACGTTGACGAGCGCTCCGTGCCGGTCGACGCACACGTCGCTGCGCCGCAGGTGCTGCATCTCCCATGGGTCAAGCCCAGCGCCTGCACCGAGGGTAAGGACCGCGCCAGCACCTCGACGTCGCAGTGCGGTTGACTGCCCGCGTGCCCAGGACTCGAGCAGGTTCAGTTCGGGGTCGGTGTACGGGGCAGTGACGGACTGCCCGTTCAACGGCGCAAACTCGATCGGACCCTCGTCGGGGAGGACGACCTCCGAAATCCGGAGCAGGAAGGACCGGTAATCGCGGAGCGTCTTGTCCTTCAGGTGGAGGTCGTCGCGGGAGATGTACCGGCGGATCAGCACCGGGTGGAACACGTTGGTGACCTTCGGCATCCCGTTGACGTGGACGACCCAGTCAACGTACGGCGTCGCCGCGACCATGAGCCGTTCAGCAAGGTACGCGCACGCGGGTGCAACGAGTGCGACAGCGTCCAGGACGAACGGCTCGATGTTGGCCCACCGGTCTGCGGGAACCGACTGGCTCCGATACTTCCGCATCGCGTGGATGGGCTCCGGGCGAAGCTGCGCGACAAGCGGGCCCTCGTCGGCCTTGGAATTTCGGGTCCCGAGCGTTGAGTGCCCGAGGATGAGCGGCTCGGGTTCCCAACATTGGATGTGCGAGCAGTGCTCGACGGGACCTTGACGTGGGAACGGACGGCCGAAGGCGGCGCCCATCGGTCGCCCCAGGGCGGTCGCGGACGTGACGGTCTCCAGGTCTGGCACGACGAGGTGCTCGGTTGAGCTCGGTGAGCGGAGCGCCGTTCGAACGGCGGTAGGGAGCGAAGGCATGCCACGGCTATGCCTGACGGCCGCACCCTGACGGAAGGAACGCCGAGAAGAAGATCGACCAGGTCTCGAGGGACGGGTGCTCGGCGCCTTTCCCGGCTGGTTCGGGCGTGCCGGCATAGCTCCAGGACAACGACTCCTGGAGGACCCCTTGGACTACCGCACCGCCACCCGTGAAGAACGAGCCGCCGAGTTCATCGACTTCGCGACGAAGCTCCACGACAGCCGATACGACTACGCGCACGTCCAACGCAGCTACGTCAACGGCGATACCAAGGTCACCATCATCTGCCCCGACCACGGGCCCTTCGAGCAAACCCCGCGCGAGCACCGCCGCGTCCGCGAAACGCCCTGGGGCCCGCAGCGTGGCCAGGGATGCCGGGACTGCAAGGGCTTCCGCAACGCCAACCAGGAGTTGCGCACGCAGCGTTTCATCCAATGTGCAACCAACCGGCACGGCGACAAGTACGACTACGCGAAGGTCGTCTTCATCGACCAGAAGACTTACGTCACGGTGATCTGCCCGCTCCATGGGGACTTCCAGGAACGCCCCGACAATCATGTGGCGGAGGGCTCGGTCGGCTGCAAAGACTGCCATCGCCTTGCCCGAAGGGCAGGCCGTTCGAAGACGAAGCGGAAGTAGGTCAACGGCGTGCATCCGACTTGTTGCACCACTGACGCGCTAGTCCGTTCTCGGCCGGAGCCACTTCCACCTTGAGTGAGCACGGGAGCTTCGTGGAGCTCAACACCATCACGGTGGCGTTCCACGGGATGTTCTCGCGGTTCGCCGCTACCTCGTTACTCGATCGTGTTGTCGGTCGAGTCCAGATCGTGTCTCCCTGCACCAGATCATGTCGTTTCTTGCCCCGGCGACGAGCTTCGTGACAGTGTTTAATACTCCAGCCGCGATGGTCTTGATTGTCGTCCGCCGAGCAACCGTGATTGTTCGCGGAAACGGTCGCCTGCTCACCGAGGATGTCGCGAGGACCGTTCGGCGACAGGCTCTGCGCGCAACCGCCTCGTTTGAGGGTGGGACTTTCGTCGGCGTCCTCCCCAGTTGGTCTGCCCGCCTAGGGGTCGGTCTGATCGGCGGAGGCCGTTCGTCTCGGCGGAGGGGACCGAGTCGTTCGAGGATCGGAAGTAGCAGCCGAACTGAAGCGTCGGCGAGACCGACGTTGACGGGCCGATGATGATGCGTCAAGGGTCCGAGCGTCGGGCAGCGTGCGACGTGCCGCGGGGCGAGGTCACCGCCGATGCCGCAGCTATGTGGTTGCGCCCTCTACGACCCTGATGTCGAGGTGGAGATCCGATTCCTGCATCGGCTCGCCCGTCAGCGCGGCTAGGAACCCGGCGACCGTGAGGTGGGCGGCCTCGGATGCTGGGTAGTCGATCGTCGTCAGGCGGGGCACGATGACTTGCGAGATCGGCGTGTTATCCATGCCGATCAGAGCGATATCCTGCGGAACCTGGCGGCCCCGAGTGGTTGCCGCCGACAGAAGTGCGGTCGCAACGTCATCGTTGTAACAGGCGATCCCGACGGGAGCCGACGGGAGAGCGTCCAGGGCGACCAACGCCTCATCTCGGTCCACGCCGAGGCGCACGATCGTCGGTTCAGGCAAGCCCTGGTCTCGACACTCGTCGCGAATCCCCGACTCGCGCTCGTCGCCGAAGACGTCCTGGCGTGCGTCGCGGAGGCGGGCGAAGGCGATGGTGCGATGCCCTCTCTCGACAAGGTGACGCACCTGAAGCCTGCCGATCTCTTGATTGGCTCCGCTGTCCGTGTTGATCGGGGAAGATGCGATGAACTGTACCCCTCGCGAACGCATGATCTCCTGCTCCTTGGCGGAGAAGGGCATGAAGGACAGGACGCCGCGGGGGTTCGCATGTGGCTGGGAACGCTTTGTGGCGTGATTCCGACAATGCTGTGTGGCCTAGCTTGCCCTGTCGGCGTGGCCGGTCGGGTCAGGGCTGGCTGTGCTTGGCGTTTGCCTGGTCGTGGGTATCGGGGTGGTCACTCATCATGCGGAGCATGGGCCATGAGCCGCTGCGGGTGAAGACGACGAGCAGGAACGCCGCGACGAGCAGGAACACGATGTTGAGCCAGGTGGTGTAGTTCCAGCTGATCGAGGTCGTCACGATGGTGAGGTGCCGGTTCGTGGGGATAAGGTGCAGCGGGGTGAAGAGCAGTTCGACGGCGTAGCCGGCGAGGACCATGGCGCCGTAGAAGATCCCGGTGATGCGGAGGGCTGCTTTCCAGCCGTAGTACTTCCGGTAGATGATGATGATCGGGATGATGATCAGGTCGGCGAAGATGAAGCTGATCACACCGCCGAAGCTGATCCCACCGTTCCAGAGGACCGCTGCGAGGGGGACGTTGCCGACGGAGCAGACGAAGCTCACCATCGCCAGGATCGGTCCGATGAGCGGGTCGATCAGGAACGCGAGCGTCGGGTGTCCCTCGAGGAACAGTGCTTGCAGCCACGCCTTCGGGACCCAGGCGTCGAAGGCGCCGGCGATGAGTAGGCCGATGACGATGTCGCGGATGACGGATGCCCAGTCCATGACGAAGTACTGCGACACGCTCGTGAGCCCGGGCCTCGAGAACAGTCGCCGCCAGAAGCCCTGGTCGCCCTGCACGGACATGTCCATGGCTGCGTGGCCCTCCATCGCGCCGGCGAGGCCCTTGTCGGCCTGTTCGCGGGCGGCGTCGACGATCTTCCCGCGCATCCAGAGCCGGAACCCGAGGGCGATGAGGATGATCATCAGCGGTCCGCCGACGAACTCCGCTGCGGTGAACTGCCAGCCCATGACGAACGCGAGGATCAGACCGAGCTCGACGACGAGGTTCGTGGAGGCGACCTCGAACGCCATGGCCGACGACAGGCTCGCGCCCTTGCGGAAGAGCGCCCGTGCGAGGGCGACGGCGGCGTAGGAGCAGGACGAGGACAGTGCGCCCAGGCCGGTTGCGACGCTGATCGCTCGGGGGGAGTCGTCGCGCATGAGCTTGGTGATCTGGTCGGTGCGGACGACGGCTTGGATGATGCCGGAGAGGGTGAAGCCGAGGATGAGGGGCCAGAGGATCTCCCACCCCATCGAGCCGGCTGCTACTAGGGCGTCACCGACTGCGTTGATCACGAACATATACACCTGCTTCTTCACGTCGCGGGCATATTCTGCCGCGACAGGGTGGTCACGAACGGGGAAGAACCGGTCACTTGGACGCGAGCATGTCCTTCATCTGCGTGATCTGCTCGGTCTGGCTCGACACGATTGACTTCGCCATCGCGACCGCGTCGGTGTTCTTGCCCTTGTCGACTTCGCTCCTGGCCATATCGACGGCGCCCTCGTGGTGCTGGACCATCTGCTGCAGGAACAGCTTCCCGGCGTCCTTCGCGGATGCCTGGTCAAGGTCGGTCATGTCGGAATCGGACATCATCCCGGACATGGAGTGCCCCGACCCAGGGTGCTCCGACTCCGTGGGCTCACCCCAGCCCTGCAGCCAGCTGGTGAGCTGAGTGATCTCCGGACCCTGCTCGGCCTTGATCTGCTTCGCCAGGGTGGCGACGTTGGGGTCAACACCGTCGCCCTTGGCGAGGAGCACGTCGCTCATCTCGACGGCCTGCTCGTGGTGCGGCAGCATCATCTGCGCGAACATCACGTCCTGGTCGTTGTGCGCCGACGCGGCCGATCTCGACGAGGCGGACGAGCCCGCGTCGGAGCTGCTGTTGTTGGTGGAGCAGCTCGCGAGGGTCAGGCCGAGGGTGAGCGAGGCGGCGATCGCGAGGATGCGCGTGGTCGTGGTGGTGTGCATGGAAGGTCCGTTCCCGTGTATGCGTCAATTGGTCCGGGCAGGCGGATGCCTCCCGGTTCTGGGCATGCGGGAGCCGCCCTGCGGCGGTGTGGTCCCGCAGGGGGAGGATCAGATGCGGATGATCTGCAGTGCCGTCAGTGACGGTGGTTTCGGTGCTGCGATGTGGCGCGGCAGCCGGTCAGCCAGCGCAAGCAGTCGCGACAGCAGCGCGAGGACGCCGCCGGTCCGTGCGCGCACTAGCGCCCATGCGAACAGGGCGATCGTCAGCGCGCACGCCATCCCCATCAGCGAGCACATCAGCGCGCACAGGCCGCTGTCACAGCCGGCGTCGGTGAGGACCGTCAGCACCGCGGCCGCGGGAGCGGCATGCTCCCCGTGGCGGTTTGCGACGGCATGGACGTGCTCGGTGGTGGCGGCGGGAGCTGCCATCGGGTGCTCGTGGCCGGCCATCGTGTGCATCAGGACCGTGACCCCGACCAGCAGCAGCAGCGCCAACGTCGCTACGGCCTGCAACAGCAGCCGGCGACGCGGGGAGGCGGTGGTGGTGAGCATCAGTCTTTCGATCAGGTCGGTGAGTGTCGGAGTGTCGAGCTGCAGCGTTGAGCACGTCACAGTGCAAGGTAGATTTAATGGCACTGTACCCCCTGGGGGTATGTGCTGTCTGTGGCGGCTGGGTGATTGATCAGCACAGGGGTATGCGTCGCGTGGCCGTACCGTTCAGAGGCCGTACCCCTTCCGCAGAAGCCGGAGGGACTTTCCTGTCGTGGTGCGTGGTGCGTGGTGGTGGGTGCATACTGGTGGTGTCTTCGGACCCGGTAGTGGGGCTTGCCGGACCCAACCTCGACACCTGTCGACAACAGTCCCTATCTCAGCACGGCGCGCGTCAGCGTGCCCGAGATAGGGAGAAGACATGGTCGAGGCAGACTCCGCCCGCACGATCGTTGCCGGCGTACAGTCCGGGCAGGTAGAGAGCGTTGTCGGCGTTGCCACGCTGATCGCGAAGCATTTCGGTGCGTCGGTAGTGTGTGTTGCGGTGGATCCGGCGCTGCTGAACGCAGGAACTCGTCGGGACGGTTCGGAGATCATCGAACCGATCGATCCGGACACGGCGGACACCGAACCGCAGCAGCTGCCCGACCGCGACGTCGCCGTCATCCACGATCTCGCTGCAGCACGGTCGGTCCGGGTGGAGATCCTCACTCGGGTTGGAGATCCAAGCCGGGCGTTGGCGGCGGTGGCGGAGCAACGTGACGCGGTAATGATCGTCGTCGGGTCGCAGACGGGCCGACGCCGGGTTGCGGAGTTCTTGAACGGTTCCGTCGCCGCCCGCCTGACGCACCAGCAGCACCGTCCCGTCGTGGTCGTCCCACACGCTCCGGTCGGGTTCGAGAGCGCCCTGCCGTGGGATGCGTCGTGACGGGCCGGCTGGTGCTGCTGCGCCACGGGGAAAGCACCGCGAACCGGGCCGGCACCTTCACCGGCCTCCGCGACGAACCGTTGACCGTCGAGGGTGTCCAGCAAGCCGTGACCGCGGGGCGGCTCCTGCAGGCAGCAGGCATCTTGCCGGACCAGGTGCTCACGTCGACGCTGCAACGCACCGTGCACACTGCGGAACTGGTCCTCGACACCCTCGGCATCGCCATCCCGACGGAGAAGGTCTGGCAGCTCAACGAACGCAACTACGGCGCACTCACCGGGATGACCAAGACCGATGCCCGCCGAACGCTCGGCGACGACGAATACACCCGAATCCGCAGGTCCCGGAACGGCGCACCACCGGCGATGTCCCTGCAAGTGTGGACGGCGCTGCGGTCAAGTTCCGCGCTGCGCGACCTGTCAGACGCTGCCCTCCGACGCACCGAGGCCCTCTCCGATGTCATCGATCGGGTCCGACCCGTGCTGCAGGACCGACTTCTACCGATGGTGCGGTCGGGTCGGAGCGTCCTCGTCGTCGCGCACGGCAACTCGCTCCGCGCCATGTGCGCGTGCATCGACGACCTCACGGAGCCGGAACTGCACGCACTGAACCTGCCCACGGGGCAGCCGCTGCAGTATGAGCTTACGCCGACGGGTGCTCTCGTCCCGCGTGGTGGGGCGTTCCTGGATCCGGTAGCAGCGCACCACGCCGCGGCGCTGGTCGCGGCAGAAGGCGGAACATGACCACCCGAACGGACACCCCGATGCCCGATGATCAGCTCCCCTCCGACCCGGATGTGGACGTCTCCGACCCCGCAACGGCCATGCGGCCCGTGCACCTGCGGTGGCGGTACGTCGGCCTCGTCGCGGTCGGTGGCACGGTCGGCACACTCCTGCGCGACGTGATCAGTGCGCTGCTCCCAGCAGACGGCGGGGTGAGCTGGTCGATCTTCTGGATCAACATCAGCGGAGCGCTGCTGCTCGGGGTGCTCCTGGAAGCGTTGGCGCATCGCGGTCCCGACGCGGGCCGCCGCCGTGTCCTGCGTCTGCTGCTCGGCACGGGAGTGCTCGGCGGCTTCACCACCTACAGCACCCTCGCTGAGTCCACCGCCGCACTGTTCCTCACCGGCCACGGTCTCGCCGGCACCGGGTACGCGCTACTGACCGTCATAGCCGGTGCGATCGCGACCGCGGTCGGACTGGTGGTCGCCGGCTGGTTCCGCCCCCGGACGGTGTCCGCATGAACGCCGGCATCCTCCTCGCGGTCGCGGCCGGTGGCGGCGTGGGCGCTGCCGGCCGGTTCCTCCTCGACGGGCTGATCAACACCGGCCGGGAGTTCCGGCTCCCCGTCGGCACGTTGACGATCAACATCACCGGGTCGCTGCTGCTCGGGCTCATCGTCGGCGCCGCCAGTCACCTCGGCGCAGCCCCCGTGGCGGTGCTCGGCACCGGGGTGATGGGCGGCTACACCACGTTCAGTACCGCCAACTTCGAAACGGTCCGCCTCGCCCGCAGCGGCCGGATCACCGCCGCAGCCGTCAACGGTCTCGGGATGCTCGTCCTCTCGGTCGCGGCAGCCATCGCCGGCATCCTCCTTGGCGGTCTGCTGTGACCGCCACCCCACATCCTGGAACGGGCCTTCCCATGCTGTTCGACGTCACGATCGAGGTTCCCCGCGGCAGCGGCAACAAGTACGAAGTCGACCACACCACCGGCCGGATCCGGCTCGACCGGGCCGTGTTCACCAGCATGGTGTTCCCCCAGGACTACGGCTCCATCGATGACACGCTCGGCGATGACGGCGACCCCCTCGACGCGCTCGTGCTGCTGCCCCGACCGACGTTCCCGGGCGTCGTCATCACGGTCCGGCCGATCGGGATGCTCCGCATGGTCGACGAGAACGGCGGCGACGACAAGATCCTCGCCGTCCCCGCCGGCGACGACCGGTTCGAAGACCTGCAGGACATCAGCGACGTCCCGGAGCACACCCTCATCGAGATCGAGCACTTCTTCTCCCACTACAAGGAGATCGAACACGGCAAGCACGTCACCACCAACGGGTGGGCCAACCGTCCTGCTGCCGAAGCCGTCATCCGCACCGCACAGGAAGCCCACACCCGACACCCGTGATCCACGGGCCCCTTGACCGCCGCGGGGAGGCACTGGCGCTGAGTGATCGCCAGCAGGTCGTCCCCTCCGCCTCCCCGCGGCTTTCCCTTCCATCCGCACGACCACGACGCATGACCCGACCAGAAGGAGCGTCACCATGAACGACTACATCAGCGGCATCCACCACCTCGGAGCCCACCAGGGCGAGTACGTCACCCACCGCGACCACCCCGTCACCATCGACGCCGTCCACGGCACCCGCATCCTCGACTCCCGCGGCTACCCGACCGTCCGCGTCCTGCTCGAACTCGACGACGGCCGCACCGTCACCGGCGACGCCCCCGCGGGCGCATCCACCGGCGCCCACGAAGCCGTCGAGCTCCGCGACGGCGGAACAGCGTTCGGTGGCCGCGACATCACCCAGGCGCTCCACCTGATCAACACCGACATCGCGGGCCTGCTCACCGGCCGGTCCTGGTCCGCGATCGGACAGGTCGACGCCGCCCTCGCCGAACTCGACGGCACCACCGGGTACCGCCGGCTCGGCGCGAACAGCGTCGTCGCAACCTCCATCGCCGCCTCCCGGGCCCTCGCACACGCCGCGGACCTCCCACTCTGGCAGTGGATCGCCGAGATCACCGGCTCGACGCCGCGGATGCCGGTCCCGCACTTCAACGTCCTCAACGGCGGCGCGCACGCAGCGAACAAGCTGGACTTCCAGGAGTTCATGATCGCCCCCGTCAACGCCTCAACGATGGCCGACGCTGTCCGCATCGGCGCGGACGTCTACCACGCCCTCGCGGGCCTGGTACGGGACCGGTTCGGTAGCCTCGGCCTCGGCGACGAGGGCGGCTTCGCACCATCGATCGCTGCACCCGAGGAAGCGCTCGACCTGCTGGTCACCGCGATCCGCGCCGCAGGCTACGAGCCGGGCGTCGACCAGGTGGCGATCGCCCTCGATCCGGCCGCGAACGAGTTCTCCCTCGGAGACGGCTCGTACCGGATGCTCGACGACAGCCTCGACCGGGACGGGCTGGTCGACTACTACCGGCAGCTCATCGACACGTACCCGATCCGCAGCATCGAAGACGGGTTCGCTGAGGACGACCATGAGGGGTTCCGCCGCATGCAAGCGGCGCTCGGTGACCGGATCCAGACCGTCGGCGACGACCTCTACGTCACCGACCCCCAGCGCATCCGCGACGGCGGCGAGCAACACCTGACGAACGCGGCACTGATCAAGCCGAACCAGATCGGTACGGTCTCCCAGACCCTCGGTGCGATCGCCACCGCCACCAGCATCGGGATGGCCAGCATGGTCTCCCACCGTTCCGGGGAGACCACGGACACGTTCATCGCCGACCTCGTCGTCGGAACCGGTACTGGGCAGATCAAGTCGGGCGCACCCGCCCGCGGGGAACGGGTCGCAAAGTACAACCGGCTCACCGAAATCGCCGAGCAGCACCCGGGACTGCCCTACGGCTTGATCGGGCAGCGGTGAGCGACAATGCAGCGCATCGTGAAATGGTCTCCAGTGGAGACGCATCAGTACGGGTGGGACCGAAGCGCACCAGCAGATGACTGGATGGCATCCGATGTTGACGCGCACCATGTGGAGTGGTTCGACGTAGACGTGAACCATCTTGTGCAGGTCCCGGCGCTGCAGCAGGCGCTCACGCGCGATGGTCAGATCGGTACGATCCGGGAGATGACGCACGAGATGCGTGATGGGCAACGCATCTTCATCTTTCTCGTCGACTTTGGCAGACAGGGCGGTGACCAATAGTCGGCATGCTCCCGGCGATCCGGCGGACCGAATCAACGATGCTCAGGCGGGCGGTCCTGCCCGAGGGCAAGGGGACGCGCGCCTTGGCCGGACACACCTTCTTTTCTTCCCGATCTGGGTACGCCTGCAACCTGAGCGCGTGGCGGCCGCCGGTGGAAGGAGCGAGTTGATCAATTCCGATGAAGCCGTCCGCACTCTCGTCGGCGTGGTCACTCTCGTCGGTGTTACGGCGGCGGTGTTGCTGGCAGTGCGCGCACCCTCACCGTGGGCTCCAGCATTCGCAGTTGGGCGGGGGGTGTTGCAGTTGGCTGCGATCAGCGTGCTGCTGACAGGGATCATCCGCTCGCCGGCGCTGATCACCATCGCGCTCTTGGTGATGTTCACGGTCGCGGCCATTACCTCAGCTCGACGGCTCGGCACGCTCCGCGCTCGCATTGTCCCAGTCGCGACGTGCATGGCTGCAGGAATCATGGTCGCCGGCGTACTCGTCTTCGGAACCGGGGCCATCGCGCTCACCCCGCGATACGTTCTCGCGATCGGAGGCATCGTGATCGGGAACACAATGACGATCTCGACCTTATCCGGAAGGCGATTCGTCGAACTCGTCGATGACCGATGGGACGAAGTCGAAGGGTGGCTCGCCCTTGGAGCGCAGCCACGGCAGGCCACCGTCGACCAGGTCCGCCGAGCGATCGGCGCAGCATTGGTGCCAACAGTGGACCAGACGAAAACGACCGGGCTGGTCACGCTTCCCGGAGCGTTCGTCGGCGCGGTCTTCGGTGGGGTTTCGCCCATCGAGGCCGGACGATTCCAGATCGTCGTCCTCGCCGTCATCATCGGCGCTGGCAGCATCGTGGCCACCGCACTCACCGCCTGGCTCGCTCCCGTTGCAACCCGCCCCACGCGACCACGCTGACACCCGGAAATCCCGCGCGGCACCGGCAGCCGGCACAGAGGAAACTCAGTCCGCCGCCGCCCCTTCCTCCCGACGCAGGTTCGCTCGAGTGAACCCCGGCCCGGTTCCGCCGAGCTGACACCACGACACGGACCAGTGCACCGTGCCGACCAGTGCACCGTGCCGATGATGCTCGGTGGCATGGAAGTCGCCCGCTGCGCGTCGCAACCGCCGCCGCACACAACACGCCGTTGTGTGGTCACAACCGAATCTCCGTTGCCGACCGCCCGAGCGGCGAGGAAGATCGGCAGGAACGCTTCCACGAACAGGAGAGCCATGCTGATGCGCCCCAATCAACGTTCGGGTGGACCGCTCAACGGAACGGCTCGCAGCCGGTGTTACGTCGCGACGGATGCATTCGACATGCACGACCAGGCAGTCGCCGACGTCGTCACCGAAGCTGAGCAGGTGGTGCAGTCACATGCCACGACCCGGGTGCGTCACCGCCAGCCTGCTAGCGCTGCTGGGCTCATGCCAGCCCCAGTGCGTGCCTGATCGCTGCCGTCCTATTCGTGTGACCCCAGCGAGCCGGCAGAATTCGCCCAACCAGTCTCTGCACTGCATGTCGAAAGGCAGCTCATGACCGCCACAACCCCGCGCACCACCGACACCGGGGTGCCCGTGTTCGATGCGCCCCGGACCGGCGCAAAAGGAAACATCATTGTCCGGTGGATCACCTCCACCGACCACAAAGTCATCGGCTACCTATACATGATGACCTCATTCATGTTCTTCCTCCTCGCCGGCGTCATGGCCCTCGTGATCCGCGCGCAACTGTTCGAACCGGGCCTCCAAATCGTGGCGACAAAGGAGCAGTACAACCAACTGTTCACCATGCACGGCACGATCATGCTGCTGCTGTTCGCGACACCGTTGTTCTCGGGTTTTGCGAACGCGATCATGCCGCTGCACCTCGGCGCGCCGGATGTCGCGTTTCCCCGACTGAACGCCTTTTCGTACTGGATCTACCTGTTCGGCGGCCTCATCACTGTGGGCGGTTTCCTGACTCCGCAGGGTGCAGCATCGTTCGGGTGGACCGCGTACGCGCCACTGTCGGACACGACCTTCACGCCAGGCCTCGGTGGCACCCTGTGGGTGTTCGGGCTCATCCTCGTCGGATTCGCATCAATCCTCGGGTCGGTCAACTTCATCACCACCATCATCTGCATGCGTGCCCCCGGCATGACGATGTTCCGCATGTCGATCTTCTCCTGGACCGTCCTGGTAACTGCGCTGCTGGTACTGATCGCGTTCCCGGTATTGGCCGCTGCCCTCTTCGGCCTCGGCCTCGACCGTGTCTTCGACGCGCAGATCTTCAATCCCGCCAACGGTGGAGCGCTGCTGTGGCAGCACATGTTCTGGTTCTTCGGGCACCCCGAGGTGTACATCATCGCGTTGCCGTTCTTCGGCATCATCTCCGAGATCATGCCCGTGTTCAGCCGAAAGCCGATTTTCGGCTACAAGACACTGATTTACGCCACCATCTCTATCGGAGCCTTGTCGGTGACCGTGTGGGCACACCACATGTACGTCACCGGCAGCGTCCTGCTGCCGTTCTTCTCACTGATGACGATGCTGATCGCAGTCCCGACCGGGGTGAAGATCTTCAACTGGATCGGCACCATGTGGCGCGGCTCGGTGACATTCGAAACACCGATGCTCTGGGCTGTCGGGTTTCTCATTACCTTCACCTTTGGTGGCCTTACCGGCGTGATCCTGTCGTCTCCGCCGTTGGACTTCCACCTCTCCGACAGCTACTTCGTCGTCGCCCACTTCCACTACGTCGTGTTCGGCACCGTCGTGTTTGCAATGTTCGGCGGTTTCTACTTCTGGTGGCCGAAGTGGACCGGGAAGATGCTCAACGAACGGCTCGGCAAGATCCACTTCTGGTTACTGTTCCTCGGGTTCCACACCACGTTCCTCGTGCAGCACTGGCTCGGCGTGATCGGCATGCCCCGCCGTTACGCGACCTACTTGCCGCAGGACGGGTTCACCTGGCTGAACCAGGTCTCCACGATCGGGTCGATACTGCTCGGGATCTCATTCCTGCCATTCCTGTTCAATATCTACATCACGGCTCGGAAGGCACCCAAGGTGCAGGTCAATGACCCATGGGGGTACGGTCGCTCCCTCGAGTGGGCAACCCAGTGTCCGGTGCCGCGACACAACTTCACCTCGATCCCCAGGATCCGGTCGGAGTCCCCGGCGTTCGACCTGAATCACCCTGAGGCTGGCATCCCGATCGGGCGCGGCCCATTCACAGATGCTCCGGATGGCCCCGTGGTGCATGGCAATTCTGTCAAGCAGGTTGGCGACGAGAACGGGCAGACGTTCTGATGCAACGGACGAGTCGGTCTCGCAGACGATTCAGTGCCAACGACGCGGAACGTGATCGGAGCGTGTCGCGGATGTCGATGAGCATGCGGGAAGCTGCGCAGATCTCGGCCAATGCCCGCAACGGACTGTTGGACCTGTCCGATCCGACGATCCGCCGTCTGGTCGGCGATGCGCACCAGATCACCGTCCGGGCGAGCGTGTGGGGCGACGCACCAGATGGGCAACCCCGCCGGCAGAAGCGGCTGCTGCTCACCGGCGTCTCCCTCGTCGTCTTGATCGCTGCCGCAGCACTGTTCGTTCCGCTGCTGCATGCCGTTTGATCCGTCCCCGACACCCGCCGCCACATAAGGGAGCACCAATGACCCCCCACACCATCGCCAGCGTGTACCGCGACGTGGTGCATCAGTGGAGCACGCAGTACGCCGGCCGGCGATCGATCATCGCGGTCGATGGTGATTCCGTCGACGCCGTGCACGCGGTTGCGACGGCGCTCGGTGACGCGGTCACTGCAGCTGGCTACGCCGTGCAACACGAGACGATCACTTCGGTCATCACCGCGATGGGAGCACGAGCGGATGTGGCGATTCCCTTCCGCAGCGACCCGGTAGGAGCGGACGTGCTCATCGTGACCGGATGGGGACTGTTGCAAGTGCCCGCTCGAGGGCTCTGGGACTGGACGATCTGGGCCAGTACCGGCATTGTCCGCGCGCCCATCCGTGATGTCGGAGCCGCGCAGGCGTTCACGCAACGAGACGAACCGCGATCCGCAGCGAACGCCATCATCGACGTTTCCAACCCCAACACACCATTCCGTGAATGGAACGACGCGTGCGCAATATGACAACCCCGCGAAGCCGTGGCCGCCAGCTCCGGTTCGCCAGCAGACGACTACACCGGGTGGGTTGCGGTGTGCAGGAACGCCGCGGTCGCGGCTGATGGCGGCGTCGACCAGATCGCGGTAAACCGCCGAAGCGGTGATGGGCCATCGACCGGGACCCGCACGAGGACCCCAGCGTCGACATCCGCACGTACCGAACGGACACTCATCACCGCCGGCGCCACGCCTGAGCGAACGTTCGCGCGAATCACCGCGGTGGTATCAAGCTGCGCCGCCGGTTCCACCATCGTCAACCCCTGGTCACGCAACCACCCTTCCACGACAGCGCGCGTGCCCGATCCCTGCTCGCGCACCAGCAGCGGTGTCGCGGCGACATCCGCCGCCGTCACAGACGCCGCTGACGCCCATGGATGCTCTGCCGCAACGACCACCGTGAGCTCATCGTCCGCAACCGGCATCGCATGAAGATCCACCGGCGTGTGTGGCCCCTCAACGAACCCGATGTCAGCGGCGCCGGTGCGGACGTACCCGATCACGTCGGTGCTGTTCCCCGCCAACATGCGCACACTGATCTCCGGCGCCGCACGACGGGAGCGCAACAACCACTCCGGCAACATCAACTCCGCGATCGTTTGCGACGCGGCAACCGTGATCGTGCCCGATGGCAGCCGCAGTGCATGCACACCTGCCTCCAATCGTGCTGCCGCATCCAACACCGGTGCGGCAAGCTCCATCACCGTCGCCCCAGCATCGGTGAGCCACGAACCCGACGAGGAACGCACCACCAGCTGCACCCCGACCATCCGCTCCGCCGCCGCAATCCGCGCTGACACCGCCTGTTGAGTGATGCCCAACTGGCTCGCAGCCATCGACAACGAGCCCGACTCCGAGACACGCTGCAGCACGTCCAACGTGTCGAGATCCAGCTTCCGGTCCGTCACACGACGTTTCACAAACCATGATTGTGCCACCCCGAAACAGTTCGTGGTTCCACCCCGCCCGAGGTCGGGGTCAGACTGCCTGCATGACCACCCAGACCGCACCGGCACCCAGCACGACCAAGCGGCACGGTGCCCCAAAGCGGCGCACGGTGTTCCGAGAGCTCGATCGGCCAGGGCATATCGTGTCGAACCTGACTCCGAACTGGTTCGCATCCATCATGGGCACCGGCATCGTCGCCGTCGCCGCTGCATCACTCCCGCTGCAGTTCCCAGGGCTGCGCACTGGCGCGACGGTGGTGTGGGCAATCGCTGCGATCCTGCTCATCGCCCTCACCATCGCGACGGTCCTGCATTGGGTGCGCTACCGGGACACCGCGGCGAAGCACCACCTGCACCCGGTCATCTCGCACTTCTACGGCGCCCCGCCAATGGCGTTTCTCACCGTCGGTGCAGGCACGATCCTGCTCGGCAAGGACTGGATCGGCCTCCCCGCCGCCGTCACCATCGACTGGGTCCTCTGGACCATCGGCACCATCGGAGGACTGCTCACGGCAGTGCTCGTGCCGTACCTGGCGTTCACCCGCCACGAGAACAAACCCGACTCCGCGTTCGGCGGTTGGCTGATGCCGATCGTCCCGCCGATGGTGTCCGCCTCCACCGGAGCGCTCCTCCTGTCCTACGCCCCCGCCGGACAGGCACGGGAGACGCTGCTGTGGGCCTGCTACGGCTTCTTCGGCCTCAGCCTCATCACGTCCCTGGTCGTGATCACCCTGATCTGGAACCGTCTCGCGCAGCACAAGGTCGGCGCCGCCGGCATGGTCCCGACTCTGTGGATCGTCCTCGGGCCGGTCGGGCAGTCGATCACCGCCGTGAACCTCCTCGCCTCGAACGCCCCCACCGTTGTCGATGCGAGTACCGCGCATGCCCTGCTGGTCGTGGCGCTGGTGTACGGGTTCGCGATGCTCGGCTTCGCGCTGCTGTGGACCGTCATCGCCCTCGCCATCACCATCCGCACCGCGAAGCAGCACCTCCCGTTCAGCCTGACCTGGTGGTCGTTCACGTTCCCCGTCGGCACCTGCGTCACCGGCCTGAACGGCCTGGCCCTGCACTCCGGACTCACCGTCGTCGCTGGCCTCGCCGTCCTGTACTACGCCGGCCTCGTCGCCGCGTGGATCACTGTTGCCGTCCGCACCTTCCACGGCTCCGTCATCCGCGGCACCCTCCTCGCGCCCCCGAAGCCAGCTTGATGCGGCGATCACCACGTGATGCTGCCGCCGCTGTGCGCGACACCGGTCGGACGTTCGCACCGGCGGATGTTCGGTCGCTGAACGGGTTGGCGGAGATGTGGCGGCTCGCACCGGATGGGACCAGGCGATTCGTGCCGGGCTTCGACGCTCACTCCGGTGGGGTCGAATCCCAGGTCCTGGTGCTGATGGAATCGCCCGGTCCCGCCACGATCGCGGTCGGCGCGGGTGCGATCTGCAGCGAGGACAATCCCGGCCCGACAGTGGCTGCGTTCAGGCGCGCGCGTGCGGAATCTGGGCTGCCGCGTACGGCGTACCTGCGGTGGAATATCGTGCCGTGGGAACTCGCGAGAAGACCCACGCGAGCAGATCTGGTGGAAAGCATCCCCGCGCTGTCGACGCTCCTTGCCTCGCTTCCGCAACTGGCCGCGATCGTCACCTTCGGAGCCACGGCGCTGGACGGCGTCATGCGGTACCTCACCATGACAGACGCCCCGACTGTGCTACCGGTGATCGCCGCGCCACACCCCTCACCGGCCAACGGTCGGCACCGGGCCGAACAACACCTCCGCGCCGTGAATGCGTTACGGGTCGGATGGGCAATTGCGCAAAGGAGCAGCAGACCGTTATGACCTCCCGCACAACGCCGACGCAAGAGCCCGACAACATCCCCGAAGAGCAACAAGCTGAGCTGCTGTCCTTGATGCTCCGAGTGCGGCGGTTCGAGGAACGCGCCGCCCGCGCCTACACGCAAGCCCTGATCGGTGGATACTGCCACCTGAATCTCGGCGAGGAGGCTGCGGTCGCCGGGATCACGACCGCGATGCAGCCGATGGATTACCTGTTCACCAACTACCGGGAGCACGGGTACGCGATCGGCCGCGGAATCGACCCGAACCGGGTGATGGCGGAGTTGTACGGCCGCGTCGACGGGGTTTCCAGTGGTTGGGGCGGCTCCATGCACATGTTCGACCTCACCGCGAGGCTCCTCGGCGGCTATGGGATCGTCGGCGGGCAAATCCCGCTCGCCACCGGGGCAGCCCTCGCGATCGACTACCGCGGCGGCGACGAGGTCGTGGTGTGCACGCTCGGAGACGGGACGACGAACATCGGCGCGTTCCACGAGTCGTTGAACCTCGCCGCGCTGTGGCATCTGCCGATCGTGTACGTCATCATCAACAACCAGCTCGGGATGGGCACGACCGTCGAACACGCCTCCGCGGAACCGAAACTGTACAAGCGCGCTGCCTCCTACCGGATGGCCGCCGAACGCGCCGACGGGCTGCACCCGGTCACCGTGCAGCAAGCGATGACCCGCGCACTCGCGTCAGCGCGTCGAAATGAGCCGTTCCTGCTGGAACTCACCACCGAACGCTTGAAAGGCCATTCGGTGGTGGACCCGGCGAAGTACCGCACCGACAGCGAAACGGAAGCGCTCCGCGAGCACGACCCGGTCGCCGCCTACCGGGCGGCGCTGATCGCCGCAGAGATCATCGACGACGATGCCGCCGCCGCCATGGACGCCGCCGCCATCGCTGCAGCCACCGCGGCAGCGGACTACGCCGCGAACAGCGCCCACCCGGACCCCAGCACCCTGTTCGACTACACCTACGCCACACCGGTCCCGAACGACACGCGCCGGCTCCCTGCACAGCCGCTGTTCCCACCGCCCACTGACACGAACTATCCCGCCACGACAAGTCAGGAGCAGACCCGATGACTGTGATGAGCTACCGGGACGCGCTCCGGATGACGCTCCGCGAGGAACTCCTCGCGGACGAGAACGTGCTCCTGCTCGGCGAAGAGATCGGGATATTCGAAGGGTCGTACAAAATCACTCAGGGGCTGCTCGAGGAGTTCGGGCCACGCCGTGTCCGCGACACCCCAATCGCGGAAGAAGGGTTCACCGGTGCCGCGATCGGTGCCGCGATGCTCGGACTGCGACCGGTGGTGGAGATCATGACCATCAACTTCTCCCTCCTCGCACTCGATCAGATCGTCAACCACGCCGCGAAGATCTACGGCATGTTCGGCGGGCAGAGCCGCGTACCGCTAGTGATCCGCACACCAGGTGGCGGCGGTCAACAGCTCGGTGCAACGCACTCGCAGAACGTGGAGCTGTACTACGCGTTCGTACCCGGTATGAAAGTCGTCGCACCGTCCACCCCAGCGGACGCACGTACGCTCCTGCGTGCGTCGATCCGGGACGACGACCCGGTGCTGTTCCTCGAGAACCTCGCCCTCTACAACATCAAGGACGACGTACCCGATGACGTCGACGACGTCGAAATTGGTCGCGCCGCTGTCAGCCGCGTCGGGTCTGACGTCACGCTCATCGGCTACTCACGCACCGCGCACCTGGCGCGGCAAGCAGCAACACGGCTCGCCGAGGACGGCATCGACGCCGAAGTCATCGACCTGCGAAGCCTCCGCCCACTCGATCGCGAGACCGTGATCCGTTCCGTGCGGAAGACCCACGCCGCGGTCGTCCTTGAAGACGACTGGCTCACTTACGGCATCGGCGCGGAGCTTGCCGCGTCGATCTCCGACGGCGCCTTCGACGACCTCGACGCACCAGTCCGCCGCGTCGCGATGGCCGAAGTTCCCCTGCCATACGCCAAGCCCCTCGAAACGGTGGCCCTTCCCGCGCTCGAGGACGCGATTACCGCCGTCCACGAAACCCTCCACGCGGTCGGCTGGCGCGCCTCCGACCGGAACGGAACGTCCCGATGATCCAGATCACCATGCCGCGGCTGTCGGACACGATGGAAGAAGGCGCCATCTCCGCCTGGCACAAGCACCCCGGCGACATCGTCGAAGTCGGCGACATCCTCGTCGAGATCGAAACCGACAAAGCCACCATGGAATACGAAGCCTACGACGCTGGCACCTTGACGGAGATCCTCGTTCCCGAAGGAGAGAACGTTGCGATAGGGACTCCCATCGCGACGCTCGACGACGGTTCCGGCCCCGCGCTCAGCCCGGCGGATGGCCAACGCGCGGACTCGCCCGCCGATGAGCACACATCGCCGACCACTCCAACGTTCGTCCCCGCTCCCGCGTTCGACACATCATCCGAGCACGACCACCCCGCACGCACATCGGAAGATCCCCCCGTGGAGCCGCAACAGCGTGAACGCTCCGAAGGCATACCCGCGCCGGCAGAGCACATCGCGTTCGCGTCCCCACTGGCACGCAAACTCGCTCGCGAACACCACGTCGACATCGCCACCGTTCACGGATCGGGCCCCGGCGGCCGCCTTGTCAGGGCTGATGTCGAAGCCATCATCGACGCGGACCAGAGTGCTGCAGCTTTAGAGCACGATGTCCCGTCGACGGCAACGCTCCCCGTGCCTGGCAGCGCCTCCACACACCATCAGCAAGACACCGACGCGGACGTGACGACGCCGATGACCGGGACGCGGAAGGTGATCGCTCGCCGACTCACCGAGAGCGCCCGCACCATCCCGCACTTCACCGTCACCGCCGTCGCCGACGCTGACGCCCTCATTGATCTGCGCACCATGGTGAACGCATCACGGATCAGACAAGACACCGCGAAAGTCAGCCTCAACGACTTCATCGTCAAGGCCGCAGCCCTCGCCCTGGCCGCGCACCCGGCCATCAACGTCTCCTACCAAGACGACCCGGATCCTGCGATCACGCAGCACACTGCAGTGAACATCGGGATCGCGATGGCCGCGCCGGCCGGCCTCGTTGTCCCGGTCATGACACATGCCGACACCAGAAGCGTCAGCAGCATCAGCGCCGCCAGCCGATCCTTCAGCGCCCGTGCGGCGGATCGGAAACTGCAACCCGCCGACATGACCGGCGGCACGTTCACCGTCAGTAACCTCGGCATGTTCGGCGCGGAGTCCTTCACCGCCATCATCAACCCGCCCGAAAGCGCAATCCTCGCCGTTGGAGCAGCGACGGCGGACGCTGCCGTACACGACGGCAACCTCGTCGTCCGCCACAGGATCCGCCTCACGCTCTCCGCAGACCATCGCGTCATCGACGGCGCCCTCGCCGCTCAATACCTACAGACGCTCACCAGCCTCCTTGAAGACCCGATCTCACTCTTACTATGACGCCACGGAACGATCTGGACACCGTGGCAGGGAATCATTCACCCGACGGCGGTCGACGTTGCTGCAGCTCCTCCGGCAGCGACCGGATCTCGGCAGACAGTTCACGTAGTTCACGCCGGGTCGCGATCTGTGCTTCGTCGTCACGTCGACCGACCTGATCAATGATCCAGCTCGCGATTGTCGCGGTAACTACACCCAGCAGCGCGATGCCACTGATCATCACTCCCGCGGCGATCAACCGACCTGTCTCGGTCACCGGGGTCAGATCACCGTACCCAACGGTCGTGATCGTGACCAACGCCCACCACAGCGCATCCCCGAATGACACAATCGTCGCGCCGTCGGCATGCCGTTCCACATCGAGGATCGCTAACGCGGACACGAACACCAGCAAAGCTGTCGTCACAATCACGTACACGATCACTCGCCCGCGAACGGCAGCCCCGGTGCTCCGCTGCAGGACTCGGAACAGCTGCGCGAGCCGCAACAGCCGTAAAGGCCTCAGGAACGGCAACGCAAGAGCGGCCAGGTCCACCAGATGGTGCACGAACCACCGACCACGATGACGCGCCAACAGGAGCGTCACGAGGTAGTCCACCACGAACATCGCCCACGTGACGTTGATCACAACATCCGACACGAACGCGCTGCGGCCGTGATGATCGGCGAGCACCTCCACCGCATACGCAGCAAGAAACGCTCCCGCCGCGATCGCAAGCGGCCACCGCATTACCCGTTCCCACCGCTGCTGTGTCCACCTCACATGTGCACGATATTGCCCCTCGCCTCAGCCAGCACCTACCGAAGACCTCCCCGCGACCACGTCGACCCCCGCTCCGAGCGGGCCGCCCGAAACCGGACTCCTGGGACGCCAGATCCTGCGCCTAACCCTCACCTCGCGGGAACCACCGATTCCCGTCCGACCCGACGACATCGGGCGCGGCCGTCGCTCACTTGCCGGACTGCTCGAGATGCTCCCCGAACTCCGCGCCGTGGTCGCCAGCGGCGGTATGGCCATCGACAGCGTCATGCGACACCTCACCCTCCACGCTTGCGCCCGCGTCATCCCCGTCCTGGCAACGCCACACCCGTCACCGGCAAACGGACGCCATCGTTGAGAGCACCACCCGCAGCGGCTCCCTGCAAAGCCCGGATCTAGCTATGTGCCGATAACGAACCATTCCGCTACAACTGTCCGAACCGACGCTCCGGCAATATGCGAGACGGCGTGTCTTGTAGCGGAACTCAGTCCCGGAATCTACGTGTCGCCTCTACCCCTCCTGGTCGAGTTTCGCTACGTTCTCTTCATGGGGCACCTCCTCGGGTACGCGCGTGTATCCACCACCGACCAGGACGCGTCATTGCAGGTCGATGCGCTGAACGCTGCCGGCTGCTTCCGCGTATTCGTCGACACCATGTCTGGGTCACTCGAGCACCGACCAGAACTCGACAAGCTCCTCGACCAGATCCGCCCCGGCGACACACTCGTCGTCTGGCGTCTCGACCGACTCGGGCGCTCGATCCGGCACCTCATCGACCAGCTGCACGGCCTCGCGGACCGTGGTGTCGGATTCCGGTCGCTGCAGGAGACCATTGACACCACCTCGCCCGGCGGCCGCCTCGTCTTCCACGTGTTCGCGGCCCTGGCGGAGTTCGAACGGGACCTCATCAAGGAGCGCACCAATGCCGGCCTTGCTGCGGCTCGCGCCCGTGGCCGCACCGGCGGGCGTCCACCGCGGCTGTCCTCTGACCAAGTCCGAACGGCGCGCCGGTTGTACGAGCAGCAGGACATGACCGTCGCGCAGATCGGAGACGTCCTCGGAGTCAGCAGGACGACCATTTACCGCACGCTCGCGAAGCACACCGAGGTCATGACCGCTCGACGCACCAAGCCCTCCCCGTCGATGTAGCGACCGTGGACGCGGACGAGCGGTGGCGAATCCTTCGACTGCATGTCGATGACGCGATTCCGCTTGCCGAGCTCGTCCGCACAACGGGTGTGCCGCGTCGGACCCTGACGCGGTGGCTCGCCCGCTACCGAACAGGCGGCTACGACGCGCTCTCCGACAGTGTTCGCCTGGATCGTGGGGTCAGGCGCACATCGCCGGATCTCGTGGCTCTGGTTGAGGCACTGGCCCTGACCCGGCCACGACCTTCGATCGCCACCATCCACCGGCGCCTGGTCGAGCGCTGCGCTGGCCGCGACGCCGATGCACCGTCGTACTCGACCGTGCAGAACATCGTGCGCGCTCTCGACCCAGGGATGGTGACCCTGGCGCTCGACGGGCCTGCATCGTACCGGGATAAACACGAGCTGCTCCTCCGGCGTCGAGCGGACCAGCCGAACGCGGTCTGGCAGGCCGATCACACGATGCTCGACATCCTGATTGTCGGCCCGGACGGGAGGCCGGCTCGTCCTTGGCTGACCGTCATCCTCGACGACTACTCCCGAGCGGTGTGCGGGTATCTGGTGTTCCTCGGTGCGCCATCGGCGGCGAACACCGCGCTCGCTCTCCGGCAGGCGATCTGGCACAAGGTCCAACCCGATTGGCCCATCTGCGGCATCCCCAACGTGCTCTACGTCGACCACGGGTCCGACTTCACCAGCCACCGACTCAGTGCAACCGCCGGATCACTGCACCTTCGGATCGTGCACTCCGCAGTCGGTCGACCGCAAGGCCGCGGAAAGATTGAGCGGTTCTTTGGCACCGTCAACACGGAACTGCTCACCGGCCTGCCCGGCCACCTGACGACGAAGACGCCCGCTCCGTCACCAGTCCTCGACCTCGCTGGCCTCGATGCGGCTGTCGTGGCGTTCATCGGCCGCTACAACACTCGCATTCACCGGGAAACGAAACAGTCCCCGGTGGACGCATGGATCGCTGGCGGCTGGCTGGCCCGCATGCCCGACTCCCTCGAACAGCTCGACGGATTTCTCCTGACCGTGCCGGCGTCCCGGATCGTGCAACGCGACGGCATCCGCTTCCAGGGCCTTCGCTACACGTCACCAACACTGGCACCGTTCGTCGGGGCGACAGTGACGATCCGCTACGACCCACGAGACATCACCGAGATCCGCGTGTTCCACCGCAACATCTACCTCTGCACCGCAGTCAACCCGGAACACCAGAGCGAAACCGTCTCCCTCAAACAGATCCAGGCCGCGAGAAACGCGCACCGCCGAGCGCTCCGCGGACAGATCCAAGAACGCATCGCTGTCGTCGAACATCCGCCAGCGCAGGAGCCACCGTCCGAGCCCGTATCTCAGCAGCGCCGACGGAGGCTCCGTACCTACGAGGAGGACCAGTGATGCCCAACCAGTTCGTCGTCACCAAGGAACACCGTCGATTCACGGAGTTCGCCGACGCCGTTCGCAAGCAACAGACCATCGGAATCTGTTTCGGCGCCGCCGGCGTCGGCAAGACGCTCTCGGCCCGCCGCTACGCACACTGGGACCTCATCGGACCCTTCATCAAGCAATGGGGTCCTCGATCCGAAAGCGACCTCAAGGTCTACGCCGCTGCCCACCGAGCGCGCACCGTCTTCTACACGCCGCAGGTCGCTGCTTCCCTGCGGTCCCTTCGCGACCAGCTCGACTACGACCTACGCCACACGAACATCCTCGTCGAGGAACACCTCCGACTCATCGGTCACACCGTCAGCTACCGCCACGGTCAACCACCGTCCCAGCTCGAGCTCGTCATCGTCGACGAAGCGGAACGGCTTACCGCCACCGCGATCGAGTGGCTCCGCGATCAGTACGACCGCACAGGCACAGCGCTGATCTTGATCGGGATGCCCGGCATCGAGAAGCAATTCGCGCACTACCCGCAGCTCTACAGCCGTCTCGGCTTCGCACACCAGTACCGCCCACTCGGCCACGACGAGCTGCTGTTCGTCCTCGAACGCCAGTGGCGAAAGCTCGGCCACACCCTCGACCCTGACGACTTCACCGACGCCCAAGCCGTCGCCGCCATCGAACGGATCACCCGCGGTAACTTCCGCCTCCTTGAACGACTCCTCCCGCAGATCCAACGCGTGCTCCGCATCAACGAACTCGACGTCATCACCAACGACGTCATCGAAGCCGCCCGCAGCACTCTTGTCATTGGCGTCAGCTAACAAGCCAAAGAACGATGCCCGAACCGGGCCATGAGGCGCTGCCGCTCACAACGAGGACCCATGAAGAGAACGTAGCGAAACTCGTTGGACGGGGTAGTAGCGGGACGTAGATTCCGGGACTGGGTTTCGCTACAAGACACGCCGCTGTCGCCGATGTCTCACCGCGACCTCGGCCCGCTGTAGCGGAATCGGAGGTTTTTGATACGTCCGGCAGACAGAGCTCTCCTGACCGAATGAGGGACGGCTTTTTGAGCCGGCGGTTACTTCTGCCCTCGGCGTGCTCGACGCAGGTCTGCGACGATGCGAGCGCGCTCGGGATCCTTGGCCAGCGTGCGGTCGTCGATGACATCGATGACGTGCTGGATCAGTGCGACGACCTGCTTGGGCAGGACGACACTGAGCACGCCACCGACGACGGCGATGACGCCGGTCAGGGCAGCGGTACCACCGGAGGCCGTCAGCATGTCCACCGTGTCGGTGATGGGCATGATGCCTCCTTCGGGGTTGGCCAGATGTGGCCAGAACCCACCCGGCTTCGGGTGGGGGCATGAGGGCGCCGACGCGCAGCGAGGTGCGGCGGCGGATAGCAGGAGCGTCGAGCGCTTCCCACGGATGCCCTACTCAGATCAGGGCATGAAAAAAGCCGGTCCCGAGAGGGCCGGCCAGAGGCAGGGTCGTGCTGTCTTCAGTGTCAGCGTACAGAGCGGATGCGACACCCGGGAGATTCCGGGCAGACGCGTGCCGAGCGGGTCTCACAGTAGCGGAGCGGCCGGGCATGAAAAAAGCCGATCCAGAGGACCGGCTGTGGGCGCGCACTATGAACGCACGACGATGCTGACACATCTGACGGGCATTCGGCAAGAACTTCGTGGACAGTCGCCGCGCTTACCGCGGTCTCCGCCTACTGTCGCTGTCACGGTGGCGGTCAGGTGCCGCGCCGAGGGGGTGGGGCTTCTAAAGGCGAGCTTCGCCCCCGCCTTCTGCGCTGGCCGGCGCCCCAGGAGAGTGGTGATCTGCACCGCACTCCCTGCGACCAGCTGGGCGGCCGCCGCACGGAAGACCACCTGTTTCGGGTGGCGACCTCGGCGGGCTCGGCGGATGGACTCAGCGGCATGGCCGAATCGAACGATCCCCTGACAGGCGACATCGACGTGCAGCTCGTCACGAACGCGTACATCTACGGGTTCCCCTTGGTGTTCAACCTGCTCCAGGTGCTGCGGTTCACGACGGACGGCATCGGCGCAGTACCGGCCGCTGCGTTCAACACATTCAGTCACGGACGCACCCTTGCCGGCCCCGATGACACCTTCGTGACGATCAACAACGACACGCTCTACTCGATGGCTCAAGTCGACCTCAGCAGCGGGCCGGTGACGTTGCACGTGCCCGACACGGCAGGGCGGTACTACGTGCTGCAGTTCGTCGATGCCTGGACGAACAACTTCGCCTACGTCGGACACCGCGCCACCGGCACCGCCGCAGGCGACTACCTGCTCGTGCCACCGGACTGGGACGGCGAACCTGACGATGACGACACGGTCATCAGGTTCCCGACCACGGTTGCCTCCATCGTCGGACGGTGGGCAGTCGACGGCGACACCGACCTCCCGACGGTGCACGCGCTCCAAGACGCGACGACGTTGACTCCCCGCACGCCTGATGCTGCACCACACGGGCTGGCCGTTCCCGACCCGGAAGTGCCGGACGCGCTGGCGTTCCTCGAGCGCTTCCGCGTCTGGTCGCAGCAGTTCCCGCCGGCGCCGCGTGACGCCGCAGTGCAACGGTCCTTCGCAGGGCTCGGCGTGAATTCGGCGGCGTCGCCGTACGTTGGTTTGCCCGACGACGCCGTGGCGGCCCTGACGTCCGCACTCGAGGGGGCCTCAGCCCGACTGCGGCAGATCCTCGAGTCCGGCTCCAGCCCGCAGGTGAACGGCTGGAAGATGACGCTGCACGTGTTCGACTACAACCTCGACTTCTTCGAGGTCGGCGCGCTCGACGACGAGCGGTTCCGCATCGAGGATCCGACCGTTCGCTACGCCGAGCGTGCCGGTGCGGCGCTCGGCGGGTTGTGGGGTAACCACGCCTACGAAGCGGCCTACGTGATGACGTTCGTCGACGATCACGGCGACCAGCTCGACGGCACGCACGAGTACACCTTCCGCCTCGCACCACCGCCGCCGGTGGGTGCGTTCTGGTCACTCACGATGTACGGAGTGCCGGACTTCTTCCTCGTCGCGAACCCCATCAACCGCTACTCGATCGGCGACCGCACGCCGGACGTCGCCCAAGACGCCGACGGTGCACTCACGGTCACCATCGCGCACCAGCAGCCCGAGTCGCCCGATGCGAACTGGTTGCCGAGCCCCGCGGGACGATTCCGTCCGGTCCTGCGCATGTACGAGCCAGGTGACGAGGTCCTCGACGGGCGCTGGACCCCGCCCGCAATCGTGCGCACCGAACGGTAAGTCCCGTCGACGTCGCGAGCTACGCGACGAATCTGACAGCTAGAGCTACGACACAGAACAAACCGGCCACAGGCTTTCCTCCCTGAGGGCGTGGCCAAGTCCGCCAGGCCCGCGCGAGGTGCGCGGGGTTCGAGGTGCCGATGAGGACCGACAGCGCCGCTAATGCCGCTGGTGGACTTGGCGGCTCACGGCATCCGTGCGTAGGAGCGGAGAAGCTGCGCCAGACCGAGGGGCGATTCACCCTCATTCTGGGCATGAAAAAAGCCGGCCCCAAGTGGGTCCGGCTGATGAGGCAGTTCTGCTGCGTGGTAGCGCGCGTCGCGGGTGACCGCAACTCCGGAAGGAGATGCACTTCACCCGAGCGTCTCGATGGTACGGCCAGAAGCTGGCATGAAGAAAGCCGACCCAGTGGGGATCGGCTTTTGGGCGCACACGCTCGACGCGGGTTCAGCGTACTGCCGAAACGGACAGGCCTGCAACTACGCGGATCCGAGCGGCTGGCTATCGTCGGGCTCTTCGGGCGGCTGGCTCTTGAAGCGCGAGTCTCGGCGGGCGACAAGTCGTCGTCGGTACTCGGCCAGGAACGGGCCTCTCTGCACGTACACGGTTCCGTTCACCTTGACGGCGAGCACCCCTGCGTCGATGTAGCGGTTGAACGTGCGCGCGGTGATGCCGATGTGGCGGCAAGCGCGTTCCTTGGTCCACCACTCTTCGTCGTCTGGGAGCACGGGGGGTTCCAGTCCTACGCGCCGGCGTCGACCGCGCCGTCATTCACGGGCACCACTGACGGCACCCGTGGCGATGCCATGTCGGGCTACTTCGTCGGGGCGGTGATCAGCCCGGCGAGGGTGTCCAAGGCGCCGGGGACTAGGGAGAAGTACGCCCAGGTGCCGCGCTTCTCGCGGTGGAGGATCCCGGCGTCGACGAGGACCTTGAGATGGTGTGACACGGTCGGCTGGGACAGGCCGAGCGGTTCCTGCAGGTCGCACACGCACGCCTCGGCGCCGTCGTGCGCGGCGACCATCGAGATCAGCCGGAGCCGCGCCGGGTCGGCGATCGCCTTGAGCGACTTCGCCAGGACCTCAGCGGACGCCTGGTCCATCGGCTCGGTGGTGACTGGCGAGCAGCACGCGGTGACGTCCTGGATGGGAAGCAGCTCGATCGTCATGGGCTCATCCTCCCACGGACTTCGACACGCGTCTATATTTGCGTTCATCGATATCGACGTGCTTCGATGTACGCGCCGTCTTTCGGCTCCCGCTCGATCCTTGAAGGACCAGCCTGATGACTCACCTCCTCGCCGTCGGTGGCAGTGACGCCGGCATTGCCGCGGCGCTCCGCGCCCGTGAACTCGACCCGTCGACGGATGTGACGGTGGTGCTCGCGGATGAGTTCCCGAACTTCTCGATCTGCGGTATCCCGTACTGGGTGTCCGGGGATGTCGCCACGGAAGCGTCGCTCGCGCACCGCTCCCGCGCCGACCTCGAGGCCGCCGGTATGACCGTCCGCTCCTCCACGTGGGCTTCCGCCGTCGACGTCGACCGTCGCTTGCTGACCGTCATCGGTCCCGCCGGCGAGGATGAGATCTCCTACGACGAGCTGCTGATCGGCACCGGCGCCGAGCCGGTGCGTCCGGCTGGGGTCCCGTTCGGGGAGCCGGGCATTCACCTGCTGCACTCCATGACTGATGCCGAGCAGGTCGTCGCTGCCCTCGAGCTGCTGCCGGCGGGGAGCCGGGTCGCGGTCGTCGGTGCCGGCTACATCGGCCTGGAGATGACCGAAGGGCTCGTCGCCCGTGGGTTCGACACCACGCTGATCCAGCGCGGCCCGGAAGTGCTCTCCACCCTCGACCCAGAACTCGGCTCCCTTGTCACCGCCGAGGTCCGCCGCCACGGCGCGACCGTCCTGACTGGTTCCACCGTCACCGGGATCACACCAACCGCCGGCGGTGAGTGGCGCGTCGCCACCAGCTCGACGTCCGGTGATGCGGAGGGCACGTTTGCGCTCGTCGTGGTCTGTGTCGGTGTCCGCCCGGTCACGGACCTCGCTGTCGCTGCCGGCGTGCAGCTGGGTCAGGCCGGCGCGATCGTCGTCGACGCGTCCATGCGGACTGGGGTGCCGCATGTGTGGGCTGCGGGTGACTGCGTCGTGACGCACCACCGCCTCCTCGGCACGACCTGGTTGCCGCTCGGTACGACGGCGCACAAGCAGGGTCGCGTCGCCGGGGAGAACATGCTCGGTGGTAGCAAGGTCTTCGCAGGTTCCGTGGGGACGCAGGTGGTGAAGGTGTTCGACCTCGTCGCCGCCCGCACCGGCCTCCGCCAGCACGAGACCGGCCCACTGGACGTGTCGCCGCTGACGCGGGTGACGGTGGCGGATGACCACAAGCGGTACTACCCGGGTGCGGTGCCGCTGACGATCAGCGTCACCGGCTACCAGTCCACGGGCCGGCTCCTCGGTGCGCAGATCGTCGGTCAGCGGACTGCGGAGATCAGCAAGCGGATCGACACGTTCGCCACTGCCCTTTACGCGGAGCTCACCGTGGACGACGTCATCGATCTCGACCTCTCCTACACGCCGCCGCTCGGATCCCCGTGGGACGCCGTGCAGGTCGCCGCGCAGGGCTGGGAACGCGCCGCCGCAGCGGCGAACCAGGCCGGGGTGACCGCCTGATGGTGATGGCTGTGGTCGCGGCGGCGATCTTCGTCGCGACGCTCGTGGTGGTGATCTGGCAGCCCAAGGGCTTCCCGATCGGCTACACCGCGCTCATCGGCGCCGTCGTCGCCCTCGCCACCACTGTCGTTGGCCTCTCCGACGTCCCGACAGTGGTCGGGATCGTGTGGAACGCGACGCTGACGTTCGTCGCGGTGGTGCTGATCTCGTTGATCCTCGACGAGGCCGGGTTCTTCGAGTGGGCGGCCCTCCACGTCGCCCGTTGGGGCCGCGGCAACGGACGGCTGCTGTTCGTCCTCATCGTGGGCCTCGGCGCCGTCATCGCCGCGGTGTTCGCCAACGACGGTGCCGCGTTGATCCTCACCCCGATCGTCGTCGGGATGCTCCGAGCCCTGAACATGCCGCAGAAGGCAGCGCTGGGGTTCATCCTCGCCACCGGGTTCATCGCCGACACCGGCAGTCTGCCGTTTGTGGTGTCGAACCTGGTCAACATCGTCTCCGCCGACTACTTCCACCTCGGCTTCGCCGAGTACGCCGCCGTCATGATCCCCGTCGGCATCGTCTCGGTCCTGGCGTCCCTCGGCATGCTGCTGGCCTACTTCGGCAGGAGCATCCCGAAGCGGTATGACGTCCTCGCCCTCACTAACCCCGCCGCCGCGGTGAAGGACCGAGCGACGTTCCGCGCCGGCTGGGTCGTCCTGGCACTGCTGCTCGTCGGCTACTTCGCCGCCGACCCACTCGGCGTCCCCCTCGCAGCCGTCGCCGGTGTCGGTGCCGTCGTGATCGTGCTCGTTGCCGCCCGGCAGCCTGCATTCCTCTTCGCCCGCACTGCGTCTGCACCGGTCCTCGTTACCACCGGCGGCACCGCCACCGTCCGTGCCGCTGGTGGCGGAGCAGGGGCGCCGTCGGGGCGGGTGATTCCGGTGTGGAAGACGATCCGGGAGGCGCCGTGGCAGATCGTGCTGTTCTCCATCGGCATGTACCTCGTCGTCTACGGCCTCCAGAACCAGGGCCTCACCGACCACCTCGCGACGCTGTTCGACGTGTTCGGTGACCACGGGGTCCTCGTCACCGCGCTCGGCGTCGGGTTCACCATCGCGATCCTCGCGTCCCTGATGAACAACATGCCCACCGTCCTCATCGCCGCTCTCGCCATCAGCGGTGCCGGAGCGACCGGGCTGACGCACGACGTGATGGTCTACGCCAACGTGATCGGCTCCGACCTCGGCCCGAAGATCACCCCCATCGGCTCCCTCGCAACGCTGCTGTGGCTGCACGTGCTGGAGAAGAAGGGCATCCACATCGGGTGGGGGCAGTACTTCCGCACCGGCATCGTCCTCACCATCCCCGTCCTCGCCATCACCCTCGCCGCCCTCGCCGGCTGGCTCACCCTCATCCACTGAACCCGGAAAGACACACACCCATGAGTGACAAGCCCACGATCCTGTTCGTCTGCGTCCACAACGCCGGCCGCTCCCAGATGGCCGCCGGCTACGCCCAGGCCCTCGGCGGCGACCGCGTCGAGGTCCTCTCCGCAGGCAGTGAGCCGAAGGACCAGATCAACCCGATCGCGATCCAAGCGATGGCCGAAGACGGCATCGACATCGCCGGCAACCAGCCGAAGATCCTCACCACCGACGCCGTCCGCGACTCCGACGCCGTCATCACGATGGGCTGCGGCGACGCGTGCCCGATCTTCCCCGGAAAGCGGTACGAGGACTGGGACCTCACCGACCCCGCCGGCCGCGGCATCGACGACGTCCGACCCATCCGCGACGACATCAAGCACCGCGTCCAGACGCTCCTCGCCGAGCTGCTGCCCACCGAAGCAACCGCGTAACCGACAAGGAAGCCGCAGACCATGACGCTCACCCTCACCGTCCCACTCCGCACCGACGCGGACCGCCTCGCCGGGCTCCCCGTTGCCGTCATCGGTGCCGGCCCCGTCGGCCTCGCTGCCGCCGCGCACCTCCTCGAGCAGGGGCTCGACGTCGTCGTCTACGAAGCTGGCCCGACGGTTGGGACCAGCGTCCGCGCCTGGGGGCACACTCGCCTGTTCTCCCCGTGGCAATACGTCATCGACCCTGCCGCTCAGCGTCTCCTGGAAGCCACCGGCTGGGAAACGCCCCGGGCGTCATCGCTGCCCACAGGTCACGACCTTGTCGACACGTACCTGGCACCCCTAGCTGCGACCCCGCAGCTCGCACCGGTGATCCAGTACGGCACCCGCGTGGAAGCCGTGTCACGGCACGGCATGGACCGAACCCGCTCCACCGGCCGCGCCGACACCCCATTCCTGCTCCGCCTCCACACCGCCCACGGGACACACGACGTCACCGCGCGTGCGGTCGTCGACACCTCCGGCACCTACACGTCCCCGAACCCCCTCACCGCCGCTGGGCTTGCACCTGCCGCGGACCTCGGCGACCGGGTCGTCCACGCGCTGCCTGACGTCCTCGGCGCAGACCGGGACCGGTTCGCCGGTCGTCGGGTCCTCGTCGTCGGTGCCGGCCACTCCGCGGCAAACACACTCATCAAGCTCGCCAGCCTCGCCAAGACCGCGCCGGGTACCGACGTGCTCTGGGCGATTCGTAACCCGGGCACCGCCCGGCTCGGAGCGGACGCCGCCGACGGGCTCGCTGCCCGCGGGCAGCTCGGCTCCACCGTCCACGGGCTCGTCGAGTCCGGTCAGGTGCAGCAGATCGCGTCGTTCGAGATCGACGACGTCCGACCCGATGGCGACCAGGTCACCGTCACCGGCCGACGTGCCGGAGAGCCGTTCGAGGTGAGGGTCGACGTGATCGTGAACGCGACCGGGTTCCGACCCGACCTCGACATGCTCCGCGAGATCCGCCTCGGCCTCGACGACATCGTCGAAGCACCACGAGCCCTCGCACCACTGATCGACCCGAACCTGCACTCCTGCGGCTCTGTTCCCCCGCACGGTGTCGCGGAGCTTGCGCACCCTGAGCCGAACTTCTTCATCGCCGGCATGAAGTCCTACGGCCGCGCACCCACGTTCCTGCTCCTCACCGGCTACGAGCAGGTCCGCTCCATCGCCGCCGAACTCGCCGGAGACCACACCGGAGCCCGACAGCTCGAACTCGTCCTCCCCGAAACGGGTGTCTGCTCCACCGACATCGGTGGCAGCTCCTGCTGCACCACCCCGGCCGCCACTGCCACTCCCGCAGCTGAGGACGCTGCCTGCTGCACTCCGCCTGACTCGGCTACCGGCAACACCTCGTGCTGCACCAACTGACCGAACCTGCGTCCATGACCACGAAGCCCACTGTCCTGTTCATCTGCAAGCACAACGCCGGCCGCTCCCAGCTCGGCGCAGCACTCCTCGAACTCGCCGCACCCGACCGGTACACGGCCACCTCCGCCGGCATCAGCCCAGCCGACGAGTTGAACCCCTCGATCGCCGCGACCGTGGACGAGCTCGGCCTCGACATCACCGGACGCATACCCCGGCGCGTGACGCCCGACCTACTCGAACAGGCGGACATCGTCGTCCTTATGAAGCCCGGCCTTGAGCTGCCTGCAGAACCACGCGGCACGGTCCTGGAGTGGTCGTTCCCTGACCCGACCTCCTGGTCGCCAGACGACGTGCGACCGATGCGGGACGCCGTCGCGGAACGCATCGAGCGAGAGCTCCTGCAGCCGTAGCAACCGGCCAACCCGACACGGAGCGAAGTCCGACTCACGACACGGAGCAAAGCTGCTCACACCATAGGTCATCCACGTTTGCAGACTGACGAGGTGCGGTGACGTTCACTCCGTCCCGACAGCCGGTCGTTGGCTGGGCACTTCGCTGACTCGGGGCGGTGAGCCGTTCCGTCCTACGTGGCGCCGGGCAGCTCCGTCGCACATAGGTGGTCCGGAACGAATCTCAGTAAGGGCGCGTCATACGGTCGCATTCCAAGCGTCGGTGCCTGTTCGTACGATCCGTGTCGTGGGTCGTCGTCGTTCGAATCGTTGGGTGCCGCCGCAGCCGTTCTCGCTTGAGGAAGAGGCGCGAGGCGAGGACGTGCGGGAGCTTGAGCAGCCGATGCCGGTGTACGCCTGGTTCCAGCTGCCGGACAGGCTTATTCGCCGAGATGATGCGGTCGCTCGAAGCATGACTCGTGATGCGGTCTGGGTGGAAGCGGGTCGCGGCGAGACGAAGCTGACGGCATGGGTGTTGCGGAGTGCGGTGCGGCATCGAGCCGAGGAGCGGTCGAGCTGATCCGCACTGTCAAACGCTGAATAGCGTGCAGCGACGTCCCACAAGTACTTGCCGCGCCTCGTCGGTGAGCAGGGAGGTCGAACCCTCCGAGGCGACGCTCCACGTGTTTCGCCCCGGTTCAACGACGGCGAAGGGTTGCGCGTCGGCGTAGATGGCGAGGACCGTTCTATCTGGCGCTGTGCGGCCGAGATCGAGAAGCAGCTCACCGCGCCAGGTGGGTACTCGGGCGGTGTAGCTGTATGGACCGTCGGGTGCGTTGTCGGGTAGATCGAACAAGCGGTCAGAGCCTGTCCCCACGAGCACCGCGTGGGCGGCGGAGCGTCCGAGGAGATCGGCGATGTCGAACAGTGCGTCGCTGACGAAGGGGGCGGTTTAGAAAGGCACTCCACCAGTGCGGACGTCCATGGTGCTCCGTGCGGAGGAGGACGAAGCGAGCGTTGTCGCGAGTCTCGCTGACCACGAGGACGCTACCGACGGTCATCTGTGCGAGGAGTTCTGCGGCGCCGGTCAGCGTGAGGGGCTTGGCTGCGGTCTCCGCGTTGAAGCGCGAGTTCTCAAGCGAGTTGTCAGTCACATGGGGAGCTATGCGGCGAAGTCCGATGCCCGTCAAGCGGCCCCTTACGGAGTGTGGCGGATCGCGTTCGCAGGGCGCCCCTGGTCAGGGGGATTCCCGTTTGACGGGTGGGTGGCCGCGGACGCCGGCGATGTTCGGCAGGTGAACGAAGAGCGAGATCCGGTCGGTTGGTGGTTCGCCGCGAACGCGGAACGCTGCCGCGCCGATGCGGTCAAGCTCTGGTGCGAACAGGCGTGCCTTGGCTGCGGAGATGTGGCCGACTTTTCGTGTGGCGTCCCAGACGGCGACGGCGTTGTTGTCATGTCGGTTCCGTGGTTCGCGCACGAGCCAGTACTCGTGCCCGCCGACGGAGTGGCGGTGCCGGTCCGGCACGTAGGCGAAGGTGCCCTTGACTCGGAACCGGGAAGCGGCCAGCGACGTGAGGTCCTCGGCGTCGCTGAAGTCGGGGTGACGCTCCCGACGTTCTTGTGCTGCCGCTTGCAGCGTTGCAGCGGGCGCCCCGGTCGCTACCTTCGGCTTCGCTGGCTGCGAGGTCGTGTCCGGCGGGGTGGATGAAAGCGGAGCCCGTTTCGATTGGTGCCGGAGCGCGCGGACGGCGAAGTACGCGATCACCAATGCGCATAGGACGACGAGCAAGGCAGCCACGATCGAAGCGTACGGACGCTTTCGACTCGGCTGCAATGCCCCACTCGAGGGCACGTCTCCCCGGTTGCCCCAATCGGCTACCCGTCGATCGGTGTCCGCAAGTGTTGATTCAACGCCGCGTCCAGTTCTCGCGGCAGCCACAGGAACCCGGGCGCCTGATTCGGGGCCTCGGGGACCGCATGCAGTGCTGGAACGAGCTGAGTGATGGCGTCGTTGACCGTGACGACCTGCGCCTCGTATACGTCGGCCTGGTACCAGCGCGGCCCGACTCGGGTCCGGGCGCCACCGTCTGGTCGTGCGGTGACGGGCCAGCACGACCACCGCCACTGGTAACCGACTCTGGAGACATCGCCGCAGACGTACACGCGGTCGGCCCAGCCGAGGACTTCGAAGGTGTTGACGCTGCCGAACGTGCCGGCGTCGTCGAGGTCGAAGGTGCGCATGATCGCCGCCCACGGGTTCTGCGGGGTGCGTGCACGGACGATGTCCTTCGCCTGCTGCAGGTTGTTGAGCGGCTCCCATGCTGTGCGGGTGTCGTTGTCGCGGTACCAGAACTCCTCCTCGGCCTCCGCGTCCGGGGCCAGCAGTAGGGAGGGCAGGAGCTCGAGGGCTCCTGACGCTGCCAGCGTGTTGTCGATCCTCATCTCGGTTTGGTGTTGGTCACGATGGAAGATTCCAGCGGAGGTCGTAGACAGTGTCGGCGAGGAACTGGAGCCGGTTGCGGATGTCGTGGAGGGCTTTGTTGTCGTCGTCGTTGCGGGTGTCGGCGCGGAGGAGTGTGTTGGCGGTGATGAAGTCGTCCGTGTGGTTGCTGTACCCGGCTGCTTTCGCGGTGGGGAAGATGGTGGGGTCGGCGGGGATGATGAGTTCGGTGCCGGCGTAGTCGTGGTCTTCGGGTTCGAAGCCGAGTCCGGGCATGTCGATCTCGGCCGGGGCGTAGGCGACGAGGCGGAACGGCGGCGGAACGTGGTCGGGCCGGAACCGGGATGCGTCGCGTTCGGTCGCCCACCTGCCCGACATCAGGCAGCCCGCACCGATCAGAACTTCTGCTTGATGCTGAATCGGCAACGCTGACCGCCACCTCGCGCGGATTCCACCCACCCCGGGATAGCACGCGATCGAAAAGTCCACGAGGCCGCCGACCTGACGGGATTCCCATCCGATGCTGGTCCTGTGCACGCGTTTGCCAAGTCGTGCGAGTGCGTCATCCACCTGCCCCGGCATGAATCCTCCACGTTCGACAAGTTCGTCGAAGGTGGCCCCGTTCACGGCGAGCATCCGTGCCACAGCGAACGTGATGTAGATCGGGGCGGCGTCCTTCCACCGATCCCTGCTACCCAACCGCTGCTTCCCGTCTGCCCAAACGCGCCGTCGCTCGACGTCAACGAGGAGGACGTTCGCGTTCTGTTCCGCGAGCGCGATCAGCGACGGTGACAGCACCCGCGGCACCAGCAGGATCAGTTCAGAGTCGTCGTGCTGTTCGGTGCGGGGGTTCTTAGTGGCGGTGTGAAGGCGCGCTCGGCGTCCGTCGGCGAGGCGGAGCATGTCGTACGACTCCACGACCGCGTGCAGGCGGGCGAGGGCGAGGACTCCGAGGGCGTCGGTGAGGTCCGCGGTCTCGCCGAGCCCGTACGGGAGGGTGATCTGCGGTCGTCCGGCCCAGGCGTCGGCGACCCATTGCAGTGCTGGGCCCATCAGCGGCGCTCTTCTGGGGTGTCGGGTCGGATGAGGGCGATGAGCCAGCGGGCTTCGGTGAGGAACGGCTCCCACCCGTCGCGGGTGTCACCGTGTGCGGGTTCACAGCGGTAGCCGCCGTCGCTGTCGGTGCTACTGACGAGGACCTGCCGGAGCTCGGAGTCCGGTGGGTCCCGGAAGTACATGTGTCCGTGGGTGCCGGCCATGTCGAACGCGACGGTGAGCAGGAACAGCTCCGGTCGGGTGGTCACCACCGCCACCGCCGTCCGCGGAACAAGGCGATGACGGTGGCGACGGGCCGTCCTTGCTGCATCCAGGCCAACGGTGTCAGGGGCACGTCGTCGACGCTGAGGAACTGCCGGGGTGTGGTCATGAACTCGGTCATCGCGGCCGCGTCGAGTAGCCGCTGCGGCGCTGCCGCGAAGAGGACGTCAAGCCCCGGCAGGAGACTGGCCGGGTCGCCGAACTCGGGGAGGGCGGGTTGGACGATCTGCCAGGTGGGGATTCGTTCTTCGCCGTCGAGGTCGAAGCTGGTCAGCAGGTTCGACCCGAACAATTCACCGACCTCATCAACGCTGATCTGCAGCGCGGCGGCGGCTTCCGCTTCCGTGAGAGTCGCTTCCAGCAGGTGCCGACGGATGCGCGCCTGCGTCGCCCGCCACCACTCCTCGGGCACGTCAGCACCATCAGCAGGAGCGGCACCGGGTGCGCCTGCGATCTGTCGGCCTTGGTCGGTGTAGGCCTGGAGCTGGTCGATGCTGATCTCACCGCGGGCGTACATCCACAACTGGCCTTGCCAGGGCATGTCGTCCGGGAACCCTTCGAGGTAGCCGGAGTGGATGACTTCCCGGACCGCTTTTTCCCGCTTCGCGATCTCGGAGGCGGGGATGAGCAGGGTTTGGACGATGCGGTTCGCTTCGCGTGTTGCGGGGATGGTCAGGTCGGTGAGATGCCGCCGGTTCCGGTCAACGAGCTCGTAACCGGGCTCTTTGTCGCTGTGTTCAATCATGATCCGCGCCATCGACGCTGCCGGGTCGTCGGTGTCCTCGAGGAGGACATGCCCCCAGAGGATCCGGTCGTTCGAGAGGTGTAGGGAAACCAGACGCATCATCAGCAGTACCTCCAAGAAATCGTCAACAGGCGAGCGGGACCGGGGCAGGTCAGCTGGCCGGTGGGTTGGGTCGGGTTCGGCCGATGCGTTCCGGCTGCTCGGTGAGGATGAACCGCATCAGGCGCTCCGTTTCCGCCATCGCCGCGACCGACACGTCGCTCCCGGTCGGGTCGGTGGTGGTGAGGCGGAACCAGGGCTCCTCGTCCGAGTGGTCGACCAGAACCGTCGCCCACGGCCCATCCGGATCGTTCGAGTCAGTGAAGATGGCGGCGCCGAAAAACCGGACGTCGTCGAACGCCAACGTCAGAGACACCAACTGCAACCTCACGGACGGCTCTCGTTTGCTTCGTCGGTCATTGGACGTGCAACCAGCGGAGGTCATAAGTGGCGTCTGCGCGGAAGCAGCAGCTGCCGCAAGGGCGCCGGCTGCGGTGCTCGACGGTCAGACATCGCGGGCCAGCCGCGGATCGTCCTCCGCCAGCCGTTCCAAGCCAAGCCCAGACGCTTCGAGAATCGCGTCCTCAGACTCTTCCGTCGCGACGAAGGACCCGATCTGCGCGTTAGCGGCGACAAGAACCTCGATACGGCTCCGGGCATCCAGCACCACTGCGGCAACTTCCTCGTCGCTGCAGTCGGAGGTGAATTCCGGCTTCGACGGGTGCAGGGCTGGGAACTCGAGCTGCTGTACCGGTGGGTGCCACTTCACGCCGACGCGGAGCACGCGGCCGTCGGCGTCGCTGCGGTAGAACATGGACCCGAACGGGTGGCCCATGTCGAGGGTGAGGTCCGCTCCGTACAACGTCCACCCCGCGGCGGCGTAAGTCGGGTCCCAACGCTGCACGATGAGGGCACCGATGCCCATCTCGAGTCCAGGGACGAGGGCTTGGTCGTCGCGGACGTCGGCGTAGAGCTCCTGCAGGTTCGGGGGACTTTGGTCGCGCATGCTCGACAGCGGGATACGCGCTACGGTGCGAACGGCTGCACGGCCTGGCCGCTTCCCGGGACCCGAGCCCATGTCGGGGGAGTTTCCGCTCATCGGCCGGCGCTCTTGCCAGCGGTGGCAGCCGGGCGGCGACGGTACCGGAGCGTCGTCAGGACGCAGACGGTGGGGGGTGCGACGTGAAGCATGTCGAGGACGCTACGAGAGCGCTCCGTTCTTCGCAGCCGTTTCGGCCGCTCTGAGTCCGGCAGCAGGAAAGCTGACGAGCTTCAGCGGGAGTCGCGGTGCTGCGCCATGGCTTCTGGCGCGTCGTCGGTGGCGAGCCGCGTTGACCCCACTTCGCGGGGCATGACGGGTCCCGTCGGCGCCATTTTGTCCCGCGAACGAGGGTCTTTCGCCGATTTTCGGCTCTGCTGGTGCTCGCGAACAGGATTTCAGCCCCGCTCCCGGACGCGCTCTGGCATAGGGCTGACATCGGCGGAGAACCACTCCGCCCCAACTCGGAAGACCCCAGCCATGAACTCCAACAAGTACAACACCGTCACCTCGATCGCCTTCTGCACGCGCACGACCCCGCACCGCCATAGCATGCTGGAGCTGCAGCAGCTCCGCATCGCACGGCACCGGGCCGGCCAGCGCGGCCAGCAGAAGATCACCTGCCCGATGATCCGTCAGTGGCGAGGCGAGTTCGAGGACATGTACGAGGTGCGGACCGAGCCGGAACCGGTCGAGGTGTCGCGCACGAGCGAGGCCGACCTGCGCGTCAGTCGACGGGTGGAGGCCGACGTGCAGGTCAGCAGCGTGCTCCTCCGCTGGCACTGCACCGAGTGGCCTGTGGTGACCATCCGCACCTGCGGGGAGACCGACCTCGACGGCGAAGCGCCGATCCCGGCACCGGCGCCCGCACCGAACGACCCCATCTGCGGCGGATACGCGCACCGCCTCGACGCCACCCAGCTCCCACCGACCCGCCAGTACGACTACCAGGGGTACGACAAGCACCGTTCCGACCGCGCCACCGCCCTCCAGCGCGCCGCCGAGCGGTGGTTCGACGCAGCCTTCGCTCCCACCGTGCAGACGGTTCCGCGACGCGCCGGCCAGCGAGTGGCCTTCGACGCGACGAACATCCGCCTCACCGCAGCCCGGTACAGCCCGCAGCAGTCGAACGACGACGCTGGCTGGGACGAGAAGACCCCGTCGCCGGTCCGTCGGCAGTCCGCGTGGGAGGTCGAGTACGCCGTCATGACCCGCCACACCTCCGAGTCGAGTTTCCTCGGCTCTGTCCGCTGAATCGCTTTTCCCGAACGCGAGTCACCGCCGGAAGAAGGGAACGCCAACAAGCAGCACGCTTCATCAGGTCATCGAAAGCGCCGTCCACCACAGGTGGGCGGCGCTTTCGTCGTATCGGAGGCGCTTCAGAAGGCAGCGGGCGAGGCGCTCGCGTCAGCGATCGCCGTCAGAGACGCTCTTGGAGCGTCGGTGGCTGTCGTTCCAGCCGGGGATGTTGGCGTCAAGCCATCGCCTTTGGTCGGTGGTTCGTGGTCGGTCCTTTTGGAACCGCAGCCACTGCAGTGCGTTGACGCCGCAGATAACGACGGTGCGATCCGGGCGGCGTCCGTCATGCCTGTCCATCCAGGTCGCGACTGCGTCAGCGATCTCAGACCATGTAGCTCTCGTTGCCGCGACGTTCCATCCGGGCACGTGCTCGTCGAGCCATTGGCCCCGCTTCACCTGCATGGCTCCTTCGCCCCGCTTCTGATCAATCTCCCGTTGGAAGACGAGCCACGTGCCGAGGGAATATCCGTCCACTACCTCACGGGTATGCGGAAAACGGTCGTTCGTGCGAACGAACTTCTGTAGCGTTTCGGCCTGTCGATTCCACAGCTGCTCGCTCGGGGACAGTTCCCACTCGGGCACCCATGTCTCGAGGTAGTACTGCCGAGCTGGATGCAAGGTTTCGCCGGTCCTGGCCTTGCCGAGCCGCCGCTGCTTGTCGAGCCACGCGCCGATCTTCAACCCCCGCGAGACGGTGGTATGCGGTGGGAGAAGCTTCTTCTTCTCGACGTAGTCGCGGACTTCCTCCGCATGCTCGAACCAGGTGTGTCCGAACTCCTCAGGGCCGTCCCAATCCTCTCGGGGGATTTCATCGCGATTCCGGGGTCGTTCGTTTCGCATGCAGCGACTCTTCCGAACCCGCGTTGCTGATCGAAAGCCGACTCGCCCGATGCCCCCCGTACTGGGTCGGCGATTCAAACTTCGGGCCCGGCTATGTCCGCGTCGCACACTTAGGAGGGCACGCGCGGAAGGATGGCATCATCAGCCCTCTTCGCTGGTCTCGCTGTCGGAGTCGTGTGGCGCCTCGGACTCGGCGCCCAGTATCTCGAGGTTGCCGGTGGCCTCACCGTCGATGGTGATCTGCCGCGGGTGAGAACCCAATTCCGTGAGTGCGTGCTGCGCTTCCTCGGTGAATCGGTTGACGTTCTGGCGGCTTTGCAGCAGTCGAAGCTTGGCGTCGCTCGCCTCCGCCCATCCCTGTCGCCACCCCGCGACGAGCCGCGGGATCGCGCTGCTCACGCGCTCGGGATGCTTGAGGACATACATGAACAGCGAGGCCGCACCGCCAGCGCTGGCCACGCCTGCGCCGACGTGCACCCATGCGAGCAGGTCCAACGGGGAGCCGGCGGACATCCGGCGCACCGCAAGACCAGGCAGGTCATCGTTTGAGCCTGGCTCGACGGCTCGGATGCAGGCGTCCCAGAGGCTCGAGAGAGCGAGGATGGTCAGCCCCGCATCCCGCGCGGTCCACTCTGGGCGATCGATGCGAACGGCGATCTGCAAGCCATCTACGGGTCGAAGCCAGTGATCGATCTCGAGTCCATCGAGTCGACGCACGTTGAGGTGCTCGTTCGCCAAAGCAAGCCACTCCAACGAGTAAATGCGCTCGTCACGACGCCCGAGGTTGAGCCACTGCGGCTCCGGGAGTGTGCCGGCAGCGATCATGGCTCGCACTCCGTCTGGTTTCACGCCGAGCAGCCGGGCTACGACACTGGTCGACAGATGTGTCGGGTCATCTCGACGAGTCGTTGTCACACGCGGACGCTAACCTCATGCGATGGCCAGGTGAGGAAGACTCGCCCCATAACGAGAAGGAAAATCTCATCGTGACCGACGACGTGCCCGTGATCAGCTGCCGGGATCATGTCGACCGGGCCCCTTCTCCGGATTCTGGTCGGAACTCGCGGGGAGGGACACCACGCTTCAGAGCAGATCTCCTCGTGCAGGGCCTCGCAACCAAGAAGCTGCGGACCACAGGGGAGAGCTGGTTCACGAGCTGGCGGCGACGCCAACAGGGGTTTGCGGACGGGCAATTCCGTCTGGTACCCGAAGAAGGCAACCCTGCAGACGCGACGGCAGTAGGGGTATGGCTCGACGACGAACAAGTTGCCTACATCTATGGAGACGATGCAGAGCGGTACACGGCGGCGCTCACGCATGTCGGTTGCAATCTCCTGGTCAACGCGGTGCAAACGGAGGACGGGCTCGAGCTTCGAGTCGAGGCACCGGCACCTCGCGCACTCAAGAAGCTCCTCCGAACCGCCGATCCGTCAACGTTCGTTCCCTTGCCGGCGCCAGTATCGATCGCCGCCGGCCCTCGTGCAGGTCATGACATGCGTCGCTACCCTGCGCCCGTAGGGGACTACTCGCTGCCGCCATCCGTTTGGTGGCCAATAACGGGCGGGCGCCGTTCGGGCGGCACGACGGCGGACAGTCCGGGGGCCGTCTCCACCTGCCCGCTGTGCCTCAATCCGATGGATCAGACGACAGCACGAAGAGTGAACGCAACTCGGAACAAGACCGCCGCCCGAATGATCTGCCCAGAGTGCTTCATCGAAATCGGCCCCGGCGAACGACCCAGAGGCGTCGAACTGACGCCAGACCAGATCGTCGCGAGCATGAAGCAATACCACGCGGTCACCGGCGCCATCCCTCGGCAGGGGGGCTCGGGCTACGCGTTCCTTGATAAGTACCCGAGAAGCGCATCGCCGGAGGAGCTCCTTGCCTTCCTTCGCCTCATCTGGGACTGGCCAGATCGCTCGACAGTCAACGAGGTGTTCGGCAGCTGGCATGGAGCGCTCGCAGCATCTGGCGTACTCGGCGACGGCACAGAACGCATGAGCCGCGGCGTGCGATCCATCGCCAACGACGGACATCTCTGCCTGTCCTACGGGGAACGAACAATCGACGACTGGCTCCACAAACAAGGCATCGCCCACACCCGCGAACCCTCCTACCCCGGCACGAACTACCGCGGCGACTTCCTCGTGGGCGACCTCATCATCGAGTACCTGGGACTCCATGGAGACCCCGACTACGACGCACGCTTCGCCGCGAAACGCAGGGCAGCCGAACGTGCAGGGCTCGACGTCTTCGAGATCACACCGCGAACGCTCGGCGACTGGGATGCCCTCGCGCTCCGGCTCAGCCGACGACCAGCTCGCTGGGCGCCGACAGCGAAGCCAGTCACTCCCGCTCCCACTGCGCAGACAGTCAAGCCAGCACCGGAAGGACCGACCGGGGCCCCTGGATGGCGGACCGATCCGCTGAACGCCTCCGGCCAGCGCTACTTCGACGGATATGCATGGACGCACCACACATTGAACGGTCGGGGCGAGTGGCGGGCGCACAGTCCGCTCGGCGACCCCGCGCGCAGCGCAGCGCAGGAGTGGGTACGGCGTGAGCGGCCCGTGCCAGAAGCGCCCCAGGCTGCGCTCGGCAAGCTCGGAAGGGATCCTGACGGGTTGGCGTTCTGGCTCGCAGCGATCGACGAGCACGAGAATGGCGGTCAAGCACGAGCTGCGGACTCAGCGCTCGCGCCCGCCTATAGGGGCTTCATCCGCTACCTCGAGACGGATGGTGCAGCGATGACGGCAGCGATGGACCGGTGCGCGCGCTTTGACCGGGCCGGTAGCCGAACGCTCAACGACCGCGCGATGCACATCTTCTACCAAGCTGGCGTCCGCCCCGACTTCGCGGCCGCCGGGCTGACCTTCCGCGCCTGACAACTGCCTGCGGCAAACGGACGCAATGAGCGTTATCGGCCCCAAGCGGAGCGATTGAGGTCTCGGGTGATGGTCGCGGCTGGGACGCGCGAGACCGTGCTGACGAGTTGGCGCAATCAAGATAGGATATGAGGATCCGCCATCTTCAAAGAGGAATGACTGTGGCATCAGCTCAATACCGAAGCTTCTCTCGTGCGCCCAGCTGGACCCGCGATGGCTCGCGTGACCCAAACAACACAGACACCTGGATAGCCTGGCTGGTCGAAGAGGGGCTCGTTCACGATTTCCTACCGCACCCTGCGGGGACCTGTCGTAAATGTGGCTCTCCTGTCGCAGGACGATATGACGGCAGCTATTGGCCGCTCTGCTTTCACTGCCGCGAGCAGGCGGAGCTCGTCGATTACTTGGTGCCAATCTCGTACAGCACTGATTCTGGGCTCGAAAGTCTCATCAAGCATTACAAGGACTTTGGTGACTCGTGGACCCGGGCGCCGCTTGCCACTCTTCTCTGGGAGGGCCTGGACCGGCACGGTGACTGCGTGCGCACGGTGGCGGGTCCGGATGCGCTCTACACCTGGGTGCCGGCAGACGACGAGACGCGCAGCTTCGATCACATTCATGACCTCCTGACTGCTGTTGAGGCTGAAGACTCGTTCGGCTGGCGCAACGATGTCATTGAGCGGAACCGCTCTGTTCCTCGTCCAGGGCCGAAGCGGACCCAACAGCTAGTCAACCCCGACGCTTACACGGTCACGTGTGACGTCCGTGATCGGACCGTGGTCCTGCTGGACGATCTATGGACCTCGGGGTCCTCTCTATCTAGCTCGGCCGCAGCTCTGAAAAGGGCTGGTGCGCGGCGGGTGGTTGGCCTGGTGCTGGGCAGACAGATCAATCGCGGCTACGTCATAGGGCGAGGGGGCGAGGTATTCGCGGAGGTTGAAGCACGAGGCTGGAACTTCACGGAGTGCGTCCTGTGCGCCCAAACGTGACGCCACGGCGCGACTGGGTGCGGGTGTCGATCCTGACCCGGCCGGCCGCGCTCCTGCTCCGGATCCCGAATGCCAGCGGAGATACCTTGTCTTTGCGAGACTCTGCAGGTCGTCAGGTCATCAGACCGACGTGCTCGGGCTCGGAGCCGTGGACGAGTCGGACGTGCGACACTGGAATCATGGCTGAGGTCCTGACGTCGGTGGATGTGTGTACGGTGCTTCCATGACGACGGCCACGAAGGACTGCGAGCAGCTTGCCGCGCTTGTGGCGCTGCTCTTTCATGGAGACCGTCGGTACAAGCCGTCCCAGCTGCGACCGCTGTTCGAAGCTGACCTCACGCCGCTCGACGTCCTTCACCATGGCGACGGGTCAGCGCTCGTACCTGAGGATAGGTCAGATCTGCTTGCCCTTGCCGCTGCAGATCTAGAACGATGGCAGGCGGCTGGAATCTCGCTCCTCAGTCCCTTCGCTGAGAAGTACCCAGCTCAACTGGCGGCAGTTTTCGACTACCCGGTACTGCTGTTCGCCAAAGGCCGTGTTGCGGACGACGAACGGTCCGCGGCTCTCGTGGGGAGCAGGGGCGTGTCGGATGCGGGATTGCGATTCACCGATAGAACTGCCCGCCTGCTCGTGGATGACGGCGTGACGGTGGTGTCCGGTCTCGCACGCGGAGTAGACGGTAGTGCGCACGCGGCCGCTCTCGACGCTGGGGGCCGGACGGTGGCGGTTCTAGGCAATGGACTCAATCGCGTCTACCCGGCCGAGCATCGCGACCTCCAGGCGCAGATTGCTTCCTCAGGGTTGCTCATATCGCAATTCCTTCCTGATGCGAGTCCAACCAGGCAGAGTTTCCCGCAACGGAACATTGTAATGAGCGCGTATAGCTCTGTAACCGTGATCGTCGAAGCTGCAGAAAAGTCCGGCACGCGTATCCAGGCGGACGCTGCAGTGAAGCATGGTCGACCACTGGTGCTCACGTCGCAAGTTGTGGAGAACACAACCTGGGGGCGAAAGTATGCAGATGGTGGCTATAACGTCGAGGTTGCTTCGAGTCCGGACGGTGTGAAGCTTGCGGTGTCGGCGCTCCTCGCACGGTCGCACACTCCTGCACCTTCGGCAATGTAGACGTGGCCTCAACCCAGGAAGAGTACGCACTAAGCCTGCTGCCTTCGCTGCTAATCAATCCGATTCGAATCCCGGGGGTGACGTGCGCGGTCTGTGCGGAGCCAACAGGCGGCCTGCTGCGCTGCCGAGTCTGCGAGAGCCATATCGCGCGCTGGGGAAACGCGCTCGCGGATCGCGTGGTGCCGCTGACCTACGCATCTGACCAGGTGAGTCGGCAGGTTCGCTACGATCTGCGGCAGTACAAGGATGGCGAGCGAGCGGGCGGGGTGGCGGGTGCCCGCCTCAGCTACGTCGTGTGGTACTCAATCCATCGTCACGGACGCTGCGTCACCATCGCCTCAGACGCTCGTCCCACGGCAGTCATCCCTGTGCCGTCGGGGGCAGCACCCCGGCACGAAGGGCATCCTCTGCTCGAGTTGGCTAAGTACTTCGGATTGCCCATCGTCGCACCGGTTAGGACTCGGCCCGCCAGAGCCCGCGAGGTCGATCCGGACTCGCTTCGCATCGATGATGACTTGCGCGGTCAGCACGTGATCGTGTTCGACGACACATGGACGACAGGCTCATCCGCTCAGGCCACCGCGGTCGCTGCTCGACGCGCTGGGGCGACGGAAGTAACCGTCATGGTCATAGGTCGCTGGGTTAATGGGAGCTGGGCGCCGACTGGCAAGCTATTCAGCACGTCGCCGCCGCCACAGTGGCGGCCGGACGTCTGCCCGGTGACAGGCACCTTGTGCGCTGCTCCATGACCTCCGCCTGAGATAGGTAAGACGAGTCCGTGGGCCGAGAGCGCTTAGCGCGAGGGACTGAAGCCAGGATCGAGACGAAGGGGCCGGTAGCGCGGTCGCCGCGCATCTCGAAGCGGGCAACGAGGCGCGCGGTGTTGGATCTCCTCTACCACGACGCTGTCGTCCCGGCGTGAGTATCAGGAGGCCTAGGGGAGACTTCGTATCCTGAAAGCGCCGAAGGCCTGCCGGCGCGCTGGCGCTGCATCAGTTCGGGGCAGGACTCATCTGGGTTGCGGTGTGACATTCCTTGGCCAGCAGCGAAGAGCAGGTCGTTGAGTCAGTTGCTTTCTCTTGGTCCCGGGGTGGCAATTCCGCCTCCTCGAGCAGGAAGTAGCCGCTGGCCGCAGCCGCACGGTCGACACCGAGTAGGGCACCCACCACGACTACGGCCCGCAGGAACGTTCCTGCGGGCCGTACTCGTGTTGACGTCAGCCGTGGCTGAGGGTGCGGTCTCCGAGCGGCTCCTGCAGTGGCAATGCGCCGCGCAATGCGTATCCGACGGCGGCGCACGGCTCCTGTTGCTTCTTACCCCAAGCCTGAACCGTCACGGTCGTTGTTGACTCATCGACGGTGACGCCCATCGGGGCCACGCAGTCCTTGTTTTGCACACTCACGACCACGCTGCCGGCCGCCGTCGAGCTTGTCGAAGACCAGTCGAGCTTCACAAGGCCCTTCGTGCTAGCGACTACCGGCAGCGCAGATGAAGTCGAAGTCGCGCTCGGAACGACCGTCGGCGACTGGGCTGCTTCTCTCGCCGAGCAGCCAACGAGAGTACCCATCGTCAGGACGACGAAGACCGTTCCGAGCACGACGGTTCTCATTAGCCGACTGTAACGCTGGTGCCGAGGATCTGCTTGATGCGGTTCGCGTTCGAGTAGTACACGGTGTGCCCACCATTGCTTTCAGCAGAGATGGTGCCGGTGACGAGGAACTTTCCCCCGGTGGACGGAGCGAGCACGGGACCGCCGCTATCGCCTGGGCGGGTCACGATGGCGTTCGGGTTGTTCGCGGAGTCGATGCCGCATTCGTGCACCGTCTTACCCTCCTCGGTCATGTTGGTGCAGCCGTTCACCATGTTGACCTTCGCGTTGCACACGTACCCGGTGGTGGTCCCGTCGGTGCAGATTGTGGCACCGATGGCGGAGACTGCGGCGCCGGCGATGTGAGCGTAGGTGACATTGCCCTTGTCACCGTTGAGGTATACGCCCTTGTCGAAGCCGTTACCGCCGCTGAGAAGTGCGACGTCCGGGTTGTTGGCTTCCCAGTGGACGCTCGATGCGGTGCCGGCGGAGCCGGAGGACGCGATGGTGCCGTTGTCGTAGTACCCCTGCTGCCACTTCGCACCGTTCGGTCCGCAGTGACCGGCGAAGAGCATCTTGCCGCCCCACAGCGCGGTGGTAGAGCACCAGACGATCTCGTCGCCGGCGTCCCGGATGATGCGGACGCCGCCGGGGTAAGTCGGGACCGTCAGGAATGGTTCGTACGGACCGACTGTCAGACCGCCAGGGACACCACCAGTGCTGGGCGTGCCCGACGCGGGGATCGCCGATGCGCGTGCTCCCGCGCTGGGGTTCAGCAGCTGCTTCGCGGCCGCTGACGACTTGGGTGCGTGGCCGATAGCAGCCTCAGGCTGGTCCTCCTGGGTGATGACGGTGTCCGTGCCCAGTCGGTCGACCAGAGCTTCAGCTTGCTGCGTGGTGTAGGAGGTCAGACCGACGTGCAGGGTGTTTCCCTCGTCGAGGTACCAGACCGACAGTTGGTCGTCGCGGAGCCCTGCGGCGGTGACCGCTGGCGGGACGAGCGCGAGCTGCTGGTCGTGGGTCAGTGGTGCTGCGTTGGCTGCCGCCGGCAAGGTCGCGAGCATCGTTGCTGCGACCATGACGGCAGAGCCGAGCAGCGCTGTTGTGCGCTTCATTGCTCAGAATCCCCTCGAGGCGGTCAGCCCCTCCGACCGCCTATGAGCGACCCTCGCGTACACCTAACGGGGAGTCAATGAAAGGGTGCACAGGTCTGTCTACAGCCCGTCACCACGGTGCGGGCAGCCCCGTCTCTTGTTCGTGGACGAGGCCGCCGACGATGCGCACGTCGTGGAGGAGGTCGCGGATTAGGTTGACCGTGGTGCCGAGGAGCGCGGCGATGGCGGACAACGGGAGAGTGCCAGGGGTGTCCCCGTGGATGGTGCCCGCCCAGTGGTCGGTGACGCCGCCGAGTTCGGTGCTGTTGACGAAGCAGCGCGGTCGTGTGCATCGGCGCGAATCTGGCGCATCTGTGCGTCCAGAGAGCGGCCGGAGCTCGCCGTCCTATCGAGACCGTGGAATCGGATCCCAAAAGTCGTGGAACGCCCGCTGTTACTGGGATCCGCGATCCGTGCCACCACTGGCATCCGCGAATAGACCGAACACCTCGCCGAGGGCGTTCGGCCTTCGTGCCACGCCACTCGTCGGACCTGCACTCAGACCGTGAACTCTCCGCCGGTGACTCTGTCGAAGTCGGTGGGGCCGAGATCAGGGGGTAGACGGGGTCGCGGGAGCCGTCTACTCCATCTGCAGTAGGCGATCGAGTCTTGCCGGACGACGACCAGCCGCCGTCCGGCGCTGAGGATGAACTCATCGGGGCTAGACCCTGCACAAAGGAGTCATCATGACCGCGATCCAGTCCGCCACACCGTCAACTGTGCAACGCATCCGTCCCGCTGAGGGTGCCGTGGCGCGCACTGCCCGAGTTCCCAAGCTGGTCGCCTGGGGGACACTCATGACCGTTTCCGAGGTGGTCCGGTTCGCCGGATTCATGGTTGTGCTCGTCGCCATGGGTGTCGAGAAGCTCGCTGTGACGGTGATCTCGCGATGACGATGAGCTTCGGCCGCTCCGATGCGGAATCCGTACTGCTGCGACAGACCGTCCGCCCGGACGATCTCTTCTTGCAGGACACCGTTCCGATCGACATGACTGCCGTGCTGCTCGAGTACCCGAAATCCGTAGAACCCGCGGAACCCGCGGAACCCGCGGAGCGCCGAGCGTCAGAGCGAGAGACCACGGCGCGCGACACCATCTCAGCCACCCCGGTCTCCGACGAACGCGAGGCTGCCGTTGGCGATCGGTGAACGGTCCGGCGCGCGGCGGTGAACAGGGCTCAGAGGACGACATCGTCCGAACATCCGAGGCATGTGACGTCTGCAGGCCGCGCGCCGATCTTCTCCAGGCACAATCAAACCGTGAACGACGAACCTCAGCGACCTGAGATCGAGTCGCCCCGATGGCTGCGTGCGCAGCGCGCGGTACCTCGCTCCATGCCGTACATCAGCGTCACGGCGATGCTGGTCGAGATCGCCACCGCGATCATTCTCGGCGGGTCGTTCCTCGGATACACGGGAGCCGTGGTCTGCGCGGTCGGTGCCGTAGTGGCACGTCGGCGACCTCACGTCGGCATCGGGGCAGTCCTCCTGGGGACCGCACTGGCAACACTGGGGCACCGTGACGCCCTCGCTGAGTTCACGGTGGTGGCATTCACGTTGTTCGCCATCACGGCTACCGGCACCCCGGCGTTCCGAACGACGTTGCTGTCGGCGGGAGTGGTTGCCGGGATCGTCGCCGCAAGCGGCTACCTCGACCACGGTCGGGTTGTCCAGTGGGACGGAGCTGCGGGAGTTCTGAGCGTCGTCGCGGCAGGCGCCATCGGATCGGCGTTGTTCCAGCAGTACAGGTCCTGGGAGGCGTTGCGAGCACGTGCCGAGGACGCGATCGTCACCCGAGACATTGAGGCAACTCGCCGAGTCGCTGAGGAGCGCATCCGTATCGCTCGTGATCTCCACGACATCATCGGACACCAGACCGCGGTCGTGAACATGCATCTCGGGGCGATTGCCGTATCCGGGCTGGCGACTGACTCACGGACTGCCGCATCCGTCGAGGCCGCACAGACCGCCACGCAACGCATCCTCGCAGAAACCCAGCACACCCTGCGGGTTCTCCGCGCAGACGAGCACGCAGCCGCGGCATCGAGCCCGCTGCCGAACCTCCAGGACATGGCCGCGCTTGTTCGATCGTTCTCCGAGATCGGTCTCGACGTCGACGCGCAGATCCCAACTCCCTTGCCGAAAACCTCGGACGCGGTGGGCGTGACCGTCTACCGAGTCGTGCAAGAGGCGCTCACGAACGCTCATCGATACGGCGCCGGCGAGGCAGCACTCACGCTCCACGCTGCCGCCGGTGCGCTGCACGTGGAGGTGACGAACCCAACCCGACCGGACGCATCGAATGTTCACGGAACGGGGTTCGGCATCATGGGCATGCAGGAGCGCGTCAAATCTGTTGGTGGCACCGTTCGGATTGACGTCGACGATGACGTGTTCGCAGTGTTCGTGACCATCCCCGAGGAGCAAGCATGACCTGTCGCGTACTACTCGTCGACGACCAGGAGATGATCCTTCTCGGTCTCCGAGCCATCATCGATTCCAGCCCGGACTTCGCTGTCGTGGCCGAAGCATCCGATGGATTCGAGGCCCTACGGATTCTCGACCACGAGGCCGTAGACCTGATCGTGATGGACGTACGGATGCCTGGGATCGACGGAGTCGAGACAACCCGACGGGTACGAGCGACACGATCAGCGCAGCAACTCCCGATCATCGTCCTCACCACCTTCGAGGACGACGCCGTGGTTCTCGACGCACTCCAGGCCGGTGCCAACGGGTTCCTCGGCAAAGGCGTCGGCCCAGCCGCGCTCCTCGAGCGACTCCGGCAAACGGTGCAGGGTGATGCAGTGCTTTCCCCAGCTGCGTCGAGCGCGGTCGTGGGACACGTCCAAACTGGTCCCCGACGACCAGTCGACGCCGAACTCGCACAGCGCTTCGCAGCGCTGACGCCCCGCGAACTCGACGTCGTCATCGCCGTCGCCGCGGGCGGTGACAATGAGCAGATCGCCGCAGCGATGTTCGTCTCACCCTTCACCGTCAAGACTCACGCCACCCGCGCGATGGCGAAGGTCGCAGCGCGCGACCGCGCTCAGCTCGTCGCCTTCGCCTACCGCGCTGGACTCGTCTGACCCTCCGGACATCGGAGCGTCATCTACTGCAGATGAAGTAGGAACGGCGCTTCGCACGGACGACGCCCCGACGACTGCGTCACCCGAGGATTGAGACATCAACTGCCGGCCCGAGTTCCTCCAGGGCGGCACCTCATTCTTCAGGAGCACTCATGCCGAAGTTCCTCGCGGCTGTCGGGCGATTCAGCGCCAGACACCGCTTGATCGTGATCGCAGCTTGGCTGCTGATCATCGCCGTCTTCACCGGAATCACCGCCACATCAGCTGACCTGGGCGGCGGGAAGACCACTGCCCCTGACACCCCCGCGTCCAAGGCGCTGGACACACTCCAAGACAAGTTCCCGGGCATGAAATCCTCCGGCTCGGAGGCAAAGACCCTGCAGCTGGTGATGGAAGGCCGCAACGGCGCCAACATCACGGACGCCGATTCCGTGTCCCGAGTCACTCGCATCGTGGACGCCGCGGGGGACCTCCCGCACGTGGAGTCCGTGACCTCCCCGTTCGACGAGCAGCAGCCCTACGTGTCAAAGGACCAGACCACCGCCGTGTCCACGCTGACGTTCAGCGGCATCACGGACAGCAACGCTGAGAAGACCTACGACAAGGTCCTCTCCTTCGTTCACTCGCACGACGCAGATCTTCGCATCGAAGTTGGCGGGCAGATCGCCGAGGACAGCTACCCGATCGGCGGAGCCGGGGAGATCGTCGGCCTCCTGGTTGCGTTTCTGATCCTCTTCCTGACCTTCGGATCGCTCATCACCGCCGGCGCCAACATGCTTGTCGCCCTCAGCGGCGTCGGAGCAGGCATCCTCGGCGTGCTCGCATGGTCGGCAATCCACCCTCTCGACACCACCGTGATCAGTTTGCCAGGCATGCTCGGCCTCGCGGTCGGCATCGATTACTCGCTCTTCATCCTCACACGTTTCCGCGCTGAGCTTCGTGCCGGCCGCAAGGTCGAGGACGCCGTGGCTCACGCCACGGGCACGGCCGGCACAGCCGTCGTCTTCGCTGGCCTCACCGTGATCATCGCGCTCGTCGGCTTGGTCGTCACTCGGATCAGCACCATCGAGGACATGGGCTTCGCAGGAGCCTTCGCAATCGCGATCGCCGTGCTCGCAGCCCTCACCCTCTTGCCCGTCATCCTGCGGAGCCTCGGCCTTCGCGCCCTGCCGAAGAAGGACCGCGAAACGCTCCGCGCCGGCGGAACGATCGACGTCGCCCCGAAGAAGCGTTCGTTCCTGCGCAGCTGGGGAACGGCGAACACCCGGCACCCCCTGCTCATGCTCATCGGAGGCGTTGCAGTTCTCGCCATCGTTGCGATCCCGCTGTTCAGCATGAAGACCGCCGCAAACATCCCGGGCGGCTCGAACCCGGACTCCACACAGCGCCATGCGTACAACCTCATCGTGGAAAAGTTCGGTGGCACGCAGTCACCGCTCCTCGTCCTCGCCGAAGGCAACGACGTTCAGGACAAGGCTCCTGACGTGCAGAACGCGCTCGATGACCTCGCTCACGTTCGGATGGTCACCCCTGCCCAGATCGACACCTCCGGTGACACGGCCCTGTTCACCGTCATCCCGAACGGCAGCCCGATCGACGACGGCACGAAGGACCTTGTCCACGACATCCGCGACCAAGCCGATTCTGTCGGTGGTGTGCACCTCGAAGTGACCGGCGAAACTGCAATCGGTCTCGACACGACCGCACAGATGAACAAGGCACTGATCCAGTACGTCGTCGTGATCGTCGTCTTGTCGTTCCTGCTGCTGGTCGTGATGTTCCGGTCGCTCCTCGTACCGCTGTTCGCGACCCTCGGCTACCTGCTGTCGTTGGGTGCCGCACTCGGTGCACTCACTGCGGTGTTCCAGTGGAAGTGGCTGGACTTCATCATCGCCGCCCCCCAGGGCGACCCCCTCGGCAGCATTCTCCCCATCATCCTCGTCGGCGTCCTCTTCGGACTCGCCATGGACTACCAGGTCTTCCTCGTCTCCAGGATCCGCGAAGAGTACGTCTCCGGGCTCCGGCCCAAGGAAGCCATCCTCGCGGGCTTCAGCAAGTCCGGCCCGGTGATCGTCGCCGCAGCCCTGATCATGGCCTTCGTGTTCGGCGGCTTCGCGTCGAGCGAGATGACGTTCGCGTCGGAGACCGCGTTCGGACTCCTGATCGGCGTGCTAGCGGATGCGTTCATCGTCCGCATGGTCCTGATGCCGGCGCTCCTGGCGTTGGCCGGACGCGCCGCATGGTGGATGCCGAAGTGGCTGGAGCGAATCGTGCCGAATCTCGACACCGAGGGTCACAGCCTGACCGAGGACGAAACGGCTGCCAACACTGAGCCGCAGCGAGAGGCGATCAAGGCCTCCTGACATTCCCGACAGCGGGGGTATCGACGAATCTTTCGTCGGTACCCCCGCTGTCGTCTGCCTGCGACTGACCGGCAGGTCCCATTCGCGCACAGCCCAACGAGCGCAGTCGCTACGATCTCATCGCGGAGAGGAATCGCGATGACCACCGGTGAAGAAGGCGCTCGAAGCAAGCGCGTCACAGCAACGCGAGAACTGATCCTGACCGCCGCCGAGCGTCTCTACGCGGAGTACGGCATCGCACACATCTCGAACAGGCAGATCGGAGAGGCTGCGGGCCAAGGAAACACCGCAGTCGTCAGCTACCACTTCGGCAGCAAGCACGAACTCATCCGCGCCATCCTCGGACGACACCAGCGGCGCATCAACGAGCTGCGTCTCCTGGAACTTGCGCGCATCGACGGGTCCACCGACGTTCGTGACTGGATCGGATGCTTCGTGCGAGCAACAACGACACATCTCGCAGCACTCGGCTCACCCACCTGGTACGGCCGGTTCAGCGCACAGGTCGCCACCGACCCGGCGTGGGCAGACATCGCGATGGACGAGGCGCGCGAGACTCCGAGCCTCCTTCGCATCGCTGAAGGCATCAGGAGCTGCCTACCCGACCTCCCTCGGCAGGTGCGGGCGGAACGCAATGCCATGGGCCGGATCTTGTTGACGCAGATGATCGCGGAGCACGAACGGTCCCTCGAGCGCGGAGGGCCCAGGATCTGGTCCGACTGGTCGGATGTCGCAGCAGCACTCACCAACGCGATCTCCGCGCTGTGGTTCGTCGATCTGCCCACGGCTGACCGTCTGCCGTGACCTGGGCCGTGGGTCCTCCGTTGAGGGGACCGTGGGGCACGGGCGGGTGAGAAAGCGGTGAGAATCTAAATCACGTGTTTGAAAATCTTGCTCGTCGGAGTTGACTACCCCTGACGGAGCGTCTCTGACTCGCAGATTCGGCTTCCGTGCGGAGGCATACATGACGACATCTGCAATCGACAGCAGCGTGCTCATCGTCGGTGCGTCCGCCGCGGGGATCGCTGTTGCGGAAGGGCTGCGACGACGAGGGCACAGCGGCCCGCTGACGTTGCTCGACAACGAACAGCACACCCCGTACGACCGTCCGCCGCTGTCGAAGCAGTACCTGAGCGGCCACTGGGACCTCGAGCAGGTGATGCTCCGGCCGCAACGGTCGCTGGATGGCCTCGGCGCGGTCTTCCGTCTCGGGCACTCCGCCACCGGACTTGACGTTGCGCGCCAAACAGTATCGGCGGGCAACGAGGCCATCGCAGCCGACAACATCGTCATTGCGACCGGTGTCCGTGCTCGTCAGCTTCCTCTCCAGCACGACCTCCTCGGAGTCCATGTCCTTCGCTCGCTCGATGACGCGCGCGAACTCCGCGAGTCGCTCCGATCGACGGTGCCCACACTCGTCGTCGGGAACGGGGTCCTCGGCAGCGAGATCGCCGCGGCGACAGTCGCTTCTGGGTCCGCAACCACACTTGTCGGCCCGGAGCCGACTCCGATGCTCGCCCAGCTCGGCTCCGTCGGTTCTGCCCTGCTCAGCAGCCGCCATGAAGACGCGGGCGTCGTCCTGCGCGGTGAGTCCCGCGTCAGATCACTCCTGCCGGATCGCGGCAGCGTGGTCGGCGCCGTACTCGATGACGGCACACAGCTTCAGGCTGGTCGAGTGATCGTGGCGATCGGGTCGACACCGAACACGGAGTGGCTCAGCGACAGCGGTCTCGATGTGTCTGACGGTGTCCTGTGTGATGGTCTTTGTCGCGCTGCACCCGGGATCTGGGCAGTTGGTGATGTCGCACGCTGGCGTCACGAAGGCCTCGGCCGGGACCTTCGGCTCGAGAACCGCACCAACGCAACGGAACAAGCGGCGGCAGTGACCCGAAACATCCTCGACGCGAACGCGGCAGCACCCTACGTGCCGGTTCCGTACTTCTGGTCTGATCAGTACGGGATCAAGATCCAGGCGTACGGCTTCCCCGGCGACGCAGATGACAGCGCAGTCATCGAGGGATCGATCGAGGAAGGTCGCTTTGTCGCGCTCGCCACACGGGCCGGTCAACCCGTCGGTGTCCTGGGGTGGGGGATGCCGAAGCAGGCACGCCTCGCGAGCGCGCTGCTCACTGACCTCTTCGCCGGTCAAGCCGCTGTCATCTGAACACCGAGAGGAAGGAAACCCGATGACTGATGTCATTGCATCGACGCAGCAGGCTGAACCGCCAGCGTTCCCCATGCGGCGAGCGAGCGCATGTCCGTTCGACCCATCTCCAGCGGCAACCCATGAACAGCAGCAGGGACCGATTCGAAGGGTTCGCCTCTGGGACGGTTCCACGCCGTGGTACGTGACTCGACATGCTGAAGCGCGGACGATCCTTGCTGATGCCCGCATCAGCGCGGACATCAGCCGACCCGGCTACCCATCCCCGGCTCCTGTCGACGGCGGCGGTTCCGGTCTGAGCTTCATCCTCATGGACGATCCCGACCACGCGCGATTGCGCCGGATGGTGACGGCGCCGTTCGCGGTGAAGCGCATCGAGGTCATGCGACCGGCAGTGCAACGGATCGCAGACGACCTGATCGACTCGATGCTCTCCCGCACCGGACCAGTCGACCTCGTCGAAGAATTTGCGCTTCCGCTCCCGTCGCTGGTGATCTGCGAGCTGCTCGGCGTGCCCTATGGCGATCACGACGACTTCCAGGAGCACAGTCGAACCATCATCAAGCGCGGTGTCGCTCGTGAGGAACAGCGTCGCGCCTTCGAATCGCTCGGCGCCTACCTCGCGCAGCTCCTGCACCGAAAGATCGCCGAACCAGGCGAGGACCTGCTCTCGGACCTCGGCCGCCGCGTCACCGACGGCGAGCTGGAGATGTCCGACGCTGTGCAGATGGGCATCCTGCTCCTCATCGCCGGTCACGAGACAACGGCGAACATGATCGCCCTCGGCACGCTCGCGCTCATCGAACACCCTGACGAGTTGGCGCGACTCCGCGACGATCCCGACCCCGCGCTCGTGGCGTCCGCGGTAGAGGAGCTTCTGCGCTACCTCACCATCACGCACGACGGGCGTAAGCGAGTCGCTGTCGAGGACATCGAAATCGACGGCGTCACCATCCGCGCTGGCGACGGGATCATCGTGGCGACCGACCTCGGCAACCGGGACGACGCCGTGTTCAGCGACCCAAACCGGCTCGACGTGGGACGGAACCCCAGAACGCACGTTGCGTTCGGGTTCGGCGTGCACCAGTGCCTCGGCCAACCGCTGGCACGAATGGAGCTGCAGGTCGCCTACGCCACGCTGCTCCGACGTATCCCCACGCTGACACTCGCCACCACCCTCGACGCGATCCCCTTCAAGCACGACGGATCCGTCTACGGGGTGTACGAACTCCCGGTCACTTGGTGCCCGGCTCACCCACAGAAGGAAGAGAAGGAGCAGACCCGATGAAGGTCATCCTCGACCAAGACAAGTGCGTCGCAAGCGGTCAGTGCGTGATGGCTGCCATGAACGTCTTCGACCAACGAGACGAGGACGGTATCGCCTTTCTCCTCAAGGACGACGTGACCGGAGAAGAAGTCGAGGAGGTCCGCGACGCCGTCGCGGTCTGCCCGGCTCTCGCGATCGCGCTTGAAGATTGACGAGCGAACTCACCGTCGACCAACCGGCCGTCGACCGAGGCGGTCACGCATCGTCACCGATCGTCCCGTTCTGGAGGAACATGACCGACCCCACCGCCAACGACATGCCTGCGCTCCGCGCGCGGTACGCGCAGGAGCGCGACCGTCGCATCCGGCCAGATGGGCTCCGGCAGTACCGACGAACCCGCGGGTCCTTCGGATACTGGGAGACCGATCCCTACACGCCGCGCAAGGAACGGACCGTGGAACACGGTGCAGTCCAAGTGCTCGTCGTCGGAGGCGGGTTCGGTGGGTTGCTCACCGCGTCGAAGTTGCGGCAGGCCGGCTTCACGTCCGTTCGCATGTCCGAGGAGGGCGGCGACTTCGGTGGCACCTGGTACTGGAACCGATATCCCGGCGTTCACTGCGACATCGAGTCGTCGATCTACATGCCACTGCTCGAGGACGTCGGCACCATCCCCTCCAGGCGCTACGCGCCGGGTGAGGAGATCCGAAAGCACGCGATGGCCATCGCCCGGAAGTTCGACCTGTACGACGATGTCCTGTTCCACACCCGCGTGACGGAACTGCGATGGCACGAGGACGACGCCGAGTGGCAGGTCGCAACCGATCGTGGTGACAGCTTCCGTGCACGGTACGTCGTCGTCTCGTCTGGGACACTCTCGCAGCCGAAGCTCCCCGCGATCCCTGGCATCGAGACGTTCCGCGGTCACACCTTCCACACGAGCCGCTGGGACTACGGCTACACGGGGGGCACGCAGGACGGCGACCTCGGAGGGCTGCGTGACAAGCGGGTCGCGGTCGTCGGCACCGGCGCCACCGGGATCCAGGTCATTCCTCAGGTCGCTCGCTCCGCTGAGCACCTCTTCGTGTTCCAGCGCACCCCGTCCAGCGTCGATGTCCGGGACAACCGAGACCTGCCGCCTGGCTGGACCCAGTCGCTGCCGCCCGGCTGGCAGGAAGAACGAATGGAGAACTTCCTCGCGGTCGTGTCCGGCGAGGAGACAGACGTCGACCTCGTCCAGGACGGGTGGACCTCCACCGCTGCCCTACAACGGACGATGCTCACCGGTCAGAGTGACGAGAGGGTCGATGCACCAGACCGAGGCCTCGTCATCGAGGTTGCAGACGCGCAGAAGATGGACCGGATCCGCGCCCGCGTCGACGCGATCGTCGACGACGCCGGCACCGCCGCAAAGCTGAAGCCCTGGTACCGGTACATGTGCAAGCGACCCACTTTCAGCGACACGTACCTGCAGACCTTCAACCGGCAGAACGTGACTCTGATCGACACGGCCGACAGCGGCGGCATCACCGCCATGACGGAGCACACGGTCGTCGTCGGCGACAACGAGTACGAAGTCGATTGCGTCATCTTCGCCACCGGATTCGAGACCGGCGTCTCCGGAGTCGTCTCCGGGACGCTACCGGTACTCGGTCGCGGCGGGGACCAGCTCCTCCAGGCGTGGGCGGAGGGGCCGAAGACGCTCCACGGCTTCATGTCGCATCGTTTCCCCAACCTCTTCCACCTCGGGTCGCTGCAGAACGCCAACTCAGTGAACTTCGTCCACGTCCTCCAGGAGCAGGCAACCCACATCGCCGCCATCCTCGGACGAGCGAGAAGCGAGGGCGCCCGCTTCGTCGAACCGACTCAAGAGGCGCAAGATGCTTGGGCCGAGACAATCAGCGCCGTCGAGACGAACAATGCGGCGTTCCTCGCCGAGTGCACGCCTGGGTACTACAACGGCGAGGGGACTCGCCGCCGCGGCGGCGGGAGCTACAGTCCCGGTCCCGTGCGGTTCCACTCGTTGCTCCGACGCTGGCGTGAGACGGAAATGAGGACCGTGCTCCATCCAGCACTCGTCGGATCCACCAGCAGTTAGACGATCTTCGTCGGTCGCGTATCGCGCGTCACCGCCCCATTAAGCTGGGCACGGCCGGGAGGAGACCGCATGGTGACCAGGAGCGAAGACGTGGCGCGTACCGCTGGTGTCTCGCGAGCGACCGTCAGCCAAATCCTGAACGGTCGCGGTGCACGTTTCTCACCCGCGACGCGCGAACGGGTCGAACGGATCGCTCTCGACCTCGGGTACCAGCCGTCGGTCGCGGCACGGGCCCTCGCGACTGGTTCCAGCGACATCGTCATCGCCCTCATCCCCAACACGACATTCCACGGCAACCTGCAGGACCTGTTCGAGCGAGCGACCGACGAGCTTGCCGATCGTGGCCTGACGCTCCTGCTGCGATTCCCGACCGCAACGGCCGAGTCACTCAATCGGATGGTCCGCGGTCTGCATCCACGTGCCGTGATCTCATTCACGCTCTTCGACAGCTTCGAGCGAGAGCTACTCGAACGGAACGGGGTCCTCGCCGTCGACCCGGGACCGCGCGCCGCAGATGACGACGTCAACAGGAGTATCGGCTGCTTGCAGGCTGAGCACCTCATCGAGAAGGGTCACCAACGCCTTGCGTTCGCTCATCTTCACGATGCGCGTGACGACCCCTTCGGTCAGGCCCGGGAGGCAGGAGTGCGAGACGCCTGCCGCGCCGCCGGCCTCCCGGACCCGTTGAACGTGAGTGTCGAGATCAACGCTGACTCCGCAGACGCCGCCCTTGATTCGCTTGCCGCGCCTGGTGTCGCGATTGCCTGCTACAACGACGACGTCGCAACTGCTCTGCTCGCCGCGGGAACGCGACGCGGGTACCGCATCCCCGAGGACGTCGCGCTGATCGGAATGGACGACACCCCGCTCTCAGCAGTGACCATCCCGCCCCTGTCGACCGTGCACGTCGATCTGGAGAGCGCGGCGCGGTCAAGTATCAACCGAGTCATCCAAGGACTCGGGCTCACAACGACCGACCCGAAGCCGGCCGAGAACCCGCTTCGGGTCGTCGTGCGTGGTACTACCTGACCCGAGGAGAACGATCCGACGCTCACCGCATGCGTCAGAACACGGACTCACCACCGTCAGACGGCAGAAGGGCGCCCGAGACGTTGACGCCGTCGTCGCTCAGCAGGAACGTGATGGATGCTGCAAGCGCCTCCGGAACGGCGATCGGGACGTCGGCGGTGTGACTGTTCAATCGCTCTTGACCGAAGGTGTTCGTCGCTGTCGGACGCATGCCGGTGAGGGTACCGCCAGGAGCGACGGCGTTCACGCGGATCCCGTTCGGCTCGTACATGAACGCAGACGAGCGCGTGACGCCGAGGACGGCGCTCTTCGACGCGGTGTACGCCAACCCCGCAGAGGAGCCGCGCAGGGCAGCCTCGGACGCTACGTTCACGATTGATCCGCGGCCAGCGGCGATCATCGCAGGAATGACCGCTCGAGACAGTCGTACCAGACCAAACACGTTCACTTCGAACACGCGACGAAGCATCGCGTCGTCCGTCTCGTGAAGGGGACTGAAATCGTCGAGGAGGCCCGCGACGTTCGCGAGCCCATCGATACGGGCTCCGGCAGCCTCAACGATCCGCGCGACGCCGTCATCGGCGGTGATGTCCGCTGCGACGGGCCGCACGGACGGGAACGCTGCCACCAGGTCGGCGAGGCGCGATTCGGCGATGTCCACAGCGACAACGGTTCCGCCCTCGCGGGCGATACGCACCGCGACGGCACGGCCGATACCCGAAGCGGCGCCCGTGACGATGACGGTGCGGCCGTCGAACCGACCGGCGGAGATGCGCTCCACCCAGCCCGCACTTTCGGCTTCTTCTTCCGGGGACACTTCTCGCCCGTTCGCCTCCCGAGTCAAAGTATCGAGCACTCCGTCACCTCGGTCCCCCATCCCAGCGATCAAGGTCTCGAGTGGCACACGGCGGAGTAGGCGAAGGGCCGATTCCTGCATGCCGAGCTGTTCACCGAACTGGCGAAGCACCGCACCCCCGGCGGGGTGCTCAAGCCACGCTCCGATCATTGTGTGGCCAGTGAGTGGCTTGTTCGACTCGGACACGTGTCCATCCCTTCGTTGGTAACGCGCGTAACTGACGCTAGAGCGGTCGCGTGTCCACGTCAACCGCGCCATCTGGTTCGAGCGGGATGCTGTTGAGGTTCCCAGCCGGTGCAAAAGGATGCCGATCGGCACCGCGTTGTCCGCGAGTGCTTCGGTGCGACGCAACGAACCGGAGCCTCGGGCTTGGCGGGTCGTCGGCGAGGGTGCTCGGCCGCGTCCGTCCTGGATCAGTGGCCCCCAGTGATCGGCATGCGGGGGAACCGTCTCGGCGGTTGACACGCAATACCCGAGCTGATTGGCTAGGTAACGCGCGATACCTGCGCAGACGATGACGTTGTGGAGACCTTGATGACCGTGCAGCTGCTCAACCAGGGTTGGTCTTACCGTCCGAAGGTCAGCGCGTTTGCCGAACTCGGCGGCGCGGGCGGCGACTGGGAAGACGTGACGTTGCCGCACGATGCACAGATCACCACGGCGCGAACGCCTGATCTCCGGAACGGCGCCGCGCCTGGCTACTTCCCGGGTGGAGCATGGGAGTACCGCACCGAGGTCTCAGTTCCAGCGGACTTCGGTGGTCAGCTCTGGGCGCTCGAATTCGACGGTGTCCACCGAGATGCGATGGTCTACGTCAACGGTGCACTCGCCGGCCAACACGCGTTCGGATACTCCCGATTCGTGGTGCGGATCGACCCGTGGCTCGAGGCCGGGACAACGAACACGATCAAGGTCGACTGCCGCACTCACCAGGACAGCCGTTGGTACACCGGAGCCGGAATCTACCGCGACGTTCGTCTCATCGTGAAGAGTGCCGCGCGGATCGCAGTCGACGGCGTGCAGGTCACCACCCCGGACGTCGATGTGGACAGAGCGGTCGTCGAGGTTGCTGCGGAGGTCGAGAACGGCGGCACAACGACCCGCACTCTCCGTCTCACGACCAACATCACGCAGGTGACCCAGGCCGAATCGTCCGCTTCCCTCGTCACGAGCAGCGCTCCGGTCAGTCTCCTTCCTGGCGAGCGCTCCACCGTCCGACTCCGACTGCCTGTGACGAACCCATCGCTGTGGGACGTGGACTCGCCGACGCTGTACGGCGCGACCGTCGTCCTGACCGACGGTGACGACGAGGTCGACCGCGAACAGGTGACCTTCGGCATCCGCACTCTGCAGCTCGACGCCGTACGCGGACTTCGGATCAACGGACGAGCTGTCCTGCTCCGCGGAGCATGCATCCACCACGACAACGGCCCCCTGGGTGCTGCCGCGATCGTCCGCGCGGAGGAGCGCCGAATCGAGCTGCTCAAAGACGCAGGGTTCAACGCGATCCGAAGTGCGCACAATCCCATGAGTTCGGCGCTACTCGAAGCGTGCGACCGGCTGGGCATGCTGGTCATGGACGAGACGTTCGATGTCTGGACCTCGAGCAAGTCCGACTTCGACTACGCGTCCGACTTCACCCAGTGGTGGGAGCGAGACGTCGAGTCAATGGTCGCCAAGGACGTCAACCACCCGAGCGTCATCATGTACTCCATCGGCAACGAAATCCCAGAAACGGGTTCCATCAGTGGCGGCATCTGGAGCAGGCGTCTCGCCGAGAAGCTCCGCTCGCTCGACCCCAACCGGTTCGTCACGAACGGCATCAACGGATTCGTGTCAGTCCTCGACCTGGTCACCGCCGGTATGTCGCAGCAGCGGGAGGCGCTGGCATCCGCAGAGCCGCAAGCCGGCGGCGTGAATGCGATGATGAGCCAGGTCGGCGACATGATGAACCAGATCTCGGCCTCGCCGCCCGTGACCGCGCGGACCGAAGAATCGTTCTCCGTGCTCGACGTCGCCGGCATGAACTACGGCGACGGGCGGTACGAACTCGACCACGAGCTCTTCCCGCACCGCGTCATCGTCGGAAGCGAGACGTTCCCCTCGCACATCGCCCGGAACTGGGACCTCGTCAAGCGGCTGGACCACGTCATCGGCGACTTCACGTGGGTGGGGTGGGACTACCTCGGCGAAGCGGGCCTCGGCGGCGTGAGCTATCACGACGAGGCAGCCGGTCCTGCCGCAGCGAAGGCTTGGCCCTGGCTCGCCGCCGCCAGCGGCGACCTCGACATCATCGGACGCCGTCGTCCCGTTTCGTACTACCGAGAGATCGTGTTCGGCCTTCGCCGCGAGCCGTACGTTGCCGTGCAGCGGCCCTCGCGTCACGGTCAGACGGTGCTCGGAACCCCTTGGTCGTGGAGCGACAGTGTGTCGAGCTGGGCTTGGGACGGCTACGACGGCCTTCCCGTAACCGTCGAGGTCTACAGCGACGCCGACGAGGTCGAGCTGCTGCTGGACGGCGACATCATCGGTCGCGCCGCCGTCGGAGCCGAGTTGGCGTTCCGGGCAACGATCGAGACGGTGTGGCAGCCCGGTGAACTGACCGCAGTGGCGTACACCGGCGGTGTCGAGACCGGTCGAACGTCGCTCCGCTCCGCCGCCGATGAGACGATCCTCTCCGTTTCGGCGGACCGGACGGAGATCACCAACGGCACGACCGACCTTGCATACATCGACATCTCACTCACCGACACCGCGGGCGTCGTTCGACCGCTGATGGATCGCGAGGTGACTGTCCTCGTTGAGGGCACAGGGACCCTTCAGTCGTTCGGCAGTGGGGATCCGGCACCGGTGTCGCTCTTCGCCGAGACAACTCGGTGCACCTTCGACGGAACCGCCCTCGCAATCGTCCGACCGACCGCTGCAGGCGTCATCACCGTGACGGTCACTGCACCCGGTTGTGCATCCGCAATCGTCGAACTCACCGTGCACTGACCGTCCGCCGGAACCGTTCTCCTCCTCTGCGAACCTAGAAGGAACGCCATGACACAGTCCACCGAACCCGTCTTCGTCAGCGCCGACACTGCAAGCGTCGAAGGCGACCCGGCACCGTACTTCCGGCGTGACTTCACGGTCGCCGAAGGACTCCGCCACGCGACGCTCACGGTGTCTGCGCTGGGCATCGCTGAGACGTACGTCAACGGACACCGCGTCGGTGATGAAGTGCTCTTCCCAGGATGGACGTCGTATCGGCACCGACTCGTCGCAAGACGCCACGACATCACCGGTCTCCTCACGAACGGCGAGAACGCGTTCGGCGCGATCGTCGGTGAAGGGTGGGCGGTCGGTGCTCTCACCTGGGAGAACCGGCGACACAACTACGCGGACCGGCCTGCCTTCTGGGCGCGCCTCGAACTCGAGTACGACGATCACATCGACGTCATCGGAAGCGACGAGCAAGTCCTCGTGAGCACCGGAGCGGTGCACTCGAGCGGGATCTACGCTGGCGAACGCTACGACGCGCGCAGTGAACCGATCGGATGGTCGACAGCGGCGTTCGACGCTGCGAACTGGTGCGCCGCGCGAGCCTTCGACTGGGACACCAAGACGCTCGTCGAGGGCGGTGCACCCCCTATCCGGCGCATGGAGGAACTAGAGCCGGTTTCCGTGACCGAGCAGTCCGCTGGGCAGTGGATCGTCGACTTCGGGCAGAACATCTCCGGCTGGGTGCGACTGACGGTGAACGGGCAAAGCGGCGACACCGTCACGCTCCGTCACGCCGAACTGCTGAAGCCAGACGGCTCCCTTGAAACCGAGACCCTTCGCAGCGCGGCCGCGACCGACGAGTACATCCTCCGGGGCGGCACAGCGGAGACGTGGGAGCCACGTTTCACCTTCCACGGTTTCCGATACGTCGAGGTAACAGGATGGCCCGGGGTACCCACAGTCGCTGATCTGCGCGCCATTGTGGTGCACACGGACATGACTCGCACCGGCTGGTTCGAGGCATCAGACCCCCGCATCACGAAGCTGCACGAGAACACCGTCTGGTCGATGCGCGACAACTTCGTCGGCGTACCGACGGACTGCCCGCAGCGTGACGAACGACTCGGATGGACGGGCGATCTGAACGCATTCACGCCCACCGCCACGTTCCTCTACGACGTCCGCGAGGTGCTCGGCTCCTGGCTGAAGGACCTCGCGGTTGAACAACAGGAGACCGGGACCGTCCCGTGGAGCATCCCGGACGTCCTCCCGACACCGTCAACCGCTACCGCGCTGTGGAGTGACGTGGCGGTCAGCCTGCCGTGGGCCCTGTACCAGGAGTATGGGGAGTCGGAGATCCTCCGACGCAGTTACGAATCGATGACGGCCTTCGTCGACGAAGTCGAATCAGTACTCGACGACGACGGGCTCTGGGGCCACGGATTCCAGTTCGGTGACTGGCTCGACCCCGACGCTCCGTCCGACAACCCCGCCGGCGGAAAGACGGACCGGTACCTCGTCGCCCAGGCGTACCTCGCCAAGACGACGAAGGAGATGGCGCAAACTGCGGCAGTTCTCGGTGAGCATGCAGACGCTCAGCACTTCGACGAATTACACACACGTGTGCGGACGGCCTTCCGGCGTCACTTCGTGACCCCCGTCGGCCGCGTGGTGAGCGAATCGGCAACCGGATACGCCCTTCCCATCATGTTCGGACTGCTTGACGACGACCAGCAGCGCGTCGCTGGAGATCGGCTCGCAGCGATCATCAGTGAGTCGGGCGCCACGATCGCCACGGGATTCGCCGGCACCCCGCTCGTCACCGACGCGCTCAGCAGCACCGGACACGTCGACGTCGCGTACGACCTGCTGATGCAGACGAAGAGTCCCTCCTTCCTCTACCCCGTCCTCATGGGTGCGACCACGGTCTGGGAACGCTGGGACGCTGTGCTCGCCGACGGTACGGTCAACGCCACTGGCATGACGTCGCTCAACCATTACGCCCTCGGGGCCGTCGCCGACTGGCTTCACCGTGTCGTCGGCGGTCTCACCCGAACTGCGCCGGGCTGGCGGACATTCACGGTGGCCCCGCAGCCGGGTGGAGGACTCACATCCGCCCACGCCAAACACGACACGGTGCTCGGGCGGGTGGAAAGCCACTGGTACGTCGACGACGGTGACCTCGTACTGGAGGTTGTCGTACCCGATGGAGCCACCGCCACCGTCATCCCCCCGCTGCATCCAGAACAGCTCGCCGTCGATGTCGCTCCTGGTCGGCACTCATGGCGGTACGCGGCGCCGGCAGGGTTCGGCGAGAAGGCAGAGCTGACACTCGACTCCAGCGTCAAAGAGACCATGAAGGACGACGCCGTCTGGGCCGCCGTTCTCGACGTCCTCCGCTCGTACTTCCCGGGTGTGCCGGTCGAAGCCGCGGGTAGCCGCCTCGGTGATGCGCCGGTGCGCACCCTCGCGCAGCAGCACCCGAACTCATCGGCAATGGAACGGGACCTCGTCGCCGCCCTGTCGATCCACGACGTGTGATCTCCGACACGGTCACTAGGAGCGGAACGAAGACGTCATGCCAAGCGACGTCTTCTCACCTTCGGCAAGCGTGACCGCCACCTCAGCCGCGGGTGCACGGCCGCTGGTACCGCGCGTTACGCCAGATCAGTACCACCTCTTGCTTTTAGACCCTGCACTGGCGATACTTCGGTAACGCGCGTTACTTGACCGCCTGCGTCACTCATCACAACAACGGAGTTCTGATATGTCCTCACCCGACGGCACCGCGCCGCACTCCTCAGCAAAGCCAAACGAGGTCCCACTCGGAATTCCGAGCGGACTCGAAATCGCTGCGGAGGGAGTTGGCGACGCGGTCCGCCACGGCGCCGACCCCCTGAAGAAGATCAGCGCGCGCTACATCATTGGCCTGGTCGTGGCAACACTCGCGCTGTACGTCGCGTGGGTGACCCCGATCGGTTACTCCCTCTCCATTCGGGTACAGCAGATCGACCCGGTCGGCAAAAACGGCGCGATCGCACTCGCCATCGCGATCCCGGGCATCATCGTCCTCTTCACCACCCCGCTCGCCGGGCTCCTCAGCGATCGCACTCGATCCCGCTTCGGCCGCCGGCGCCCCTGGATCATCGGCGGGGTAATCGTGGGCTTGCTCGGATCGCTCATCGTCGGGTTCGCACCGTCCATCCCGCTCCTCATCGTCGGATGGTCCATCGCCTACGTCGGATACTCGACTGCCGGCGCAATGCTCCTGACGCACCAGAGCGACCTCATCCCCGAGGAACAGCGAGGGAAGGTCTCTGGCCTCACCGGTTCAGTTACGCAGATCGGCCCGATCGTCGGAATCCTGTTCGCTGGTGCGTTCGTGAAGATCCCCGTGATCATGTTCGCGGCTCCGGCGGCGTTCGCGCTCATCTTCGTTTTGATCTTCGCGGGCCTGATGAAGGACAAGCGATCGGTGAGCGAGCGCAAGCCCGTCGACATCAAGTCCATCGCGCGAGGGTTCTACTTCAACCCACGGAAGTTCCCCAACGTCGGCTGGGTATGGATCAGCCGAGCTCTGGTCTTCCTCGCACTGTCCTTCTCCACGACTTACGGCGTCTACCTCCTCGGGCAGCGTCTCGACATCACGCTCGCGGAGGCCGCCCCGATCCTTGCAACGTCGGGTCTCATCGGCATCGTCACGGCGATCGTCGGCGCCATCGCCAGCGGGTACCTCTCGGACCGATTCCACAGCCGAAAGCCATTCTTGATCGCAAGTGCGTTCATTCTGGCCGCCGGAATGGTCGTGGTCGCCTTCACTCAGAGCGAGGGACAGTTCCTCCTGGGCAGCGCGCTCAGCACGCTCGCCGTCGGTGTCTACGGCGCAGTCGATCAAGCGATTCAGCAGGACGTTCTGCCACGCGAGGAGAACGAAAACGGCCGGTTCATGAGCATTATCCAACTGGCGAACCAGGTGCCGCAGGCCGTCGGGCCGCTCGTCGCGGGAGGGATCATCGCACTCGCGACCGGCGATTACACCGCGGTGTACATCGTCGGTGGAATCGTCGGGATTCTTGGCGCGCTGGCCATCATCCCCATCTCGGTCGGTCGTCGAAGCACTGACTCCACCACGAGCATCCGAGCGCCAAGATAGTCGCCTGGACACCATCAAGCGAAGCCCTGACCTTTCAGCTCTCGAAATACAGCGAGCGGTGGTCCATGGATCCGTTGCTTGCTGGCCCAACAGCGGAGAGAACTCAGCTTCGCGCTTCTCGGAGAGGACAAGCCGATCATGGATGTTGAGCCCGGAGATGAGTAGCCGACGACCGCGCTGGCTGTCCGAGCAGGATCAGCCGCCAAAAGCTCCGACCATCTATGACGTCGCCGCCCTGGCATCGGTCTCCCACCAAACCGTATCGCGAGTGATCAACAAAACTGGGCACGTGCGACCGGTCACCCGGCATCGAGTTCTGGCGGCGATGTCATACCTCGGCTACGTCAAGAACGAGGCGGCAGCGGATCTCGCACGGAAACCTCACAGTCGCACCAGCCATGCCGACGTGACGAGCAGTCATTCCACTGTGGGCAACTAATCTTGATCACCGCCCGCACCAGAAGATTGTGATCGTGGTCGACTAACGTCAGTTCGGCGACATTGGAGGGTCGCTATCTTCGCGGGCGTATCGCGGCCCGAAGCTGCTGCTCAGTTGCGGCCATTATCTCGGACACCGTTTGCGTCTTCGGCGAAGTAGCCATCGTCAGAAACAGAACCGCCGACACCACGCGGGCAAGATTCATTGCTTCCGCCTCGGGGGTGACAGCAAACCGCTTGAGCTGGCTGCTGACCGCAATCTCCGTGTCACCGACGATTGCGAGCGCCGCGGCGTGGTTCTCTTCCGTGTGATCCCCAAATGCCATTTCGCGAAGGTACGTCCGTCCATTATCGAACTGGGCACGGTTGCACTCGATAATGGGTGCGGTGATTGCCATCACCGCATCGAGCGCGGTGTCTGATTCCGCGGCGAGTCGCGTGCCGCGCTCGAGCGCAGCCTTGTAGTGGTGGTTCTGCACCATCAGCAACAGTTCGCCCTTCGTCTTCGCGTAAAGGAAGAGCGTGCCGGTGCCGATGTCCGCCGCATCAGCGATCTGCTGCGTCGTCACCTCATCGACGCCGCGCTCGGCAAACAGAGCCGACGCGGCCGCGGTGATGCGAGCGAGCTTGTCCTGCTTGTTGCGTTCGCGCCGGCCGGCTCCTGTCGATGGCACAGTCACGAGCGACCCTCCGGGAGTAGAAGACGACTACGCTCAGTGCTGAGCAGAGTCAGTAAGTGGCATGGGAAGAGATCCTACCGCCCTACTTTCCCACAGGCACCGAGGAGACCCCTCCCCGTCGTCGTCGACCCCTCGAGATGAGTCCGCTTATGCCCGCACCCTCCGCCCCTGACACCTCTTCACTCTCGGCCGCATCGAGCTGGTGCACTGGCTCGCTCGCACCCTGATGACGAGAAGCCGCGCAAATATCGATGGGACCCCGGGTGCCCTAGCCGCCGAGTACTACAGCCAGCGCGCCTCGCTCGAGCTGCTCATCACCGAGGGAACATAACCCTCTACAGATGGGCAGGGGTATCTCGACACCCCCGGTATCTTCACGCCGGAGCGCATCGCAGGGTGGCGCCGCGTGACCGAACGGGTGCACTGCGGTGCCGGGCACCTGTTCACCCAGCTGATGCACGTCGAATGCACGTCGCACCTGGAAAACACCCCGCATCACCGTCAGCCGATCATCCCGTCCGCAATCGAAGCGGGTGACCCCGGAACGATCTACTCCGGCGGCGCCCACGGCTACACCGACCACCCCGCGCTCACCCGCAGCTGACCCTGCGCACTATTGAAAGCAGCCTCCATGACCTCACTCAACGGCGCCGTCGTCCTCGTGACGGGCGCGAACGGTGGCATCGGCACCCACTTCGTCGCCGAAGCCCTGGCCCGGGGTGCGGCGAAGGTGTACGCCACCGCGCGCACCCCGCGCGCCTGGGATGATGAGCGCATCGTCGCACTGCAACTCGATGTCACCGACCCGACCTCCATTCAGGCTGCGGCTGATTTCGCCACCGACGTCACGGTCCTGGTCAACAACGCCGGTGCCAGCCCCTCGACGGCCAGCTTGATCGACATTGCCGAGTCCGAACTGCGGACCACAATGGAGATCAACTTCTTCGCCCCGGTCCTGCTCGCCCGCGCATTCACCCCAGCGCTGCTGAAGGCAGCGCACCCGATCCTGATCGACGTGCACTCCATCGGCAGCTGGCTTGGATATGGCGGCGCGTACAGTGCCGCGAAAGCCGCTCTCTGGGCCGCCACGAACGCCTTGCGCCTCGAACTCGCACCACGAGGCGTGCACGTCATCGGGGTGCACATGAGCTATGTGGACACCGCCATGGCGGCGCAGGCGCAGGGGCAGAAGCTGCAACCCGGCGATCTCGTCCGGCAGGTGTTCGACGCGTTGCAGGCTGGAGCTGTCGAGGTGATCGGTGACGAGCAGACCGCGAAGGTGAAGGCAGCTCTTGCAGGCCCCATCGAAGCGCTCTACCCAGAGCTGCCGCCCTTCGCCTGAGACGGAAGGGCGGCACTGCCGCCCATCCGAGGTGGGCTCAGTCAGTGAGGAACTTCACCGCGACAGGGGCGAACTCCTCCCAGTACTGGAAGATGCCGCCGTGACCGGAGTTGGGGTAGATGATCAGCTCACTGTTCGCGATCCGGTTCCGCAGATCAGTCGACAGCACGGATGGCACCATGCGGTCGTGGTCACCGTTGGCGATGAGGGTCGGCTGCATGATCACGGACAGATCCGACGGCTGTGAGCGCCCGAACCGCTGGATCGCCTTCAACTGGGTGCCGAACGCCTTGTTGTTGATCTTCTTGTCGCGGTCAACCGTGCGCTCCTTGAGCCGTTCCACGAACGCCTTGCCGGCCTTCTTGCCGGGGACGTCTCGGTTGAAGAACAGGAACTCCTTCGGATCGGACCGGGTGAGGGCGGCGCGAAGGATGTCGTAGTAGGTGGCCCCGACGACCTTGTCCATGTCCTTGCCGCCGCGCGGGCCGGTCCCGGTGAGAACGAGTTTGCGGACCAGGGATGGATGCTTGACAGTCAGATCCTGCGCGATCATGCCTCCCATGGAGAAGGAGAAGACGTCGATCTTGTCGTAGCCGAGGGCGGTGATGAACGCATAGGCGTCGTCCGCTGCCTGTTCGAGGGTGGCTGGGACGGCGCCACTGGAGGCGCCGACTCCGAGCTGATCGAAGGTGATCACGTGGCGCTGCTTGGCGATCGGGTCGACGAGCCGTGGGTCCCAGTTGTCCAGGGTCGCAGCAAGGTGGGTGAAGAACACCACCGGAATGCCGCCCTCGGGTCCAAGCTCCCGGTAGGCGAACGTGTCGCCGCCGGTGGTGATGGTCTTCGCGGGCGCGTTCGCGTACGAGGTGATCACGGGTTCGGTCGGAGTGCTCATGACGACGGGGCTTTCTTCGTTGGGATCAAGAGAGAGTGCGGTCTCGATGTCGGATGCTGGCTAAGAGAGTGTGACGACGGCCTTGCCGCGGATACTCGTCTTCCCGAGCGACGACAGTGCAGCCGGAATCTGTTCGAACGGGAATGTCGCGCCGACGACAGGGCGGATGATCCCGCGCTCGAAGAGGTCGGTCATCTTCTGCAGCTGCGCACCGTCGGCTCGCATGAACAGGAACTCGTACGTCACGCCGAGCTTCACTGCCTGGGCGCGCACCTTGCGGCTCAGCCCAGCGACGACGAGCTTCACGACCGGATTCAGGTGGGCTTCCTTCGCGAACGCAGGATCGGGCGCACCGTTGATACTGACGGCCTTCCCACCGGGCTTGAGAACGCGAAGCGACTTGGCGAGATTTTCGCCGCCGAGACTGTCGAGGACGAAGTCGTAGCCGGAGAGTTCCTGTTCGAAGTCGTGGCTGCGGTAGTCGATGACCACATCGGCGCCGAGTTGGCGGACGAAATCGGCGTTGGCTGCAGAGGCCGTCGTGGCGACGTGGGCACCGAGGTGCTTCGCGAGCTGGATGGCAATTGTGCCCACACCGCCAGAACCGGCGTGGATGAGGACTTTCTGCCCGGGCTGGACGTTGCCGCGCTCCACGAGTGCCTGCCATGCGGTCAGCGCGACGAGCGGCAACGATCCGGCCTCGATCGTGGTGATCGTCGTCGGCGTGAGTGCGAGGTCGGCTTCGTCGATGGCGATACGTTCGGCGAACGCGCCGATGCGGTGGTCCCTCGGGCGTGAGTACACCTGATCGCCCGGCTTGAAATGGCTGACCTTGCCTCCTACCCGGATCACAGTCCCTGCGACGTCGTGGCCGAGAGTGGTCGGTAGCTTGTAGGGCAGGATCGGCTTGAACTCGCCCTCCCGGATCTTCTCGTCGAGCTGATTGAGCCCTGCGGCTTCGACCGTGACGAGGACGTCGCGTTCGCCGACGGTGGGCTCGGGGATGTCTCGGAGTTCAAGGGGCTGCTTGTACTTGGTCAGGACGAACGCCTGCATGATGTCTTCCATCTCTGTCGGTAGGGGCGATGAATACGAACGGGCGGTCAGCGGGTAAGGAACTGACGGATGGTGTCGGTGACGGCCGTGGAGTGTTGAAACACCACACCGTGTCCAGAGTCCGGAAAGGTGGCCAAGGAGCTGTCCGGCAGGAGTGCGTGCAAGGCGTGTGCGTTGACGACGGGGACCATCCGGTCTTCTTCGCCGTGGATCAGCAGTGTTGGGGAGGACCACAACGGCGCCGACGGCGCTGCCGCGTCCCCCCAACGGTTCACGGCGCGAAGTTGCGCCCGGAATACCGCTGGCGTGACGGAACTGTCCCTGTTCCTGTTCCGCTCGGTCAGCCGCCGGAGATACGCGGAAGCAGCGGCGCGGCCAGCGGCACTGCGGGTGAAGAACAGCAGCTGCTTCGGGTCCCGGCGCGTCAACGCGGCCCGTACGGTGCTACGGATCGCGACCCCGGTCATCGCCTTCAGCCCCGGGCCGTGCTGCGGTCCCGTGCCAGCAAGGACCACCCGCTCGACCAGCTCGGGTGCTTGGCCGAGCAGGGCCTGAGCGACCATGCCGCCCATCGACAACCCAAACAGATCGATCCGTTCGTACTCGAGTGCCCCGAGCACAGCGATCACATCGGCAGCCATAGCGTCGAAGGTGTCCGCTACCACTCCGGCGGATGCGCCGACGCCGCGGTAGTCGATGGCGATGAGACGACGGTCCAGCGCCAGAGCATCCACGACGGCAGGATCCCAGCTGTCCAGATTCGCACCGAGATGCGTCAGGAGTACGAGCGGGACTTCCGAGTGCGCTCCGTACTCACGAACCGCGAACTGTGTCCCGGCTGCTGCCATGGTTCTCGTCGGTACATCGCGCCAGGGCCCCTTACTGAGCCTCATGGATGAGTCCTCTCGACCTTTCGAAACGTCGGAAACCCCGAGTAGACTCAAGTTTGAGTCAACTCAGTTATCTTGTCAAGGAGATGTTGTGGCACTACAAGAGAAATCAGTAGGGCGGCGCGAACGGGCCAAGACCGACAAGCGCGACCGCATCATGCGGGCGGCGCGTGAGATGTTCGCGGAGCGTGGCGTGAGCGGTGTGACGACGCAGCAGGTCGCGGATCGCGCCGACGTAGCGATCGGCACCTTGTACCTCTACGCGGCGACGAAGGCGGAACTGTTGATCATGGTGCAGAACGACAAGTTTGCAGACGCCGTAGAGCAGGGCCTCGCTGCGCCCGAGCCTGTGGGGCAGACGTGTCGTGTGATGGCGGTGCTGATGCCCGTTGTGCAGTGCGTCCGCGAGCAGGTTGAGAACGGCCGTACGTACCTCCACGAGCTTGTCTTCGGAGATCCCGACGAGCCCCACCGGCGCACCGGCCTGATGCTCTCCGGCCGTTTGGAGGCGGGCGTCGCGCGCCGTCTCGAAGGCAGTGGTGTACCCGCTGAGGACGCGGAAGTGCTTGCTCGCGTCGTCACCGCGATCGTGCACGTCAGCACCACCGCCACGGTCTTCGCGCAGCGTTCCCTCGACGAGGTCCTTGCCGACATCCGCAGTCAGGTCGACGCCTGCCTGCCTTGTACCACCGCAGCGAAAACCGCCGCGTAAGCGAACCCGGAAGGAAGGGCACCATGAGCACTCACTACGACCTCGTCATCCTCGGAGCTGGACCAGGGGGCTACGTGGCCGCGATCCGCGCCGCGCAACTCGGTATGCAGGTCGGCGTCATCGAGAGCCGTTACTGGGGAGGGGTGTGCCTGAACGTGGGCTGCATCCCCTCGAAGGCGCTGCTGCGCAACGCCGAGCTGGCGCACACCGTCACACGCCAAGCAGACGTCTTCGGCATCTCCGGCACCGTCCAGTTCGACTACGGCGTCGCGTTCGATCGCAGCCGGCGCGTAGCCAACGGCCGCGTGAAGGGCGTGCACTACCTGATGAAGAAGAACGGCATCGCCGAGATCGACGGATACGGTGTGTTCCGCGATGCCCAGACCATCGACGTCCAACTCACCGGCGGCGGCGCGGAAACGGTGACGTTCGACGATGCGATCATCGCCACGGGATCCACCGTCCGCAGCCTCCCAGGCGTCGAACTGAGCAGCAACGTCGTCACCTACGAAACCCAGATCCTCGAGCGCGAGCTGCCCGCTTCTTTGATCGTCATCGGCGCCGGTGCCATCGGCATGGAGTTCGCGTACGTGCTCCGCAACTACGGCGTCGACGTCACGATCATCGAGTTCCTGGACCGGGCCCTCCCCAACGAGGACCCGGAGGTGTCGAAGGAGATCACCCGGCAGTACAAGAAGCTCGGCATCGACATCCTGACCTCCTCCCGCGTCGACACCGTCACCGATTCCGGCAGGAGCGTCGACGTCTCCTACGTCGACGCGGCCGGGGCGACTGACGTGATCACAGCAGACCGTGTGCTGATGTCCGTCGGCTTCGCCCCGAACGTTCTCGGATTCGGCCTCGAGGCCACCGGCGTACAGCTCACCACACGCGGCGCGATCGCGATCGACGACTTCATGCGAACGAACGTCCCTCACATCTACGCGATCGGCGATGTGACCGCAAAACTGCAACTCGCCCATGTCGCGGAGGCGCAAGGCATCGTCGCAGCAGAGACGATCGCTGGCGCGGAGACCCTGCCGCTCGGCGATTACCGGATGATGCCGCGCGCCACCTTCACGCAGCCGCAGGTCGCATCCTTCGGCCTCACTGAACAGCAAGCTCGCGACGACGGCCACGAGATCATCGTCGCAAAGTTCCCCTTCACCGCGAACGGGAAAGCGCAGGGCCTCGGCGAGCCGAGCGGGTTCGTGAAACTCATCGCCGACGCCGCCCACGGCGAACTCCTCGGCGCACACATGATCGGTGCCGACGTCGCAGAGTTGCTGCCCGAACTCACGCTCGCGCAGAAGTGGGACCTCACGGCCGCGGAGCTTGCCCGCAACGTGCACACCCACCCGACACTCGGAGAAGCGCTCCAAGAAGCGTTCCACGGACTGACCGGCCACATGATCAACCTCTGAGCCGGTTGCGTGGCCTGTCGCATCGCGCGCGGTCGCACATGAAACGAGGGTGGACGCGATCGCGTCCACCCTCGTAGCTCCCGGCCGCCGAACGGTGCGGCCGAGAAGTCGTTACTTCAGCTGCTCCGGCGTTCCCGGAGCCGGCGTGCCAGCGACCATCTCAGGATCTTCGGCGAGGTCCTGCAGCGTGCCGCCGGTGGCAACGACCTTCGCGGACTCCTCCGGGACGCGCAGCCAACGAACGGAGATGCCAGCGAGGACGTAGAGCGCGGCGAAGATGATCGTCACACCGCCAGCTCCGAGCGGTGCGAGGAAGATCGCAACGATCAGCGGTCCGACGAACGTCGCAGCGCCGGCACCCAGGTTGAGCACTGCAATGGAGTTGCCCTTCTGCCCCGGTGCCATGAGGGACATGAGCACGGAGATCGGTGTGAAGCCGGCCAACGTCACACCGAAGAACGCAGCGCACAGCACGGACACCCAGTACTCGTCGGTGGCCTGTGGGATGAAGTAGAACGCGAGGACCGCGACCGCCGACCCGATGCAGCCGAACCACCGCAGCGTGCGGTGCCACCCAAGCCGGTCGGAGAGCACTCCGAAGAACAGGTTCGCAAAGATGTTCGCCGCCCCGAGGACGAAGACCAGCTGCAGCCAGCCGGCGGTTCCGAAGCCGAGGTCCTTCGCGAAGATCGTCGGGAAGAAGACGAACAGACCGAACTGCGGCGCGGTGTTCACGATCCGCACGAGGCAGCCGAGGCCGACACGCGGGCTGGTGAAGGCGATGGCGACGGAGTTCACGATGCTGCGTCCCGTGGTGACCTCTGGTCGGGCGAGTCGGTTCCCTCCCTTGGCGCCCCGCAGTCCGACGAGCGAGACGACGGCCCCGAGCGCCACCAGGACCAACGAGATCCAGAGGGTCAGGTACTCGCCGATGAGCGGCTCGGTACCGCTCGCGAGCAGGGATCCGAGCGTGGGAAGGCCGCCGGTGAAGGCGAAGTAGAACCAGCCCACTGCCGATCCGAGCCGGTGTGCGGGACTGCCCGCGAGGACCCAGACGAGGAATCCGTAGGCGAAGAACGGGTAGCCGATACCGCGGAGGCCGTAGATGACCAGCATCAGCCAGTAGTTCTGGGTGGGGAGTGCCACGGCGAGGAAGAGCACCTCGAGTGCGGCCCACGTGACGGCGCCGATGATCATCACGCGTCGGGGGCCCCAGACGTCGGACAAGGCTCCGGACAACCAAGAGCCGATGGTGACGACGGCGCCGTACACGGAGATGATGATGGCGGCGTTCGTCTCGGTGCCCGCGCCGTTGTTCGCGAGGAACGGCGCGATGTAGCCCGATTCGACGCCGTCGCCGATCATGAAGAGGAGCAGGCCGACGAAGCCCCAGACGAGCGGGCGGGGAAGTCCGAGTCGGTCGATGAAGCCGGTCGAGGCCGGGCCGCTGGTACGGATGTGCGTGGTGGACATGGCGGGTTTCTTCCGTGAGGGCAGCGTCACTGCTGCGGGAGGAGATGCACCTTGCGGGCAGATTCGGACTTCGCTGCCTCGAGCGCGGCGGCGTAGTCGTCGAGCCCGAAGGTGTGGGTGACGGTGCGGGGGGCGAGGTCGTCGAGGGTGACGATCTCGGTGACCGCGTCGGGGTAGGAGGTAGCGAGGGACTGCGAGCCAACGATGGAGAGTTCGCGGTCGAACAGGTCGTACGGGCGGAGATCGATGGTGGCGGTGGGGCTGACCACGCCCATCTGCAGGAGCGTGCCGCGCTTCGCCAGTCGGGTCAGAGCGTCGGAGACCGCCGCCGGGTGTCCGGAGGCTTCGATCACGAGGTCGATGTCCTGCACGCCGGAGTTCGTACCAGGCGCCCCAGCGGAGTCCGCACCGAAATCGATCGCGGCGTCGCGACGGACGGGGCTCGGTTCGATGATCTCGATGCTCTTCGCGCCACGCGCCTTCGCAACCGCGAGAGCGAGCAGTCCGATGGAGCCGGCTCCGTAGATGAGGACTCGCTGGCCTTCGATCGGCTTGATGCGCCCGAACGCGTGCAGCACGCATGCGAGTGGTTCGATGAGGGCGCCAGTTGCCCAATCGACCCCTTCGGGCAGCTTGAAGACGACCTTTTCGGGCACGGCGACGAACTCGGCGCACGCGCCGTTGACGGTCACGCCGATCGGGTCCAAGTTCTCGCACAGGTTCGTCGCGCCGGCGAGGCACTCTTCGCAGTGGCCACAGTTCACGTTCGGGTCGACCGACACGCGGTCGCCGATGGCGAACTTCGTGACCTCAGCACCAGTGGCTGTGACGGTACCGGCGAACTCGTGCCCGGGGACGACGGGGAACGTGCCGGTGGGGTAGTCGCCGGAGGCAAGGTGGATGTCGGTACCGCAGATGCCGACTGCCTCGGGGGCGATGACGACATCGTTCGGGCCGGGCGTCGGCGCGGGGATGTCCGCGATTTCTATCGAGCCTGTGCCGTCGAGCACTACTGCGCGCATCTTCGTTGATCCTCTCGGGAGTCGCGTCGCGGATGCGTTGCACCCGCCGTTTCAGGGCGTTCTCCCGGAGACTGCTACGTCGTTGGGCGAGCCGCTGACACACAGTACGACGAGATTGCTGCTTGTGTCTATACGCGTTGGACTGTCTAGACAAAAATCGTCGCAGGTCACATGATGGGAGCCATGCCTTCACTCGCTGACGAGCCCTCTACGGAGACCGGTTCCCTGTTCCTCCAGCCCGACCGCAACCTGGCCCTCGAGCTCGTGCGTGCGACGGAGGCCGCCGCGATCCGTGCGCAGCCGTGGGTCGGGCGCGGTGAGAAGAACCTCGCCGACGGCGCCGCGGTCGACGCGATGCGCAAGTTCCTCGGCACCGTGAACTTCGACGGCGTCGTCGTCATCGGTGAGGGCGAGAAGGACAACGCCCCGATGCTCTACAACGGCGAGCACGTCGGCAACGGACACGGCCCGGCCTGCGACATCGCGGTCGACCCGATCGACGGCACCTCGCTCACCGCCGCCGGCCGCCAGAACGCCATCTCCGTCATGGCCGTCTCGGACCGCGGTTCGATGTACGACCCCTCCGCCGTGTTCTACATGGACAAGATCGCCGCCGGCCCCGAGGGCCGCGGGGTCCTGGACCTCGAGAAGCCGATCGGTGAGAACATCCGCGCGCTGGCGAAGGCCAAGGGCAAGGACCTCGAGGACATGGTCGTGGCCGTGCTCGACCGTCCCCGTCACGACGAGCTGATCCGCGCGATCCGTGCGACCGGTGCCGGCACGCGACTGCTGCTCGACGGTGACGTCGCCGGTGGCATCGCCGCCGCCCTGCCCGGCTCGACGATCGACATGTGCGTCGGCGTCGGCGGCACCCCCGAGGGCATCATCACGGCGTGCGCGATCAAGGCGCTCGGCGGCGTGATCCTCGGCAAGCTGCAGCCGAAGGACGACGAGGAGCGCGAGCGCGCCATCGCCGCCGGCCACGACCTGGACAAGGTCCTCGACCAGGACGACCTGGTCACGGGTGACAACACGTTCTTCGTCGCCACCGGCGTCACCGACGGCGTCCTGGTCGACGGTGTCCGTCGCTCGCGCGGCGTCATCCACACCGACTCGCTCGTGCTGCGGTCGCGCTCGAACACCATCCGCCGCATCCAGGCGGACCACCGTGCGGAGAAGTGGTTCTAGCTCTCAATACTGGCGAGTCCGATCAACCGTGACTCGTCGGGGGGCGCGCCTCCGTGGTGTCCGGCGCGGCCCCCACCCCACATCCGTTCGAAGGAGAACGCGCGATGACCAACGAGTCCATGACCGCCAGCGCCGCAGTGCCGACGGGTCGAGGGCTGCTCGACCGGCTCGGCCTGCCCGCCCCACTCGCGCTCGGGTTCCTCGGCGTCCTGCTGTTCATGATCGGGGACGGAGTCGAGTCGAACTACCTGTCGCCGTTTCTCGTGGACACAGAAGGCTTCAGCGAGTCCGCTGCCGCGGTGACGATCAGCGCCTACGGCATCTTCGTCACCGTCGGATCGTGGCTTTCTGGCACCCTCTCCTCTGTCCTGGGCCCCCGCAAGGTGATGATCATCGGCGCCGCGACTTGGGTCGTCTTCGAGGCGCTGTTCCTGACCGTCGGCGTCGGTGCTGACGTGCGCTGGGTAGCCGTCGTCGCGTACTCGATTCGCGGCATCGGGTACCCGTTCTTTGCCTACGCGTTCCTGGTGTGGATCAACACCGCGACCCGACCGGAGCAGCGCGGAAGCTCCGTGGGCTGGTTCTGGTTCGTATTCGGAGCTGGACTGCCAACGCTCGGATCGCTGCTGGCCAGTTGGACGATTCCGGTCATCGGTGAAGTCGGCACCTTCTGGCTTGCGACGGGCCTCGTGGTCCTCGGGGCACTCACCGCCATCCTCGGCGTCCGAGACCGACAGCACGCCGGACCCGCGCGCAACGGCGACAGCGCGATCGCTGAGCTTGCCAAGGGACTCACGATCATCTGGCGTCAGCCACGGGTCAGTGTCGGAGCACTCGTACGGCTCATCAACACGGCGCCGAACTTCGCGCTCTTCGTCGTCGCGCCGTTCTTCTTCACTGAACAGATCGGTTTCACGCAGTCTCAGTACCTGCAGATCGTGACGATCGTCTACACGGCGAACATCTTCGCCAACCTCTTCTTCGGAGTCCTCGGCGACCGGTTTGGGTGGCAACGCACAGTGCTTTGGTTCGGGTGTGTCATGAGCGCGGTCGGGGCCGCCTCGCTGTACATCGTGCCGGTGCTGGTTGGCCCGAACTTCTGGCTCACCGTCCTGTGCTGGGCGATTCTCGGAATCGGTCTGGCCGGCTTCGTACCTCTCACGGCCTTGGTCCCCTCGTTCGTCCCGGCGGAAGATCGCGGGAGCGCGCTCGCTGTGTACACGCTCGCGGCAGGCCTCTCGGCGTTCATCGGCCCGGTCCTTGTCGGTGTCCTCGGCGGAGCAGCAAACGTTCCCATCCTCATCGGCACCTTCGTGGCTATGTACGTCGTCGGGGCGCTGCTGTGTCTCGCGCTCCGAAGCGAGGAAGATCCCCGCAACCTCCGGATCGCGGCTGCGGACAGGCACGGTGACCTGCCCTAGGGACGGGGCATCACCGGGCGCTCTCGTGGCTGGTGTCGGCGCGCATCACGGTATCGGCGTCGACTACCCAGTCCAGCGCGGCCGCCGCGAGCATCGCTGCGCCGACGGCTGCGACTTCCGGCTCGTGCACGATCTGCATCCGCCGTCCGCTGACCTGTTCCTTGATCGCGAGCCAGCCGGGCGCCCGTGACCATCCACCGGCCACGTACACGTGCCCTGGTGCGGGCATCAGCGCGGTGACTTCGTCGATCGCATCGGCGCCGACCCGCGCGAGGGCGCCGAGTACTGCCGCCGCCCTCGATGTCGCCTTCGCGGGAGCTCCGACGGAGTACTTCGGTCGGCCTCCGCCGCGATCGCCCGCGACGAACACGTCCGAGTCCACATACCCGTCCGGCTTCCTTCGACCGCTCGCAATGAGTCGCAGTTCCGACGCAACCTCTGGGTCGAGCGACGCCCATTCGACGTTCCGGGTGAACTCCTCGACCGACAGGAGTGAGGTGCCGGTGTTCCGGATCCCGGGCGCGACGTCGACTCCTGTGGTTCGGTTCACCTGCTCCGGCGCCTGCGCCACGACGACTTCCGCGGTTCCCATGGAGTCGAGTACTGCTCCTTGGTCTAGCCGGTCCACTGCCCACCCGCCGATCGGATGGTCGTGGCCGCCAGCGATCGCGAGTGCGCCTGGGGCAAGCACTCCGGCCTCGTCCAAGCGCCTCGACAGGATCGGTCCGACGGCCTCACCTGCGGTGAGGACCTTCGGCAGGAGCGTCGGATCCCGCAGCGTGCTCTCCACTCGCGCCAGCACCCATGAGCGAGTTCTTCCGTCCCAGGCTGCGGTCCGCGCCGCGATCGAGTCGCTCATGAAGGCGGTGCCGGACCAAGCGCTGGCTGCGTAGTCAGTGAGTGATACCCAGCCTGCTGCGGATTCGAGCTGTCCTTGCTCACGGGCCCAGAGCCAACCGACGAGCGTTCTTGCGGCATCGTCGCCGACGCCGACTCCGTCAGCTGCAGCGAGCTGCGGGGCGACGGCGGTGAACAGCCTGGCTCGTCGTGGATCGAACCAGGCGAGCGCCGACGCCGTTGGGCGCAGTTGTGCGTCGACGGGGATGCCGTCCTCGCCGACACCGACGGCGCAGACCGCATGAACGGCGAACTCTGTCCCGCAGACCTCGAGGAGCATGTCCTCGATGAGCCGAAGCAATTGCTGCGCGTCGATGGACAGATCGGTGTCGTCGCGCGGGGTCTGTCGCTGGGCTCGGCTGACGACTCGACTGTCAGCACCCAGACCGACGACCTTCGTGTTGGTACTGCCGATGTCGACCCCGCAGACGATCGGACCCCGGTGTGCGCGCTTCACGAGCGTCATTCTGTCCCATGAGCGGGACCGCAACAGCCCGATGTGGACAATTCGCTGGACTGTACATATGGACTAGACAATCTGTACCAACCTACCTACCATGGACGGGAACCCAGGCGGTTCGGCCGAGACGGATCTCCGTCGCAGCGACGCGATGACGCAATCATCCGCGCCGCCGCGTGCGCCCCTTGGAAGCCGCCGAGACCACCGAAGCGCTCCGAAAACACGGCGACTTGCACGTCGCGACGCCGTCGGTGCAGGCCGAAAGGAACCCTCTTGCCTCTTGTCAGCGGTATCGACGTCATCAACGAGTGCACTTCACGCGGGCTCGTCGCCGGCGCGTTCAACACCACGAACATCGAAACGACGATGGGGATCGTCGCAGCGATCGAGAAGGTCGGCGTTCCGACGTTCATCCAGGTCGCTCCGACCAACGCGGCGCTGTCAGGGTTCGAGTACATCTACGACATGGTCAGCCGCCGGTTGGCAGAGTGCGACGTCCCGGTGGCGCTGCACCTCGACCACGGGAAGTCGCTCGATGCTGTGAGGGATGCGCTTGCGGCGGACTTCACCTCGATCATGATCGACTACTCCGAGTACGACTACGACGAGAACGTGCGCGTCTCGAAGATCGCACGAGAGCTGACGCCGTCGTCGCTCGCTCTCGAAGCAGAGCTCGGCAGCATCGGCGGCAAGGAGGACGACGTCGCTCCCGAGTTCGCGGCACACACCGACCCCCAGCAGGCCGCCGAGTTCGTCGCCGCGACCGGGTGCGACATGCTCGCGGTATCGGTCGGGAACCAGCACGGGTACGTCCCGAACGCCGCGATCGACTTCGAGCTGCTCGCCGCCGTCCGCGACGCCAGCCCGGTCCCGCTCGTCATCCACGGCGGTTCCGGACTGCCCGATGAGCAGCTCGCGCAGCTACACGAGTACAACGTCGTGAAGGTCAACGTTGCCAGCGATCTCCGGAACGCGATGATCCGCTCGTTCGGCGAGGCCTACAACGCCAACCCGAAGGAGGCGTCGCTCATCCGAGTCTCCACGGACGCGGTCGCCGCCATCACCCACGTAGTCGAGAAGCGTATCCGCACGCTGAACCCATCCGTCGCCTGACCTGTCACCGCGTTCAGCGCCGAACCGAAGGACCTCACCCCGTGCTCCCTACCATCACGGTCGACATCGGCACGACCAGCATCAAGCTGTGCCTGTTCGACGACCTGGGCGGCGTCGTCGTCTCGACGAAGCACCCGACGCCGACGACCCGGGACGCTTGGGGAGAGGTCTACCAGGTGGAGGCGCTGCTGCAGCAGATCGCCGACTTCGTCCGCGGCCTCGACGATGCGGCACGACGTTCGGTGCGTCGCATCGCGATCGCCGGTGTGGGAGAGTCCGGCGGGCTGGTCCGCCCCGATGGGTCGTTGGCATCGCCGATGATCCTCTGGCACGACCACCGTGGAGCGGACTGGCTCGAGGACTTCGATGTCTTCAGCCGCGATCGCGTGTACGCGATCACTGGACTCCCGGTGAACCCGAACTACGGCATCTCGAAAGTGGCGTGGGCCGTGGACAACGCTGGCTCGGGGGCTGCTGATGCGCAGTGGTTGAACGTGGCGGAGTTCGTAGCGGCCGAACTGACCGGCGAACGATGGTCGGAGTTCTCCCTCGCCAGCAGGACGATGGCGCTCGATCTCGCGGCCAGGACGTGGTCGGCCGAGATGTGCGACTTCTTCGATCTGGACGTCAGCCGGTTCCCCGACCTCCGCACCGCTTCCGAAGGCACGACGCTCTCGCCCGTTCGGGCCGCGGAGCTCAGACTGGACACCTCTGTCATGGTCCACGTCGCTGGCCACGATCACATGGTCGGTGCCGTCGGCGCCGACCTTGAACACAACGAGCTGCTGAATTCGACCGGGACGACCGAGGGCTTGCTGTTCCTGACCGACGCACCGACTCTCGGTCCGGCAGCAGGACGCGCGATGCTCGCGAACGGAATCTCTTGCACCGGGTCCGACTACACGCTGTTCGCCTCGATCCCGACTGGTGGCTCGGCGTTCGCGACGTTGCAGGGACTGCTCGGTCGTTCCGCATCGGAACTCGCTGACAGCATCTCCGGCATCCACCAGGAGTACGTCGCCGGCGACGTGGCGCTCGACCGCTTGCCCGTGATCCTCCCGCAGTTCCGCGGGAGCCCCCCGCCGACGAAGAACGCTCGAACACGCGGCGCGATAGCCGGGCTGCAGACCGACACGACCGCCAACGAACTCATCCTGGGCTGCTTCCTCGGGATGGCACTGCAGTTCTCCGACGTGCTCGACCTCTTCCCAGTCACGGCGAGCCGCGTGAAGGTGATCGGGCCCGCAGGCGGGAACCCGCTCTGGCAGCAGCTGAAGGCGGACCTCCTCGGCACACCGCTCACAGCCTCCCGATTCCCGGAGGTCGTCTCCCGCGGCGCGCAAGCCCTCGCCTCCGACCAGCGGCTCAGTTGGCAGGACAGCGATCCGGAAGATGTGGACGTCGACACGGCTCGACGCGAGGCACTCGCTCAATGGCGAGCAACGATCCAGCCCCAGTGGGACTACCTCAAGGGTCTCCCCGCATGAGGCTGTTCGAACCGTCTGAGACAACTTCCGTAACCCAAAGGAGGTCGACGATGCTGATCGCAGGAATCGACTCATCCACGCAGATGTGCAAGGTCACTGTTCGAGACGCCGCGACCGGCAACCGTGTGCGGGAAGGGAAGGCGTCACACCCGTCCGGCACGATCGTCCACCCGGATCGGTGGTGGCAGGCGCTGCTCACAGCGGTTGAGCGTGCAGGCGGACTCGAAGACGTGCAAGCGATCGCGGTGAGCGGTCAACAGCACACTCCGGTCTTCCTCGACGAGGACGGCGAGGTCGTCTGCGATTCACCGCTCTGGAACGACACCGGTTCCCACGGCCAGATGGTCAGCCTGAACGAGGAACTCGGTCGAGACACGTGGATCCGCCGAACGGGCCTGCCGCTCACGCTCTCGGACACCGTCGTGAAGCTCCGCTGGCTGCGAGACACGGACCCGGCGGCAGCCGAGCGAACTGCCGCGGTGGCGATCGTCCCCGACTGGCTCACCTGGCGCCTCCTGGGGTACGGAAGCGGGCACGGCGGCCTGGATGCTCTCGTCACCGACCGATCGGACGCCGCGGCAACCGCGTACTGGTCGCCGGAGACCGGTGAGTACTGCATGGACCTCGTCGAGCATGCGTTCGGCAAGACCGTGACCCTTCCGAAGATCCTCGGACCGCTCGACCGCGCCGGTGTGACCGGTGGAGGTATCCCCGGCATCCCCGCAGGAATCGTCGTGGGCGCTGGCAGCGGTGACAACGGAGCCGCAGCCCTCGCGCTCGACGTCAGCGCCGGCGACACCGTGCTCTCTCTCGGAACCTCCGGGGTCGTCTACACGCAGTCCGAAACGCCGATCCACGACTACGCCGGATACGTCTGCAACTACGCGGACGCCACTGGCAAGTTCCAACCGCTCGTTGCGACCCTGAACGCCGGCCGGAACTTCGAACTCGGCGCCGCACTGCTCGGCTGCTCGTTCGACGAACTCTCGGACCTTGCGCTCTCTGCCCCGGCAGGTGCGAACGGTCTGACCCTGTTGCCGTACTTCGAAGGAGAGCGGACTCCGGATCTGCCCCACGCGAGAGCCTCACTGCATCAAGCGTCCCTGACCAACTTCAACCGTCCGAACTTCGCGCGGGCCATCATCGAAGGAACCCTTGCGAGCCAGGTCGAGATGCTTGAAGCGTTGGAGCGGTGCGGCATCGTCACGGAACGCGTCGTCCTCATCGGTGGTGCTGCGCAAAGTGAGGCGGTTCAGCACATCCTGACGCAGATGGTCGACGTACCTGTTGTCGTCCCCGATCCCGAGGAGTACGTCGCCAAGGGGGCGGCGATGCAGGCGCTTGCTGCGCTGCAAGGGGCGTTCCCGGTCTGGTCGACGAACGGCGACGAACTCGCCCCGCTGCGAACCGAAACGCAGATCTCGCAGCAGCATGACGCTGCGAAGGTGGCGATGGGGTACTTCGAGAAGACGGCGGCGCGATCCTCGCAACCTGCAGTCCAATAGCTGAGATCGGTCGGGAGCGGAGCACCGTGCGGTGGCTGTACGGGTTGTCCGTATGAGATGGTCATACCGTCTACGTGGTGGTGTCATGCCGCCCCGGGTGCGATGCGAGGAGAGCCAGGATGAGCGAGCAACAGGCCATTGACCGGCAGTCGCCTGTGCCGTACTACGAACAGCTCGCTGATGTGCTCCAGGTCCGCGTGGAGACCGGGGCGATCGCTGTGGGGGACCGTTTGCCGAGCGAACTGGACCTCTCCGCTGAGTACGGAATCGCCCGCGCGACCGTCCGGCAGGCCCTGCAGCTCCTTGAGAGTCGAGGACTAGCCCAGCGTGTCCCGAATCGAGGTGTCTTCGCGTCGCGGCCGTCGTCCGACCGTGGATGGATGATCCAGAACACCGAAGGGTTCCTTGAGAACGCGGTCGGACGACAGAACCGCGCCGTGACCACCACCGTCCTGCGATCGGGGAGAGCGAAGCTGCCGGACTTCGTCGCCGCCTTGCTCGAAGTCGCGGTCGGAGTCGAGGGATTCGAACTCGTCCGCCTTCGCCACCTGGACGGTGTCCCTGCCGTGTACAGCGTCAACTACAGTCCGCCAAGCGTCGCCCCGTTCGTCGGCGATTCGGAAGCCGTGCTCAACGGAACTGGGTCCCTCTCCGAGCTGCTGACGCGTGCCGGCTACCCACTCCGCGGCGCGCACCGCACGATCCGTGCGCGGGCCGCGACTGCTGAAGTCGCTGAAGCTCTGGAAGTCGTGCGCGGCGAGCCGGTCATCTGCGTGCAATCCACGTCCTGGACGAAGAACGAAGAACGCTTCGACGTGTACGAGACATGGGTGCGAACCGACGTCGTCCCGCTCGAGGTGAACGTCAGCTCGGTCGACATCCCCGGCCATTGAGCTGTGAACGGTGACTGCTGGGCGCCGGTCTCGCATGGAGAAGCCGGCGCCCAAGCCGTCAGATCTCGCTGATCAGTGCCTCGAGGCGGAGTTCGCCGGCACGGGTCTGCATGCCGGCGTCGAGGAGCCGGTGAGCAAGCTCTGCCGCGTCGGCGGTGAACAACGGACCGAGAAGCGCATTCTCCGTTGCGAGGCCTCCTCGCGTCACTCCGCTCGGAACCGTGTTCACCGCCTCCTTGACGGCGAAGACGACTTCGGGCCTCAGCTCACCGATCCGACGTGCCAGTGAACCGACGTACTCATCGATCTCGTCCGCCGGCAGAGCCCGGTTCACCAGCCCGTAGCGCTCGGCGAGTTCGGCATCGACGAGCTGGGCGCCGAGGAGGATCTCGAGGGAACGAGCCCTGCCGACGAGCGAGGTCAAGTACTGCGTCCCTCCGCCACCGGCCATGATGCCCATGAGCACCTCGGGCTGGGCTTGACCGGCTTTACCGATGGCGGCAAAGCGCATGTCCAACGCCATGAGGAATTCGTTGCCACCGCCGCGGGCGAGGCCGGTCAGCTTCCCGATCGTGATCTGAGGGAGAGAGCGCACTTCCTCGTGGACAACTTGCATGAGGTTCATGTCCGCAGGAAACTCCGCATCCGGATTCGCCGCCATCGTTGCCGCGCCGGCGGCTGCCATCACCTCGGGTTCTGTGATGAACCGAGTGTCGCCGTGCGCCACGAAGATGTCGGGATCAGCGCTGTCGAAGACGATCACGCGGACGGCTTCGTCGCCACGCACCTGCGAGACGAACCGGCGCAGCGATGGTAGGAGAGTCCCGTCAGAGAGGTTCAAGGGGGGATTGTCGATGGTGACATGGGCGACCCCATCAGCTACCGAGATGTGCAGGGCGGGCAGGTCGTAGGTCATGGGTGTTCTCTCCGTATCGCGTGAACATCAGCGCCTTGTTTGACACTGAGTGTCACTGTAGACACAAGAATTCGTACCTGCAACTGAAGTCAAGGCTCGTAGGATGGTCGGATGCACGGGACCAGTACGCGAGCGATCGGGCGTGCCGCCGTTCGCAACGAACTCGGTGCCGTCGGTCTGCGGAAATTCCTCGAGTCGGGTTTCGACGCCATCACCTTCGACGACCTCGCGAGAGAAGCAGGTGTCTCACGCAGCACCTTCTTGCGCTACTTCGGCAGCAAAGAGGACGTGGTCTTGCACGTCTTCGACACCGTTGGCGACCAGATGGCCGCGGTTCTCGCTACCCAGCCGTTGACCGAGGACGCCTGGTCGGCGCTCCGCGCCGCGGTTGCTCCGGCAGTGGATCTGCTGCAAGATGCGGCGGACGGCCTCGACAGGATCCGGCTCGTCTGGTCCACCCCCGCGCTCTGGGCACGCCTTCACGAGAAGCAGGCGACTTGGCGCCCAGAACTCGTTGACCTCCTGCTCAAACGCGAGCCCCGGGTCGGGACGCCGATCATCGCGGTGCGCACGCGAGTGATGGCTGCTGTCGGCTGCCTGATGGTGGCCTACGACGGTTGGGTCGAGGACAACGGCATCTCGCCGCTGGATGAGCTGACAGACGCTGCGTTCGCTGCGCTGACGCGATCGGGTGGCCTCGGCCGTCCGAGCACAGACACTTGACGTCCAACGGTGAACCGGCCGAGTTCGGCGGTCGTCGGCACGGTGACGAGTGGTCAGCCACGACACTGTTTCGTCGCGGTCGATGGGCTCCCGCCTGAGCGTGCGGAGGCTGCGACTCGACCTCTGACGTGCGGTGCGCAGTTGCTCGCGAGCACAGGCTGGCATGCGGGCGGTCAAGGAAGCTGCGGTCGCAGCAGGTGATGCGACGTGATTGCCTGATACCCGTTCCCGGCTGCGAGTGCTCGCGTCTCGTCGAACGCTCGGGAGGTGAGGAGCATCCCGATCGGGAGTCCGTCCCGGTCGAGCCCGATCGGAACGCTGAGTCCGGGGAGGCCCGCCATGCTGCCGATCGCTGTGTACCGCATGTTCCCGGCCGTGAGCGACGCCGGCCCCCCGTCGAGTTCGACGCTCTCCGCGCCGTGCGGCAGCGCCGTGAACGGCAGGGTCGGTGTCACGAGGACGTCAACGTCGCGCATCGCCTCGAGCAGCCCGTCGCGGAACCACGCTCGGAAACGCTGCGCCTGCACGTACTCGACGCCTGAGTAGCGGAGCCCGATCTCCAGATGCGTCCGGACGTCGTCGCCGTAGTCGTCCGGCCTGGTGCGCAGGAGGTCGAGGTGCATCGCGCTCGGCTCCACAGCGTCGACCACGAGTTGCGCATCCACGAGCTCGTCCACACCGGGCACGTGGATCTCGGTGACCACCGCGCCAGCGGCGACGAGCGCGTCGAGCGCGGCGCGCACGCCGGCGGTGACATCGGGTTGGTTGCCGACGAGCGCGTAGTCGGCGATCACACCGACCCGGAGGCCGCGCAGGTGGGTGGCGGGGTCGACGGCCTGGAGGCTCGGCGCGGTCGGGTGGACCGGCTCGCGTCGCGTGGTCCGGTCGCGCTGGTCCCACCCCGCGATCGCGTCGTGCACGACGGCGGTGTCCGCCGCAGTCCGGGCCAGCGGCCCGACGGTGTCCATGGTCCACGCGAGTGGGACGACACCGGCGTTGCTGACTCGACCGATGGTGGGACGCAACCCGCTGACGCCGTTGACCGACGCGGGGAGCCGCACCGAGCCTCCCGTGTCCGTCCCGAGTGCCGCGACGACCATGCCGGCCGCGACCGCGATGCCGGACCCGCCGGAGGACCCGGCGGGGACCCGATCTCGGTTCCACGGGTTCCGCGCGCGTCCGGTGTGGGGGTTGTCCGTGGTGCCGCCCCACGCGAGCTCGTGCATGTTCGTGCGGCCGACGAGCACCGCACCGGCGTCGCGCAGGCTGGTGACGACGGTGGCGTCGTGCGTGGCGGGCTCGTCGCCGAGGAGCAGGCTGCCGGCGCGGGTGTGCTGTCCGGTGACGTCGATGTTGTCCTTCACCGCGACGGGCAGGCCGTGCAGTGGACCGCGGTCGACGGCGGCGGCGAGTTCGGCGTCAGCTCGTGCTGCGGCGGCCCGGGCGCCGTCACGGTCGACGTGGACGAAGGCGGCGAGGTCCGCCTGCTCGTCGATGCGGGCGATGCTCTGCTCGACGAGTGCGACGGCGGTGGTCGTTCCGGAGCGGAGCATGCCGGCGAGTTCCGCGATCGGTCGGTGGAGGTCGGTCACGGGCGGGCTCCGTCGCGGGCGTCGGTGGTGTCCGCAGCGGCCGGCCCCGCCTGCGCGTGGTCGAAGACCGAGACGGGGACGACCTCGGGTGGGATGTTCGCGGTGACGAAGGCGGCGATGGAGCGTCCGCGAGCGGTCCACTCCTCGGTCAGAGTCTGGCGGGCGGTCGCGTCCATGGGAGCTCCTCTGGTGCGGGGAAGGCGGGGAAGGCGGGGAAGGCGGGGCCGCCGGGTGGCGGCCCCGCCTTGGGTGGTGGGGTCGATCAGTTCTTCGCGGGGTAGGACTTCTCGGCCTTGCCCGAGAAGGTGGTGTCGACGTTCGTGTCGTACGAGGTGGCGTCGGCCGGGTGCTTCTTGACGTTGTCGATGTCGGCAGCGAGCTGGAGGTTGTGGTCCCAGGCTTCCTCGGTGACGGTCGCACCGTGCGGGTAGCCGTCCGCCTCGATCTCCCGCTTGACGGCGGAGGCGACCGTGGACTTGTCGAGTTTCGGGAAGTACTTCTCGGCGACCTCGATGGTGCCGGCCTCGTCTGAGTAGATGTAGTTGTAGGCCCGCTGGAATGCGTTGACGACGCCTTGCGTCGCCTCGGGGTTCGCCTTCACGTACTTCTGGGTGGAGGTGAGTGACGAGAACGCGAAGGGGTTCCACTCGTCGCCGGCGGCCGGCCATGAGTACACGACGTGCATGTCCTGCTGGTCGACGGCCTGGCTGACCGAGGGCTCCGGGACGACCGCGTAGTCGGCCTGGCCGGATGCGACGGCGGCGAGTTCGTTGCCGAGGGAGACGTTGATGAGGTCGACGTCCTTGAGGTCGTACGTGTCGATCATCTTCGTCATGAGTGCCCAGGTGGAGTCCGGTGACGGGGAGACGACGACCTTCTTGCCGTTCAGGATCGTGGGGTCGTCCTGCGCGCTCGCGTCGTCCTTGCCGACGAGGAACTCGGCGGGGGCGTTCTGTACGCCGGCGACGATGACACCCTCACCGCCCTGTTCGTGGGACTTGGCGGAGAACACCGGGTCCTGGATGGAGAACCCGGCTGAGCCGCCGAGCACCGCGGCGAATGAGGCGTTGCCGGATCCGCCGGTGTCGATCTTGACGTTCACGCCCTCGTCCTCGAAGTAGCCCTTCTCCTGGGCGACGTAGAGCGGCAGGTAGAGGAGGGTCTGAACTGCCTGGTTGATGGTGACGTCCTGGGTCTCGCCGTCGGCCGAGTCGGCCGCGCTGGAGCCGGACGCGCACCCGGTGAGTGCGACCAGTGTGGCGGCGGTCGCCGCGACGAGGGTGAGGACGCGGGCGCGTCGAGGAAGGGGAGATCGCATGGGGCACAGCCCTTTCGGTGGGAGGAGCGCAGGGAAGGAGGGTGAGGTGGGAGGGGTTTCCGCTGTGGGTCAGCGGCGATCCCACCGGAGCAGGACGCGCTCCAGCAGATCGATCAGGAGGCCGAAGACCAGGACCATCGCCATCACGACGACGACGCCGGCGAGCACCTGGTTCATGGCGAAGCTCGACGATCCGGTGACGATCATGTGACCGACACCCGCAGAGGACGAGATGAACTCCCCCACGACGGCGCCGATGATCGCGAACCCGACGTTGAGCTTGAGGCCGGCGATGACCCAGGCCATCGCCCCGGGGACGATGGCCTTGGTGAACGCCTGGGTCTTGGAGCTGCCGAACGAGCGCATCAGGTCGAGGAGATCGGTGTCGACCTTCTGCGCACCGCGGTAGGCGTTCGTCAGCGAGACGATGACGCACGAGAACGCGACGATGACGACCTTCGACACCAGACCGGTGCCGAACCAGATGATCATCATCGGCGCGACGGCGAGGACAGGGATCGACCCGATCGCGGTGATGAAGGGCGCGGAGAGGTCGGCGACGAACCGCGAGTACCAGAGCAGGAGGCCGAGGAGCGACCCGCCGAGGGCTCCGATCACGAATCCGATGAGCACCTCCTGCGCGGTCACGCCGAGGTCGGTCCACAGCTCGCCGGTCCCGACGTTCTGCGCGAGCACCGTGACGATCTGCCCGGGGCTCGAGAACAGGAACGTGCTGATCCACCCCGCGGACGCCCCGAGTTGCCAGGCCGCCAGGAAGGCGACGACGATCGCGATCTGGATCGACACGAGGACGCTGCGTCGCCTCGACGACCGCGGTCGGGTGCGGCGTTCGGGTGCGGTCCGGACTGCCCCGGTGGCTGCTTCTTCGATCTGGATGGCGGTCATGCTGCGCGCTCCGTCCGGGCGCCGGTGCCGATGGAGCGCCAGATCGCCTCGTAGTAGTCGTTGAACGCCGGCGCGAGGCGGCGCTCGTTGATGGCGTGGCTGTCGGTGCCGAGGTCGATCTCGATCTCCTGCACGACCTGTCCGGGATGGGCCTTGAGGACGTAGACGCGGTCACTCAGGGTGACGGCTTCCTCGATGTCGTGCGTGACGAACACGACCGTCTTGCCCGCCGCCTTCACGGTGTCCATCAGCTCGCTCTCGAGCTGGATCTTCAGCGGGTAGTCGAGGGCCTTGTACGCCTCGTCCATCAGGATGATGTCTGGGTCGGTGACCATCGTCCGCATGAGCGCTGCACGCTGCCGCATGCCACCCGAGAGCTGGCCCGGGTAGCTGTCCTCGCGGCCGGACAGGTGGTACGTGTCGAACAGGGCCGACGCCCGCTCGCGCGCCTCGCGCCGTGGGACCCCGTGCACCTCGAGGCCGAGGACCACGTTCTGCATGATCGTCCGCCACGGCATCAACAGGTCCTTCTGCAGGACGTAGCCGATCGACCGGTTCGGGTTGCCCGTGGTGTCGTTCCCGTTGACCAGGACGCGACCCTCGGTGGGGGCGAGCAGCCCGGTGATGATGTTGAAGAGGGTGGACTTGCCACAGCCGGAGGGTCCGACGAAGGAGACGAACTCGCCGGCCTTCGCGTGGAAGTCGATGCCGTCCAGGACGAGCGGGCCGTCGCCGTAGCGCTTCCCGATGCCCTGGACCTCGATCGCATGGGACATGGTCATTCCGTTCCTGCCCCGTAGCGCCCGACTGTTGCGGGCACGGGGACGTAGTCCTTGAGGAAGTGGTAGCCGATGTAGTCGATGCCGCGGGCTCGGAGGATGGTGTCCTCGACGTCGACGGTGACGCACGCGATGCCCTCGGTCGGCCCGGTGTCGGCGCGGATGACGCCGTTCGGGTCGATGATCCGTGAGTGCCCGTGGTAGTTGAGGTTCCCCTGCTGCGCGACGACGTTCGACTCGACCATCCACGCCTGGTTCTCCAGCGCCCGGACGCGGCCGAAGAGCGTGTACTGGTCGACACGGATGTCGTCCTCAGCCGCTTCGTCGGCGTCGTCGTACGCCCACGCGGTCGGCATGACGAGGATCTCCGCGCCCTGCAGCGCGAGCGCCCGAGTCGTCTCGGGGAAGCACTTGTCGTAGCAGATGAGCATCCCGATCCGGCCGATGCCCGTCTCGAACACGGGGAACCCGACGCCCGGGTGGTAGACGTGTTTCTCGTCCCCGGGCTGGTGCACCTTGCGGTACCGGCCGATGTAGCCGTCCGGACCGGCAAGGACGACGGTGTTGTAGAGGACATCCGCGTACCGGTCGTCGCGCTCGGTCAGCCCGAACACGACGTGCAGGCTCTGCTCGACCGCGGCCTCGATCACCGCACTCACCCGCGGGCCGTTCGGCACTGTCTCGGCGTTCTGCTGCTGGTAGCGGACGTTCTCGAAGTCCAGACTGAGCGTGTCCGTGAGGTAGCCCTGCAAGGCCTGTTCCGGGAACACCACCAGGTCGGCACCGAGTTCGGCAGCATCCCGGATGCGGCCGAGCATCACGGTGAGGTTCGTGTCAGGGTCGTACACGACCGGCATCGACACGGTGGCGATGGTGGTGAGGGGCATGAGAGGAGCGTGATCCACAGGGGTTTCCACCCCGTCACGCTCTCGTTACGCCCCTGCTAAGCCACCACTCACTCGTCCACGAATGCCTCCTGACCGGGGCTTCCGCGTTCCACCCAAGACGCAACGCCACGAAACTCCCGCCCCCTCGTGCTCCGGCGCCCGGCCTGTGCGACCCTGAGGTCCCATGCCGAAGTACCTCGAACGTCGCCATCACCGCGCACGGCTGCTGCGCGACATGCTCCGCGACGAACTGCTCCGCGGAGACGGCGGGATTGCCGCGCTGCCGTCCGAGGACGAACTGATCCGGCGACACCAGGTCGGCCGGAACGTGGTCCGCGAGGCGCTCGATCTCCTTGTGTCGGAGCGACTCATCCGACGAGTCCGCGGCCAGGGAACGGAACCTACGGCGCACGTGATCGTCCACCACCTCAACCAGCTACGCGCGATCGGCGAGCCAGGACACAGCACCGTCGAGGGCAATGCGATCCACTACCGGAAGCTCTCCTGGGAGCTCGTCCCCGCGCCGCAAGTGGTCGCGGACAACTTGGTCGTTCCAGGCGGGACTCCGGTCATCCGGTGGGAACGCATCACGGCGTCGCGTGATCCCCTTGTCTTGTGGACCAGCTACTTCAGGAGTGACCTCGGCTTGCGGGAGCCCGGGGCGGAGACACCCGGCGTGGATGCGGGTACGTGGGGGTTCCTCGAGGCGGCGGGCATCGAACTCGGTGAAGCCGCGGTGCGCACCGGGGCCGTGCCGGCCGACCCGGCGGTCGCCGAGATGCTCGCCACCGAGCCGTCCGCGCCGCTCCTGGTGCAGCATCGGCTCCTCACGGACGCCACCGGCCGACCGATCGAGTTCGCGGTCGGGTACTACCGGGGCGACCTCATCGTGATCAGCAACACGTTGCGACGGAACCCCGGTTCAGGGTCATGAGCGGAGGTGCCTTGCGGACGAACACGCAGGCTTGCCCGTGCGAGGGGGTCGCAGCGGCTCCCTCTACCGGCGCTTTCCCTCAGCGACGAAGCCACTCGCCCGCGACTACCGTTGGTGGGATCGTGGGTTCCTCTGGACTGGCCCTCAAGGCCATTCCGAGCCCGTTCGAAGGTTCACGTCAACCGGGGTCCAGTCGGAGACCGCGCGGCGCAACTCCGTCACGGCTGAGGCGGGGCGGGTCAAGAATCCACACGAGGTTTCGGAGACACGCCCTAGCTCGAGTTGAAGGAGGTGCCGAGAAGCTTCTGGATCGCCATGAGGTTCTGACCGATCAGCTTGGAAACAGCGTCCTCGACAGCGGCTCCGAGATCGAACGAAGGGTCGGACACCCAGAGTTGCGACAGTCCATCCCAGACGGAGATGACCTGTCGCGCCGTTAGCCACGGGTCGGCGTTGGGGTGTGCCAGGCCGGCTTTCTGGCTGTGCTCGAGCAGTCGAGCGAAGAGGTCGACGATCCGCGCGTTGCGTTGCGCGAAGTACTCCGCTGCCGGATGGCCCGCCAACGACGCAGATCCCTTCATCGAGTTCAGTAGGCGAAACCGGGGATCGTGGGGATCGGGGTCCGCAAGCCTACGAAACGCGCGAGCGTCCAAGAGCGTGTCTTCGAGCGTGACATGGGCGCGGTCCGCCTCGTCGTCCTCGATCGCCCCCAGGGCGGCAACCAGAAGGTGGTCCTTCGAGGGAAAGTGGTAGAGCACTGTCGTCTCGCTGGTCCCGGATCGTTGCGACACGAGCGCCGTCGTGACGTTCTCGTGTCCAAGCTCGTCGACGAGTTCCACCACGGCCTGCACGATCGTCTGCCGCCGCTTTGTGGTGGAGGCGTAGGGGCCGCGTTTCCCGGGCGTCGTCGTCGTCATCCGATCAGCATAGGTCAGCGAATCCAGAGTGTTCACGAATGTTTGACACTCGCCGTCGATCAAAAAGTGTTGCCCTGGAGTCGAATGGTGTGGTTCACTCTGGTTTCGGATCCCGGTGCTGCCGGCTCCGGCCGTCTACCCAGACACCCACTTCCACCGAAGGAACCCGATGACAACGACGTCACGCCCTACCGCTCGCGCTGCTCGGAAGGTCAGCCGCCGCAGCGATCCCGACCGCCTTTCCACCGGCGCGGGACTCGCGTGGACGACCACCGGGCTCTCCGGCGCCGTCAACTACCTCTTCTTGGGGATGTGGGTCTTCTACGGCACCGACGTCCTCGGACTCAACCCCGCCGTTCTCGGTACCCTCGCTCTGGTCAGCAAGCTGCTCGAGGCCGTGGTCGTGGTCATTTCCGGCTGGCTCGTGGACCGCACCCCCGAGACTCGGTGGGGGAAGGCCCGCCCCTACGAGCTGGCGATCGTCGGCGTCTGGGTCGCGACGTACGCGCTGTTCTCGACCCCCGACTTCAACGACGTCGGCAAAACGGTCTGGCTCTTCGTGTGGCTGGTGATGGCGAACGTCGTCTTCACATCGCTCCTCGGCGCGAACGACTACCTCTACCTCGCGCGCGCCTTCAACTCGCGCGTCCTCGTCGCGAAGGTGTCGACCCGCACCGGCTTCTTCACCACCGTCGGAGTCGTCGTCTTCAACGTCGCCCTCCCCGTCTTCCTCGCCCAGGCGGGCACGAGCGCACCGGCCTGGTCGATGCTCGCGCTCTACCTCGCGATCCCCCTCGCGCTGATCGGTCTCGGCCGCTTCCTCTTCTTCAAGGAGAGGTACCAGACCGAAGCCGAGGACGCCCCGAAGGTCACCTTCCGCGACATCCGCGAGGTTCTCACCACGAACCACTACATCTGGATCATCGCCGGAATCAGCTTCGTCAGCTCTCTCGCCGGCGGCACCGGGATCGCGGTCTACTACTTCAAGTACGTCGTCGGCGATATCTCGCTGATGAGCTTCACCGGGCTGATCCCTGTCCTCATCCTGCCCTCGATGCTGTTCTTCCCCCGCCTGATGAAGAAGTTCAAGGTCAGCACCATCATCACAACCGGTGCGATCGCCGGCGTCCTCGCCGGCGCACTCATGATCGTCGCGAACGGCAACCTGATCCTGATCCTCATCTCCAGCGCTCTCAGCGGTCTGGGCATCCTCCCCATCACCTTCCTCACGCAGCTCCTCGTCATCGACAACGCGAGCTACAACCAGTGGAGCGGGCGCCGTCGACTCGAGAGCACGATGGGCGCCATCACGACGTTCTTCGTGCGGTTGGGTGCTGGGGCCGGTGGCGCCGCGACCGGTTGGGTGCTCGGCGTCGTCGGCTACGACGGGACCGCCGAGACTCAGTCTCCCTCGGCCGTCACCGGCATTGTCCTCCTTGCCGGCGCGTTCCCCGCCGTCCTCTGGATCGGCGTGGTGCTCGTGATGCGGCCGTACCGCAAGTTCGAGCAAATGCTCCCAACCATCACTCAGAGCCTGGCCGTCATCACCGCTGACGACCCGAAGGTCGACACGGTCAAGCCCGAATCTGTTCCCGGGACCGTGCGCACCTCGACCGATGAACACTCGGCCGACAAGTGAACCAGGACGTGTGCGGAGCGGCCGGCCCCGCACACCTCGTCACTCCCGCCCCCAGCTCACCACCTTCGAAGGAACACTGATGACGCTCTCCTCCTCCACCGACGAGTCCCTCGAGGACCTCGCGCTCACGCCCGACCCAGTGGATGAGGCCTTCGCTCAGCCCTATGTCGACGTCGACGAATGGCGAGAGACCCCCGCTCACCACCGCTACATCCACGGCGGATTCGCCGACAGCGACACCCGCTTTTCGCTGTACCTGCCCACGCAGGACCAGTTCGAAGGCCGGTTCTTCCAGCACGTGACCCCGGTGCCTCAGAGCGAGAACCTCGCGCAGCAGCAGCTCACTGACGAGAATCCGGTTCCGTTCACTCTCGCCAGCGGCGGTTACTACATCGAGACCAACGGCGGCGGCCCCGGAGCCGCGAACCCCATGTCCGGGATCGACCCGACCATCGGCGCCTACCGTGCCAATGCGGCGGTCGCCCGACTGTCTCGTCAGATAGCGGAGTGGATCTACGGACCGCAGCGTGTCTACGGCTACCTCTACGGAGGCAGCGGCGGCGGATATCGCACCATCGGCGCATCCGAGAACACCGACGGCGTCTGGGACGGCTACGTGCCGTACGTCATCGGCAGCCCCATGGCCATCCCGAACGTCTTCGCGGTGCGTATGCACGCGCAGCGCCTCCTCCGCCACGCGTTCCCGCGAATCGTCGACGCCTTCGACGCTGGCGGCGATCCGACCACCCTCAAGCTCAGCACGGAGGAGCAGGCTGCTCTCGACGAAGTCACCCGAATGGGCTTCCCGGTTCGGTCGTGGTTCGGCTGGCAAACCATGGGTATGCACGCGTTCAGCGTGCTGTACCCCGGCATCATGCACGCTGACCCCGCTTACGCCGAGGACTTCTGGAGCGCTGAGGGATACCTCGGAAGCGACCTGGATTCGTCCGTACACCGCGACCGCGTCCAGCTGAAGACGACCCTGGTCGAGCTCCTCACCGCCGACTCCGAGACCGCCGCGATCACCGGCGGAGTCGACGAGTCGTACAAGGCGACAGCGCTGCCGCGAACGGTCATCGGCGCGCGAATTGCCGATCGACCGGAGGGGTTCACTCTCGGCGCCGAGCTGGCGATCCTCACCGGTCCGTCGGCAGGCAAACTCCTCCGCCTGACGGGCGTGGACGGAACCACCGTCCTGTTCGAGCCCGGCGAGGGCTCGTTCGAGCTGACCCCGGGCGATGAGGTACTCGTCGACAACTCCAACTTCCTCGCCGCGCAGACCTACCACCGCCACCAGGTCCCCTCGAGCGACTACATCGTCTGGGACCAGTTCCGCACCGCCGCCGGCAGCCCCGCACCACCCCAGCGCCCCGTCCTCCTTGGGCCGCTCTTCGCCGCGGCCGCGTCCGGAACCGTTCCCACCGGTCGCATCAGCGGCCACATGATCGTCGTCGCCTCCCTCCTGGACCGCGAGGCCTTCCCCTGGCAAGCGGACTGGTACCGCTCCCGCGTCGGCGAGTTCATCGGCGACAACGTCGATGACCGGTTCCGGCTTTGGTACACCGACAACGCGCTGCACGGCGACGAGAGCGGCATCCAGGAACACGAGACGCGTACCGTCAGCTACGTCGGCGCTCTCCAGGCAGCGTTGCGCCAGCTCAGCGCTTGGGTGGAGCAGGGCACCGCCCCGGCCCCCTCCACGACGTACGCCGTACACGAGGGGCAGGTGCTCGTCGATGCCAACGACGCCGCTCGGGGTGGCGTGCAGCCCATCGTCGCCCTCACCGTCGACGGCAGCGACCGCGCCGAGGTCAGCGTCGGAGAGATCGTGACTGTGCGGATCACCGCCCACGCAACCACCCGCGCCGGCATCATCACCGACGTCGTCACCGATCTTCACGGCACCGGACACTTCGACACGACCCAGCAGGTCACCCCTGCAGGGTCCGTCGAGATCTCCGAGGCGTGCAGTTTCGAGTTCCCCGGGACCTACCTGATCGCCGTTCGCGCGACCGCTCAGGTCGGAGGCAACGCAGACGACCGGTTTGCGCGAGTCGACAACATCGCTCGAGCCCGCATCGTCGTCCGCGCCATCGACGCGACCTGATCCGCTTCTCCGATCGACACGACCCAGCCTCGCCGAGGCGGCCCGAGTGCACATCCACCAATGTGCTCGCGCAGGAGGTCCTGTCGCGCGTAGCCCTGTGGAGACACATGAGCCCCGACGATCACGACCCGACCCCGCTGCCGGCCGAGCGCCAGCCGCACAGCCTGGTCAACGGAGCTAGCAGCAAGCCGGTGGAACGCGCGACGCCTCATCGGGGACCTGATGGTCATTGCACGGCCGTCGCGCATTCGCCTCCAAGGGGGCCGGCGACCGACTTCGCTGACGCGCATGACCTTCGACATCTGCCCGCTGCCCGATACCGTGCGAAAGGTGCCTTCGCCTCACGCCGTTGCGGTGTGGGACGCCACGCGCACGGATGGCCACATCTCGGCTGCGAAGGCAAGGCTGCTTGCGCCGGAACTCGACCGAGTGAATGCAACCGCCTACCGAGTGAACAGCGAACCGCCAGTGGGGAAGATCGCGCTGTACGTCTGCATTCCCCACATCCATGGCATCCGAGCGCTTCACACCAAGCCGTCGGAAGGCAGACACCGAATGGTCCTGCGATTCCCGCTCCGCTGCGTTGGCTGCGAGACAGCCTTCACGGCGCGCGTCGGGGTCGCGCCGACCGACTTGACGCGCTTCTACCCGCCTCGCGGCACCCGACGTCGTTCCCGGGCTACTTGAGCAGCCCCTCCTTGGTCAGCCAGTCCTTCGCGGCGGCCTGGGCCTGGGCCTTCTCGCTGCCCTCGACACGGTTGCGCAGCTCGATGAGGTCATCGGTCGTCAGCTTCTCGGACAGCTTGTTCAACGTCGACGCGAGCTTCGCGCTGTAGATGTCCTTGTTCAGGAACGGCAGGATGTTCTGCGACGCGATCAGGTTCTCGGGGTCCTTCAGCACGAGCAGCTTCTTCGTCACGAGGTCGGGTGACGTCGTGTAGATGTCGGCCACCTGCACGGTGTCGTCGACGAGTGCCTTGACCGTGTCGGGCCCGCCGTAGTCCTCGATCGACTTGAACGTGACCTTCTCCACGCCGTACGTCGACTTCAGCCCGGGGATGCCGTACGGAAGGGTGCCGAACTGCGGATTGGCACCGAGCGAGAACGGCTCGATCTTGGAGAGGTCACCGATCGACGTGAGGCCGTTCTTCTCGGCCTCGGCCTGGGTCACGACGTAGGCGTCCTTGTCCTCGGCCGGAGACGGCTCGAGCACCTGGAAGTCCTTCGGGATCTCGGTCTTCAGCGCGGCGTCGACCTCCGCTGTCGTCTTCGCGGTGGCCTTGGTGTCGTAGAAGAACAGCAGGTTGCCGTTGTACTCCGGCATGAGGTTGATCGAACCGTCCTTGAGCGCGGGGATCGTGGTCTGCCGCGGGCCGAGGTTGAACTTGGTCGTCACGTCGAACCCGGCGTCCTTCAGGACGAGGGCGTACATGTTGCCCAGGATCTCGCTCTCCGGGAAGTTGAACGAGCCGACGACAATCGGCGTGCTGCCGGATCCGTCGCCCCCGCCCGATGCCGGCTTCGTGGGGTCCGAGGTGGAACAACCGGAGAGCGCCACGATCGCCCCGATCGCGACCACACCCGCGAGGATACGTGTCCTGGTGCCTGCTGTGAACATCAGTGGTCCCTTTCGTCGACGGAGAGTGCCGTCACCGCGCGGCGCCGGAGTGGCAGCGCGCGGAAGTGTGTGCGGCGGCGGCGGCGGGTCTGCCCCTCGGGGCCGCGGCGGGTGAGGTGTTGGGCGAGGGCGAACAAGCCGTCGATCACGAGGGCGAGGACCGTCACGAGCAACGCGCCACCGAGGATGAGGTCGTTGTCGTTCAGGCTGATGCCCGTCGAGATGATCGCGCCGAGTCCGCCCAGCGAGATGTACGACGCGATCACGACGGTCGCGATGACCTGGAGGACCGAGGCACGGATCCCACCGATGATCAGCGGCAGTGACAGGGGGACCTCGACCTTGAGCAGGATCTGCAACTCGGTCATGCCCACCGAGCGCGCGGCGTCCACGGTCTGCGGATCCACGGACTCCACACCGGAGTACGCCCCGGCGAGGATCGAGGGGATCGCCAGGACGACGAACGCGATGATGGACGCGATGAAGGCGGTCTGCGTGAACGGCACGGTCATCCCGATGATGACGAAGAGGGTGCCGAGCAGGCCCAGCGTCGGCAGCGCGCGCATGGACCCGCTGAAGGCGATGACGAAGCTGCGCCCGCGCCCGGTGTGACCGATGTACAGGCCCAGTGGCAGCGCGATCAGCGCGGCGATGGCGACCGAGATGAACGTGTACAGCAGGTGTTCGCCGATCCGGTCCTGGATCGGGAGCGGGGTCTGGAGCCCGGGGCGGTAGTTCGCCGGGTCGAGGAGCCAGGCGACGGCATGGAGGAAGAACTGCACGGTCAGGCCCCCCGTTCGATCGTCGCCAGCGCGGCCCGACGGCGCGACCGACGCGACCGCACCTGGATCCGTCGCGACCACGGCATCAGGACGCGCCCGAGCGCCACCAGGACGGTGTCGAAGACCAGTGCGACGAAGAGACTCGCTGCCACGCCGACCAGGATCTCCTCGAGGAACTGACGCTGTCGCCCGTCCGTGAACAGGAACCCGATGTTCGCGGAACCGACCAGGGCGCCGACCGAGACCAGGGCGACGGTGCTCGCCGAGACCACCCGCATCCCCGCGAGGAGGACGGGACCCGCCAACGGGAGCTCGACCGTCCAGAAACGTCCCCAGGCGGAGTACCCCACCGAGGTGGCCGAGTCGACGACGTCCGCCGGAACGGCGGCGAACGCGTCAGCTGCCAACCGCACCATGATGGCGACCGCGTACACGGACAGCCCCACCACGATGTTCACCGGATCCGTGATGCGGGTGCCGAGCAGGTAGGGCAGGATCACGAAGAGCGGCAGGGACGGGATCGTGTAGAGCAGACTGCCGCCGCCGACGATGACCGATCGGACTGCCTGCCACCGGTTCGCCACCCACCCCAACGGCACCGCCACGACGAACCCGAGGACGATGGGCACGGCCGCGAGACCCGCGTGGGTGACGGTGAGGCCCCAGACGAGACCGAAGTTCGCGATGATCCAGTTCAGGTCAGCATCCCAATCCTCGTCGGACGACCGTCCGCCTCAGAGTAGTCGCGCCGCACCGTTCTGACCGCGACGGATCGTCGCGCCGGCGTCCCCGGGCCGGCTTCCCCGGTCACTGGTGCAGGAAGTCCTGCCGCTCCTGCTCGACCACCGGCGCGAGTCGCACTCGGACCACCGGACCGGAGTCGACGCTGGTGATGCCGTCGAGCGCGACCACGAGCGCTTCGGGGCGCTGCTCCCAGTCGACCTCGCCGGAGTGGCCGAGCACGGCGACGGACCGGATGGTGCGGCCGAGCAGGCCCGAGGCCGACCCGAACGCCCGGATGCGGGCCGACCCCTCGTCGGGATCGGCCAGCAGGGTCGCGTAGACGGCGTCGCCGGTGACGTCGTGGCGCGTGGTGAACCGGACGTCCTCGGCGGTGTACTCGACCGTGTCGGCGTCCACGAACGAGCCGGCGGGACGAGTGGTCGGCCCCTCGCCCGAGATCGTCCACGGCCGGGTGCCGTAGATCGCCTCACCGTTCACCGCGAGCCACGAGCCGATGCCGCGCAGGATGCGGACCTCGGCCTCGGGCAGGGTGCCGTCGGCCTTCGGCCCGGTGTTGAGCAGCAGCACACCGTTCTTCGCGACCACGTCGACGAGTTCGGCGACCAGGTCGCGCACGGTCTTGTAGTCGTGGCCCTCGATCCAGCTCCACGCGGTCTTGGCGATCGCGGTGTCGTTCTGCCAGACGGTCTCGGGTGTGCCAGCCATCGCTCCGCGCTCGATGTCGTACACGGCGCTGCCCGGGGCGAAGGTCTCCCACTTGTAGTTGATGACGACCTCGCGGCCCCACTCGGCGGCGCGGTTGTAGTAGTAGGCCGCGAGGGTCCGGACGTACGGCTGGAACGCGGGCTGCTCGATCCACCAGTCGAACCAGAGCACCTGCGGGCGGTACTTGTCGATGAGCTCGACGGTGCGGAGCAGCCAGTCCTCCAGGAAGCGCTCGTTCGGGGCGGTCTCCTCGCGCTGCGCCGGCCCGTAGAAATCGCTGAACCGCGGATCGAGCACGTCCGACGGGGTCTTCGTCCCGCCGTTCATGAAGAACCAGTGCTCGGCACGGTGGGACGACGCGCCACGGACCATCCATGCCTCGTCCGCGGCGACGAGGAGCTCGCCGAACACGTCACGCCCGGGCCCGAGCTGCGCGGCACTCCAGCGGGAGCGGTCGGTGTCGTACATCGCGAAGCCGTCGTGGTGCTCGGCGACCGGGACGACGAACTGCGCGCCGGCCTCGCGGAACACCCGCACCCAGTCGGCGGCGTCGAAGTGCTCCATCGTGAACGAGGGGATGAAGTCCTTGTACCCGAACGCGTCGTGCGGGCCGTAGGTCTCGACGTGGTGGGCGAACTCCGGCGTGCCGGCGCGGTACATGTCGCGGGAGTACCACTCGTTCCGGAACGCGGGGACCGAGAAGACGCCCCAGTGGACGAAGATCCCGAACTTGGCGTCCTGGTACCAGAGCGGTGCGCGGTACTGCTGCAGCGATGTCCAGGTCGCGTCGTACGGACCCGAGCGCACGACGGCATCGACCGCGGCCAGGGCCGCGGTGTTGTCCGAAACGTCCACGGGCTCGGGCAGGGTGGTCGGGTCCAGCGGGGTGAGCGGTTCGTGCACGACGTGCTCCGATCGGTTGCGGCAGCTCACGACGGCGATGTCGGGAGCGTGAGACATCCTATGTCTGTTCGATCTGTCGCGAGGGGTTCCCGGTCAGGGCATCCCCCGACGAGCGCAGCCAGGAGAGCATCGAACCGTGACCGCTCCGACCGCAGCCGACGTCCCGACCGAGCAGGGCCCGCGCCGCGCGGCTGACGCTCGTGCTCGCCTCGCTCGGCTTCTTCCTCATCACGCTCGACATCCTCATCGTGAACGTGGCGCTGACGACGATCGGGCGGGAGCTCGGCGGCAGCACGTCGGGGCTGCAGTGGGTGATCGACGCCTACACGTTGCTGTTCGCCTCGCTGCTGCTGTTCGCGGGCAACCTGTCCGAGCGCATCGGGGCGAAACGGGCGATCGGCTGGGGCATCGCCGGGTTCCTCGTGGCGTCCGTGGCGTGTTCCCTCGCACCGACGCTCGGCGCGTTGATCGCAGCGCGGGCGTTCCAAGGGGCAGCCGCAGCGGTGATGCTGCCGGCCTCGATGGCACTCATCCGCGAAGCCTTCCCGGATGCGCGTGAACGGGCGCACGCGCTCGGCATCTGGGCGGTCGGCGGTGCGGTCGCCGGGGCGGTCGGGCCGATCCTCGGCGGCGCGCTGACGACGCTCGACTGGCGCCTCGTGTTCGCCATCAACCTGCCGGTGTGCGCGGCGATGCTCGTGATGCTCGCCCGGGTGGCGCCATCGCCTCGGCGACCGGCTCGGTTCGACCCGGCCGGGCAGGTCCTCGCGCTGCTCGCGCTCGCGGGGCTCGTCTTCGGCCTCATCGAAGGCGGTGCGACGGGTTTCGACCGGTGGTACGTGGTCGTCGCGCTGGTGCTCGCGGCCGTCGCGGTCGCCGGTTTCCTGCTGGTGCAGGCCCACGGCCGGAACCCGATGATGCCGCTCGACCTGTTCCGTTCCGGTGGGATGCGGATCGCGCTCGGCGTCGGGTTCGCGTTCATGGTCGGCAACTTCGGCAGCGTCTTCGTCCTGAGTCTCTACCTGCAACAGCACCTCGGACTGTCCCCCCTGGCCGCGGGGCTGGTGTTCCTGCCGTCCGCAGCGTTCAGCATCGTCGGCAACGTGGTGAGCGGCACCCTCGTGAACCGGTTCGGCGCACGGGTCCCCGTCGTCGCCGGACTCAGCACGATGGTGCTCGGTCTCGTCGTGATGATCGTGCTCGCGCCCCTCGACTCGGTCGTCGCGGTCGCGGTGTGCACGATCCTGACCGGTGCGGGCGGATCGGTCGCGATGCCGCCCGCGACGTCGGTCGTCCTCGCCAGCGTCCCCGCTGAACGGTCGGGGACAGCGAGTGCGGTGTTCAACACCTTCCGGCAGGTCGGTGGGGCGGTGGCGATCGCGGTCTTCGGGGCGTTCCTGGCCGACCGGTCGCAGTTCGTGGTCGGGACGCAGACCAGCTTCGTGGTCGCCGCCGTGGTACTCCTCGTCGCTGCTCTGGCAGCGACCCGCATCAGGACCGAGTGACCGCGGGCGACGACGCAGCGTCAGCTCCGGACGTCGGCCCCACGGTGCTCGGCGGAATCCCGCTGCTCCGTCGCGGCCACGGACCCGAGCAGGCGGAGCGCGTCGGCCGTCGGTGAACCGGGTTCCGCGCTGTAGAGCAGGAGGCTCAGGCCCGGGTCGCTCATGAGTCGTGACCCCTCGAAGTGCAGGTCGAGGACGCCGACGACGGGGTGGACGAAGTGCTTCTCACCGGTGGCGTGCCGACGGACGTCGTGCGCACCCCACTTCGCCCGGAACTCCGGGCTGCGCGTCGAGAGCTCACCGATCAGCGCCTGCAGGTCCTCGTCGTGGGGGTCGTGGCCGGCCGCAGTGCGGAGGATCGCGACGCTCTGGTCGGCGGCGACGTCCCAGTCCGGGTGGAACGCGTCGGCCCAGTCCCGGTCCAGGAAGGCGGCGCGAGCGAGGTTCGGCCGCTCCGCCTTCCGGAACAGGTCCGCGTAGAGCGCCCGGCCGAGCGCGTTCGCACCGAGCAGGTCGAGTCGGTCGTTGCGGATGAACGCCGGCCCGCCGGTGAACGCGTCGAGCGTGTACTGCAGCCCGACGCGCAGGGTCTTCGGCGTCGCTGCACGGCGCTGTCCGCGGACCGGGGAGGCGTTCGCCGCCCGTGCGAGGTCGAACAGGTGGTCGCGCTCCGCGTCGTCGAGGAGCAGCGCACCGGCGATGGCGTGCAGGACGCCGTCGGAGACGCCGGCGAGGCTGCCGCGCTCGAGCCGCGAGTAGTACTCCACACTGACGTCGGCGAGCATCGCGACCTCGCTGCGGCGGAGGCCGGCCACGCGCCGGTTGGGCCCACCGGGCAGGCCCACCTGGTCCGGGCGTACCCGGGCACGGCGGCTGACGAGGAAGTCCTTGACGTCGTCGCGGTTCGTGCTCATGAGGCGACCCTACGAGGCCGCGCCGGGGCGCGGGGTGCACTGCCAGGACACCGGACGGGAGGCACGGTGTCAGCTGGCACCGCGCCTCCCGTCCGCTCTGTGGTGCGTCCAACGCGCCCCGCGCGTGACGCCGTTCAGGCGCTCGCTGTCGCCCCGATGATCGCGGCGGTGAAGAGCACCCAGTCGTTGATGATGTGTGCGCCGGTGCTGACCGCGATGTTCTTCGTGCGGATGTAGGCGAGCGTGAGGACCAGCCGTGCGATGCCGATGATCAGGAACGCCTGCGCGAAGTTCCACCCGTAGGTCGGCAGGTGCGCTGCACCGAACCAGATCGCGGTCGCGAGCCAGGCGATGAGGATGCCCTGGGTGCGGGTGAGTCCGATGCGGTGGCACAGCGCCATGACCGCCAGGAACGGCAGGATCGTGAAGAGCTCTTCGCCCAGCAGCTGGATCGCGGTCCCGACGTAGAACGCGACGATCTCACCCGCGCCGTGGATGCCGTCGGTCGCGGTGTTGGCGTTGGTGCCGAAGATCGCCTTGACGATGATCCCGACCGTGAACGTGACGATGATGTTCCCGATCGCGAAGAGCACCATGGCGCCGTAGTCGCGGGCGGTGGTCCGCTGGAAGATCCTCGCCCAGTGTCGTCTCGTGAAGGCGATGAGGACGGCGAGCATGATCGCGGTGAAGAGGAACCGTGGCACGAGCGACTGGATGTTGTCCGCCGCCGGGTAGAAGCTCAGCACCGTGATGGCAGCCACGCACGCGACGATGATGGTCACCCACTGCCAGGCGGGGATCCGGATCGGGTCTCCGTCGTAGAACGGGAAGTCCCGACCGTCCTGCCGTTCGATCGTCCTGCCGTAGCGTCGAGCCCCTGTGGCCATGGTGTGTCCCCTCGTGCGTTGCATCGCCCTGTGGTGCATGTCGTCTGCACCAGAAGAGAAGGTACCGGCGGAGTCGGTCATCGGTGCGCTGGTCCGTCGGCCTGCAGACGTCGTACCTGCGGCCGGAACCAGAACACGAAGACCGCAACGACGTACAGGGCTTCGAGGACGATGCTGACCGGCACGTTCCAGTCGCGGACCGGCCCGTCGATCACGGCGTCGTTGAGGCCGTGGATCGCAGCGGCGCCGAGGTACGCGAGCACGCCGACGCCGATCGCCCTGCTCGTCGGCAGCGTCTTCGCGGCGAGCCAGATGAGGACCGCGGCCCCGACGGTGATCAGCGGGTGCGAGACCTCGGCGATGATGCGGACGATGATGTCCATCATCATGATGAACGGCGCATCGGACGGAGCCTTCGCGCCGTCGAGGATCGGGTCGAGCGAGGTGATGATGTAGCTGATGCCCTCGAGGAACCCCAACCAGGCGGCGGCGACGAACACGAGCCACACCGCCAGGCGCGGCGAACGGTAGGTGCGCGAGGACAGCAGCAGGATGACGGGCACCAGGAGCTTCAGGAACTCCTCGACGAGACCGGGCCAGATCAGGCCGCCGGGCAGCAGGCTGGCGATGCCGTTCAGGCTCCCGGCGAGCAGCATCGCGATGGTCCCCCAGACGAGGCCGAGCCACAGCGCCTGCACACGGTGGGGCTGACCGGCCAGGGAGACCTTCTGCCGGAAGTACCAGCCGATGGCCACGAGCGGGACCCCGATGCCGATGATCGCGGCGATGACCACCACCACGAGCGAGTACGGCGGCAGGCCGTCCCCGACCGTGGCCTCGCGGCCGCCGGAGAGCATCAGGCTGCCACCCCAGTACCCGAGGAGAGCACCGGCGGCAGCGCCCGCGAGGCCGACGGTGAGTGGTGCGGTCCCTTGGGGTCGCGTCATGGGACCGAAGCTACCAGCGGGCACGGCGCCCCCTCAGGCGGTCAGCTGCACACTGACCTCCCACAGCCGCCGGGCGTCGTCGGCGTCGAGCATCGCCGAGTTCGCGTCCGACGGGATGCTGTCCGCGGTGAGCGGCCGGACCTCGTCGTCGATCACCGCGACGTCGCTGTCCTTCAGGTAGACCCCGCCGACGCCGTCGAGCAGCGGGCTCGCGGCACCGAACACGAGGGTCGCCGCCCCCTGCTCGATCGTCTTCTTGCCGTGTTCGGGGTCGACCACCGTCGAACCGTCGTCGTCGACCAGCCCCTGCTCGCGGTACGAGGCGATCCGGGAGTCGTCGTGCGGGCCCGGGCCGATGACCACCCCGGGGTGCGCGGCGAAGGATCGGATGCCCCGGTCGGCGTACCGGCGGTCCAGCTCGACTGCGAACAGCACGTTCGCCCGCTTGGCCTGCCCGTAGGCCGCAGCGGCGTCGTAGCCGCTGGCGAACGCCGGGTCGTCCCACCGGATCTGCCCGAAGCGGGCGGCGCCGGACGTGACGTTCAGGACCCGCGCACCACGGGCCTCCAGCAGGGAAGGGAGGAGCGCCCGCGTGAGCCGGAAGTGCCCGAGGTGGGACGTCGAGAACGACAGCTCGTTGCCGCGGGCGTCGAGCCGCCGGTCCGGCGTGAAGAGCATCGCGGCGTTGTTGACCAGGGCGTGGAGCGGGCGCCCGGAGGCCGTCCAGTGTGCGGCGAAGGCGTCGATCGACGCCGGGTCGGTCAGGTCGAGCTGCTCGACCCGGACCCCGGGGATGCCGGCGACGGCGGCGCTCGCGCGGTCGGTGTCGCGGGACGCGACGGTGACCGTGGCGCCGGCGGCCGCGAGGGCGCGGCTGGTCTCGCGTCCGAGGCGGCCGTGACCGCCCGTGACGACGACGTCCCGGCCGGTCAGGTCGACGCCGTCGAGGACGTCGGTGGCGGTGGACGATGCGGTGAAGGGGGTGGGGAGCGGGTGCTGGTCGGTGATCACGAGTGGTCCTCCTTCGAGTCGATGTGGCCGACGGCGTCGATGTGGCCGACTGCGTCGATGTGGCCGACGGCGTCGGTGTGGCCGACGGCGTCGCCGGCTCCGGCAGCGGCGATGGCGTCGGCCGTCGCGGACCACGCGTCGGCGTCGAGCCCGAGCGCCGTCCGGAGGAACGCCGTCGTGGTGCGGCGGACCAGGTCCACGCGCTCCGGGCTCTCGTCGGTCGTGGCGGTGGACGCGTAGTCCTGGATGCCGCCGAGCAGGTGCTCCCCGCCGTGCACGGTCACCAGGTGCCGGGCGCCGGGGCTGTGGTGGTAGACGTCGGTGAACCAGTCCGGCCCGCGCGTGGAGAGCCGGGACTGGTCGTGGTCCCCGGCGACGACGAGCGACGGTGTGCGCAGCTGGCTGAAGTCCGGGCTCATGAAGGGGAAGTGCTCCTGCGCGAACGGCGTCAGGTCGGGTCCACCGAACCCGGTGGTGGAGAGCAGGACCCCGGCCCGCACGCGCTGGTCGGTGCGGTCCTCGCCCGGCTGTCCGTCCGACCCGATCACCCGGGCGCCGAGGAGCATGCCGACGGACTGGCCGCCCCACGAGTGCCCGGCGACCGCGAGGTTCGCCTGGTCGACACGTCCCGCGAGACCGGGGACGGCGGCGACGAGGACGTCGAGGTCGTCGATGACCCGCTCGAGGTCGTCGACCCGGGTCTGCCAGATCGTCGGGTAGCGCGGGTCGTCGAGCGTCAGGCCGTACTTCGTCGAGTCGAGGAACGTGGGCTGGACGACGACGAACCCGTTGGCGGTCCAGTGGTCGACGAGGGGATCGCCGCCGGTCATCGACTGCCCGAAGCCGTGGGCGAAGACGATCACGGGAAGCTCGGTGCCCGTGATCGGGGCGGTGATCCGGACCTCGAGGTCGTGGCCGCGTGATGGCGCGGGCAGGGTGACGGGGCGCACGCTGATCACCTGGGGGAGCGGTGCTGTTGCTGACATCGGGAGTCCTTCCGGAAGCGGTCGTCGCTCGAAACGGAGCGACGTTCCGGAACGATACGGAACAGCGCTCCGGATTGCAAGCGAAACGGATCGGCGTTCCGTTCCGGGTGCAGGCCGTGCGATGATCGGGGGATGAGCACGCCGTCGAACGACACTGCGCCCTCGAACGACACCGCCCCGCCCCGGCGTCGCCGCGACGTCGAACGGAACGAGCGGACGATCCTCGACGCCGCGGCCGGTGTCTTCGCTGCGTCCGGCGTCGGTGCGCCGGTGCGCGAGGTCGCCGCCGCCGCCGGCGTGGGAGTGGGCACGCTCTACCGGCACTTCCCGACCCGCTCGGACCTGGTCGTCGCCGTCTACCGGCACCAGATCGAGGCGCTGGCCGAGGCCGGCCCCGTGCTGCTCGACTCGGCACCGACGTCGTTCGACGCGATCCTGCGCTGGGTGCACCAGTTCGTCGACTTCCTCGGCACGAAGCACGGCCTGGCGCGGGTGTGGGAGGGCGACGCCGACGGCTTCACCGCGCTGCACACGCTGTTCGTCGACGAGCTCGTCCCCGTGCTCGGCCGCATGCTCGACGCCGCTCGCGCATCGGGCGAGGTGGTCGCGTCGGTGTCGCCGTACCAGCTGCTCCGCGCCGTCGGCGACCTGGTCGCGTGGAGCCCCCAGGACCCGGACTACGACGTGCGGACGATCGTGACGCTGCTGGTCACCGGCCTGCGGCAGGCGCAGCCGCCGGTCACCCCTGCGCCGGAGACCGACGCGTAGCGCGCCGACGACCCATCGCGGAGCGCGCCCGGTCAGTCCGCGTGCAGCATCGCCACGCTCCGGTCCCACAGCTCTCGGGCCAGGTCGGCGTCCTCGGCCTGCGCGTTCGGCGCCGCGACCTTGCGCTTCACGTAGTACTCGCCGGTCGGGTAGTCGCGACCGGGGGTGTTGTCGGCCAGGTACACGAGTGTGTCGGCACCCTTCTCCGGGGTCGTCAGGAACACGTGGCGCAGGGGTGTGTGGTACACGAGGTACATCGGCGAGGTCTTGTCGTTCGAGAACCCGGTGCTGATCGTGCCTGGGTGGAACGCCGTCGACGTCACACCGCGGTCGCGGTACCGGCGGTCGAGTTCCTTGGTGAACAGGATCTGCTCGAGCTTCGAGTCGCCGTAGGCCTTGGTGGCCCGGAAGTGCCGCTCGGCGTCGAGGTCGTCGATGTCGACGCGGCCGAAGAGCTTGTTCGCGACGCTCGAGGTGTTGATGACCGTTCCGCCGGACGCGACGAGCCGGTTCATCAGCAGCTCCGTGAGCAGGAACGGTGCCAGGTAGTTGACCTGGAACGTCAGCTCGTGACCGTCGACGGTGACCTGGCGGCCCGCGCTGAAGATGCCGCCGGCGTTGTTGGCCAGCACGTCGATCCGCGGGCAGCGTTCGAGCAGGTCGTCGGCGAGCCCCCGGACGGCGGACAGGTCCGAGAAGTCGGCCACGAAGTGGTCGACGCCGAGGTCGCGGGCGACCCGCTCGGTCTTCGCAGGGGTTGCGACCGACCACGACGACCTCGTTCCCGCGGCGGACGAGCTCCCGCGCAGCGGCGACGCCGATGCCGTCGCTGGCGCCGGTGATGACGATGGTCTTCGCGGCCATGGGTGCTCCTCGGGTCGGGGCGAGCGTGCGCTCGGCTCCGTCCGTCCTACAGGGTCGGCCCTGAACGGACCACGTGACGGACGGGAGGCACGTGGCGGGCCCGCCACGGGCCTCCCGTCCGCCGCCCGGTCGCCGCTCAGGCCGCGCCCGGCCCCGCCAGGTCGACTGTCTGCACGACGACGCCGAGGGCGGGGAACACCGACCGGAACCGGGCGGCGTGGGCGTCCGGGTCCGGGTCGTTGGTGGCGTCCTCGACGAGGACGACGTCGTAGCCCAGGTCGTACGCGGCCCGAGCCGTGGACTCGACGCCGAAGGTCGTCGCCTGGCCGACCACGACCACCTCGGTGACGCCGTCGGCGCGCAGCCGCTCGTCGAGGCCGGTGCCGGCGAAGGCGCTCCACCCGCCGCGGGTCAGGTTGCCGTCGGCGTCGGCCCGTTCGAGCAGCAGGGAGCCGTAGGCGACCGGAGCCGGGCGGGGGCCGCCGCCGTACTGGGTGGCGCCTGCCGGGGTCGTGGCGGGGTCGTGGCGGATGAACACCACCGTGCCGCCGGCGGCACGGGTGGCGCGGGCGAGGGTCTCGACGTTGGCCACGACGGCCTCGACGGGGTGGGTGCGCTGGTACGGCGCGGTCCCGGCCTGCAGGTCGACGACGATCAGGGCGGTGTGTTCGGTGCGGGTGCGGGTCACCGGTCCAGGGTGCTCGATCGCCGGGCGTGGTGCGTACTGCGTCTGCGGTATCCCGGTCGGTCCGCCCGGAGTAGTCCGGCACTGCTGGGCCCGGCGAGGCTCGGAGCATGGCCAGTACCGGAGTCCCTCGGACCGATCCCCACGCATCCGTCCTCGTCGTCGGCGCCTCGGCTGCCGGTGTCGCGACGGCCGAGGCGCTCCGCCGCCACGGGCACGTCGGCCGGCTGACACTGCTCGACGGCGAGACCGAGGACCCGTACGACCGGCCACCGCTGTCGAAGCAGTACCTGGCCGGGCAGATCGGCGCTGACGCCCTGGTGCTCCGCTCGACCGAGCAGCTCGCGGGCCTCGACGCCGAGTTCGTGCTCGGGGACCGCGCGGTCGCCCTCGACGTCGCGACCCGAACCGTGACCACGACGAGCGGCACCACCCGTGCCGCCGACCACGTCGTCATCGCCACCGGTGTCACGCCGCGTGCGATCCCGGGGGTCGGGCTCGACGGCGTGCACGTCCTCCGCACCCGGGCCGACGCGGACCGGCTCCGAGCGGGACTGCAGACGCTGCAGGGGCCGCTGCTGGTCCTCGGGAACGGCGTGCTCGGCAGCGAGGTGGCACAGACCGCTGCGTCCCTCGGCGTGGACGTCACGCTCGCGGGCAGCATCCGTGCGCCGATGTCCGGGCAGCTCGGCGGGTTCGGCTCGCAGTTCCTCGCGGCACAGCACGAGGCGGCCGGCATCCGGTTGCTCGGCGGGGTCCGCGCCGCGCGGGTGCGCGGCCGGAACGGTCGCGCGGACACGGTGGAGTTCGTCGACGGCCCGAGCCGTGCGGCCGACGTCGTCGTCGTCGCCGTGGGGTCCCGCCCGACGACCGGGTGGCTCGAGGCGTCCGGCCTGGAGGTCACGGACGGCGTCGACTGCGACGCGTTCGGAGCCGCTGCACCCGGCGTCTGGGCCGTGGGCGACGTCGCCCGTTTCCACCACGTCGGAATGGGGCGCTCGATGCGGCTCGAGAACCGCACGAACGCGACCGAGATGGCGCAGGTCGTCGCCGGAAACGTCCTCGGGCGCCGCGTGCCGTACACGCCGGTGCCGTACTTCTGGACGGACCAGCACGGCACCCGCGTGCAGGTCTTCGGGCAGATGACCTCGGCCGACCGGGTCACCGTCGTCGACGGGCACCCCGAGGACGGCCGGTTCGTCGCCGTGGCCGAACACGCCGGTGAGGCGGTCGGGGCACTCGGGTGGGGGATGCCGAAGCAGGCGCGGATCACCAGCATGCGCCTGCGTCCCCGGTACGTGCCGGTGGCGGCGTCTGCGGCGCCTGCCTTGTCTGCCTTGTCTGCCGCGCCTGCCGCGCCTGCGGTTTCTGCCGCCGAGAGCCCGGCACCGGTCGGCTGATCGGTGCCGTCCGCTCCGGTCGCCTGACCGGGGCCGTCACCCGAACACAGAGGAGCAGACCATGACCGACCCACCGATCACCGCCGACCGACCGGACACGTTCCCGATGGACCGCCGGACCGCCGGGTGTCCCTTCGACCCGCCGCCGGCGGCCCGCGTGCTGCAGGAGGACGGCCCCGTCCACCGCGTGACGCTGGCCGATGGCCGCGAGCCGTGGCTCGTCACCCGCTACGACGAGGGCAAGCAGGTGCTGTCGAGCCTGTCGGTCAGCGCCGACGCGGCCAACCCGGGGTACCCCTCCGCCAGCGCCTCGGGCGGTGGCGGCGGGCTGTCCTTCATCCTGATGGACGACCCCGACCACGCCCGGCTGCGGCGGATGGTGACCGCGCCGTTCGCGATCAAACGCATCGAGGCGCTCCGCCCCGTGGTGCAGCGGATCACGGACGACCTGATCGACCAGCTGCTCGCCGGCCCGAACCCGGTCGACCTGGTCGAGGCGTTCGCGCTCCCGCTGCCGTCCCTGGTGATCTGCGCCCTGCTCGGCGTGCCGTACGAGGACCACGACCGGTTCCAGGCGCACTCGAAGACCATCATCCGCCGCACCACGACCGACGACGAACGGCAGCAGGCGTTCCGCGAGCTCGGTGCGTACCTGACGTCGCTGCTCCGCCGCAAGACGGCGGAACCCGGCGACGACCTGCTCACGGACATCGCCGCCCGGGTCACCGCCGGCGACATGACCGAGGGCGAGGCCGTGCAGATGGGGATCCTGCTGCTCATCGCCGGGCACGAGACGACCGCGAACATGATCGCCCTCGGCACGCTCGCCCTGCTCGAGCACCCGGACGAGCGCGACCGCCTGCTCGACGACCCCGAACCGGCGCTGGTCGCCTCGGCGGTGGAGGAGCTCCTGCGCTACCTGACCATCACGCACGACGGACGCAAGCGCGTGGCGACCGAGGACCTCGACGTCGCCGATACCACGATCCGCGCCGGTGACGGAGTGATCGTCGCGACGGACCTGGCGAACCGGGACCCGGACGTCTACCCGGACCCGGACCGGCTCGACCTGACCCGCAACCCGCGGAACCACGTGGCGTTCGGGTTCGGCGTGCACCAGTGCCTCGGCCAGCCGCTCGCCCGGGTCGAACTGCAGGTCGTGTACCCGACGCTGTTCCGTCGGATCCCCACCCTCGCTCGCGCGGTCCCGCTCGACGAGGTCCCGTTCAAGCACGACGGTGCCGTCTACGGGGTGTACGAGCTCCCCGTCACGTGGTGCCCCGTCGACCACCACACCACCACGAGCGCGAGCTCGACCACCGGAGGGAACGAATCATGAAGGTCATCCTCGAACAGGACAAGTGCGTCGCGAGTGGCCAGTGCGTCATGGCCGCGATGGACGTCTTCGACCAGCGGGACGAGGACGGCATCGCCGTCCTGCTGACCGACGAGGTCGCCGACGACCAGGTCGAGGCGGTGCGGCACGCCGCAGCGGTCTGCCCGGCCCTGGCGATCCGCCTGGCGGACTGACCCGTCGGTTCCGTACACACGACGGCCCGGTGGGGATCCCACCGGGCCGTTTTCCTGTGTGCGTCGTGCGCGGGGCTCCGCCGCCGTCACGACCCGTCGGCCGGGTGCGTGCACGCGTCGATCGCGGCGTACTCCCGGCTGAGTGCGGTCTGGTTCCGCTCGGTGCGCCACGACCGGATGCCGGGCGCAGCGGCCACGGCGGCGATCCACACGCCGGCACCGACGAGGACCGGCACGAGCGTCGGGTCCCCGCCGAGGGCGAGCAGACCGCCGAGCGCGACCGCCAGCACGGCGACCGCGGAACCGGCGATGGCGACGACACCGGCGAGCCGTGCGGGCTGCTGCTCGAGGGCGGCGATCCGGGCCAGCGCTCGCTCGGCACGACGCTCGAGGAGCGGTCGTGCCGGGTCGGGCCGGGTGCGCAGACGCTGGAGCAGCAGGGACGTCGTGCCGAGCCGTCCGCCCTGCACGGTCACCGTCCAGCCGAACTGCTCCAGGGTGTGCCGGTGAAGCGGCACGAACGCGGTCGGTGCGTACAGCACCCGGGTCTCCAGGTGGCGGGGGACCGGCGCGTGCAGGACAGCGTCTTCCCGGGCGATGGTGTTCGTCATCGGGCTCGGCCCGCGCTCAGGCGGTCCGGCGGCGACTGGCCGCCTCGCACGCGCCGTAGACGACGTCGAACTGGCGGTCGACGGCCGGACGGATCCGCTTGGTGCGCGCCGCGCGGACGAGCTGGAAGGCCACGGGAGCGATCGCCCAGTTGACCAGCCCACCGGCCCCGACGAGGAACACCGTGACCGGGTCGAGCCCGCCGAGCAGGTCGGGGACCGCCACGGTGTCCTGCATGGCGAACACCGAGGCGGCCAGCAGGACGCTGCCGATCGCGCCGAGCGCGTACGCGACCACCGACGCCGCGGTCGTGCGGGAGCGTTCGAGGGCGTCGATCGTGGCCAGGGCGGTCTCGGCGTTCTGCTGGAGCTCGGTCAGTTCGACGGAGCGGACGGCACGGTCGCGGCGGAGGCCGAGGGTGTGCCGGCGGTTCAGTGCGCCCGTCCGGTCCGAGCCGTCGGACGTCCAGCCGAAGTTGCGGTAGGTGTCCGCGTACAGGGCGTCCTTGCCGCGCGGGACGTCGACCGTGCAGTAGTCGTACGTGGTGGCAGCGGGAGCGGCGGTGTTCGTCAGCGTCATGGTGGGTCCTCCGGTCGGTGCCGGATCGTTCCGGCCTGGTGTCGATCGTCCCGGGGACGGGCCGCGGGCAGGTCCCCGATCGGTGGTACCCCCGACTACTGCGTTCGCAGTAGCCGGACCGCTGACCCGCACGACAGGATGAGTGCATGCGGCGACTGCGAGCGATCTGGGGTTCGTGGCGTCCGGACGACCGCTGGGTGTTCCGCGGCACCGCCGCCGTCGTCCTGCTCGCGTGCGCGATCGAGTCGGGCCGGGTGATCGCCGCCGATGCCGGCCCGGGGCCCGGCATCGCGGTCGCCGCGACCGTGCTCGCCGTCGTCGCGGCGCCGTGGACACCGTGGACGGCACTCGGCCTCGCCACGGTCGCGCCGGTGCTCGGTGGCCTGTCCGGGTGGTCGCCGATCGTGACCTGGAGCTGCGCGGTGCTGCTGCTGTTCGCGGTGTCCTCGCGGCAGGGGCACCCGGTCCGCGCCGCGGCGATCGTCGCTCCCGGCGTGGTCATCGGCACGCTCCTCGCGCCGGGGGAGGGCGGTGCGGTACCGACCGCCCTCGGCGCCCTCATCTCCGTCGTCGCCGCGGCGGCCATCGGCTCGGGGCTGCGGGTACAGCACCAGTACCGGGCGTCGTTGGAACAGCGCGCCGCCGATGCCGTCGCCACGCGGGAACTCGAGGCCGAGCGCCGCGTGGCCGAGGAACGCGTCCGGATCGCGCGGGACCTGCACGACGTCATCGGGCACGAGATCGCGGTGGTCAGCATGCAGCTCGGGGTCGCCGAGGTCACCCTGCCCGCCGGGGCCGACGAGGCCCGGCGTGCGCTGGATGCCGCCCGGGACGGCGTGCGGAACGTCCTGACGGAGACCCAGCACGTCCTGACGGTGCTCCGTTCGGCGTCAGGCAGCGGCGCCGACCTCGACGACCCGACGGCTCCGGCCCCCGGCATCGAGCAGCTCCCCGGACTCATCGCGTCGTACGAACGGATCGGCCTCGACGTCGATGCCCGACTGGACGACGTCGGCCCGGTCTCCGTGCCGATCGGTGTGACGGTCTACCGGGTGGTGCAGGAGTCGCTCACCAACGCCCACCGGCACGGCGAGGGCCGGACGACCGTCACACTCGCCCGCGCCGGTGACGACCTGGTCCTCGAGGTCCGCAACCCCCGCCGGCGGACCCCGGCGAGCGACCCCGTCGCAGGCCGGAGCAGCGGGCTCGGTCTGGTCGGCATGCGCGAGCGCGTCGCCGCCGTCGGAGGGTCCGTCCAGGCCGCGGCGGACGGCGTCCTGTTCGTCGTCCGCGTCCGCCTGCCCACCGCGAACGGAGCACGATGACCACACGAGTGATCCTGGTCGACGACCAGGACATGATCCGACTGGGGCTCCGTGCGATCCTCGACCGCCAGGACGGCATCGAGGTCGTCGGCGAGGCCGGGGACGGGCTCGTCGCGGTGCAGACGGCGCTGTCGGTCCCGGCGGACGTCATCATGATGGACATCCGGATGCCGGGCATCGACGGGGTCGAGGCGACCCGACGGATCCGCGCCGAGCGCACCGCCGAGCAGGTGCGCATCGTCATGCTGACGACCTTCGACCAGGACGAACTCGTCTTCGCGGCGCTGCGTGCCGGGGCGAACGGGTTCCTCAGCAAGGCCGCGGGACCCGCAGAACTCGTCGCCGCGATCGAGGAGGTGGCAGCGGGCGGAGGGGCGCTGTCCGCGGCGGCCGCAGCGGCGCTCATCGGACAGGTCGCCCGCACCCCCGCGTCCTCCGTCGACCCGGAGATGACCCGGCGCTTCGAGGCCCTCACCGCTCGCGAGCGCGACGTCGTGGTGATGGTCAGCCGAGGTCAGGGCATCGACGCCATCAGCGCCGAGCTCTTCCTCTCACCACTCACGGTCAAGACCCACGTGAACCGGGCCATGGCGAAGGTCGACGCCCGCGACCGGGCTCAACTCGTGGCGTTCGCGTTCCAGGCCGGCCTGGTCGACTGAGGTCGGTGCCGGCCCAGGCGCCGGCGCTTCCGGGAACCGTCGCAGCGCCATCGCGAGCCCGATCACCGCAGCCACACCGCCGAGGAACACCCCGCTCGCACCCGTGGACGCAGCAGCGTCCTCGGCGCTTCCCGCGAACGAGAGCAGTGCCGACTGGGTCAGCACGAGCAGGACCACCGCGGCGGCGACGTTCACCAGCTTCGTCGCCTCGACGAGTGGTTCCCCGTCCTTGCGCGCGGTTACCGCACCCCAGACCCCGATGCCCAGCTCCGCGAACGTCGCCGCCGCGATGACGATCGCCACCCACTGGTCGTAGTGCACGGGGTGCGTCCGCCCGACGAGCATCGGCACGCTGCACCCGACGAACACGACCGACATCGCGGTCACCGCACCCCCGATCCACCGGTGTCCGGCCTGCCGGAACCGCATCCGGTCGCCGCTCGCCGCATCGAACGCGAACGACAGCCGGTGCCGACGGACGGCCCAGACCTTCGCGGCCGCGACCCCGAGCGTGAAGACCACTGTCGCGGCGAGGAACAACGAGGGGGCCGCGCAGAACAGGACGACCTTCCACCCCGCCATCACGAGGCTGCTCGGCACCGACAGCACGGCGAGCACGAGCCCGCGGCGCGGCCGATCCCGCCACACCGTGACGGCGTACTGCACGGCGACCTTCCTGGTCACCGGCATCAGTCGAACGTGACGACGACCTTGTCGGCCGCCCCGGGGGTCGCAGCCATTCGGAGGGCCTCGAGCACCTCGCTCGCCGGGAAGACGTCGCTGACGATCTGCGCGTACGCCTCAGGGTTCGCGATGATGTGCTCGGTGACGTCGAAGATCTCGGTCGGGTACCCCATCGCGGTCACGATCGTCGGCTCGACGGCCAGCAGGTCGCCGAAGTCGACCTCCACGGGCCGCTTGTGCACGGCCACGACGCCGATCGTCGCGCGGTGCTTCGCCAGTCGCAGCGCCGTCTGCACGGTGGCGGGGACCCCGGCGGCGTCGAGCCAGACGTCGGTGCCGGCCTTGCCACCGTGCCCGACGCCGTCTCGTGCTTCGCCGTGCAGGGCGATCAGGCGCTCGTCGAGTGGCTCCTCCGCCGAGTTCACGACCGCATCGGCCCCGACGAGCAGAGCCTTCTCGAGCCGCGAGGCGATCACGTCGACGACGACCACGTGCCCGACGCCGAGCGCCTTGTAGCTGATCACGGCGCCCAGCCCGATCGGGCCGGCACCGAACACGACGACCGTGTCGCCCGGCTGCGGCGCGGTCCGGTTCACGGCGTGCAGGGCGACCGCCATCGGCTCGTTGAGCGCGGCCACCTGCCAGGGCAGTTCCTTCGGGACCAGGGCGATGCTGGTGCCGAGCACGGCCTGCTCGACGAGCAGGAACTCGGAGAGCCCGCCGGTGGGGCCGCCGTTGCCGATGATCCCGCGTGGGTCGCCCATCGGGTTCACCACCACGTGGTCGCCGACGGCGATGCCCTCGACCGCGTCGCCGACGGCGGCCACCTCTCCGGCGACCTCGTGCCCGAGGGGCGTGTGCCCCTCACGCGGCGGGATGCCGCCGCGCGCGGCGTAGAAGGCGTCGGAGCCGCAGACCCCGCACGCCTTGACGGCGATCAGGACGTCGGCGGGGCCGACCTCGGGGACGGGCTCGTCGCGGATCTCGACGGATCCGGGGCCGGTGACGACGACGGTGCGCATGGTGCTCCTCACGTCACGAGCACGGGCGGCTCGGGACGGAACCATCTGACCAAGACGGCGACCTGCGCACGTACTGCGATCGCAGTAGTGCCGGGTCATCGGACGGGAGGAACGTGGCGGGCCCGCCATGTGCCTCCCGTCCGCTCTGGTCGACGGATCGTGGCCGCCATCAATGGCCCTCGGGGCCACCAGAAGGGGCGCATGCGTTCAGCCCTGCTCTCGTTGATAACAGTTACGACCGAAACAGAACCAAGGCCACGGACCTTCTACCGCTCCTCACTTGCTCCTGGCGGCTCGATGCGCTCGTCCACCACATCCACCCGCGCCAGCACGTTCGCGAACCCGCGCCGCCCTCGGGTGGCGAACAGCCCGATGACGGCTGCGACGGCGAGAGCGAACGCCAGCAGGCCGGTGAACGGCAACGCGGCGGCGGTGGCCGTCGCCCACCCGCCGGAGCCCGCGGCCCACCGCACCAGGCGCTGCCAGGCCGTCGGCCGCGGCTCCGGTCGGAGCCGGACGACTGCCTCGCCGAGCGTGCGCCCGGACGCGAGCACCACCACCAGCTGGACCGCCGGTGCGACGAAGGGCAGCGTGGCGAGCAGGACCCGTGCGAGCGTGGAGTTGAGGTCCTGCCCGGCGAGGGCGAACGACAGGCTCGTGATCGACACCAGCGCGCCGGTGGTCAGCACCATCGCCAGCAGGTCGCAGAACATCCCGAACCCGCGGCGCCAGATCGTCACGCGGCGGGGCAGGTCCGACGACGGCTCGCCCCGGTGCCGGACGAGCACCCAGAGCACGGGGGAGACCAGCGTGCCGACGAGTGCGCCGGTGGTGTTCGCCAGCAGGTCGTCGACGTCGAACAGTCGGTACGAGCACGGGTACAGGAACCAGTCGCCCGTCAGCTGCGTGCACTCGATGAGCAGCGACACCAGGAACCCAGCGACGGTCCCGACGACCACCCCGGCCAGGAACCGTCCGTGCAGGAACACGTGCCGGACGAGCATTCCGAGGGGCACGAACAGGATGACGTTGAAGACCACCTGTGCCGCGGCCGGGTTCGCGAGCAGCGACCGGGGGCCGGAGAGCCCGCCCTCCTTCGCGATGTCCCCGACGAACGCGAACGGCGTCAGCTGCGGTCCGGAGGCGGCGCGGCAGATCGCCGCGACCTCGCTGGTGTCGGGCAGGGGCAGGAGCGTGTACGTGACGAGGGCGAGCCCGTAGACGACCGTGGCGAACGCCAGCACCGCGTTGCCGACGCCGAGGGTGCCCCGGCGTCGGTACTGCAGCGCTGCCCACGGCACCAGTCCGGCGATCGCGATCGCGGACCCGACGAGCAGCGCGATGACGGCAGGGGTCGCGGAGGTCATCCCTCGACCCTAGGGATCCCGTGGGACACGCGTCCGGCTGCCGGTCGTGCCGCGACCCGCGAGAGGATGGCGGTGTGACCACCGCGACCAGCATCCTCGACGCGATCGTCCGGCACGTCGACGACACCGGCTTCGGCGCCCACGGCCTGCACGTCCGGACTGCCGACGACGACGTCGCCGAGCACCGCTGGAAGCCCGACGTGCGCGAGGAGATCCACTCCGCGGCCAAGGGCGTCTGCGTGCTCGCCACCGGCATCGCCGCCGACGAGGGCCTGGTGGACGTCGACGAACCGATCGCCGCTTCGCTGCCCGGGTTCGAGTTCGGGGACGGCGCGGACCAGGTCACCCTCCGGCACCTGCTCACGATGACGAGCGGGATCGACATGCCTTGGTCGGCGACGGAGCTGACCGACTGGCCGGACCTGGCGGCCGAGTTCCTGCGGCGGCCCTCGCGGGGTCGCGTGTTCCAGTACGCCAACGTCAGCACCTACACCGCCATGCGCGTGCTCGAGACCCGCGTCGGCGACGTCGGCGCGTTCGTGTCCCGACGCCTGTTCGACGCGCTCGGCATCGAGGACGTGGAGTGGCTGCGCTGCCCGAACGGGTACGTCGCCGCCGGTGAAGGACTGGCGCTCCGGACCGAGGAGCTCGCGCGCCTCGGTCGGCTCATCCGCGACGGTGGCGTGGTCGACGGGGAACGCATTGTCAGCGCCCGCTGGTGCGACGCGATGCACTCCGACTGGGTCGAGCGCGAGGGGACCGGGCCCGGGTACCACCGCTACGCGATGGCCGGATGGGGCGGTCCGGGGCAGCTGTGGCGGCTGCACGGCGCGTACGGGCAGATGCTGCTGTTCGACGACCACCCCGACGGCGACACCGTGGTCACGATCACCGCCGACGACCACTTCGGCGCCGACGCCATGGCCGCGTTCGTCGCCGAGGAGCTCGCCCGGCAGCGGTAGCCGGCAGCGGTAACCGGCAGCGGTAGCCGGCAGCCGTCGCTGGCAGCCGTCGCGTCCTCGCCGTGCGAGGATCGATCAGTGCAGGAACAGACGCCCGTCGCGATCATCATCGCGGCCATGAGCGAAGAGGTCTCCGCCTTCGCCGACCTGTTCGGCGGGGTCCCGATCCTCGACGGCCCCGTCGGAGGCCACGACCCGCACCAGCTGCTCGACATCGGCGGCGCCACCGTCGCCGTCCGCCGCAGCGGCATCGGCTTCACGAACGCGACAGCCGCCGTGGCACACGGCTTCCACGATTTCGGACCCGGCATCCCCGTGATCAGCGTCGGGACCGCCGGCGGCCTCATGCACGGCATCGCGATCGGTGACGTCGTCGTCGGCGACCGGTACGTCAACCTCAACGCGGACGCCACGGCGTTCGGCTACGCCCTCGGCCAGGTGCCCGGCATGCCGACCGGGTACGCCCCGGACGCCCGACTGGTCGAGCTGGCGATGGCCGCCGACATCGCCTGGCCGCTGCGCTCAGCGACGATCGGCTCGAGCGAGGTCTTCGTCACCGAGGGGCGCGCCCGGACCCTCCGCGACGCCTTCCCCGACGTGGCCGCGGTCGACATGGAGTCGGCCGCCGTCGCCCAGTTCGCCCACGTGCACGACATGCCGTTCGTGTCGGTCCGCTGCATCAGCGACCTCTGCGCGCCCGACGGTGCCGAGTTCCGCGAGCACCTGGACGGTGCCGCGGCGCGCGCCGCCCGCGTGGTCCACGACCTGGTGCGCGGCCTGCGTCCCTGAGGCCCGGCCCGCGAAAGCGACAATCCTGCGGCACGGGGCACCGTTCGGTCCGGCATCGCGACAGATCTCCGCGAACAGTTCGCGGCACGCTGTCGCTTTCGCGGATGTGGGCCCGGCCCACCGCCGGACGGGAGGCGCGGTGCGGGCCCGCCACGGGCCTCCCGTCCGCCCCCGGCGCACGTCGAGAGCCACGGTGCGCACGCATGTGCGCCACCTGCGAGCGCATCCCGCGCACGGTGCGATGATGAGCGGCGGCCGTCGCCCGGACGGCCGGAGACGGAAGTGCCGAGCGTGACCGAGACCCGCTCCGAGACCCCGACGGAACCGTCGAAGCCGACGGACCACACCACCCCCACGACCGAGGCCACCGACGACGGTGGCCACGGCCCGCGCAAGGGCGTCGCCGTCCTGGCGCTCGCCGCACTCGGTGTCGTGTTCGGCGACATCGGGACGAGTCCGCTCTACGCTCTGCGCACCGTGTTCACGATCGACGACGGCCTGGTGAAGGCGAACCAGGAAGACGTCTACGGCGTCATCTCGATGATGTTCTGGAGCATCACGATCATCGTCTCGATCAAGTACGTGCTGATCCTGATGCGCGCCGACAACGACGGCGAGGGCGGGGTGATGGCGCTCGCCGCCCTGGCCCGCCGGCTCTACGCGAAGCGTCGCGGTGGTGCGGTGATCTTCCTGGTGATCGGCATCGTCGGGGTCTCGCTCTTCTACGGCGACTCCGTGATCACCCCGGCCGTGTCGGTGCTGTCGGCGGTCGAGGGGCTCGGCACCGCGGCGCCGTCCGTCGAGCACCTGATCGTGCCGATCGCCGCGGTCATCCTGGTCGTGCTGTTCGCGGTGCAGCGCTTCGGCACCGGCAAGGTCGGCAACCTGTTCGGCCCGGTGATGCTGCTCTGGTTCGTCGTGATCGCCGCCGCCGGCGTCCCGCACATCCTCGAGCACCCCGGCGTCCTGCAGGGGCTCTCGCCGACGTGGGCGATCTCGTTCGCCTTCGCGCACCCGTACATCACGTTCGTGGCGATGGGGGCGGTGGTGCTCGTCATCACCGGTGCCGAGGCGCTCTACGCCGACATGGGGCACTTCGGACGGTCGCCGATCCTCAAGGCGTGGTTCTTCGTGGTGTTCCCGGCGCTCGTCCTCAACTACCTCGGGCAGGCGTCGCTGGTGCTGCGTGACCCGTCGGCGGCGAAGGACCCGTTCTTCCTGCTGTTCCCGGACGCGTTGCGACTGCCCGTGGTGGTGCTGGCGACGCTCGCGACGGTGATCGCGAGCCAGGCCGTCATCTCCGGGGCGTTCTCGCTCACCCGGCAGGCGGTCCAGCTCGGGCTGCTGCCGCCGCTCACGATCCGGCAGACGTCGCGGCGGGAGAGCGGGCAGATCTACCTGCCCGCGGTCAACCTGCTGCTGTTCATCGGCGTGCTCGCGATCATGCTGGCGTTCCGGTCGTCAGCGAACCTGGCCACCGCGTACGGGGTGTCCGTCACCGGAGCCCTGGTCGTCGACACGCTCCTGCTCCTGCTCGTCGTCCGCCCGCTGTGGAAGTGGGCGACCTGGAAGCTCGTGGTCGCGGCGGTGGCGTTCGGCGGCCTCGAGCTGACCTTCCTCGCCGGCAACCTGTCGAAGATCATCCACGGTGGTTGGGTGCCGCTCCTCATCGCCCTGGCGGTGATCACGGTGATGACGACGTGGCGCCGTGGCCGGGCGCTCGTGCAGGAGGAACGCAAGGAGCGCGAAGGGTCGCTCGCCGACTTCATCGACCGCATCAACCACGAGCACATCCCGCGGGTGCCCGGGGTGGCGGTCTTCCCGCACCCGAACAAGGAGACGACGCCGCTGGCGCTCCGGGCCAACGTCGAGCACAACCACGTGGTGCACCGGACCGTCCTGATCGTCTCGGTGCTCACCGCCAACGTGCCGCACGTCCCGCACGCGAAGGCGTTCTTCCGCGACGACCTCGGCTACGAGGACGACGGCATCGACCACATCACGGTGAAGTTCGGGTTCTCGGACGACCAGGACCTGCCGAAGGCCCTGCACGCCGCCTGCCTGGCCGAGGTCCTGGACATCGACCCGGAGGAAGTGCTCCGGGCGTCCTACTTCATCTCCCGCGGAGCCCTCCGTCCGATGCCCGGCAACCGGGGGATGGTGGCCTGGCGGAAGAAGCTCTTCGTCGGCCTCGCGCACAACGCCGCCGACCCCGCGGCACGCTTCGGGCTCCCCGCGCAGCGCACCGTGACGATGGGCAGCGACGTCCAGATCTGACCGCGACGTCGAGATCTGACCGCGTCGTGCACCGGCGTCCCGCATCGGCATCCGCATCCGCAGAGCGCAGGCCCCCGTTCGGGGGTGATGGTCTTGTGCACCCGTTCAGGGTTACGCTCATCGGAACCACACCACAGCTGCAGGCAGCATCACCAACTGCCGGACCAGCACCAGGATCAGGAGCGAAGCCACATGAGGCTTGGAGTACTCGAGCGCGCCCAGAAAGACCCACGGGCGTCCACTTCCACCCGATGGTCAGGCCGGAGCAAGGGCGTCGCGATCGTCACCGCAGCCCTCCTCGGCGCCGGCGGCAGCATCCTCGCCGCCGCCCCCGCGACGGCAGCGCCCGTCGCGTCGACCGGGCAGGGGCGCTTCCTCAGCGGCTCCGCGCTCGGCTTGAACCTCGACGACATCCTCACCGTGACCCCGGCGGACGCGGTCAACACCGGTGGGGCCACGGACACCGACGTCCACCCGCTCGACGTCACCGCCCTCAACGCGGTCAACGTCAACCTGGGCGGGGGTCTCAACCTGCTCGGGAACAACGGCATCCTCACCCTCGGAGCCGTCAACCAGTACGCCGCCGCCAACGCCGACGGCAGCTCCGTCGCCGCGTCCGGCGCGGTGACGAACACCGGCGGGATCGGCGTCGGCGGCCAGGACGGCGTCCCGCAGTCCAACGCCACGCTCGACCTGTCGGGTCTCATCGGGGCCGACCTGGCGGGCGCCCTCGCGAACGCCCAGCTCGAGGTCGGCGCCGTCTCGGCCACCGCCGCGCAGGCAGCCGGCCCGGACGGTGCGCAGACGGGCGACTACGGCATCGCCGGACTCGACCTGTCGCTGACGAGCCCCGCGCTCGGCACCACCGTCTCCGGTCTCCGCACCACCCTCGGCACGCTCCAGCCGACGGTCGACGGCGTCGAGGACACCCTGAACGCCCTCGGCCCGCTCGTGCAGGTCCAGGGCCTGCCCGACCTCGTCACGGTGCTCGACTCGGCCACCGGCGACGTCACCAGCGCCGACGGCTCGATCACGGCGAACCTGCAGACCGGTGCGATCACGGTCGACGTCGCCGCAGTGCTGACGAACGCCGGCCTGGACATCAACAACCTGCCGGCGAACACCGAGCTGCTGCCGTACATCACGGAGGCACTCACGACCCAGCTCCTGCCGGCGGTCACCACCGCGCTGCAGGGCGTCGTGACCCAGCTCACCCAGTCGCTCCGCGGGCTCACCGTCACGGTGGCCGGGATCCCGCTGCCGATCGGTCAGCTCCTCGACGTCGTGAACCCCGTCATCGCGCAGGTCGTCGCCCCGATCAACCAGGTCGTCGCCGGCCTCGGTGAGACGGTCATCACGCCCCTCGCCAACGCCCTGACGACCGTCGTGTCGCTGCAGGCCAACGTGCAGGAGACCAGCGCCGACGGCGTCTTCACCCAGCGTGCCCTGCGCGTCGCACTGGTGCCGGCCGCCGGCACCGCCGTCGTCAACCTCGCCTCGGCTGCGGTCGGCCCGAACGCCGGTCCGCTCGCGGTCCCGACGATCACCGCGCTCGACCCGGACAACGGACCGGTCGCCGGTGGCACGGTCGTCACCGTCACCGGGTCAGGCTTCACGGACGACGCCACGGTGTCGGTCGACGGGTCCGACCCGATCGAGGCGGACTCCGTCTCGGACGACGGCACCGAGCTCACGTTCACCACGCCGGCGCACGTCGTCGGCACGGTCGACGTCACCGTCACGACGCCCGCCGGTGAATCCGACCCGCTCGACTTCACCTACACCGACGACGCGGCCGCGGTCCCGACCATCACGACGCTCGACCCGGACAACGGGCCGGTCGCCGGTGGCACGGTCGTCACCGTCACGGGGACGGGCTTCACGGATGACGCCACGGTGTCGGTCGACGGTTCCGACCCGATCGAGGCGGACTCCGTCTCGGACGACGGCACCGAGCTGACGTTCACGACGCCGGCGCACGACGCCGGTCCGGTCGACGTCACCGTCACCACGCCCGCCGGTGAATCCGACCCGCTCGACTACACGTACAACCCGGCTCCCGCAGCGGTGCCCACGCTCACGACGCTCGACCCCGACAACGGGCCGGTCGGCGGCGGCACGCTCGTCACCGTCACGGGCACCGGGTTCACCGACGACGCGACCGTCTCGGTCGACGGGTCCGACCCGATCGACCCGGAGTCGGTCTCCGACGACGGCACCGAGCTGACGTTCACGACCCCGGCGCACGTCGCCGGTCCCGTCGACGTGACGGTCACGACCGACGCCGGGACCTCGGACCCGCTGACGTACACCTACAACCCGGCACCCGCCGGGGCTCCGACGCTGACGGCGCTGGACCCCGACAACGGTCCGGTCACCGGTGGCACGGTCGTCACGGTCTCCGGCACGGGCTTCACCGACGACTCGACGGTCTCGGTGGACGGTTCCGACCCGATCACGCCGGACAGCGTCTCGGAGGACGGCACCGAGCTGACGTTCACGACGCCGGCGCACACCGCCGGTGCGGTCCCCGTGACCGTCACCAACGGCTCCGGCACCTCGGCGCCGCTGCCGTACACGTACAACCCGGCCCCGGCCGCGGTCCCGACGATCTCCGAGCTGGACCCCGACAACGGTCCGGCCGCGGGTGGCACGGTCGTGACCGTCACGGGCACCGGCTTCACTGACGACTCCACGGTCTCGGTGGACGGTTCCGACCCGATCACGCCGGACAGCGTGTCGGCGGACGGCACGACGCTCACCTTCACGACCCCGGCGCACGCTGCCGGTGACGTCGAGGTCACGGTGACGACCCCGGGTGGCACGTCCGACCCGCTCGTCTACACCTACAACCCCGCGTCGACCACGACGACCCCGCCGCCGGTGATCACCTCGCCGACGGACGGTGGCACCGTCACGACGCCCAACCCGCCGATCACCGGCACCGGTCAGCCCGGCGCGACCGTCACGGTCACCGACGGCACGGTCGTCGTCTGCACCGCGGTCGTCGCGGCCGACGGCACCTGGAAGTGCACCCCGATCGTCGGCTTCGGACCGGGAACGGTGACCATCACCGCCACCCAGACCGGCGCAGACGGCACCTCGGCGGCGTCCGACCCGGTGACGTTCACCGTCCGCCTCGCGACCGCCGGCACCGGTGGCGCGGGTGGTACCGGCCCGAACGGGACGCTCGCCTACACCGGTAGCGACCCGGCGCCGGTGATCGCCTTCGCGATCCTGCTGATGCTCGCGGGCGTCGGGCTCACCATCGCCCGCCGCTTCCGTCGGGCCTAGTCCGCACCACCAGCAGCGCCCGTCGGGATCCGTCCCGGCGGGCGCTGCTGCGTGCGTGCGTGCGTGTGCGTTGGCGTGTGCGGTGCATGCGTGTGCACCGTGCGGCGATCCACCACGTGATCGACGCGTGGAACGTCGGAACATGCACACGCAGCAGATGCGTGTGCATCATGCGACAGGGCACCGGTTGATCGACGCGTGGAACGTCGGAACATGCACACGCACCGGCGGACGGGAGGCGCGGTGCAGGCCCGCCACAGGACGCGCCCGTCCGCCGGTGGGCGCGATCAGTGCCCGAGCTGCTCCCGCAGGTACGGCGCGGTCCGGCTCTCGGCGGACGCCGCGACCTGAGCGGGGGTGCCGGTGGCGACGACGCGGCCGCCCTCCTCGCCACCGGAGGGCCCCATGTCGATGACGTGGTCCGCGCTCGCGACGACGTCCATGGCGTGCTCGACCACGACGACGGTGTTGCCGGCGTCGGTGAGGCGTGCGAGCTGTGCGGTCAGCAGCTCGACGTCGGCGGGGTGCAGGCCCGTCGTCGGTTCGTCGAGCAGGTAGAGCGTGTGCCCGGTGCGCGCGCGTTGCAGTTCGGTCGCGAGCTTGATGCGCTGGGCCTCGCCACCGGACAGCTCCGGTGCGGGCTGTCCGAGCCGCAGGTAGCCGAGGCCCACCTGGCGCAGGGCCTCGAGCCCGCGGGCAGCGGCCGGCAGCGACGCCAAGAAGGGCGCCGCCTGGTCGACGGTCATCCCCAGGACGTCGGCGATCGACGCCCCGTCCCACTGCACCTCGAGCGTCTCGTCGTTGTAGCGCGCACCGTGGCACTCCGGGCAGGGCGCCCAGCTGCCCGGCAGGAACAGGAGCTCGACCGACACTGAGCCCTCGCCCTGGCACACCTCGCACCGGCCGCCGGCCACGTTGAACGAGAAGCGGCTGGCGGTCCAGCCGCGGGCCTTCGCGTCGTCGGTCGCGGCGAACGCGGCACGCACGGCGTCGAAGAGCCCGGTGTAGGTCGCGAGGTTCGAACGTGGGGTGCGGCCGATCGGCTTCTGGTCGACCTGCACGACGCGGTCGACGAGCGGGTGCGACGTCGCGACGCCGGGCAGGACCCCGCCGACGAGCGACGACTTGCCGGAGCCGCTGACGCCGGTGACCGCGGTGAGCATCCCGAGCGGCAGGTCGACGTCCAGGTCCTGCAGGTTGTGCAGGGTGAGGTCGCGCAGTTCGAGGGTCCCGACGGGGGTCCGGACGGTGCGCTCACCGTCGGCACGGTCGCGCGGGTGCAGGAACCGTCGGGTGACCGACGCCTCGACGTCGGCGAGACCGTCGACGGGGCCGCTGTACAGGACGGTGCCCCCGCCGGACCCGGCACCCGGGCCGACGTCGACGATCCAGTCCGCCCGCCGCACGATGCTCATGTCGTGCTCGACGACGAAGACGCTGTTGCCGCCGGCACGCAGGTCGTCGAGGACCTCGACCAGGGACTCGGCGTCGGCCGGGTGCAGGCCAGCGCTCGGTTCGTCGAGCACGTAGACGACACCGAACAGGCCGGAGCGCAGTTGCGTCGCGATGCGCAGGCGCTGCGTCTCGCCGGGGGAGAGGGTCGGGGTGGCCCGGTCGAGCGCGAGGTACCCGAGGCCCAGGCCGACGAGCACCTCGACCCGGGTGAGCAGGTCGCGCGAGATCGCGACCGCGACCTCGGTGTGCTCGCCGGACGAGGCGCGTGAGGTGGCAGCGCTGGCGTCCGTGATGGTGGCGATCGGGCGCAGGACGTCGGCCAGCGCCGTGAGCGGCAGGCCGTTCAGGTCGGCGATCGAGTGGCCGCCGACCGTCACCGCGAGCGCGGCCCGGGTCAGGCCGGTCCCGCCGCAGAGGCCACACGGACCCGACTCGACGAACTGCAGCACCTTGGTCCGCTGCGTCTCGCTCTGCGAGTCGGCGAGGGTGTGCATCACGAACTGGCGTGCGCTCCAGAACCGCCCCTTGTACGGCTTCGCGACGCGGTCGCGCTTCGGGTGGACCTGGACGACGGGCTGCTCCTCGGTGAACAGCAACCAGTCGCGGTCCTGTCGGGAGAGCTCACGCCACGGCACGTCGATGTCGTAGCCGAGCACCGCCGTGACGTCACGCAGGTTCTTGCCCTGCCACGCCCCGGGCCACGCCGTGATCGCGCCGTCGCGGATGCTCAACGACGGGTCGTGGACGGCCGAGGCCTCGGTGACCTCGTGGGCGATGCCGAGTCCGTGGCACCGCGGGCAGGCCCCGGCCACGGTGTTCGGCGAGAACGAGTCGGACTCGAGCCGGTCGGCCCCGGACGGGTAGGTGCCGGCGCGGGAGAACAGCATGCGCATCGAGTTCGACAGGGTCGTCAGCGTGCCGACGGTCGAACGGCTGCTCGGAGCACCGCGGCGCTGCTGCAGGGCCACGGCGGGTGGCAAGCCGGTGATCGACTCGACGTGCGGCGTCGAGCCCTGCGCGATGAGCCGTCGGGCGTAGGGAGCGACGGACTCGAGGAAGCGGCGTTGTGCCTCGGCGAAGACCGTGCCGAACGCGAGCGAGGACTTGCCGGAGCCGGAGACGCCGGTGAAGGCGACGATGCGGTTGCGCGGGATGTCCACGTCGACGTCCTGCAGGTTGTGCTCACGGGCGCCGCGGACGCGGATGAAGTCGTCGGGCCCCGGTTGGTCGTCGGTCACGGTCGAGCGGGGAGCGGGCATCTGCTCGATGGTAGGCGGGTGCTGCTGAACGTGGTGAAGGGCCGTCCCGGTTGCCCGGGGCGGCCCTTCACGTGTGGTGCGGTGGTGCGTGTGGTGCGGTGGTGGGGTGTTACTTGATCTGTGCGGTGATGGTGGCGGTGCCGACGAGCAGGCCACGCTTGACGGCGTCGGTGCCGAAGGTCTTGTTCAGCAGGCCGGCGGCGTCTTCGGAGACGTGGACGGTGGTGCCGGTCAGGATGGCGTTGTCGCC
>NZ_RKIA01000005.1:0-451378 GCF_003751685.1 Curtobacterium sp. PhB78
ACCACCGTCCACGTCTCCGAAGACGCCGCCGGCCTGCTGAACAAGACCTTCGGCACCGACGCCGTCAAGCGCGGCCTCCTCGTCGGCACCGCCACGATCACCGCACAGATCAAGTAACACCCCACGTACTCCGGCTGTGCATGGCAGACCGGAACGGCCAACGCCCCGTCGCTCGCGACGGGGCGTTGCTCGTGCGTGGAGACGCCGGGTCAGCGAACCCGCGCTCGGTACGCACCTGGCGCGGTTCCGCACGCACGGGTGAAGTGCACGTAGAAACTCGATTGCGACCCGAACCCTGCGGCGTGCGCGATCTCCGACGTCGTCATGGACGTCGTCGCGAGCAACCGCTGCGCCTCGGCCACCCGGCACCGTGTCAGGTACTCGACGATCGTGGTGCCGACGTCCTGTCGGAACACCGACATCGCGTAGTGCGGGTGCAGGTGTGCGGCCGCTGCGACGTCAGCGACCTCGATCGGTTCGCGGAACCGGTCGACCACGAACCGCACCATGTCGATCACGCGGTGCATGGCATCCGCGGTGCCGTGCCCGCCGCCGGGCCGCAGGTCAACGGCATCGCGGTGGTGCCGGAGCAGGCGACGCACGAGCGCCTGCGCCTCGAGGTTGGCGATGATCTCCGCACCGTCGTCCTCGAAGTCCTGCTGCCACGACCCGAGCATCGACTCGACGTCACGGCCAGCGGCTGCGGTCGGCACGACGATCGGGCGGTTCAGGAGCATCGCTCCGAGGTCGTGGTCGGGCAGTCCCCACGCCAGCACCTCGGCCAGCGGGATGTGCACCCAGCGGAACTCGCCCGTGCCGGTGCCGTCACCCACGAGCTGGTGCGGGGTCCAGCCCCAGAACAGTGCGATCTCGCCCGCGTGCACGCTTACCGGCGCCCCGCCGAACCGGTAGTCCAGGTGCCCGTCGAGCACCAGGTTCATCTCGAGGTCGTCGTGCCGATGGGACGACGCCATGAGCGGAGCCGGGCCGCGGTGGCTCCAGTACGCCGCTTCCATCGTCTCCACGTCGAGCACGATGCTGAGCCTACGTCAGTGAGCCTTTCCCCACACAGGACCTCCGTCAGGGGGTCGCCTGACGAGACCAGTAGTCGGCTCTGATGACGAGGAGTTCCCCGTCCGCTTCCGAACTCAGGTTGACGGTGCGCGGGTCCCACAGTGTCCCGCGCTGACGAGCTTGCGGAGTCATCCCCAAGCTCGTCGCGAGGTCCTGCGGGCTCACTCCCTCGGGCGGTCGGACCGAGAGCACGGCCCAGCACCCACCAGAAGCGCACTCCTTCTCTTCCGTGATCAGCTCGCTGCCCGCGGGCAGTGAGACCGAGGAAGCGGGTGGCACATCCCCCTCGGTCGCGAACGCGAACAGGGACACGAGGCGAACACCGGCGAGCAACGCGACGAGCGCAAGCGTCACCACGACCATCACCACGACCGATCGCTTCCGTCTCCCTGTGGCCGTCACGAGCGCCACCCTACGGCCTTGGCGCAACAGCCTGTCCTGGTACTCACCCGACGGTGTGGAGTACTTCGATGCCCATGGAGCCGACGCGCGGTCGGTACCGGACGAGCGCGACTCGTGCCCCGTGCATCTCTCCGAGCTCCTGGTGGCGCGATCGGTCCACGTGACGCACGACCGCTGCCTCGCGTGAGGCCTCGCGGTGCACACTGATCGAGAGGTGGGCCGTGTTCCTGATGAAGGCCATCGGAGGCGCGGCACCGCCGTGGAGCGCCGAGGCAGCCTCACGCATCCGGACACGGATCGGCCGCAGGGTGTCGTCGTCGAACCCCTGCACGAAGATGCCGGCCGCCGATCCTCCAAGGCCGTCGAGCCGGACTCGGTGGTCGAGCGCGCCGCGCGAATCCTCGACGACGTCGATGTAGTGCTCGAGCGTCGCACGGTCGATCCGATCGCGGTACGGTTCGAGGCTCGTGATCGTGAGGTGCACGTCCTCGACTCCGTACACGTGTTGCGTGCCGTCGTACGCGGCGGCCAGTTCATCCGCCACGCCAGCGATCCGCTGAGCGAGTGGCCTCGGAGGGAGCAGCACCAGGCTCAGACCCCAGCGCGGATCACCGTCCACCGGTTCACGGTCGAGCTGCAGGTCACCAACACGCAGCCGCTGACGGGCACGTTCCCAGAGCACGTCGTACTCCTCACGACTTGCCACAGGCGCCGCCGTCTACTCGTCCCACGCCGTCACGGACGCGAGACCTCGGACGGCACGTTCCTCATCGAGCAGCTGCTGCACCACCTGGCTCTTCGCTGCGGTGTAGGCACGACCGTCCGACGATCGCGCTGCTCGGGTCTTGACCTCCCGGTACCGCGCAACGGCGGTCGGGTCGCTGAGCAGTTTGTCCCGGAAGAGCCGTTGGTTGCATTCGTCCCACTGGTCCGAGGCGAAGACGTGGAGGATGTGGGTCCTCGCCCCGTCTCGCTCTCGGGTGTACACCCCGTGGCTCTTCGGACCGGAACGGTGCTGCGTGTAGCCCGTCGCCGCGAGCAACGGGCTGAGCGCCAAGGGATCCGTGTCGACTGCGACCCGGACCGCGATGTCGATGACCGGCTTTGCTTCGAGGCCCGGGACGGCCGTGCTGCCGATGTGTTCGACCGCGAGCACGCGGTCTCCGAGCGCGGCGACGAGCCGCGACGCCTCACGCTGGTAGTCCGTCTTCCAGGAGTCGCGGTGTGCTTCCAGCTGCACCGCGGGAGGCTCGTCCACGGACCGGATCGTGGCCATCGCCGCTGGCCACAGCGCGTCCAACCGCGGTCCCCACGGATCTGCCATCACGCCGCTCTGACGGAGTTCGACCACCTCGGACGCGGGGAGCCACTTCCAGGCCATCACCTCGGCCGGAGCTGGCCGCACGGTCGAGTCGGCAGGTTCCCGGACGGTGAAGAGATCCACCAGCGCAGAGTCCTCGGTGAAGCGACCGACCCACTGCAGCGCGTCGGGCGCGACCTCGATGGCGGTCTCCTCGCGCAGTTCACGGCAGGCCGCCGCTGTCCCCGACTCGCCGGCGAGCGCACTGCCACCGGGAAACTCCCACCCGTGCGCGAACTCCTTCGTCGGAGCTCGTTGCGTGACGAGGACGGTCCCGTCGGCGCGGTGGACGCAGACCGTGACCACGAGGTGGAAGGACCCGGCGGGCCAGCCGCTGTCGCCTCGCCGGAACGTCGTGCCTGTCGCTCCACCGCCCGCATCGACCACGTCCCACCACTCGTCCACGTCCGCCAGCGTACGACGACAGTCGCGACCCGTCAGAGCCCCTTCCGTCTGTTCGTCTCCCAGTACCCCAGCACCAGCTCGTCGCCCGGCGGCAGTTCGCGTTCGACGAGCCGGAAGAGTCGACGCGCCTGGCGCTCGGACGAGCGCGCCGCGGCCTCGGTCGGCCATCCCGCTTCCACCGAGTAGTCCTCGTTGAACTCGGCGGCCCACCGCAGTACTTCGTCGCGGACCGTCTCCGACAACGCCGGTGTCCCCTCAGGGCACAGGCCGTCCTCGTCCCAGAGCGGCCAGTCGACGCTGTACTCGTTCATCAGTCGGTAGCGCACCGGACAACACTCGCACAGCGGGCCACGGACCGATCCGAGGATCCTGGAACCCCACCGTCCGAAGCCGGAGGACCGCACACCCCCGCGCTTCCTACCGTCGACACATGACCAAGATCACCATCATCGGCGCCGGCGGCTTCGTCTTCCCCTTCCGCCTCATCGGCGACCTCGTCTCCTTCCCCGCCCTGCAGGACGCGACGTTGCACCTCATGGACCTCGACGCGGGCCGGGTCGCCCGCACCGCGACGGCCGCCCGCGAGCTCGTCGCCCACCACGGCCTCGGTGTCGAGGTCCTCGAGACCACGGACCGCCGTGCGGCCCTGGCGGGTGCCGACGTCGTCATCATCACGTTCCAGGTCGGCGGCGTCGAGTCGTACAAGTGGGACGTCGAGATCCCGCGCAAGTACGGCATCGACCAGGCGGTCGGCGACACCGTCGGCCCGGGCGGCGTCTTCCGCTTCCTGCGGTCGGTCCGCGCGTACGAGGACATCGCCCGCGATGCCCTCGAGCTCTGCCCGGACGCCCAGTTCATCAACTACGCGAACCCGATGGCGATGGCCACGGCGTTCCTCAACGCGAAGGGGCTCCGGACGGTGGGGCTCTGCCACAGCGTGCAGGGCACGACCCGCATGCTGGCGCGCACGCTCGGCGTGCCGTACGACGAGGTCGAGTTCGTCAGCGCCGGCATCAACCACCAGGCGTGGATCCTCGAGTTCACGCGTCGCAACGGCGAGGACCTGTACCCGCGTCTGCGCGAGGTGATGACGGCGAAGCACCAGCGGGGTGTCGCGGCGTCCGACCTGCACGACGACGACGGCGACCACAGCGAGGCAGCTGCCGCGGCGAGCAACTACGAGGGCGGCAACGAGCAGGTCCGCACCCAGCTGATGCGCTCGTTCGGGTACTTCGAGACCGAGTCGAGCCACCACGCCAGCGAGTACGTGCCGTACTTCCGCAAGGACCCGGAGACGGTGCTCGAGTACATCCCGGAGCGCTGGGACTACTACGAGATCTGCCTGGCGCACGACGAGCAGGGCGACGTGGACACGCAGCTCGAGAAGCTCAAGGCCGACCTGACGCCGAGCGTCGAGTACGGCGCGAGCATCGTGAACGCGATCGTGACGGGTGTGCCGGCGGTCGTCTACGGCAACGTGCCGAACGCCACGGGCGTCATCCAGAACCTGCCGTCCGACGCCTGCGTCGAGGTCGCGTGCCTGGTCGACGGCAAGGGGGTGCAGCCGACGTCGTTCGGTGAGCTCCCGCCGCAGCTCGCCGCGATCAACCGCACGAACACGAACGTGCAGACCCTGGCGGTGCGCGCTGCACTCACGGGCAACGTCGAGCACGTCCACCACGCGGTGGCTCTGGACCCGCTGACGGCGGCGCACCTGACGCTCGACCGCATCGCCGAGATGACCGACGAGCTCCTGCACGCCCACGCGGCGCTCCTCCCCGAGTCGCTGCGTCCGGCGGACGCGGTCACCGCGGCACCGGTGGCCGACCGGGAGGCCCGCCCCGCGCTCGTCTGAACCGTCGCGCCCGACGTGGGGTCGGGTCCAGGACGCGACCCCACGTCGGACGCGCGGCGCCCCGTGTGCGCACCCCGCGCCTCCCGGCCGACCTGAACGGCACCACGACCTCAAAGGAGAGGACCATGCCGACCCGACCATCCCCCCAGCTCGCCAGACGGGGGTTCCTCGCCCTCGCCGGCATCTCGCTGACCGGCGCGCTGGCAGCGTGCGCCGGCGGCGGCACGACCGGCCGCGGCGGGACGAAGCACATCCGCCTGTCCACCTGGAACATCCCGACGGACATCACGAGCTACCAGGCGATCGCCGACGAGTTCGTCGCGGCGCACCCCGGCACGAGCGTCGCCGTCGAGGTGACGACCGGCCAGTTCCACCAGTGGTTCATCACCCGGCTCGCCGCCGACCTGGCGCCGGACGTCATCCGGATCACCCCGCAGCAGATCGGTCGGTACGCCGCGAACGGCAGCCTGGTCGACATCTCGGGGGCCGTCCCGGCGGACTACCGGCAGGACTACAGCGACCCGTTCTGGGCGATCGGCGCGCGGGACGACGGCGTGTACGGCGTCTTCCAGCACACCGACAACTTCATCACCTACTACAACCGCGACGTCATGGAGCAGATCGGCGTCACACCTCCTGAAGCCCTGGCCGACGCGTGGACGTGGGACGAGTTCCTCGACGTCGCGAAGGAGGTCAAGCAGGTCACCGGCAAGTACGCGTTCGGGTACGGGTGGTCGTCGCCCGAGACGGCGTACCGGTGGCTGCCGCTGGTCCACCAGAACGGGGGCGCGTTCCTCGGCGAAGACGGTGCCACCCCGTCGATGGACACCCCGGAGGCGATCGACGCCCTGGCCTTCGGCCGGAAGTGGTACGCCGAGGGACTCGCGACCACGGGCAACCTCAGCAAGAGCGGCGGCGGCGACGTCTCGCGGAACCTGTTCCTGACCGGGCAGATCGGCATGATGCTCAACAACCCGGAGTCCATCGCGCAGCTCGACACCGACATGCCGGACAACTGGGGCACGGCCCCGATGATCCGCAACGTCGGCGAGGCGAGCGACCTGGGCGGCAACGCCCTGGCCGTCACGAAGTCGAGCAAGCACCCGGAGCTCGCGGCCGAGCTCGTTGCGATGATCACGTCCCGGTCGAAGATGCAGCAGTTCTGCCACGACGGCAACTGGCTGCCCGCCCGGAAGTCCCTCGACGCGAAGGACATCGGGTACGCCGCGAACACCGACACGATGCAGCGGTTCATCGACCAGGGGACGACGATCCCGCTCTCGATGGTGAAGGCCGAGAGCGGCGAGTACTTCAGCTCGCTCAACGCGGTGTTCGCCGACTACCTCGACCTCTGCCTGCTCGGGCAACTGAGCCCGAAAGAGGCCTCGAACCAGATGATGGAGGCGATGCGCAGTGTCACTGCGAACTGAGACCGCGCCGGTCCGCACGACGGCGTCCACCGCCCCACCGACCGGCGGATCCCCCGCGGGCGGCGGCACCCGCCGGAGCCGGGGCCGCTTCGTCCCGTACGTGTTCATCGGCCCCGCGGCGCTGCTGTTCCTCGGCTTCTCGCTCATCCCGATCATCACGGCGATCGCGCTGAGCTTCCAGGACTCCAGCACCTCGCTCGGCGACGGCACCTGGGTCGGCGGGAAGAACTTCGTCGACATGGGTTCCGACCCGCTCATCGGCACGGCGCTGCGGAACACGCTCGTGTTCACGCTCGGCACCGTGCCCACCTCGATGGCGATCGGGCTCGCCCTGGCGGTCGCCCTGAACCGGCCGCTGCCCGGGCGCTCGGTGTTCCGTGCCCTGTTCTTCGTGCCGATGGTCGCGGCGGGCGTCGTGGTGGGCGTCATCATGTCGTGGATCTTCAACGGCGACTACGGCGTCGTGAACAACCTGCTCGAAGCGCTCGGGATGGGGCGCGTGCCCTGGCTGACCGCTCCGGGCTGGGCGATGGCGACCCTGGTGGTCGTCGTGGTCTGGACCCGGATCGGCTTCTGCATGGTGATCTACCTCGGCGCGCTGCAGTCCGTGCCCGCCGAGCTCAAGGAGGCCGCCGCGATCGACGGCGCCTCGCGATGGGTCCGGTTCCGGACCATCACGTGGCCGCTGCTCCGCCCGACGACTTCGATCCTGCTCATCCTGAACGTCGTGTTCTCGTTGCAGGCCTTCGACGTCATCTACGTGATGACCGGCGGTGGCCCCGGCTTCTCGACGACCGTGCTGATCCAGTACGTGTTCCGGTCCGCGTTCATCGATGCCCGGATGGGCTACGCCGCGGCGCTCGGACTGGTGCTCGTCGCGATCCTGCTCGTGTTCACGCTGCTCCGGCAGCGCGCCAACCGCAAGGCGGAGGAGATGCTCTGATGGCCGTACTCGATGTCCGCGGTCCCCGCCGCCGTCCGGCTGGGGCCCGCTCCAGGCGCCGGCCTGGTCGCTGGGTGCTCGTCGCCGGGCTCACCGCCCTGGCCATCCTGATGGTGTTCCCGCTGTACTGGATGGTCGTCTCAGCACTCACCCCCGGCGGGCAGTCGCAGAGCGGCACGTTCTCGCTGTTCCCGACCCGGCCGACGTTCGAGAACTACACGCAGGTGTTCAGCACACAGCCGGTCTGGCGGTGGCTCGGCAACTCGGCGCTCATCACCAGTGTCGGCACCGCGTTGAGCGTCGTCGTGTCGTTGATGGCCGGGTACGCCCTCGCCAAGTTCCGGTTCATGGGCCGGGGGCTGCTGTACTCGGCGTTCCTCGTCACGATCATGATCCCGATCCAGGTCACCCTGGTGCCGAGCTTCCTGGTCGTCGCGAAGATCGGCCTGGTCGACTCCCCCTGGGCGGTGATCCTGCCGACCGTGTTCGACGTCGTCGGGATCTTCATCGCCCGGCAGTTCATGCTCGGGGTGCCGGACGCCCTGATGGAGGCCGCTCGACTCGACGGCGCTGGCGAGTTCCAGACGTTCTTCCGGGTGGTGCTGCCCTCGTGCGGCCCCCTGGTCGGGGTGCTCGTGATCCTCGGCTTCATGACGCGGTGGAACGACTTCCTCTGGCCGCTCGTCGTGCTGCAGGGCAACGAGAACCTGACCGTGCCGGTGGCCCTGTCGACGCTGACGAACAACCCGGCGTTCAGTTCGCCGTGGGGTGCCGTGATGGCCATCGCGACGGTGACCGTGCTGCCGCTGCTCGTGGTGTTCCTGGCGTTCCAGCGCCAGTTCGTGCAGGGCATCGCCTCGACCGGCATCAAGTAGCGCGGCGGGCGCGCGCCGGCACGGCGGGCGGCGTACCTGCCCGAATCGGGCGTACCTGGTCGATTCTTTCGACCAGGTACGCCCGATTCCGCATACCAGCGCAGTGGACATGGGAAAGAAACGACGGGAGGCACGGTGCCAACTGGCACCGTGCCTCCCGTCCGTCGTCCGCGTCAGCGGATGATCGAGATGTTGTCCGCCTGCGGGCCCTTCTTGCCGGGGCCCACGTCGTACTGCACGTGGTCGTTCTCCTCGAGCGACCGGTAGCCGGTCGTCGCAACGATGCTGGAGAAGTGGGCGAACAGGTCCTCGGACCCGTCGTCGGGGTGGATGAAGCCGTACCCCTTGGCGTGGTCGAACCACTTCACGGTGCCGGTCGGCATGGTCGACAGCACGGCGTCAGTGGATGCGCAGTTGCGCGACCATCGGGCAGGCGAACGGGTCGCGGGCAGCGAGCCCGACCCGGTTCAGGTACCGGACGACGATGCCGTAGGAGCGCAGCAGGGTGGTCTCGGTGTAGGGCACCTCGAGCGTGTCGCAGTGGTCGCGGACGAGCAGGCGGGCCTGCTTGAGCGCCGGACGGGGCATCGACGGGAACAGGTGGTGCTCGACCTGGTAGTTCAGGCCGCCCATCAGGAACGAGACCCACCAGCCGCCGCGGATGTTGCGCGACGTGCGGACCTGGCGCGAGAAGAAGTCGACCTTGGCGTCGTGCGCGATGGTCGGCATGCCCTTGTGGTTCGGGGCGAACGAGGCGCCCATCATCACGCCGAACACGGCGAGCTGCACCCCGAGGAACGCGCAGGCCATGCCGAACGGCAGGAACCAGAACACGACCGTCAGGTAGATGCCGAAGCGGGCGACGAGCAGCGCGGCCTCGAGCCAGCGGTGCTTGACGTCGGCCTTGGTGCCGTTGCCGGTGACGATGCTCTGCACGGCGTACCGGTGCAGGTTCAGGCCCTCGAGCGTCAGCAGGGGGAAGAACAGCCAGCCCTGGAACCGCATGAACGTCGTCATGAGCGGACCCTTGACCGCCGCAGCGTCCTCCGGCAGGAACCGGATGCCGTCGGGTGCGATGTCGGGGTCCTTGCCGACGGTGTTCGGGTTGCCGTGGTGGCGGGTGTGCTTGTTCATCCACCACGAGTAGCTGAGGCCGACCAGGAACGTGCCGAGCCAGCGGCCGGCGTGGTCGTTCCACTTCTGCGAGGCGAAGACCTGGCGGTGCGCGGCTTCGTGCGACAGGAACGCGAACTGCGTGAAGATCACGCCGAGCGCGCCGGCGACGATGAGCTGGAACCAGGTGTCGCCGAGGAATGCGAACGCGACCCACGCGAGGGCGAAGGTGACGATGAGTGTGCCGAACAGCGACCAGTAGAACCCGGTGCGGCGGCGGAGGAGTCCGTTCTCCTTCACCTGCGCGAGCAGGGCTGAGTAGGTCGAGGTGCCCTTGGGGCTTCCTGTTCCAGGTCGAGTGCGGGTGTAGCCCGGAGCGAGCGGAGTGGTGGTCAAGATGGACCGACCTTCCGGTGCGGACCGGCCCTTCGGCCGGTTCGAGAGAGTTCACGCGATTGCGCTTGGTGCGACCCTAGGGCCTGAAGGTGCGATTCCACCTGACAATCAGCCTGCCCTGTCCAGCGGGCGTTGTGATGGCACCTGAAGGGGGTGTGCGTCCCCACGGGCGGACGGGAGGCGCGGGTCGCCCCCGCCCCGTGCCTCCCGTCCGCCGCACGCGCCCGACCAGGGCCGTGGCCCGCGCCGTCAGGTCGCGATCCGCGCTCCGGAGCGGTGCGACTCCGTCGCCGCGTCGGCGAGCAGGAGGGCCCGCCGGCCGTCCTCGAGCGTCGCGCGCGGGCGCTCGTCGCCGCGCGTCACCGCGACGAGGTGGGCGATCTCGGCCGCGTAGGCCTCGCGGTACCGGTCGCCGTAGTGGCTGATGGCGAGGTCGCCCGCACCGACGCCGGCAGCGGTCGACGCGGTGACCGAGGTCGCGGTCCGGTTGCCGACCGCGAGCGTGCCCGCTGGCCCGGACGCCTCGAGCCGCTGGTCGTACCCGGAGGCGTTGCTCCGCGCGTCGACGATCGTGACGAGTGCCCCGCCAGCCGTGGTCAGGGTGACCATCGCACCGGAGACGTCGTCGAGTGCGGCGACCTCGGGGTCGCTCACCTGGCCGACGGCGTGCACCGAGGTGACCTCGCCGCCGAGCCACCGGGCCATGTCGAGGTCGTGGATGGTCATGTCGCGGAACAGTCCACCGGACCCCGGTACGTAGGCGATGGGCGGCGGTGCAGGGTCGCGGCTGACGATGACGAGCTGCTCGAGGGGGCCGATCTCACCGGCCACCAACCGGTCGTGCAGGGCCGCGAACGACGGGTCGAACCGACGGTTGAAGGCCACGACGACCCGGTCTGCGGCGGCACCGACGGCCGCGATGCAGGCGTCGACCCGGGCGATGTCGAGGTCGACGGGCTTCTCGACCAGGACAGCCTTGCCACCGGCGACCGCCTGCGTGATGTGCGCGGCGTGCAGCGGGTTCGGCGACGCGATGACGACGGCGTCGATCGCCGGGTCGGCGAACGCGGCGTCGACCTCGAGGGCGGCGGCTCCGTGGCGAGCGGCGAGCGCCGGTGCTCCGGACCCACCGGCGACCGCGGACAGGACGGCACCGTCGGTGCGGGCCACGTTGGCGGCGTGCACGGCCGCCATCTTGCCGGCGCCGATGATCGCGATGCGGACGTCGGCGGTCACGAGGCGTCGGCCCGGATCGCTTCGAGCCCCTCGACCACGAGCGCGTGGTCGTCGTGCATCTCGAGACCACTGACCCCGACCGCCCCGATCAGGCGGCCCTGCAGCAGGAGCGGGAACGCACCGCCGGCCGCCGCGTACTCGTTCGTGTCGAGGGCGCCGTCCTGCTCGAAGCTCCCGCCGGCGGCCAGGTAGGTCGCGCGGACGCGCAGCGACGACTGGCCGAAGTGCCGCACGACGCGGAACTTCCGCTCGAGCCAGGCGTCGTTCAACGCGGCGGCGCCCTCGGTCGCGGCGTGGAAGACCCGCTGCTCGCCGAACACGACGGCGAACCCGATGGCGTGGCCGCGGTCGATCGCCGCCTGCCGGAGCCAGGAGCCGAGGCGCCACGAGTCGTCGAGGTCGAAGGACGGGAACGTCAGGCGCTGCTCCTCGGCCGCGAGGGCATCGCGCAGGGCGGTCGGGTCGAGGTCGCGGTAGTGGGCGCCGTCGGGGTGGGCCATGATCTCTCCTTCGAGGTGGTCCGGAACACGTTCTGGAACGTTCCAGAGCACCGAGCGTACCGCCCCCGACACGCCTGAGCGAACGCACAGAGCCGCCGCCAGGCACCATGGAGGGCATGGCAAGCACCACCTCCGCTCCCCCGCCCGGCCCCGTCGAGACGACGTCGAAGGTGCGGCGGTGGGTGTTCTGGCCCGCCGCCGTCCTCGTGCTCGGTTTCGTGGCGTTCACCCTGATCTCCCCGTCGAGCGCCGAGGCGATGTTCGTCGGCCTGCAGGACGGCATCGTCAAGAACTTCAGCTGGTACTACGTCCTCGTCGCCGCGTTCTTCGTCGGCTTCTCGCTGTTCGTCGGCTTCAGCAAGTTCGGCGACATCAAGCTCGGCAAGGACCAGGACGAGCCCGAGTTCTCGACCGGGTCGTGGTTCGCGCTGCTCTTCGCCGCTGGCATGGGCATCGGCCTCGTGTTCTACGGCGTCTCGGAACCGCTCAGCCACTTCGCCTCACCGCGCCCCGGCGTCACCGGCACCGAGAACGAGCTCGCGCAGCAGGCCCTCACCCAGACGTTCCTGCACTGGGGACTCCACGCGTGGGCGATCTACGTCGTGCTCGGCCTCGCCCTGGCCTACGCCATCCACCGCCGCGGCCGCCCCGTGTCGATCCGGTGGGCGCTCGAGCCGCTGCTCGGCAACCGGGTGCGCGGCGGGTGGGGCAACCTCATCGACGTCATCGCGCTCGTCGGCACGCTGTTCGGTGTCGCGACCTCGCTCGGCCTCGGGGTCATCCAGATCGGCGCCGGGCTCGAGAGCGCTGGCATCGCCGACAGCAGCATCGTCAGCCAGATCGCCATCATCGCCGTGATCACCGCGGTGACCATCGTGTCGCTCGTGACCGGTGTCACCAAGGGCATGAAGATCCTGTCGAACTTCAACCTGCTGCTCGCCGCCGCACTGCTGCTGTTCGTGCTCATCGTCGGGCCGACCCAGTTCCTGCTCCGCGACTTCGTGCAGTCCATCGGCGCGTACCTGCAGAACATCGTCGGCCTGTCGTTCAACGTCACTGCACAGCAGGGCGCCGAGGGCGTCGCCTGGCAGGGCGCGTGGACCACCTTCTACTGGGGCTGGTGGATGTCGTGGGCGCCGTTCGTCGGCGTCTTCATCGCGCGCATCTCGAAGGGCCGAACGGTCCGCCAGTTCGTGTTCGGCGTGCTGCTCGTGCCGACCGCGCTCACGTTCCTCTGGTTCGCCGTGCTCGGCGGCGCCGCCATCCACCGCGAGACCGACGGCCCCGGTGGCCTGGTCGGCTCGGACGGCTCGGTCGACCTCGAAGGCTCGCTGTTCGCCCTGCTCGGCGACCTGCCCGCCGGAGCGGTGCTGACCTTCGGCGCGATCCTGCTCATCGGCGTGTTCTTCGTGACCTCGTCGGACTCCGGGTCGCTCGTGATGGCGATGATCGCGTCCGGCGGCGACATCGAGCCGAAGAACTGGCTGCGCGTCTTCTTCGCCACCGTCTCGGCACTGCTCGCCGTTGCCCTGCTGCTGAGCGGCGGGCTGAACGCTCTCAAGACGGCGGCGATCACCACGGCGTTGCCCTTCAGCGTCGTGCTGCTGCTCACCTGTTGGTCGACGATCATCGCCTTCACCCGCGAGCGCCGTGCCTACGACAAGGCCGAGCGCGAGGTCCTGCTCGAACACGTCGGTGCGTACTACGGCCTCGAGGTCGAGGGGCCGTCAGAGCGCGCGCCGCGGTCCGCGTTCGGTCGGCCGTGGGCAGCCGTCAAGAAGCGCGTGCGCGGCGGGTCAGTGGCGCACCCGGCCGCCACCGCCCTCGACGACTTCCCGATCCGGACGCAGACGGTGTCACCAGACCCGGCGGTCGACGCGAGCCTGGACGACGGGCCGGCTGCGGAGAGCGCTCCGCGCCCGACGGACGGATGACGGACGGGAGGCTCGTGGCGGGGCCGCCACGGGCCTCCCGTCCATCAGCGGTCGCGACCAGGGCGTCGCGCTTGCCCCGACACGAAGGGCTCAGAGGCGCTTCTCCATGCAGTAGCTCGTCGGGTCGTCGGTGTACGGCGGGAACCGCGGGACCTGGCGGTACCCGAGCTTCTCGTACAGGGCGATCGCCGCGACCTGTGGCAAGCCCGTCTCCAGTTGCAGCGTCTCGATGCCCAAGTCGTGCGCGTGCGCCTCGAGTGCCTGGAGCAGGGCTCGACCGACCCCGAGCCCTCGAGCCTCGTCGGTGACGAACATGCGCTTGACCTCGCCGGATCCATCGCGCCGATCAACCAGCGCCGCGGTGCCGACGGCCACGCCACCCTCGCGAGCGACGAACAGCGAGACCCCATCGGCTTCCAGGGCGTCGACGTCGAGGCCGTAGTAGTTCTCGGCCGGGTACAGAGCCAGGGCGAAGGCGTCTCCTTGGCGGAGCAGGCTGAGGACGTCGTCGCTGCGAGGGCTCTCGATCTGGATGGAAGGCACGGCCGATTGTACGAGTTCAGTCGGCGACTGGGCGTCGTCCCGCCGAGGACTGGAAGCGCACCAGGTACCCGTCCGGGTCCTGCACGAGGAACTGGTCGACGCCGGCCTGCTCGTTCCCGACGTCGTACCACTTCGTCTCGGGCTGCATGAAGAGTTCGGTCTCGGCACGGAGCAGGGTGGCGGCGAGCGCGCGGCTGTCGGGCACGGTGATCTGGAAGTTCACGCCTCGGCCGAGCGGGCGATCGAGCGGGCCGGTGATCCAGTTCCGATCGACGCCGGCCTGTTCGAGCATCAGGTGTGCGGTGCCGAGGGCGATGTACGCGAAGCGCTCCTCGGGCCGCGCGTAGCGGGTCTCGAAGCCGCACAGGTCGCACCAGAACGCGAGGCTCCGGTCCAGGTCGGCGACGAGGAGTTCGGGGACGAGTGCGGGCTCGGGGGGCATGCTCACCGGACCATCGTGGCATCGGAGCGCTGCGATGCCCGCTCGGCGGCCGTCAGATGCCGGGACAGGAATACGACGATGCGGCGTCGTGCGAGGATTCGTCGACCACATCGACGAAGGGCTCGATCATGACCACCGCGCGCACGTTCCACCTGATCAGCACGCCGCTGCTGGCCGTCGGGTTCCTCGGGGTCGGCGCGCTGATGGCCGACGTCTACTACGGACCGGAGGGTGGGGGTGCCAACATCGGCCTCGGGCTCGTGATGCCACTGTGCCTCGGCTCCGGCGTGGTCGGCATCGCGATGGGGATCGCGGCCCTCGTGATGACGTGGTCGGCCGGCCGCGCCGCACGTTCGCGCCAGCCACGCCCGGGGCACCTCCCCGAGGTTCCATGACATGCCGCGTGCACGTCGCCGAGGTTCCACGGGCAGGCTCCGCGGCGCGTGAGATGCCCGAATTTTGGAACCTCGGCGCTCACCAACCCGGCACGGCCACCCGCACCGCACTGATCCGCCCCGCACGCGTCTGCGCCGTTGTCGCCGGGTCGTAGCTGTCCGCCGTCGCCAGGTACAGCGTGCGGCCGTCCTCGCCCCCGAGTGCGCAGTCGATCGCGCACAGCCCCGGCGCGTCGATCCGGTCCGTGACCTCGCCGCCCTCGAGGACCCGGAGGAACTCCCCCGTGTCGACGGAGCAGACCCAGACGGCGCCGTCGCGGTCGACCGTGCTGCCGTCCGGCGTGACGCCACCGGGAAGCGCTGCCCACTCGCGTCGGCCGGTCAGCGACCCGTCGGGCTCGATGTCGAACGCGGTGAGCCGGCCGCCCCACGTCTCGCTCACCACGAGGGTGCGGGTGCCGGGCAGGACGTTCGCGCTGTTCGGGAACACCAGCCCCTCGGCGGCGAGGCGGAACGAGCCGTCCTGCTCGATCACGTACAGCGGGCCGGGGCGGAGCTCCTCGCCGCCGTACAGGTCGTAGCCGAAGGCCCCGATGTAGGTCCGGCCGGTCGCCTCGTCGACGACCAGGTCGTTCAGGAGCGACGACTCCTCGCCGGACAGGTCGGCGAACACCGACGCCTCTCCACGGTCGTCGACGGCGACGACCGTGCGGGACTCCATCGAGCTGACGACGAGTCGCCCGTCGGCGAGCCATCCAAGTCCGGACGACTGGCCCTCCACCGTGGCCTCCAGGCGCGGAGCCGCGGTCGAGGTCGGGTCCATCGAGAAGACCTCGCCGGTGTGCATGTCCGAGTACCAGAGCCGCCCGTCGTGCCAGCGGTTGCCCTCGGGGAAGCGGATGTCGGTGACGACGTCGGTCGCGGAGTCCAGAGTGATGTGCACCGATCCACCCTGCCAGCCGGACCCCCGCGCCACCCGGTGGTCTGGCACGATCGAGGCATGCCCCTCGACGGAACTCCCCTGGAACGGCTCGGCTTCCTGACGATCGGGTCGTTCGACCCCGCCCGACCGTCCGAGGGCCACGAGGACACGCTCCGGGTCATCGAACGCGCGGAAGCGCTCGGCTTCGACAGCGCCTGGCTGCGCCATCGGCACCTGCAGCACGGCATCTCCTCCCCCGTTGCGGTGATGGCCGCCGCGTCGCAGCGGACCTCGCGGATCGAGCTCGGCACCGCCGTCACGCCGATCGGCGCCGAGAACCCCTTCCGGCTCGCCGAGGACCTCGGCACCGTCGACGTGCTGCTGGGTGGGCGGCTGAACCCCGGCTTCTCGGTCGGTACCCCGATGAACTTCGACCTGTACCGCGAGGCGCTCTACCCCGACACCGCCGAGCACGAGGACCTCGGCAACGACCGGCTCCTGCGCTTCCGTGACCTCGTGCGCGGAGACGCGGTGGCCGGCACCGGGACCGGCACCGTCGAACGCCGAGGGATCGAGGAGTTCGCGAGCACCGTCCAGCCCCACAGCGCTGGCCTGTCCGACCGCATCTGGTACGGCACCGGCAGCACGAAGTCGGCGGTCTGGGCCGGCGAGAACGGCTTCCACCTGCTCACCTCGAGCGTCACGCGCAGCGAGGTCGGCACGGACTTCGCCGCCAACCAGCGCGCACAGATCGACGCCTACCTCGACGTCCACCCCGACCCCGACGCCGCCCGTGTCTCGCAGGGCCTGGTCGTCATCCCGACCGACACCGCGACCCGTGAGCAGGAGGCCCGCTACCGCGCCTACGTCGAGAGCCGCTCCGGCCGAGTTGGCGTACCGATGGGGCCCGCCGGGATGCTCTTCGCCGCCGACCTCGTGGGGACCTCGGCCGAGATCGCGGACCGGTTGCGCGCCGACGCCGGCTACCAGGCGGTCACCGAGGTCGCCTTCGCGCTGCCGTTCTCGTTCGAGCCGGACGACTACGCGCAGATCACCACGGACATCGCGGAGCACCTGGGTCCGCAACTCGGCTGGGCGCCGCGACCGGCGGCCTGAGAGCAGCGCCAGACCGCCGGACGGGAGGCACGTGGCCAGCTCGCACCGTGCCTCCCGTCCGCCCTTCGGTCGCGCCCAGGGCGCGTGATCAGTCCTGCTGGTCCGCCTCCACCGCATCCTGCAACCGCTCGAGCACGTCCGGCACCGCCGAGCGCACCCGGCTCCAGCTCGGGATGAACGGCTTGTCGTCCGGGCGCGCGCTGAAGGCGCCGCCGGCGTCGAGGATCGCCTTGGTGAAGAGCTCCACCGCGGCTTCTTCGGCGTGCTGGTCGAAGCCGAGCCCGCTCATCTCCGCTTCGTGCCGGTAGACCTCGACGATGTCGAGGGCGTTCCGGTAGTACGTCGCCTTGAGCACCCGGAACGAGTCCGAGGTGAGCGGGACGCCCATCGTCGCGAGCTTCCGCAGCAGCGACTGCACGATGTCGTTGCCCATACGGGCGAGTCCGCCGGTGCCGTCGGCCTCGGCGAGGGGCTGGTGCTTGTGGTCGTAGGCATCGGCGATCTCCACCTGGCACACCTGCCGGGTCGCGTAGTCGCGGTACACCTCGGACAGCATGCCGATCTCGAGGCCCCAGTCCCCCGGGATCTTCAGGCCGTTCAGCACGTGCGCGCGCATCGCGAACTCGCCGGACAGCGGGTACCGGAAGCTGCTGAGGTACTCCAGGTACTCGGACTCCCCGTAGACCTGGCGGAGCGACCGGAGCAGCGGGCCGACGAGCAGGCGTCCGACGCGGCCGTTGATCCGGCCGTCGGCGACGCGGGCGTAGTAGCCCTTCGAGAACTCGTAGTCGAACGCCGGGTTCGCGACCGGGTAGAACAGCCGCGCGAGCATGCCCCGCTCGTACGTGGTGATGTCGCAGTCGTGCAGGGCGATGCACTCCGCACGCTCCGACGCGAGCGCGTAGCCCGTGCAGTACCAGACGTTCCGGCCCTTGCCCGGCTCGCCCGGCGCCAGGCCCTCGCGCTCGAGCTCGGCGTCGAGTGCCCGCAGCCGCGGCCCGTCGTTCCACAGGATGCGGTGCCGCTGCGGCAGCCGGGCGAAGAACTCCCGCGCGTGTTCGAACTGCGAGCGGTCGGCGCGGTCCAGCCCGATGACGATCTCGCTGAGCCAGTCGGCCTCGGCGAGCTCGTCTACGATCCGAGAGAGCGCCGGGCGTTCGAGCTCCGAGTACAGCGCCGGCAGGATCAGGCTCATCGGCCGCTTCTCGGCGAAACCCCGCAGGTCGTCCTCGATGCTCGCGGTGCTGCGGCGGCCGAGGTCGTGGAACGTCGTGATGATGCCGTTCTGGTGGAAGTCGCTCATCGGTGGCTCCTGACGGACGGGGTGGTGAATCGGGAGACGCCCTCGGCCCAGCCCTGCGGGCCAGGGGCGGTTGTGCGGTGGACGCGCTCGGGTCGGTCGTCGGCGAGGGGGCCGGGTTCCGGGCCGTGGCCGCGGACGACGACCGCCAGGTCGACGGCGTCGAGCAGCGCCGTGTCGTTCGGGCCGTCGCCGAGCCCGATGGTGCACGGAGCGGTGCCGGTGCGGCGTTCGTGGTCGGCGACGAGCAGGCGGACCGCGGTGCCCTTGTCGCGCCCGGCGGGCAGGACGTGCCAGAAGCGGCCGCCGCGCACGAGGTCGAGGCCGGCCGCGGCGAGCGCCGCGCGGAACGCGTCCGCCCGGTCGTCGTCCTCGGCGTGCCAGAGCAGGACCTCGGAGGCTTCGCGCCGCCGGGCATCACCGGCAGCATCGAGGACGAGGCCGGTCCAGGCGGCGACGACCTCGTCGGTCACACCGCCGAAGGTCGCGAAGTGCAGGTCCAGGTCCGCACGGGTGCGGTCGAGGGCTGCGCGGAGACGCGCGACTTCGCCGTCTGGCGGTCCCGCGAGCACGTTGCCGTCTCGTCCCACGACGATCGCGCCGTTCTCCGCGACGAACGCCTGCCCATCCAGACCGGTCCGCCGCTGCAGGGCGGTGATCTCGGCCCGGGTCTTGCTGCTGCAGAACACCACCGGCACGCCGTCCGCGCGCAGCCGCTCGAGCATCGGCAGGGCAGCGTCGAACGAGTAGTCGTGGTGGTCGAGGAACGTCCCGTCGAGGTCCGTGACGACCATCAGGTCGGGTGGTGGCATCGTGCTCCGCTCGCGGCTGGCTGGGCTGCGGGCGACTATGCCCCGGACCACCCTGCCATGTGCGGGAGTCCGGTTGGTGAACAGGGGCGGCTCGGTTCCGTGGTGCGCACTGCGCGCCCGGTCGCTACAGTCGTGGTGGGGCGCCGGGGACCAGGCGCAAGGGGGAACACCGTGGGGGAAGTCCAGTACGACGACGCGGCAGCCGATCTGCTCGCGCAGGCAGCGTCCAGCGCCGCTTCAACTCTGCGTGTCCAAGGCGGCGCTCCGCGCGCCGCCGCTCCCATCGAACGAATGCAGCAGGGCGACCTACACGCCTGGCAGGTCCGCCACGACGAACGCATCCGAGCAGCCGCCCCGTCGGACTTCCTCCGGCGGCCGGGACTCCGAGGCGTCGCCCGCCCCAGCATCGGTGTCGGCGTCATGCTGACTGCGGCGCTCCTCGTGTCCGGTTGCAGCAACGCCCCTGGAGGCAACGCAGTGGACCCGTCCGAGGCGAAGAAGTCGATCGTCGACGCCGTCAAGGAGTCGACCGACGCCGTCGGCGGCGAGTGGACGGTGTACCGCGGCCCCGCTGCCGAGGTGTGCACGCAGTCGGGCGGTGGGGACGGCGCCCGTTTTGTCTACGTCCTGGAGCGGAGCGGCACCGACGGCACCGATCCTGCGGCCGACATCCGTACGGTCGAGGAGCTTTGGAAGTCAAAGGGGATCACGACGGAGCGGTTCGAGAGCGGCGGTTCAGACCCGCTCACCGGCATCCGGGGCGCGGACGGGCCCGTCACCTCCATCGGATTCAACGCGTACCCGCAGCGGTACAGCATCACAGGAGTCTCGGAGTGCTCCGACGGGGATGTGCAGGACCTGCGGAGTGCGGAGTGAGGCCGGCGTCATGATGATCCGGCACGCGACCGTTGACGACGCGGAGTCCATCGCCCACGTCCACACCACGTCCTGGCGTGAGACGTACGGCCGGTTCGTGGACGACCCGGCCACCAACCCGTGGTTCGACGTCGAGCGACGGATCACGATGTGGCGATCGAACCTGGAACACGAGACCTTCGCGACCCTGATCGCCGAGGGCGAGATCGGGATCATCGGCTTCGCCGCGGCACAGGTCGTGACCGAACCCGATGCGGTCCGGCCGGAAGAGCTCACCATGCTCTACGTGCTTGCGTGCGCTCATGGGAGCGGTGCTGGCCAGGCACTCCTGGACGCCGTCCTCGAGGGCCGTCCGGCTTCGCTCTGGGTCGCGGCCGACAACCCGCGAGCGCACTCGTTCTACCGCCGGAACGGTTTCGTCGCCGACGGCGCGACGTCGAGCTTCGGCCCGATCGGGACGACCGTTCGGCTCGTCCGTTGATCGCCTGGTGACATCGGCCGGGACGGGAGGCCCGGTGCCAGCTGGCACCGGGCCTCCCGTCCCGCTCGTGGGGATGTCTACCGAGACACCCCCGTCACGGGTCCGTCCTGGCGCCCGGCTGCGCGACTGATCGGCGAAGGATCGCCGAGCAGTCGTCGGGTCCAGTCCGCGAGGGCCGCGGTCGCGGTCCTCGAGATGGCGGCGTCGGGCACCATGCTCGTGAACCCGTGGAAGGCACCGGGCCAGACGTGGAGCTCCGCGTCGACCCCCGCTGCCCAGAGGCGGCTCGCGAAGGCGACGTCCTCGTCGCGGAAGACCTCAGCACTGCCGCAGTCGATGTAGGTCTTCGGCAGCGCAGACAGGTCTGCGGCACGAGCCGGCGCGGCGTACTCGGAGACGTCAGGGGTGGCACGGCGTGCCCCGAGGTACGCGTCCCACGCGAAGCGGTTCATCTGGCGGTCGGCGACCCCGACGCCGTCGATCTGCTGGGTCGAGACGGTCTCGTCACGGTCGTCGAGCATGGGTGACACGAGGATCTGCGCCATCAGGTCGGGACCCTGCCGGTCACGGGCGAGCAGGGCGGTCCCCACGGCGAGTCCGCCGCCGGCGCTCTGCCCCGCGATGACGATCCGTGCCGGGTCGATGCCGAGCTCGTCCGCGTGCGCCGCCACCCAGACGAGACCGGCGTAGCAGTCCTCCACCGGGTACGGATCGGGGTACTCGGGTGCGAGGCGGTAGTCGACGCTGACGAGGACCACGTCGTGGTCGAGCAGCCAGTCGTCGAACGAGTCGAGGTTCCCGAGGTGGTGGCCGAACATCATGCCCCCGCCGTGGATCGAGTAGACGGCCGCGGTCGCACCGGTCGCACCGGCCGCACCGGTGCGCTCGACGCGGTCGATGATCGCGAGGTCGATGGGCTCACCGAGGTACCCCGGAACCGTGACGTTCCGCCGCTGGTACCCGCGGGACCGCAGGCGCTCGTCGAGGACGTCCTCGGGCACGTCGAGCTGCCGCATGCGGGGCAACATCTCAGCGGTGAGGGTGAACGGGCCTTGGGCCTCGAGCGCCGCCAGGAAGGTCGCCAGTTCGGGGTCGAACGGCGGGCGGGCGATGGTGTCGGACACGGGCACACTCCTTCGATGAAGAAGTGGCGACTCCCGTGAGACGCGTGTGCGGTCCCGCCTGCCGGAGCAGCGCGGGATTTTTTCCCTCTGCCGAGGACAGTAGTGCACGCGACGCTCCGGAGCGCGCACCGCACTGTGCAAGAAGCCGCGGAAACGAGGTACTGAACGCCGACGTTCCTGGTGCGCAACCGGGACGCCGTCCTTCCCCACCACTCGCACGACGCGTACAGTCCCCCGCAAGGTACGACTGGTGGGCGGGGAACGCGATGCGACTGATGACGGGAACGACACTGGTCGTGGCGCTTGCCGCAGCAGCGATGGTCGGCCTGGCGCCGCCAGCGGCCGCGGCCGGGTCGGGGACGATCGCTGTGCAGCTCGCGACGCCGGACGGCACCCCGATCAGGTTGGCGGACGTCGAAATCGCTGCGATCGGCATCGACGCCGTCGTCGGGACCGCCACCACCGATGCCGACGGCACCGCGACGTTCACCGGCATCCCCGCCCCGGACACCGTGACGGTCACCACACGGCAACTCCCGCCGCGCGGAACGCAGACCTACGCCCCCGGACTCCGCTCGGCCATCGTGGTCCGCGGCGGCACGACGGTCGCGGTCACCGTGCCGCTCGTGATCGGCGCCACCGTGGAGGGCGGGGTGGTCGGCCCCTCGGGTCCCGCTGCTGGACGGTTGATGTACGCCTGGAACGAAGACACCTCGCAGGTGTTCCGGACGACCTCGGACAGCGCGGGCCAGTACCGGTTCGTCGGGTTCAGCACCGGGAAGTACCGCATCGAGGCCTACGCCAGCGGCACGGCGTCGCCCGCCGTCTGGAAGACCCGGGTGTACCAGCAGCGCGGGACCCTCCCAGCGTCGCAGGTGACGTTGTCGAGGCACTACGCACACAGCGACTACGACCTGGTCGTCTACGCCGACACGGCGTCCCGCACCCCGTCGCCGCTGCTCAGTGGCGCGCGCGTCACGGTGACGAACGCGACGACCGGTGCGTCGTTCTCGACCCGGTTCTCGACGCTGCTCGACAGCGAGCAGACGGCACAGTTCCAGATTCCCTCCGGGCAGTACTTGGTCGAGCTCCGGACAGTGGCGACGACCGCGACGCCGGCGCGTGTGCTGTGGCTCGGACGCCCCGGCGGCGTGTACCGGTACGTGACCGACCGGGCCCAGGCCGTCCCGGTGCGGGTCGTGTTCGGCGGATTCAACGGCTGGGGTGGGGCGGTGCCGGAAACGTCCGTGGCCGTGGCCGTGGCCGAGTACAACTAGCCGAGGGTGGTCCGTCCGGCGAGGACGGCGAGGGCGACCTCGGCGAGCGGGAGCTGGTTCCGCCGCGCGTGGTCGCGCAGCAGGGAGAACGCGGTCGCGGTGTCCACCCCGTTCCGGTTCGCGATCCACCCCTTCGCCTGCTCGATGACGGTACGGCTGTCGAGTGCTGCTTGCAGTTGCCCCTGCGTCGTCACCGCGTCGTCGATGGTGCGCTGCTGCATGAGCGAGACCGCTGCGATGTCGGCCAGTGCCCGCGCAGCGATGAGGTCGTCCTCGTCGAACGCGCCGGCGGACTCGCCGAACAGGTTGAGCGATCCGATGACGGTGGTCCGGAGCCGCAGCGGGATCGAGTGGACGGCTGTGTACCCGGCGTCAGCCGCGGCCCGGCAGAAGTGCGGCCATCGCGGCTCGGCCACTCGGACGTCGGGGATCGAGACCACGCTCCCCGTCCGCGCTGCCTCGAGACAGGGCCCGTCGCCGACTTCGAGCTGCAGGAGCTCGAGCAGTCCGCTGTGGTGCCCCACCGAGGCGGTGATCTGCAACCGGTGATCCGAGCCGAACAGCATCAGCCCGGCAGCGTGGACGTCGAACAACGCCGCCGACTCGTCCACCAGGTGCTGCAGGCGCCCGGTGAGGTCCTCTGAGCTGGTGGCGCTGCCGACCAGCGCGATGATCGTCTGCAACAGTCGTCGTTCGCGGTCGGCGCCCACGGGGTCACTCCAGATGCTGTGATCAGAAGTGGCCGGTCGTGCCCTGCTCCAGCAGTCGAAGACCGCGTGCCGCCACACTACGGCCCGGGGATGCGAACACGCCTGGCGCAACGACTCCCCGCTGGGGACTCGTCCAGATCACCGACCCGGGTGCGAACGGCCGACTGGGCGTCAGATCGTGCTGGCGTCGAGGACGAACCGGTACCGGACGTCGCTCGCGAGCATCCGTGTGTACGAGTCGTTGATGTCCGTCGCGGCGACGGTCTCGATCTCCGAGCCCAGCCCGTGCTCGGCGCAGAAGTCGAGCATCTCCTGGGTCTCGGCGATGCCGCCGATCATGGAGCCGGCCAGGGCCCGGTTGCCGGCGATCAGGGAGAACGCGTGCAGTGGCAGCGGCTCGTCGGGGATGCCGACCATGATCATGGTCCCCTCGGCGTGCAGGAGACCGAGGTACGCGCCGAGGTCGATGGGGGCGGACACCGTCGACAGGATGAGGTCGAAGCGGCCGGCGAGTTCGGTGAAGGTCGCGGGGTCCGACGTCGCACGGTAGTCCGCCGCACCGAGGCGCAGCCCGTCCTCACGCTTGCCGAGCGTCTGGGACAGCACCGTGACTTCGGCGCCCATGGCGTGGGCGATCTTCACCGCCATGTGGCCGACCCCGCCGAGTCCGACGACCGCGACCTTCTTGCCGGGGCCGGCGTTCCAGCGCTGCAGCGGCGAGTACGTGGTGATGCCCGCGCAGAGCAGCGGTGCCGCGACGTCGAGCGGAAGTGCGTCGGGGATCCGGAGCACGAAGGCCTCGGTGACGACGACCTGCTTCGCGTACCCGCCGTACGTGACCCTGCCGTCGCGACCGATCGCGTTGTACGTGTCGGTGGCACCACGGAGGCACTGCTGCTCCTGGCCCGCGAGACAGCGCTCGCACTCGCCGCACGAGTCGACCAGGCACCCCACACCGACACGGTCGCCGACCTGGTGCGCCGTGACCGCGGACCCGACAGCGGCCACGATCCCGGCGATCTCGTGCCCGGGGACCATCGGGTACACCCCCGGGCCCCACTCGTCGCGCGTCAGGTGGATGTCGGTGTGGCACAGGCCGGTGAAGCGGACGTCGATGAGGACGTCGTGCGCACCGAGTTCTCGGATCTCGACCGACGACGGTTCCAAGAGCGCTCCAGCGGCGGGGGCGGCGTAGGCGGGGACGATCGGCATGGTTGGTTCTCCTCGACGGTGGTGCCGGAGCAGGCTCAGCCCCGCTCCACGAACCCCTCAACACTCACTCGGAACGACTGCCCGAGCCAGACTCCCCTGCTGCGTACGTCCGCCGTGGGTACCACTGGCAGTGGTGGGACAACCGGAACGATCAGCCACATACTGGATCGATGAGCTCCTCCACGTCTGCAGCTCGGCTGGTGACGGCGGATGAGGACGAAGGGCAGGAGCTGGGACGCTTCCTCGCCGCGAAGCGAGCCCAGATCCGCCCGGACGACGTCGGAATGCCAGGAGGCGGGCGTCGACGGGTTCCCGGACTGCGCCGCGAAGAAGTCGCCATGCTCGCAGGCGTCTCGCCCGCGTACTACACCCGACTGGAGCAAGGCGATGCCGGGCGGGTGTCCGACGAGGTCGTCGGCGCACTGTCCCAAGCCCTGCGCCTCACACCCGCCGAGGCGGAGCATCTCTTCCGCCTCGTGAACCCGCGAGCCGAGGCCCGGAGGAACACCTGCAGCAACGCGGTGGTCCGGCCGGAGCTGCAATCGCTGCTCGACGCACTCGGAGAGGTTCCGGCGATGATCGTCGGCCGACGGTCGGACATCCTGGCGTGGAACACCCTCGGATCGCTCGTGTTCGGCGACCTCGAGCGCCTCCCCCGCTCGGAGCGCAACTGGGCGCGGCTGGTGTTCATCCACCCGGAGTACCGGAACCTCTTCATCGACTGGCACCAGAAGGCAGCCGATGTCGTCGGACAGCTCCGGGTGGACGCCGGCTTCCACCCGACCGACCCACACCTCGCCGCCCTCGTCGGCGAACTCGCCGTCACGAGCCCGACGTTCGCCAGACTCTGGGCGCGACACGAGATCCGGGAACGCTGTCACAGCATCCAGCAACTCGAACACCCCGAGGTCGGCCAGCTCGAACTGCAGGTCGAATCGTTCCGCGTCGCAGGAGAAGAGGACAAGAGTCTCGTCACCTACCGAGCCACGGCAGAGTCGTCGACGCACGCGGCGCTGCGGCAGCTGCGCGCGGCAACCGGAGCGTGAGTCCGGCTACCTCGACTACGTGCTCTTGGTGGAGGTGGAAGTAGAAGTCGACCCATCGACGGACGGGAGGCCCGGCGCCAGCTGGTACCGGGCCTCCCGTCCGTCCGTGGTTGCGCTGCAGATCCCCGACCGCGTGTCCGGGGCACGGTCGCGACCGAGAACACGTTGCTCGACAAAGCGTTCCACCTCTGACATGTTAACGACTGAACGGTTGGCTTTCACCGATCAGAGAGGCACAGTCGGTTGCGCAGGAACCGGAACGTCGACAGCTCTCACCCGCTGCGGCGTGAGGAGACGACGTGACGAAGCGACAGCTCACGGCGACCGCCGGCCTGCTCCTGCTGGCCATGCTCCTGACGGTGCTGATCGGAGTGTTCGACGCTCGTCGACGTGTCATCGCCGCGGAGGGCGACGATCTCCGCACCGGCCAGAGCGCCTGGGTGACCGCGACATTCGACGAACTCAGGCGCGCCCGGGGCGGGTTCGAACCGGGAACGAAGGTGTTCGTGAACCTCGAGGAGAAGGTCCGCGCCGTCGCGGTCCTGTCGGGACGGTGGACAGACGTTCCGCTGCACGACGGGCACGCGCTGACCGGGCGTCCCGGCGAAGCTCTCGTCGGCTCTGACGTCGCCGTCCGCGGCGACGACCTCGTCTTCGACGGCACGACGTACACCGTGGTGGGTCGTCTCGGCGTCCGGGCAGACAGTCTGCTGTCCGATGACGTGGTCCTCGCCGATCCGTCGCAGTTCTCGGCGTCACCACAGCGGCTGCTCCTGGACGGCCCGAGCAGTGTCCGCCACTACAGCGCACAGTTCCCTGGCCGAAGCGTCGAGATCATCGACGACGGCACGAACCGCAGGACGAACGTCGACGCTGTGTCGCCGGTGCTGGTCACGCTCGGCGCGCTCGTCTCCACACTCATCGCCCTGATCGCTGGTCTGCAAACCGGACGATGGGAACTCCGCGCTGCGGCAGTCCGGTTCATGACGGGGGTTCGACCACTGACCACCCTTCGCAGCGCTGCCGCCAGGGTCGGTCTGATCAGCGCCGTCGCCTGTGCAATCGCGCTCATGGGTGCGGCAGCTGCACGGCACACCACCAACCTCGACCTCGACGTCACCGCCGCAGTCGTGGCAGTCGGGACGGTCACGCTCGCCGTCTCGGTCGTTTCATTCTGGCACGGAAGCCGACGATGGAACTGTTGAACGACCTCCGGTCCAACTGGACGATCATCGTCGCCAAGATCGTCCTGATCGTGCTGCTCGCACTCTGCTGGTACAACGTGGCGTCGTTCACCCAGTCCACGTCGCAAGCCGTGGCCCAGGGCCTGTCCGCTGATGCCGACGCCGACCTCTACACAGTGATCGACGATCTCGACCCGGAGGCCTTCGAAGCGGTTCGACGAAACGAGCGCGCACTCGACGCAGTCGCCTCGTTCGTCGAGCGCATCGATGACGAGCCCCGATTCAGGTTCATCTCCTCGTACGACCAACCCGTCACCGTCCAGGACTTCCGCGGCGACGATCGCTTCGACGTCGGCTACGGCACGGAGTACACGCTCAACGGGAAGTACCAGGACGAGTCCGGACGGAGCGTCCAGGACATCAAGTCCATCCAGCTCAACGAAACTGCGTACGAGTTCGCGGGGCTGTCCGTGCAGGACGGCAAGCCGATCGAGTGGGACGCCGTCGACTGGGGATCCGGCCAGGTCCCGGCGCTGCTCGGCAACGAGTACCGCGGCGTGTACGAGCTCGGAGAGCGACTCACCGGAGCGGTCATCCTGCAGGAGCAAGAGCTCGAAGTCGTCGGTTTCCTCGAACCGAACAGCGCCATGTACTTCCGCGGTGAGGCCAACCACTACCTCGATGACACCGTCATCGTGCCCTACCCGCCGACACTCGCCGGACTCGACCGAGCAGCACTCGACCGGCTGGATCCCGAGCTGTTCGCACGCCTCGTGTTCCAGGTGTTGAACGCCGACCTCGCCGTCGATCGCAGCCTCGATTTCGGTGGCGTCGTCGCGCGACTCGACGAGATCGGAGACGACACCGGCTTCCGGTCGTACACGTTGCTCGGAGTGCCGACCTACCTCGTGCAGCTCTCCCTCGTCCGCCAGCTCATCCAGGACAACATGGTGCTCGTCACCGCGCTGCTCGTCGTCCTCACCGCGGGCGTGGGCATCATCACGGCGTTCCTCGACCGACTTCTCCATCACCGTCGAGCGCCAGTCGCGCGGGTGCACCATCTCCTCGGGAAGAGCCCGAACCGCACGAACCGCCTGTTCCGCGCAAGCCGCCTCACCGAGTACGCCGCCGCGTTCGGGCTGTTCCTCGCGACGAGCGCGGCGCTCCCCAACGACAGTGCGCCGGCTCGACTCGGCGCGGGTGCCGCCCTCCTGCTCTGGTGCGTGGCGGACGGCGCACTCAGCCGACGAGCCGTCCGCATCGAACTGACCACCCGACGTCGAAGAGGTACCCCACGATGATCACGCTGCACGACGTCTCGAAGACGATCACCGAGCCCGACGGATCGACCAGAACGCTGTTCGACCGACTGCACTTCGACCTTCGCGAAGACGATCGGTCAGTAGCCATCACCGGGCGCAGCGGATCGGGCAAGAGCACGCTGCTCCGAATCCTCGCCGGCCTCGACACCGATTTCGTTGGCACCTACGACCATGAAGGGCAGGTGCTCGAGCGCACCGCGTCCAGGATGGCGGCTCACCGGCTCCGACACATCGGCATCGTCACCCAGGACCACAGCCTGCTCGGGGACCGCAGCGTGCTCGACAACGTCCGGCTCGGAGTCCCTGCTCGTGCTGACTCGGCGGACCGAGCACACGACGCCCTCGAGGCGGTCGGCATCGGTCACCTTGCCGGCAAGCGCCCACGACGACTGTCGGGAGGAGAAGCGCAGCGCGTCGCGATCGCTCGGGCCATCGCGAAGCGCCCAGCCGTCGTCCTTGCCGATGAGCCCACCGGAGCACTCGACGAGACGACCGAAGACGACGTGCTCGCCCTCTTCGACCGGCTGCAGGAAGCAGGAACCAAGTTCGTGATCGTCACCCACAGTGAGCGCGTTGCACAGCGATGCGGACGCCAACTCCACCTCCATCACGAGCAGCTCCTCGCGCGCGGCGCGTGACGGACTGGAGGTGGGCCCCACCAGCCGGTACCGGCGCACCGCGCCAGCGGGGCGACGGCCGTGCCTGGAGGGACGGTGCCAGCTGGCATCGGGCCTCCAGTCCGTCAGAAGTTACGCTCCAGATCCCGATCACGCGTGCGCAGTACGGTCGCGGCTGAAGAACTCGGCGAACATTTCCGTTTCGCCGCGTGCGAATCGAGGTCGAGCTCGAGGCCCTCCATGTTGAGGTCGGTCCCGAACAGTCGGAGTATTCCTGGGCCATTCGGCTCCGCGGTCTCGAGGGACACCGAGAACAGTGTCGGCGACGTCCCGCCGGCAGCAATCCGCCGAGCTTCTGCGAACGCCGCGCGGTACGTCGCGTCGGTGACGCGGATCACACTGACCGAGCAACTCGTGGCGTCCCAGTCGGGCGCGACCATCTCGCCGCTGGGCGCATGGAAGAAGTGCACGACGAACGTGTCGCGCTCGCCTTCGGCGCCGTAGTGCCGCTCGTCCACTTCTTCGATCTGCACGAACTCATTCCGCATCACCGGGAAGACCTTCAAGCTCGCCGTCCGGACGGTCGCGCCGGGCGAGACGACCCACGTGATCAAGACGCACTCTTTCCGCGTCATCACCACGCGGACCTACCACCCCGGCACGCACGCCGTCGAGCTGCTCGTCAACGGGGTCTCCGCCGGCCGCCGCGAGTTCGAGCTCACCGCGGGACGCTGAACCCGACGGCGTCGAGGGTGTCCGGCAGCGCCATGGTCATCGCCTGGAAATCGAGGAGCAAGAAGAACAGTGGGGTGTTGCTGGGGCGACACCCGACACCGCGCGTCTTGCAAGCGGCGACCACCGCACGGTCGCCGCTTGCAAGGAACCGCTGTCCGGGCGCTCAGTGCACCGGTGTGGCCGGGAGCACGAACCGCTCAGGTTCGCCGTCGAGCATCGCTGTCCGTGTCATCCGCTGGATCTCGGCGGACACCTCTCCCCGCGGAGCGCTCACCTCGTCGAGGCTGCCTGAAAGGATGCGATCGTGCCCAAGCCCTATCCGAAGGAGTTCCGCGATGACGTGGTGCGTGTCGCGGAGAACCGCGAGCCCGGCGTGTCGATCAAGCGCATTGTTGGCGATTTCGGGGTTCACCCGATGACACTCACGAAGTGGCTCGCCCGCTCGGGCACCGAGAAGACAGCCGTTGACACCGGTGCGCCGCTGCTGGGAGGTCGAGATGCTGAGATCCGCGAGTTGCGTAAGCGCAACCGTCTCCTCGAGCAGGAATTCGAGGTGCGGCGGCGTATCTGTCGCAAGCGCACCTTCCGGGAATCAGCGCGGACCTCCCGCGACATGAATATCAACAGGCTCACGCCGCCTTGCCTTCGTTCAGCTTCTTGAGCTCCTGAAGCTCGGCCCAGTGTTGTTCGAGTCCGGCGAGAGTAGGGCTGACGCCCTGAGTGATGAGGGCTTGGGAGTGGGCGTCGATGTACCGGCAGGCTTCCTCGAAGATCTCGCTGGCCTTGGGGATGATCTCGCCGAGCTTGTCGACGTTGATGTTGCCGAGCGTCGTCATCTGGACGTTGGCCTGATACCGGCGGGTCACGCCCTTGAGCAGCTCGTCCTCCGTGAAGACCTCGCACCAGGAACGAAGGTGGCTGTAGCCGGTGCGGACCAGCGCGTCCCGGGCTTCGCCGTCCAACTGCTTGGCGGCTTGGATGGTGCTATTAATCCGACCCTTGATCGCGTTCAAGGAGTCGATGCGCGGTCCTGTGGCGCGGGACACGTTGCCCTTGCCGCTCTCGTCAGTGATCTGGAAGTAGGCGCACCGCTTGGACTTCTCGAACAGGGCGAGGAGCGTCGTGGCGAACAAGATGTCGTGGGTAAAGACAATGACCTGGTTGTCGTCGGCCAGGCGGGCGATGCGCTGGGCAACTTCCTTGATTCGACGGTGGTCGAGGCTGGATACCGGGTCGTCGAAGATGACAGGCGCCGTGATGCCTGCGAGGCGAGCCTCGGCGAGAAAATCTGCGAGCGCTAAGACTTTCTGTTCGCCCTCGGACAGCACCTTGGACGGCTTGTGCTTACCGCTCAGCACCTTGCGGCGCTGCGCCTTGCCCTCTCGCCCGACGAACTGGACCTTGAGGGACGGGGTACGGAGGGCTTCGCACTCCTCGAGGAACAGCGCATCAAAGCTCTGGTTGATCAGCTGATCGCTGGCGGTCTTGGCGAGCGCGGTCACGGAGCGGCCGAGGCCAGGCAGCGGGCGCTTGAGCGTCTTGAGGCGATCGGCCTCCTTGGCGCTTTTGACCTGCGTCTCGATCACTGCCCAGGACTTACCCAACTCGATGGCGTCCTTGAGTTCGAGCAGCTCTGCTTGCCTCTCAGCCAGCGCCTCGGTTCGGCCCTTCTGCAAGGTCTCCAGGTCCGTGATGCTGTTGCCCACGGTGGTCAGCGCAGTGTCGACCTCGGCGCGAGGCTTGGCCACGAGATCGGCGATCTCGATGCTGGCTGGTTGGCTGGCGGCCACTGCCGTGGCGGCGGTGCTTCGTGCGCCTTCGATCGCTTCAACCTGAGTGAAGTAGGTCGGGCGCTCGCTTGGATCGGCGTCCTTGTATTGCTGGATGAACGACGCCATCTCGTTGCCTTGGAGCGCGGCAGCTTGCCGCCTGTAGCCATCGAGCGTGGTGTCGGTGATACGGATGTCGGCTGAGATCTTGTCCTCAAGGTACGTCGAGTAGCGAGTGAGCAGATCACGCGCCGGATCGAGCAGAGGCTGGCGGCAATAGAGGCAGCGGTCTGCATCGTGCGCCTCAACCTCGACGAGATGCTGGCGGTACGTCTCGCCGGCCTCGATGAAGTCGTTCCAGGTGTCGTCGGGCTCAGCAGGCAGGTCCGCGGCGGCGAAAAGCTCGCGGCGGAACGTCTCGAAATCGGTCGTGAGCTGCGCGCGCGTTGCCAGTGCGTCGTTGTACTTGGCCTGCTCGAAGCCCAGCAGAGCTTCGGCCGCGGTCGCTGCCTCTGACAGAACTCGCTGCTCGCTCCTGAGGCCGGTTATCTGGGCACCCATGGTGTTGGCGCGCAGGGCCGCAACGCCCTGGGTCAAAGCATCGAGCTCTTGATCGACGTCATCCCCGCTCTTGGCCTTGGCCTTGAGGTCGGCAAGCTCGGTGGAAGCACCGAGGGTCTCGATCAGCGGATAGATGGTCGATCCGCGCTGGAATCTGGAGAGCAGTGCCGAGCCGCTCGAACCAAGCTCAGAGATCGCCGCATCAACCTGAGCTGCTACTGCCTGGATCGCAGTCGTGACGTCTTTGAACAGGGCCAGCGAGGCCGGGGTGTAGACGTAGTCAAGGTCCTCGTCGACGTGGGTGCGCACGGCGGGGCTGTCGAAGATCGACATGCGCGTGAACGGCGACACCCCCAGTTCGCCCGTCCAGATCAGATTCTGAGCGTCGTCGCCGAGCTTGAATTCAAGTTTGGCGGACTGTGCTTCCGAGGTGTCGGCATCGATGTTGCCGAGGATCGTGTCGGCGGTACGGCTGTTGGCCAGAGCCTTGAAGATGCGGGAGTAGCCCGTCTTGCCGGTCCCGTTCTCCCCGTAGAGGATCGTCAGGCCCTCGTGGGGCTCGATCACTACACCCGCCACCAGCGCGTTGACACCACGTACCTCGGAGAGCCGGGTCAGCGACAGGGGCGGTGCCGACTCATCCTGGCGAGCCTCGATGTTGAGCAGTGGAACGGCTGGAAGCTCCCGCTTGTCGAGCGCTTTCTCCTGTCGGAACAGCAAGTAGGCCTTGTCGACCACGGAGGTTCCGACCGGGCGTCCGGTGGCGATCACTTCGGCGACAAGCAGGCGCACCCACTCGTCGTTGGCGTTCGCCCACTCGGCGAGTTGTGCCCGCGGGTCAATGAGCTCGGCTGGCTCAGTCGACTCTGCGACTTCGGCGTCAGTCGGTGTAGTCATCAGGCGCAGCCCTCCCGCGGCGCATCTGCAGTGATCGGTCTTGACGGCCCGCGCCGATGGTGTCCCTCATGACCTGCTCGCGATCTCCTCTGCGCCGCAGCGGGCGCTCATCCGTTGTCCCAACGCTAGCCATGTGGTCCGACACGGTCGACGATGCCGCGCCCAATGCGGTTGCACACCAGACTCCGGCCGCACGATCAGGTGCGCCTCGGCGGCGACGCTGTCGCTCAGTGGCCGGCGGCGACGTCCTCGAATGGATCGCGCTGGCTCGAGATCTCACCGGAGGCAGGTCGAGCCGGCGCCGCCAATCCCGAGCTCTCAGCGGGCAGCTCGTCTTCGTCCTCGTCGCTGGACACACGGTTGTTGATGTGTTCTTCTGCGCGGTCGCAAAGTGCGAGAACGTCCGGGCTCTCGGGGAAGGCGCTTCGAATGGCGGCAACGTAGTCGCGTGGAGTTTGGTAGAGCTGCTCCTTGGTCATGTCGCTGATGATCGAGTCGACATGGGTGTCGATGCGCTGCTCCAGCTCTGGCAGCACGTCTTCTTCAACTCGTCTGTGCAGGTCTGCGCGTTCTTGTGCGGTGAGGAGACCGGCGAGGGATGAGTCGGCCCAAGCCGGGTCGAGGTCGTCGATGCTGTACTCGACGATCCGCTCGACCGCTTTGCGGCGCACCTCTTCGGGCAAGGCCGCAGCTTCGTTGAGTCGGCTCAGGACAGCGGGCTCCCACATTGCGTCCACCATCATCCCGAACTCGGCCATGCCGGGTAGCGCGTCCTGGTGCGCATCCGCCCACATGCGCAGAAATTCGTCGGAACACCGTGTTTGTAAGAACCACGCTCGGGGGCCTCTCGACCATTCCCGCCGTTCGGGGACAGGGACGCGCGGGACAATCAGCCGATACATGGCGGGTGGGACCTGGACCAGCGCCCCCCGCTGGTTCGGGCCGCCGCAGTCGAGTTGGGAGACAAGCTCATCGGCCGTCATGCCTTCGAGATAGACCGACAGCGTGGAGATGTCACGGGCAACGGAGGCAGCGAAGCCTTCTCTGATCGTCGGGTGGTGGAAGCGCCAGACAGTGTTTCCGTCCGCTCTCACGTTTTGGGACAGGAAGGTGCCTTCTATGGCCGAGAAGGCGCGGGCTGTCTCGGCGACCGTTGCGCCCAGAGACGTCACCGCTGCAATCAGCCGTTCGTCTGGCGCGAACGGCGCTAGGAGTTCTCCGCCCGAGAGGTAGACCGCTGCGAGTGCTGCGCGCTGCGCAGGGTCGAGGCCGTCGAGCACGTCGACCAGAAACTCATTCGGATGCTCGAAGTATGACACCAGCGCGGCCTCACCCTTTAGCCCGGAGGCGGGCACGAAGTCTTGCAAGGACAGACGTCGCGCCACCTCCGGCTGGAATCGAGTTGCGGCCGCGACCGTGCGCAGGTGTGGCCGCCACTCGTCCAATACCCCGGCCGCCTGATCGCCTGCCTTCAAGTGGTTGTAGAGCATCTGCTCCTTCTCGGAGAGGCTCAGGGCAGTGATGTCGATGACAACCTGATGCTCTTTCAGCCGAGGGAAGGCGTACTCCTTCATCCTCGGGCGCGCTTCGCGGTAGATGTAGTCGCGGCTTGTCATCAGCACGCGAGCGCCGTGATCGACTGCCGCCATGACCTCGGGCATCCGTCGTACCCAGGCTTCGGTTAGGTGCGGTTCGTGTCGGATACTGCCGAAAGCGTCGTCGACCCAGAACATCTGCCGGGGGTCGTCGGGGTTCCAGTGCGCAAGAAGCTCATCCGGGCCATCGACGCGCATCACATCGCATTGCCAGTTGTCGAGCGCCGTCATGCAGAGCATCGCGGCGATGGTCGACTTCCCGCTGGCAGGTTCGCCAAGTAGCAATACGAACCCGTGCTCGGTGATGGCGTCACTTGCGCCTCGGTACGCGCCGGTAGGGACGAAGGTTTCCAGTTCTCGGGTCAAGCTTGTGAGAAGTGCGCGAGCCTGGCGCATCCTGCGCTCGTCCAGGATGCTCGTGAGGTCGCCGAGCCCATAGACACGCGGTACGTACCGCCGCAGGTTCCAGTTCATCTCGATCTGCGTGCAGATCCAGCCGCCGGGAAGAATCGCCGCAACCTTGGGGCCACGTTCGCGCACTTCCTCCGCGAACCAAGCCTGTGTCCGGCCGGTGACGCGCAGGTTCGTCAACACCATGTAGCCGTCGCAGAGCCCACGAGCGTGCAACGCTTCGATCTTGGCGAGTTCGTCTGCAAGGTCTCCCGGCGGCAGCGTGCCTGACGGCTCGACGCTGAACTTGCATTGCACCACGACGGGCATCGCGGTCGTGGCAAAGTCTTCGAGCTCCGTGACCACCTGGTCTCCAGGCGCCGCCCATAGGCCATGAAAGGCACCATCTTGACCGGCGTCGTTCGTGTCAGCGAACGCGGTGAAGGTCTGCCCCAGGGTCTCCTGGAGAACGACAGCGCAGAGGTCTTGGAAGGCTCGCCAGCCGAGCTTGTGGAGTTCGTAGTCAGGCCCGGGCATCGAGGCTGATTTAACCAGAGTCGCAGCACCCGCGAGGGGAGGTTCACGACGACACGGGGTGCTAGGTGAGCCCGGGAAGCGGAGTTGGAAGGGCCATCACGACTCGCAGAAGACTCTCGACGCTCTCATGGAGATCCGCATCCGACAGCACGTTATTGGGGTTCTCCGGGTGATGGATCATGTTGCGGACCGCGGTGGGAAGGGTCGTCACCTCTGGTGTCACGGTGCCGTCCGGGTTGACCTTCACGTACGGCGTCGCCTTGGGCAATCCGTAGCCTGCGAGCCAGGAGTCGAACCCCTTCACGGTCGGTTTGCCGGCGTGGTCTTGCAGGCGCCCGTAGAGCATGGTGTGGCCGATGACGAACGCTTGCCGGTCGATGTCGGTCAGGTCATCGAGCGATACCCAGCCGCTCTCGACCAAGTCTTGATGGTGCCATCGGAGCGCGAGCGAGCCGTTTGCTGGGCGGTCGGCGAGCGTTCGGAGGGTGATCGCGAAGTCGAGGCTTGCGATGAAATCTTCGAGCCCTGCCTCATTCGTATCCCAAGCCGAGAGCAGGCTCCTCACGTAAGCGCGGAAGTCCCAGATGAATGGCGCCACGTCCGCTGGCGTGAGCGTGCCGAAGTCGATGCTGGTGAGAGCAGTACGGAAGTCCTCGAAGGTGAGCTGGAGGTCCGCTGTCCGATTCCACCGGATCACCGCGGCGTCGAACTTGGTCTTCGTCTCTTGAAGGGAGTAACCGAGGTGGCGGAGCCGGAAGTCAGCCTCCTTCAAACTAGTCTGGAAGCCAGGCTTCGTCTCAGCCACCTCGTTCGCGTATCGATACGTGATGTCGGTGAGACTCCCCGGCGGGAATAGCCAATGATGGTTCTTCCAGTAGCGGTTTTTGCCATAGTCGATGTCGACGCCGTTGAGCGACAACGTGATCTCTGTGCCCACGAATAGATCCTCGCATCTTCCGTCGATCCCCGACCCAGTTCGCGCGCTACCGAACCCAGTGAGCTCGACGGGCCCGTATACCTCGTCGACAACGATGGTGAGTGCGTCGATGTCGAGCCGCATCGGTCGGTCCGCGCTCTCGGGACTGTTGCAGGTTCGGTTGACTCCTGACCTGGGGGATCTGGTCTCTGCTGGAGCGATGTCGATCCGCCGCCGTCGATGCGAACGGTCGCGTCGACAGGAGTGCATGGCGTGCACGGCCCGGTTCCGGCGGCGCCGCTCCCGTCTGCCCATGCGTCGTTACAGCAAGGCTTTCTCCCGTGCGATCACCGCCGCGGCGAGCTGCGCCGCGAACGCCGACGAGTCAGAATCCTTGTGCGCGCCGGCAGCCAGCGCTGCCGGCAGCCACTCCGGCCCCTTCTTGACGCCGAGACTTGGCGCGAACCCCTCGAGTTCGCCGACGGGGACTAAGACGACGCCCTCCGACGCGAGCGCGGTCACGAGCCGGTCCGCTGCCTGACGGTCGGCGCGGAAGCCGTTCATGCCGTATCGCTTCACGTCCGCCCACGGGTCGTCGGCTGCCAGAGCGCGTGTGACCGCCCGACGCGTGGCGCCGGTGTAAGCCGCGTCGGGTGCTTCGCCGAGAACACCGTCTACAGCAAGTTGCACATCGCCGTTCGTCGCCGGTCTTCGAGCTCGTCGGAACTCGGCCGTGGCCTTTTCGTAGTCCTTATCGATGTCGGTGGTCCACGTTGCACCCATCGCTTCCACAAGCGTCTTAAGAGTGCTTCTTTCCTTCAACGCATCGATGTCCAACGCGGCGAGTACCGGTACCCTCGCGGCGGCAAGGATCGAGGCGATCTCCGTTGCCCCGCCCTTGCCGTGCGCCGATACGAATAGAACGTCGTTCGGCAGCAACCCGTCGGGTAGCGGAGCGGCTTCGTCGAGCGCTGCCGCGTAGAATAGGCAGTCGCGTTCGTTCTCGGCGATGACGACGGCCCGGTGGAAGAGCCCGTCGAGGATGCTGCTGTGCCGAAGCAGTGGACTCGTCCACGCTTTCGCGAGTTCCGCGGGATCGACGCGGTGCGCGGTGGTCGTGTCCCCGCTCCGGTCAAGCCGGATGACCGTTCGGTCGGCGCTCTGAAGCGACAGGACACCGGCGACGAAGTTTCGGTCGTGTGTGGCGACGATGAGCTGGCTGCGCCGTCCGGCAGTGATCTCCGCGACGATGCGACCGAGCTTGAATGCCTGCGGCGGATGCAGGAATGCCTCCGGCTCATCAACGAATGAGATCTGATTCCGACCAGCGATGAGCGGGACCAGCAGGCCCAGCGTAGAACCGACACCGTCACCTTGCGACTCCACCGGCGGAAGCTTGGCCATGTCCTCCCGGTACGGTGTGAGGTCCTTGAAATCAGGTGTCACCGTGGTCTCGCCGTATCGGAGGATGACGTTGCCGCTCAACCAGTCGAGAGTGACTCCGGTGCCGAAGATGTCCTTCGTGTACGTGTTGAGGGAGCGCATCAGCTCCGTCTCTGCCTCGAAGTAGTGCAAATCGAGGTTGGGCGGGAGGCTGATGTCTGGGCGGCGCGGGACCGCACGGATCGCTTCAAATCGGGTTCGGGCGTTCGGCATCAGTGCAAGCGAGGCACCGAAGTTCGAAAGGTGCACCCTCGGCGTGAACGTGTAGGCGAGGTTGATTTCTTGCGGAGTCACGGTGACGCTGCCGCGGACGTAGCCGTTGTCGCTGGCGTATGCGTCTGCGGCAAACCAGGCGTGTGCGTCCGCCTGCGTGCCGCCCAGGAGCAGCTCCTGCGAGGTCAACAGGTGCGGCTGTGGAAGCACCGTCGCGCCCCACGCATCCACCAAAGAAGCGTGCATTTGGCGCAGCAGCGTGGACTTGCCGGCATTGTTGCCACCAACCACGACTGTGACACCGTTCGTGGAGATCGGGACCTGTACACCGCCTTGAACGCTGACCGACCCGATACGGAGCGAGAACAGATCCGCATTCCCGCCCCGCAGTTCGGGCTCGAGCGCAAATCGTTGTTCGTAGTCGTTTACGGCCACAGCCCCTCCTCAGTGGAATCTGCTGTGCAGGATAGCGCCTCGGAACTCCAGCCCCGGACCCGTGCACCACGGGCCCGTCGCACCCGCCAGAACGTCGCAGAGATTTTAAGCCCTTTGTTCACGGCGCTGGCGAGCAGGAGTCAGTACGTCGGGTGCCGCTCGGTGATGCGCAGCCAGTCGTCGAAGTCCGGGATCACAGTCCGCTGTGCTGAGCGTGCACTCCACTCGTTCTCCCACTCGCGGACCCGCTGCAGGCACAGTGCGAGGTAGTCGGCGGCGTAGCTCGACCACCGGGCGCTGTAGTCGATCGTGTCGCCGAGGACATCGTCTCCCGTGTCGAGGAAGACGAGGCCGTCGCCGAGCGCTTCACCGAGGCAAGCGCGTGTGGAACGCTTGAGGTGTCGCCATTGGCCCGGGAGCCGGACCTTCGTCGCGTCCAGGCTGCGGTACGCGACCGGGATGTGCTCGACCCAGAACGCGGTGTCGCGACGGTCGCGTAGGTGATGCAGCTGCTCGACCATCGGCACCATCCACGCGAGCAGTTCAGCTGCCGCCGCGCGTCGGCGTTGACGTTCGTCGTCTTGTCGCCGCTGGGTGCTCCCGATGGCGCGGTCGATGAGGGGGCCGATGGTTCCGCCGATGATGTCGGTCACGAACGCAATCTTCACGACACCTCCGACATTCAGCCCGGACAGTACGCAGGGGCCTTGTGCTGCGGGCAGTGGCAGCAGCGAAGCGATGGATAGGTGAGAACACGACGAAGCCCTCCCGGTTTGGGAGGGCTTCGTCGTGTTCGGTCTGGCTCGACTACGACGCGTTGGTACGGAGCGGGCAGCGGAAGGGTCGGTGGTTTGCGCCGAGGCTCAGGGGGTTCGCGTCGTGGGGCTGCTTGACCTAGTAGGGGCGCGGGCTGATCTGGTCGTCCCGCGTAATGTGGGTGGCGTCGAAGGCGGCGTCGAAGCTGCTGGGCATCGCGCGGGCGTAGAAGCGGCCGTTTGGCTGGAGAGCGCGCGGCCGTGTTGCGGCGGTGGTGGACTCTGGGCGTCGCGCGGCGTGGTCGGCGCGGTGCCACTCGGCAAGGGTGGTCAGGATCTCCTGGCTGATGTTCCGCGAGCGGGCCGCCTGCGCCGTGGCTCTGGTTCAGCTTGCGGGACTTCGCGCTCACACAAGCCCTGCGCTACAAGTCCCGCGAGTGGATCGACTTCCACGGCTACGCGCGCAACCTCATCGAGAACGGGAACTCGATGCTGAAGGCTCCGAAGTACGGGTCCCTGCACGACCATCTCAACCGACAGTCTCGCGGCTTCGCATCCGGCTACGTGTTCCTGACGTTCCTGCTCGTCGCGCTCAACATCAAACAGATCTGCGACTTCCTGAAGGCAAAGGAGATCGAAGCCCGCCGAGCAGCCGAGAACCGGCCCCACGCAAACCGCCCATCCTGCGTCGGAGAGACCGCGAATCCTTCAACGACTACACGGGCACCCGTCCAGGTGGAGTGCCGGACCTCGAGGTTCGTCAGGAGCGAGCCAAGGCACGACGAGAGAAGGCGGCGAAGGCGGCTGCTGAGAAGGCCAAGCGATCCACACGGTCGCGGAAGGTGGCAGCTCAGTAGCCCTGAACCTGCCGACGACAACGAAGAGAGGCTCGCAGCCAGTTGGCTGCGAGCCTCGCTTCGTTGTCGGGTTCTTAAGACACCCCTTCGGTCGGGCTGACAGGATTTGAACCTGCGACCCCTTGACCCCCAGTCAAGTGCGCTACCAAGCTGCGCCACAGCCCGCGAGTTCCGGAGAACTCAGGATCCCGGAGGACCCTCGCCCACGTCCGACCGGAGCGCGAGCGACCGGTCCAGCATAGCGGACGCCAGACCCCCTCCGCGCCACGGCGAGTCGGAGCGAGCAGCAACCAGAGCCACCGGAACGAGCACGCACCGTCACCCCGCCCGCACCACCTCGCGCCGCGCCGCCAACCACGGCAACCCGAGCCCGACGAGCAACCCACCGGCCCCGTCCGCCGCCAGGTCCCCGATGGTGTCGTCGTACCCGACGTAGATCGCCGAGTCGACGAAGTTGTGCCCGAGCCACTCCCCCATCTCCCACGCCGCCCCGATCGCGAGCCCAGCGCACAGCCCGAGGACCGCGACGACCACCCGGCGCTCTCCGTCCGGCGCCGGCACCGCGCGCAGGTCGGCACCGATGACGTACAGCACGGCGGCGAGCAGCCCGGTGAGCACGACGTGCATGAACTTGTCCCACAGGAACACGCTCGTGTACCACTCGAGCACGCTCGACCACCCGGCGAGGAGCACGAGCACGCACACCGCCAGGTCGAACGCGGGCCGCAGTCCGAGCATCCGCGGCACCACGACCCCGAGCAACGACAGCGCCATCACCGGCAGCGCGGTCCCGCCCCACCCGATGCTCGCGACGACCAGGCTCACGACCGTCAGGGCACGCACGACGTCGGCCACCAGGAACTTCGGCCGCAGGAACGTCGGACCGAGCGCCCGGATCACGACGCCCACCGCACGACCGCGTGCACGGCCGCGTGGTCGGAGGGCCACACGCCGCCCGGCCGCCGGTTCGAGACGGCCACCCGGTCGACGGTCGCTTCCGGCGTCACCAGGACACCGTCGATCCGCCGGCCACCGACACGCGGACTCCCGTAGTGCGGGTACGTCCCGTACGGCTCGCCCACCTGCCTGGAGGCCCGCCCCCAGCTGTCGACGACGCCAGCGTCCGCCAGTGCTCGCCATGGTGCGGACCCTGCCGGGCTGTTCCAATCGGCCATCACGACGGCGGGCAGGCCGCGCTGTCGCACGATCCGGCCGAGGAGTTCGGCGGACCGCAGTCGGGCCCACGGCGAGGCGACGTCGAGGTGCGTCGCGATGGCCAGGAACCGGACGCCGGTCGCGCGGTCGTCGACGACGGCTCCGACGGCGTGCCGGGGGAAGGACGTGACCCACGAGCGGGATCCCGGACGGCTCGGTGTGCGGGACAGTGCCCAGGTGCGTCGCTCGACGACGTCGAGGCGGGAGCGGTCCAGGAGGAGCCCGACCTGCTCGCCACCGCCGCGCGCGCCGCGCCCGACCAGGACGGGCTCCCAAATCGACCCAAGAGCGGCCGTGAGGTCCGCTGCCTGCGTGGGGAGGGCCTCCTGGACGGCGAGGACGGTGGGCGCTTCGGACGTGACGAGCGCGGTGATGGCATCGCGGCGACGCTCCCAGGCGTCCGGGTGTGCGGACGGTCGCGGCACGCGGCGCCGCACGTTGAGGGTCATGCAGTGGACCTCGGGCGACCGGACGGCTCCGATGAGCGGGTGGTCGTCGGGGTGGTGGGGCATGCTTCCCTTCTACGAGACGACACCCGTCGGATTCCCAGGGACCTCTCCGCGTGGCTCGTAGGGTGGCCCGATGCGTTCTCGTTCCACCCCTCGTGTCCTCGTCGCGATCGCCGTCTCCGGACTGCTGCTCGGAGCCGCCGGGTGCACGTCGAGCGGGCCGGACACGAGCCGCCCGACCCTCGCGAAGGCCACGGCGGGGACGGTCACGGTCGCCGACGCCTCCGACGCTGCGGCTCGGTCAGTGCGGGTGAGCACGTCCCTGTTCGCGAGTGCTCCCGGCGCGATCGTGGCGACGGCCGGTGATGCCGACGCGATCTCCGATGCAGCGAAGGCCGCGGCGAGCGCCCACGTCCCGGTGCTGCTGACCGCGACGGGCGCGAAGGGCAGCGCTGCCGTCGCCGGCGAGCTCGATCGGCTCGGGGCCGACTGGTACCAGGCCGAGGGCGACGTGTCGGTCGACACGGACGTCGAACAGCGGAAGGCGCCCGAGGATGGCGACGCGCCGGAGTCGACCCGGGCCTCCCGGCAGGCCACGGTGGTGGTGGCGGACGCGAGCGCGGACGCTGCGGCCGTGGCGACCGCGAAGGCCGCAGGAGCGAAGGTCGTGACCATGCCGCAGGGCGTGACCGACCCGGCTGCCGCACCCGACGTGGTGACGGCGCTGCACGAGCGGAAGCAGCACCAGACGGTCCTGGTCGGTGCGGCGTTCGACGCCCTGCAGGACCCGGAGTGGACGGTGCGGGCGGCCGAGGGCGGCTTCCAGCTGCGGAACGGCGGCCAGCGGCCGTTCGACGGGCACCGCTACGTGGCGCTGTACGGGGCTCCCGGCGCGCCGGCGCTCGGTGTGCTCGGCGAGCAGGGGCCGGAGGCCACCGTCCAGCGCGCCGAGCAGGTCGCGAAGCCGTACCGGGCCGAGTCCGACGAGCTGGTGACGCCCGCGATGGAGGTCATCGCGACCGTCGCCGCAGGGGACGCCGGGGCGGACGGCGACTACTCGACCGAGCTGCCGGTGTCGACGCTCGAGCCCTACGTCGACGCCGCGCACGACGCCGACATGCCCGTGATCATCGACCTGCAGCCGGGCCGCTCGGACTTCCTGTCGCAGGCGAAGAAGTACGAGTCGCTGCTGAAGAAGCCCGGAGTGTGGCTCGCGCTCGACCCGGAGTGGCGGCTGACGAAGGACCAGGTGCCGCTCGAGCAGATCGGCAGCGTGTCGGCGTCCGAGGTGAACGAGGTGTCCTCGTGGCTCGCGTCGCTCGTCGAGAAGGAGGGGCTGCCGCCGAAGGCGCTCGTGCTGCACCAGTTCCGGCTCTCGATGATCCAGGACCGTGATGCGCTCAAGACGCACCCGGAGCTCGACATGCTCGTGCACGTCGACGGGCAGGGGTCGCAGCCGGACAAGCAGGCGACGTGGAAGGCGCTGCACCAGGGCGCTCCGGAGGGCTTGCACTGGGGCTGGAAGAACTTCTACGACGAGGACACGCCCATGCTGACGCCGTCGCAGACGATGTCCGAGGTGACGCCGACGCCGTCGTTGGTCACCTACCAGTAAGGCCCGGTTGGTCCGGTTGTCCACAGCCGGGAGGCGCGGGTCGGCTTTCGTCGGTTGCTCCTGACAGCATGGGGGCATGGACACCCCCACCGCCGCTCCGTCTGTCGTCTCGCCGTCTGCGGACATCGCCGCCGAGGCACAGCAGGCGCTCGCCGCGCTCACCGGGCGCCCCGACGCGGTCTTCCACCCCGGCCAGCTCGAGGCGATCTCCGCCCTGGTCGAGCACCGGCAACGGGCCCTCGTCGTGCAGCGCACGGGGTGGGGCAAGTCGGCGGTGTACTTCCTCGCGACCCTGCTGCTCCGACGCCGTGGTGGCGGCCCGACCGTCCTGGTGTCGCCGCTGCTCGCACTGATGCGCGACCAGGTGGCTGCGGCTGCCCGGGCCGGGGTCCGTGCGGTGTCGATCAACTCCGCGAACGCGCACGAGTGGGGCGAGACCCAGGCCGCGCTCGCCCGTGACGAGGTCGACGTGCTCCTCGTCTCCCCCGAGCGCCTGAACAACCCGAAGTTCCGCGACGAGCAGATGCCGACCCTGATCGCGCGGATGGGCATGCTCGTGGTCGACGAGGCGCACTGCATCTCGGACTGGGGCCACGACTTCCGGCCGGACTACCGCCGCTTGGCCGAGCTCATCCGGTCCCTCCCCCACGGGGTCCCCGTCCTGGCGACCACCGCGACCGCGAACGAGCGCGTGGTCGAGGACGTCGCCGAGCAGCTGACCGCCGGCCCGGCCGACCCGGTGTTCACGATCCGGGGGTCACTCGCCCGCAAGTCCCTGCGGCTCGGTGTGCTCACGCTGCCCGACGCCCGGCAGCGGCTCGGCTGGCTCCTCGCGCACCTCGGCGACCTGCCCGGCAGCGGCATCATCTACACGCTCACGGTCTCGGCGGCCGAGGACATCGCCCGACTGCTCCGCGACAACGGGTACGCCGTCCGGGCCTACACGGGGCGCACCGACACCGACGAGCGGGAGCAGCTCGAGCAGCAGCTCAAGGGCAACGAGCTGAAGGCCCTGGTCGCCACGAGCGCGCTCGGCATGGGGTTCGACAAGCCGGACCTCGGGTTCGTCGTGCACGTCGGCGCTCCCTCGTCGCCCGTCGCCTACTACCAGCAGATCGGTCGTGCGGGTCGTGCCACCGACAACGCCGACGTGCTGCTGCTGCCCGGGCGTGAGGACCGTGAGATCTGGCAGTACTTCGCGAGCGCGTCGATGCCGACCGAGGCCCGGGCCTCCGCCGTGCTCGGTGCCCTGTCCACCGACACCGCGATGTCGACGGTCGCGCTCGAGGGTCTGGTCGACATCAAGCGCTCCACCCTCGAACTCCTGCTCAAGGTGCTCGACGTCGACGGGGCGGTTCGACGCGTCACCGGCGGCTGGGTCTCCACCGGGCAGCCGTGGCAGTACGACGCCCCGCGGTACGAGCGGGTCGCCGCGGCACGTTCCGCCGAGGCTGCGTCGATGCTCGACTACGAGTCCACCTCGGCCTGCCGCATGCAGCTGTTGCAGCAGGACCTCGACGACCCGTCCGCGGAGCCCTGCGGCCGGTGCGACAACTGCGCCGGGGCGTGGTTCCCGACCGCGGTCTCCGACACGGACTCGTCCGGTGCGGCTGCCGCGCTCGACAAGGTCGGTGTCGAGATCGCCCCGCGTGCCCAGTGGCCGTCGGGCATGTCATCGCTCGGCGTCTCGGTGCGGGGCAAGATCGGCGCCGACGAGCTCGTCCAGCCCGGCCGCGCGGTGGCTCGTCTGACCGACCTCGGCTGGGGCGGGCCGCTCCGTGCGCTGTTCTCGCCGTCGACGCCCGATGCTCCGATCTCCCGCGAGCTCGTCGACGGCTGTGTCCGGGCGCTCAAGGACTGGCCGTGGGAGACCCGGCCGACCGGGGTCGTGGCGATGTCCTCGCGGTCGCGGCCGCAGCTCGTGGGGTCGCTCGCCCAGGCGCTGTCCACGATCGGACGGCTGCAGTTCCTCGGCACGCTCGACCGGAACGGCGGCACGCCCCGCGGCGACGGTGCGACGAACAGCGCGTACCGGTTGTCCGGCGTGTGGGAGACGTTCCAGGTCGGGCCGGAACTCGCTGCGGCGCTGCAGTCGCACCAGGGCCCGGTGCTGCTCGTCGACGACCTGGTCGACAGCCGGTGGACGATGACCGTCGCGGGCCGCGAACTCCGGCGTGCCGGGGCCGCCGCCGTGCTGCCCTTCGCGCTGGCCACCGTCGCGTAGCGCTGCGCCGCCCGCCCCCGCACCCGTTCCGCGACAGTCCACGAGTCGATCGACGCGTGGTCTGTCGCAAGAGTGGTGCGGGCGCCGGAGCCGGCGGTCGACGGCGCTAGCGGCGGGCGGGCTTGGGGAACGTGGCGCGCATGTGGTCGGTGGTGAGCACGTCGCCGATACCGATCATGAGCAGTGAGAACACGATCTGCTCGATCACCATCCAGAACGGGTACAGCCCGGGGATCGCCGCCACGATGAGCGTCACGATCGGGAAGATCCGGCTGAACAACCGCACCCGCTGGTACGCCCAGTAGTACCCGAGCTGTGCCCGCCACGCGAACACGTAGAGCGTCAGAGTGATGAGCAACACGACCGTCGCCCGGAACCACACCGCCCACGGCACGGTCTCCCCCGCGCGCGTCAGCAGCACGGCCACGACGATGGCCGCGAGTCCGACGATCGTCTCCGCGACGAGCAGCCACCGGATCCACCGGAACGAGCGCACGGTGTCGGGGTGCTCGAGCATGTCCTGGCGGATGACGTACCCGCCCTGGCGACCTCCGGCCAGCCGGTCGAGCCGCAGCCGGCACCACAGACGGTCGGCGAGGCCACCGAGTCCGTCGTTGCGCTGCGTCACCAGTACATCGTGCCGCATCGAGCGACCGCCGGCGTACCGCGCCGTCGCCGACCCCAACCCCGACCCCGACCCCGACCCCGACCCCGAACGACGTCATCGAGGTCGCACGACGTCGACGAGGTCGTTCCGGGTCGGCGCAGGGCTCCCCAGCCGGCTCAGTCGCTCGGCACCAGCGCCGCGCCACCCAGCACGGTGCCGGTCGCCGCATCGAGCAGGACGAGGGAGCGGACCTCGTCGGGCAGGGTCCACGGGTCGCTCAGCACGACGGTCAGCCCCTGTTCGACGCCGGCGGCCTGGAACACGTCGGAGGACTCCCCCGCCGGCGTCCACTCCGGGTCCTTCCCACCGGTGACGGTCCCACCGGACAACACGACGTCGACCGGGCCACTCGTGCCCGTCTTCAGGTGCGAGATGTCCACCGCGAGGGTGGCGTCACCCGTGTTCCCTGCGATGTGGACGTGTCCAGAGGCGGCGGCGCCGTCGATGCCGACGATGTCCCCGGAGACCGGCGGGACACGGCGCCACCACGGCTCGATCGGCGACGAATCGACGGGCTGCACGGCCGGGGACGCCTCGGGCAGGGGTACGCCGAGGCCGTTCGAGGGTCGCAACCCCTCCGCGGGCGACTGCGCGGGCTCGGGCACGGGCGCAGCGCGTTCGGAGCGGGTGACTGCGTCGTCCTCGGAGGGTCCGTGCGAGACCGTCCAGAGTGACACCGAGCCGACGACGACCACGGCGACGAGGGCACCCACCAGGGCGAGCCGACGTCGATCCGTTCCCCACCGCCCGATGCGCACGCTCCCATGATGCCGCGCCGACGCTGCGGACGCGCTCCGGGCCTCCCGGCCGAACGCGAACGCGAACGCGAACGCGAACGCACAACGCGCCCCGTGCAGACGGGACGCGTTGTGTGTGACGGAGCTGGGACTCAGCGCTTCCGGCGCTCGCGCACGCGCATGTTGACGTTGATCGGGGTGCCGGAGAAGCCCCAGACCTCGCGGAGTCGACGGGTGATGAACCGTCGGTACTGCGGGTCGAGGAACGCCGACGTGAAGAGCACGAAGGTCGGCGGCTGGCTCGACGCCTGGGTCCCGAACAGGATGCGGGGCTGCTTGCCTCCGCGCACGGGGTGGGGGTGCTCCTGGACGAGCTCGGCGATGAAGGCGTTGACCTTGCCCGTCGGGATGCGGGTGTCCCACGACGCGAGGGCGGTCTCGAGCGCCGGCACGAGCTTCTCGAGGTGGCGGCCGGTGCGGGCCGAGATGTTCACACGCGGGGCCCAGGCGACGTGCGCCAGGTCCTGCTCGATCTCGCGCTCGAGGTAGCGGCGGCGTTCGTCGTCGAGCAGGTCCCACTTGTTGTAGGCCAGGACGAGCGCACGGCCCGACTCGAGCACCAGGTCGATGATGCGGAGGTCCTGCACGGAGACGGGCTCGGTGACGTCGAGGACGACGACGGCGACCTCGGCCTTCTCGAGCGCGGCGGTGGTGCGGAGCGAGGCGTAGAAGTCGGCGCCCTGCTGCATGTGGACGCGCTTCCGGATGCCGGCCGTGTCGACGAAACGCCACACCTTGCCGCCGAGCTCGATCTGCTCGTCCACCGGGTCGCGGGTGGTGCCGGCGATGTCGTTCACGACGACGCGCTCTTCACCGGCGGCCTTGTTGAGCAGCGAGCTCTTGCCGACGTTCGGGCGGCCGAGGATGGCCACGCGACGGGGGCCACCGACCTCCTGCTTGGCGACGGCCGAGGTGTCGGGCAGCGTCTTGATGATCAGGTCGAGCAGGTCCGCGACGCCACGGCCGTGCAGGGCCGACACGGGGTGCGGCTCGCCGAGCCCCAGGTTCCAGAGCTCGTAGGCGTCGAGTTCGCGGCGCTCGTCGTCGGCCTTGTTCGCGACGACGATGACGGGGCGGTCGGTGCCGCGGAGCATCTTGACGACGTGCTCGTCGGTGGCGGTGATGCCGACCGTGACGTCGACGACGAACAGCACGGCGTCGGCGAGGTCGATCGCGACCTCGGCCTGCGCGGCGACCGAGGCGTTGATGCCCTCGGCGCCGGGCTCCCAGCCGCCGGTGTCGACGAGCGTGAAGCGCTTGTCGTTCCAGTCGGCCTTGTAGCTGACGCGGTCACGCGTGACGCCGGGGACGTCCTGCACGACGGCCTCACGACGACCGAGGATGCGGTTGACGAGCGCGGACTTGCCGACGTTCGGGCGGCCGACGATCGCGAGCACCGGGTAGGCGGGCAGGTAGTGGACGCCGTCCTCGCCGACCTGACCGGCCTCGAGCAGGGCGAGGTCGTCGTCCTCGAGGTCGTACTCCTCGAGTCCGGCGCGGAGCGCGGTCGCGCGCTGCTCGGCCTCGGCCTCGTCGAGTCCGGCGAGCCGCTCGCCGAGGGCGTCGTCGTACTGGGGGAAGTCGTCGTTGTCCGGGTTGTCCAACTGAGCCATGGTGGGTTCCTCGCGAGCGGCCGGAGCCGCGGTGTCGGTGGCCGTTCCCGGCCGGGCCGGAGATCCGGCCGTGGTGTGACCAGGCGGCCGAGGCCGTCCGGTCGTGCGTCAGTGCGTGGCCGCGCGGGCCAGGTCGACGACCGCCTGCACGGTCTGGTCGAAGTCGAGGTCGGTGGAGTCGAGCGTCGTGACGCCGTCTGCGGCGTTCATGAAGTCGACGACCTTCGCGTCCGCCGCGTCTCGACGAGCGAGTGCGGCGGAGGTCTCTGCGGCCGACTGGGTCGTGACCTCCGCCGAGCGCCGGGCCATTCTAACGGACTCGTCGGCCGTCAGCAGGATCCGGACCTCGGCGTCGGGTGCGACCACCGTGGTGATGTCCCGGCCCTCGGTGATGATGCCCGGTGCGTCGGTCTTCCGCATGACGTTCCGGAACAGCTGCACGAGCCGGTGTCGGACGTCGGGGAGCTTCGCGATGTGGGCCACCGCACCCGTCACGTCCGGGGTGCGGATCGCGTCGGTGACGTCGGTCTCCCCCACGCGCACGTAGTAGTCGTCGGGGTCGGTGCCGATCGCGTAGTCGAAGGTGTCCCAGCTCGCCAGGATCGCCGCCCCGTCGTCGAGGTCGACCCGCTGCTGCAGGGCGTGCCAGGCGAGGGCGCGGTAGGCGGCGCCGGTGTCCTGGTAGCCGTAGCCGAGGGCGCGGGCGGCCGCGCGGGAGACGCTCGACTTGCCGCTGCCTGCGGGACCGTCGACCGCGATGACGATCTTGGCCACGTAGGCGCCGTCGGTGAGACCGGCCGGTACCGGGGCGCTGGTCGAACCGGGCTCGCCGCCGGGCTCGCCGAGGCCGCCGGCCGGACCGCCGAGCGGGCCGCCGTCCGCGCCACCGCGGGCGCCGTCACCGGGGGTCGGGGTCGGCAGACCGGAGTCCGGACCGTCCGGCCCGCCGGAGTCGGCGGTCACACCGGAGTCGTTCGTCGCTGCGTTCGTGTCGTTCAGGCCCATGCTGCTGCGATCCTCCATCCGCGACCCTCGAGTTCCTCGACGAGTCGCTGTTCCTGCTCGGGCAGGACCGACACCTCGACGATGCCGATCTGCGCGCCCGGTGAGTGCTCGAGGCGCATGTCCTCGAGGTTGATGCCGATCTCCCCGATGAACGTCAGGAGGGCGGCGATCTGCCCGGGGGTGTCGTCGACGAGGACGACCACCTGGGCGAAGCGCTTGGTGGTGCCGTGCTTGCCGGGCAGCCGTTCGACACCGCGGTTGCCGGCGGCGATCGTCTCGGCCAGGGTCCGCGGTGCTCCGGCGGCGGCGGGGTCGTCGAGCGCCCCGATCACGTCGCTCAGCTCGTCGCGCAAGTCGGACAGCACCCGCCGCACGTTGGCCGCGTTCGCGCCGATGATCTGCACCCACAGGCCGGGGTCGCTCGCGGCGACACGGGTGACGTCGCGGACGGCACCGCCCGCCAGACCGAGGGAGCCGTCCGGGGCGTCACGAAGCCGCGAGGCCATCAACGTCGACACGAGCTGCGGCACGTGCGAGACGTAGGCCACGGCCAAGTCGTGCGACGCCGGGTCCATCGGCACGACGGTCGCGCCGACGTCGAGCGCCAGGTCCTCGACCACGGCGGCGCGCTGGTAGCTGATCGCGTCGTGTCCGGCGATCACCCAGGGGCTGCCGACGAACAGGTCGGCGCGGGCGGCGCTCGGTCCGCTGCGTTCACGTCCGGCCATCGGGTGCGACCCGATGTAGCGGGTGACGTCGGCGCCGGCTGCCACGAGCTCGGCCAACGGTCCGGCCTTGACGCTCGCGACGTCGGTCACGATGGCGTCCGGGTACGCGGACAGTTCGCGGGCGACGACGGTCGCCACGACGTCCGGCGGGACCGCCACCACCACGAGTTCCGGCTGGTCGCCGGGTTCGGGCCGGCGGCCGGCCCCGTAGTCGACGGCGAGCGCCAACGCGCCGGGTGAGACGTCGTCGAGGACGACGTCGACCCCCTTCTCGCGCAGCGCCAGACCGATCGACGTTCCGAGGAGCCCGGTGCCGACGACCCGCACCGGGCCGCGCACGCGGCGGTCGATGTCGGGTGGGGTCAGGTCGGTCACCGGGCAAGCCTACCGACCGACACCCGGGCATCGGTCGACGCCCGGGTGGCAGTCACGGCCCGAGGGCCGGTCGCAGGCCGGTCGCGGTCAGTCCGCGGTCTCGTCGTCCCAGTCGTCGTCGTCGCCCTGGTCGAGGGCGACGTCGCGGTCGTCACGAGCGGAGGGCTTCGCGTCACGGACGGTGCCGAGCAGCTTGCCGACCTCGACCGTGCCCAGCTCGCGCATCTTGCCCGGCGGCAGGCTGCCGAGGTGCAGCGGCCCGAACGAGCGGCGGACGAGTTCGAGGACCGGGTGGTCGACGGCCTCGAGCATGCGACGGACGATCCGGTTGCGGCCGGAGTGCAGCGTGATCTCGACGAGCGACTCACCCCGCGAGGACTCGAGCAACCGCACCTTGTCGGCCTTGATCGGACCGTCCTCGAGCTCGACGCCCTCGGTCAGACGCTGGACCACGGCGGGGTTCACGTTGCCGTGCACCTTCGCGATGTAGGTCTTCTGCACGCCGAACGACGGGTGTGCCAGCACGTGTGCCAGGTCGCCGTCGTTCGTCAGGACGAGCAGCCCGGAGGTCTCGGTGTCCAGGCGGCCGACGTTGAACAGGCGCTCCTCGTAGCGGTCCACGAACTCGGTCAGGTCGCGGCGACCGCGCTCGTCCTGCAGGCTCGAGACGACACCGGTCGGCTTGTTCAGCACGATGTAGCGCCGCGAGGAGTCGATCTGCACCGGCACGCCGTCGACCGAGATCGCGTCCGTCGCGGGGTCGACACGACGCCCGAGGGCATCCACCACCTGCCCGTTGACCGTCACGCGGCCCTCGACGATCAGGTTCTCCGCGACGCGGCGAGATGCCACGCCCGCAGCGGCGATCACCTTCTGCAGGCGCTCCCCCTCTGCCTGGAGGCCCGGCTCGGCCCCGGCAGACGTCGTCCCGTCCGCCGCGTCCCAGTCCTCGATGATCGGGCGTTCGGGCGTGCCCTCCACCGGAGCACCGTGGCTGTCGCGCTCACCGCTCGGCTTCGGCGTGGTGCGGTTGCCGGCGCTGTTGCCGCCCTTGCCGGGGCGGTCGCTGTTGCGGACGCTCGTGGTTCCGCCGACGTAGCGGCGGCCGTTGTGCCAGACGCGGCTCTGCTGGCCGTCGGGGCCGCGGCGGTCCTCGCGGCTGTCGCGGTTGTCGCGGGGTGCCGAGCTGCGGTCGTCGCGTCCGCGGTACCCACCACGGTCATCACGGTTGTCGCGGGGAGCTGCGCTGCGGTCGTCGCGACCGCGGTAGCCACCACGGTCGTCACGGTTGTCGCGAGGTGCCGAGCTGCGGTCGTCGCGGCCCCGGTAGCCACCACGGTCATCGCGCGGAGCCGAGCTGCGGTCGTCGCGGCCCCGGTAGCCACCACGGTCATCGCGCGGCGCGGAGCTGCGGTCATCGCGACCCCGGTACCCACCGCGATCGTCGCGCGGAGCCGAGTTGCCCCGGTAGCTACCACGGTCATCGCGCGGGGCCGAGCTGCGGTCATCGCGACCCCGGTACCCACCACGGTCGTCACGCGGCGCGGCGCTGCGGTCGTCGCGCCCGCGGTAGCCACCACGGTCATCCCGCGGAGCCGAGTTACCGCGGTACCCGCCACGGTCGTCGCGCGGGGCCGAGCTGCGGTCGTCGCGACCCCGGTAGCCACCGCGATCGTCACGCGGCGCGGAGTTCCCGCGGTAGCCACCGCGGTCATCGCGCGGAGCCGAGCTGCGGTCATCGCGACCCCGGTAGCCACCACGGTCATCGCGCGGCGCGGAGTTCCCGCGGTAGCCGCCACGGTCGCCGCCGCCGGCACGGTCGTCACGGCCTCGGTACCCACCGCGGTCGTCACGCGGAGCCGAGTTGCCCCGGTACCCGCCACGGTCGTCGCGCGGAGCCGAGCTGCGGTCGTCACGGCCGCGGTACCCACCACGGTCATCACGCGGCGCGGAACTACGGTCATCGCGACCCCGGTACCCACCACGGTCGCCACCGCGGTCGTCGCGCGACTGGTAGCCGCCACGACGGTCGTCGTCACGCGGCGGACGTGCGCCCCCGCGGTCGTCGCGACCGTACCCGCCGGAGCGGCCACCGGCACTGGAGCCGGCCCCGCCGCGGCCGGGAGCCGAACGCCCGGGGCGATCCGGGCCTCCTGAGCGTCCGTTGCGGTCGTCTCGGTCTCGGGGCGCGCCGCGCCCCCGGTCGTCAAACCCGGCCATCGGGGATCCCTTCGTTCTGCCCGAAGCCGTCCGCACCGTCGTCCAGGAGGGGCGAGATGAGCGGCAGCTCGTCGAGCGAGTTGATGCCGAGCTGCTGCAGGAGCAGATCGGACGTGACGTAGTTGATGGCGCCGGTCTCGGAGTCGGTGAACGACTCCTCGATGAGACCGCGCGCGACCAGCGTTCGGACGACGCCGTCGACGTTGACGGCGCGGATCGACGCGATCTGGGATCGCGTGATCGGTTGCTTGTAGGCGACGACCGCGAGGGTCTCGAGTGCGGCCTGCGACAGGCGCGAGGGACGCTCGGCCTCGACGAACTGCTCGACGACGGCGTCCAGGTCCTGGCGGACGTAGAAGCGCCAGCCGCCGCCGACCTCGCGGAGTTCGAACCCGCGGCGGGTGGTGCCGTCGACGCCGTCGAAGTCCGCGACGAGGCGTTCGACGGCCTGGCGGACGGCGGGGACGGGGGCGTTCACGGCGGCGCCGAGCGCGACGAGCGACTGGGGCTCGTCCGCGATCATCAGGATCGCCTCGAGCTGGCGGTCGATCGGGATCGCCGGGTGCGCCTGCGGGGCGCGGTCGTGCTCGGCGCGCTGGCCGTGCTCAGCGTGCTCGGCGCGCGCGTGCATCTCGTGCTCGATCGCGCGGGCGTCGGCCATCTCGTCGGCGCCGCCGGGTTCGGCGCTGGACGTGTCGTGCACGTCATCCGTCATAGTCGGCTCCCAGGTTGGCGAGGCTCTCGTCGGACCAGTCCTCGGCGGTCCATCGGAGCGTGAGTTCCCCGAGCGGCTCGAGTTGTTCGAACGAGATCGATGCGTTCCGGTACAGCTCCAGGATCGCGAGGAAGCGAGCCACCACGATACCCGTCTGGTCGACGCCCGCGACCAGTTCGCGGAACGAGACCCCCTCGCCGTCGCGTGTCCGCAGGATCGAGACGACGATCGCGGCCTGTTCGCGGATGCTGATGAGCGGCGCGTGCAGGTGGTCGAGTCCGACCGTCGGGATCTCCCGCGGGGCGAACGCCAGCGCTGCCAGTGCGGCGAAGTCCTGCACCGAGAGCGTCCACACGAGCTCGGGCGTGCGGGCGCGGAACCGTTCCTCGAGCCGGACGCTCCGGACGTGCCGACGCGACTCCAGACCCCAGCGTTCGCCGAACCAGTCGGCGGCCTGCTTGAACGCCCGGTACTGCAGCAGCCGCGCGAACAGCAGGTCTCGGGCTTCGAGCAGGGCGACGTCCTCGGCATCGACGAGCTCACCCTGCGGCAGCAGCCCGACGATCTTCAGGTCGAGCAGGGTGGCGGCGACGACGAGGAACTCGCTCGCCTCGTCGAGTTCGTCCGCCGACTCGGCCTGACGCACGTACTGGATGAACTCTCCGGTGACCGCGCCGAGCGAGACCTCGGTGATGTCGAGCTCGTGCTTCGTGATGAGCGACAGCAGGAGGTCGAACGGGCCGTCGAAGTTGGTGAGCCGGACCCGGAACCCCGACTCAGGCGACGGCGCCACGCTGGACGAGCTCTCGTGCGAGCTGCCGGTAGGCGTGGGCGGCGGCGTGGTCGGGCGCCGTCTGGGTGATCGGTCGAGCGGAGACCGTGGCGTCCGGGAACTTCACGGTGCGGCCGATGACGGTGTCGAGGACCCGGTCGTCGAAGGTGTCGACGACGCGCTCCATGACCTCGCGCGAGTGCAGGGTGCGGGAGTCGTACATGGTCGGCAGGATGCCGTCGAGCGTCAGCGCCGGGTTGAGGCGGTCGCGCACCTTGTCGATCGTCTCGATGAGCAGGGCGACACCGCGCAGGGCGAAGAACTCGCACTCGAGCGGGATCAGCACGCCGTGCGCCGCGGTCAGGGCGTTGACGGTGAGCAGGCCGAGCGACGGCTGGCAGTCGACCAGGATCACGTCGTAGTCGTTCGCGACCTTGCGCAGCACGCTCGCCAGGATCTGCTCGCGGGCGACCTCGTTGACCAGGTGCACCTCGGCCGCGGACAGGTCGATGTTCGCCGGGATCACGTCGAGCCCCGGGGTGTTCGTCGGCTGGATGACCTGGATCGGGTCCTTCACGGCGCCCATGAGCAGGTCGTAGACGGTGTGGATGTCGTGCGTGCGGACACCGAGGCCCGCGGAGAGCGCACCCTGCGGGTCGAAGTCGACGGCCAGGACCTTGCGGCCGTACTCCGCCAGCGCTGCACCGAGGTTGATCGCCGTGGTGGTCTTGCCGACGCCGCCCTTCTGGTTGCAGAGGGCGATGATGCGCGCGGGGCCGGTGCTGTCGAGTTCCTCGGGCACGGGGAACTCCCGGACAGGACGACCCGTCGGACCGATGGAGGTCGCGCCGGTGGGGTTGGTCGTCGGGTTCGTGCTCACCCGGCCATCGTACCGGCGACGTCGGCCGGCCCGGGGCCGCACCGCCGCGCGCGGTCGGGTCTGCGTTGCTCGTGGCCGGGTCGGCGTTGCTCGTAGCCGGGTGCGTGGCCGACGCGGTCGCCGCTCAGGCTGCCCGCAGGGCCACGCGCATGCTGTCGACGCGTTCGGCGATGACGGCGTCCGTCGACCACCGCTGCTGCAGGCGTCCGACGAGCTCGCCGACCTGCTCGCGGTCGAGCCCGGGGTGCAACGCCAGTCCGACGGTCAGCTCCGGGCCGGCGAAGCGTCCGACCGGGTCACCGGGGGTCAGTTCGACACGGGCGACGCTGCGCTCCCCCACGACCGAGTCGGCGAACGCCTGAGCGACCTCGGGGTCCTCGAAGCACGGGGTCCACGGCAGGTCCTGGCCGAGCGCCCACACCGCAGGACGGCGCAGCACGAACTCGGTCGCCGACTTCGGGTCGAGCACGACGAGCTGCGTCTCCTCGCTCGCCGCGGCCATCGCCACCCGGCGTGACTCGACGGGCACGGGCCGGGCATCGGCGTCCCAGGCGTGCATCGCGTCGACCGAGGTGAACGCTGGCATCACGCTCCGCCCGTCCGGGCCGGCGACCGTCACGATCGAGAGCTCCTGGGTCTTGTCCACGAGCTTGCCGGCGTCGGTCTCGCCGAGGTCGCCCGCCTCGGCGATGAGCGGGATGAGCAGCCGGGCGGTGCGCAGTGCATGAACGACTGCCGCCTGCGATGCACCGGCGGCCACGCCTGCGATCGCCGCGGTCAGCGCCGGGTCGGCCAGACCGTCGTCGTCGGCGAACGCGGTGTCGTGATGGTCGAACGTGCGGCCTTCCCACGTGAAACCGGCCGAGTCCGCCGCGCCACCCGGGGTGTGCGCGTCGTCGGGACCGGTTGCCGCGTCCGGACCGGTTCCGCGCCCGTTCGAGATCCCCGCCACGCCGCTACTCCGAGGCGATGTCGAGTGCGGCCGGCAGCGTGAACGCCCCGGAGTACAGCGCCTTGCCGATGATCGCGCCTTCGAGCCCGAACGGCACGAGCTCGCGCAGCGCCCGCAGGTCGTCGAGCGTCGAGATCCCACCAGAGGCCACGACGGGCTGGTCGGTCCGGTCGCACACCTGGCGCAGCAGCTCGACGTTCGGGCCCTGCAGCGTGCCGTCCTTCGTGACGTCGGTGACGACGTACCGGGCGCAACCCGCGGCCTCGAGCCGGTCGAGGACCTCCCACAGGTCGCCGGCGTCCTCGGTCCAGCCGCGGCTGGCGAGGGTCGTGCCACGCACGTCGAGCCCGACGGCGATCTGCTCGCCGTACTCGCCGATCACCCGAGCGGCCCAGTCCGGGTTCTCGAGCGCCGCCGTGCCGAGGTTGACCCGGGCAGCGCCGGTGGCCAGCGCGGCTTCGAGCGAGGCGTCGTCGCGGATGCCGCCCGACAGCTCGACCGAGACGCCGTCGACCTCGCGGATCGCGTGCGCGATGACCTTGCGGTTGTCGCCCCGACCGAAGGCCGCGTCGAGGTCCACCAGGTGGATCCACTCCGCGCCCTGATCGCGCCAGGTGCGCGCGGCGGCGACGGGGTCGCCGTAGCCGGTCTCGCTCCCCGCCTCGCCCTGGGTCAGCCGGACGGCCTGGCCGTCGACCACGTCGACGGCAGGCAGCAGGACGAGGGGCGAGGTGTCGGTGAGGTCGGTCATGGTCCTGTCGGTTTCGTCACGGTGGTGAAGGTGCGGTGGTGAAGGTGCGGGGTTCGGCCTGGAGGCCCGCGGCGCGTCCGGCGGCGCCGTCGCGCCCGTTGCGGGCCGGGTTCAGAGCGAGCGCACCCAGTTGGTCAGCAGGCGGATGCCCGGCTCGCCGGACTTCTCGGGGTGGAACTGGGTCGCGGTGAGCGGCCCGTTCTCGACCGCGGCGATGAACCGCTGCCCGTGTTCGGCCCACGTCAGGCCGGGAGCACGGAACGGCCCGTAGGCGTCGAGCGGGAAGTCGGTCACGCCGTACGAGTGCACGAAGTAGAACCGCTCGTCGTGCAGCCCGTCGAACAGCACGGAGTTCTCCGGTGCTTGGACGGTGTTCCAGCCCATGTGCGGCAGGACCTCGGCCTGGAGCTGCTCGACGGTGCCGGGCCACTGTCCCAGGCCCTCGACGTCGGCTCCGCGTTCGATGCCGCGTGAGAACAGCACCTGCATGCCGACGCAGATGCCGAGCACCGGACGGCCACCGGCCAGACGGTGGTCGACGATCTCGCCGCCATGGACGCCCTCGAGCTGGTCGATGACCGCGGCGAACGCCCCGACCCCGGGCACGAGCAGGCCGTCGGCACGGAGCGCCGCCTGCTTGTCGGCGGTCAGCGTGACCTCGGCTCCGGCCCGCTCGAGTGCCTTGGCGGCCGAGTGGACGTTGCCCGACCCGTAGTCGAGGACGACGACGTTCGGCTTCGCGGTCACAGTGCGCCCTTGGTGGAGGGGATGCCGTCGACGCGCGGGTCGAGCTCGACCGCCTTGCGCATCGCACGCGCGAACGCCTTGAACTCGGCTTCCGCGATGTGGTGCGGGTCGCGGCCACCGAGCACACGGACGTGCACGGTGATGCCCGCGTTGAACGTGATCGCCTCGAACACGTGGCGGATCATCGACCCGGTGAAGTGACCGCCGATGCGGTGGAACTCGAACCCCTCGGGCTCACCCGAGTGCACGAGGAACGGACGCCCGGAGACGTCGACGACCGCCTGGGCCAGCGCCTCGTCGAGGGGCACGAGGGCGTCGCCGTACCGGCCTATGCCGGACCGGTCGCCGAGGGCCTGCTTGAGCGCCTGCCCGAGCACGATGCCGGTGTCCTCGACCGTGTGGTGCACGTCGATGTCGGTGTCACCGGTCGAGCGCACGCGCAGGTCGATGAGCGAGTGCTTGCTGAACGCCGTCAGCATGTGGTCGAAGAACGGCACGCTCGTCGAGATGTCGGACGAGCCGGTGCCGTCGAGGTCGAGCTCGAGTTCGACGCTCGATTCGCTCGTGCTGCGGCTGATCGAGGCGGTACGGGCGGTCATGCCCCAACCCTAACCGGCGGCTGCTCGGCCGCGACCTGCCGCATGGCGTCGAGGAACGCGGTGGTCTCCTCTTCGGTGCCGGCACTCACCCGCAGGTGGTTCGGGATGCCGAGGTCGCGCACGATGACGTCCCGCTCGAGCAGCGACTCGAACGCGGCATGCGGGTCGGCGACCCCGCCGAACAGCACGAAGTTCGACCAGGTCTCGTAGGTCCGGTAGCCCATGCCCTGCAGCTCGGTCACCATCCGGTCACGCTGCTGCTTGATGTCGTCGACCATCGCGAGCATCTCGGGCGCGTGGCGCAGTGCGGCGACGGCGGCCGCCTGCGTCAGGACGGACAGGTGGTACGGCAGCCGGACGAGGCGGACGGCGTCGATCACGGCGGGGTGTGCCGCCATGTAGCCGACCCGTGCACCGGCGAACGCGAACGCCTTGCTCATGGTCCGGGATACCACGAGTCGCTCGCGTCCGGGCAGCAGCGTGAGGGCGCTCGGCACGTCGGCCGGCATGAACTCGGCGTAGGCCTCGTCCACCATCACGACGCCGTCGGTCGCGGCGTACGCGGCCTCGATCGTCTCGATCGGCAGCGGTGTGCCCGTGGGGTTGTTCGGCCCGCACAAGAACAGGATGTCCGGTCGGTGCTGCTCGATCGCCGCCACGACGGTCTCGGGTGAGATGCGGAACTCGTCGTCGCGCTCCGCCGGGATCCAGGTCGTGCCGGTGCCGGAGGCCAGTATCGAGTGCATCGAGTAGGTGGGCGGGAACCCGAGGACGGAACGCCCCGGGCCACCGAAGGCCTGCAACAGCTGCTGGAGGACCTCGTTCGAGCCGTTCGCCGCCCACAGCTGTTCTGCCGTGAGGCCGTGCCCGAGGTACCCGGCCAGCGACTCGCGGAGCTCCGTGAACTCGCGGTCCGGATAGCGGTTCACCGTTGCGAGCGCCTGTCGGATCGAGGCGACGATGTCGTCAGCCACGTCGTCCGGCACGGGATGCGTGTTCTCGTTGACGTTCAGCTGGACGCGGACGTGCTTCTGCGGAGCGCCATAGGGGCTCTGACCGCGGAGGTCGTCTCGGATCGGGAGGTCTTCCAGCGTGAATGCCACCGATCCATCGTAGGCCGCTGTGGCCACCGGACGACCAGCCGTCCGGACGGGACTGCCGACGACCACTCGCAGCGGCTACTGACCGGAGGTGTACTTCGTCGGGATGGCGATCTGCTCGCCGGCCTGCAGCCCGGAGCCGTCGAGGGCGTTGAGGCTGATGACGTCCTGCACGAAGTCGCGCGGGTCGGCGTTCGGCGCGGTGTCCTCCGCCAGCTGCCAGAGCGTCTCGCCCGGCTGGATCGTGACCGTGTCGAACTGCGTCCGGGCGCCACCAGCGGCGGCGTCACCGGCGGACGCCTGGCCGCCGTTCAGGACGAAGAAGGCGACGACGATGAGGAGGGGGAGCGCGGCGAGCGTCGTGAAGACGATGCGGCCGCGGCGCGTCAGGCGCAGGCGGACGCGCACGGCGGGGGCCGCGGTGCGCTGGATGTCAGCGATGGCGATGGTGCTCATGTCGTTCTTGCCTTCCCGTTCGGGTGAACCGAAGTCGTGTACCGAACATAGTTTCGAATCAGACGACGCACAAGTCCTGGGAGAGGATTTCTGCGGGGTTTTCTTGCGACACGCTCGAACAGGTGTTTGTCCGGGCTTGACCGGTCGGATACTGTTTCGATCGACTGGGACAAGTCAAACGGGGACCACCGACATTCCCGCCACGGCCGCTCAGCACCGACGAAAGCGAGACGACGTGGTGGACGAACTGCGGGGCCAGAAGCCGCTGACCGCGAAGCAGCAGACGATCCTCGACGCCATCCGTGCGTCCATCGCCTCGCGGGGTTACCCGCCGAGCATGCGCGAGATCGGCGACGCAGCCGGGCTCTCCTCGCTGTCGAGCGTGTCCCACCAGCTCGGCCAGCTCGAGCTCGGCGGCTGGATCCGCCGCGACCCGAACCGTCCCCGTGCCCTCGAGGTCCTGGTCGACGAGCCCACGCCGGACGTCACCGGACCCGATGTCGACGCCACCACGCTCGTGCCGCTGGTCGGCCGGATCGCCGCCGGTGTCCCGATCACGGCGGAGCAGCACGTCGACGAGATCGTCCCGCTCCCCCGGCAGCTCGTCGGCTCGGGCGACCTCTTCATGCTCAAGGTCGTCGGCGAGTCGATGATCGACGCCGCGATCTGCGACGGCGACTGGGTGGTCGTCCGTGCGCAGCAGACCGCCGAGAACGGTGACATCGTCGCCGCGATGCTCGACGAAGAAGCCACCGTCAAGGTCTTCCGCCAGCGCGACGGCCACACGTGGCTGCTCCCCCGCAACACCGCGTTCGAGCCGATCCTCGGCGACGCGGCCTCGGTGCTCGGCAAGGTCGTCGCAGTCCTCCGCTCCCTTTGACCCGCGTCGGGCACCGACCTACGCCGGGGACTGACCGGCGCACAACCGCAATCGGCTCGGACCACGAGATCTCGTGGTCCGAGCCGATTGCGGTTGTGCGGCGTTGAACGGAACCGCGGCCGGAGCGCACCCGCGCGACGGACGTGGGGCGGGCCTCCCGGCCGTCAGTCGGTGCCGGCCGTCAGGACGTGACGGGCGCGACCACGTACGGATCGAGCTCCGCGACCTGGCGCTGGAAGACGCGCACGCGCAGGCGGGTGCCGTCCTCGACGTAGTCGACGGAGTCGACCGCGCCGGCGTCGTGCAGCGTGGAGACGAGGTCACCGCGGTCGTAGGGCACGACCACCGTGAGCTCGACGTCGGGCTCCGGCAGGCGCTCCTCGATGGTACGGAGGAGCTCCGGGATGCCCTCGCCCGTGCGGGCCGACACGAAGACGGCGTCCGACGCGAGTCCGATCAGGACGAGGCGCTGTGCGTCGTCGATCAGGTCGGCCTTGTTGAACACGACGATCTCGGGGATGTCGTGCGCGCCGACGTCGCCGATGACCTCGCGCACGGTCGCGAGCTGGGCCCCGGGGTCGGGGTGCGAGCCGTCGACCACGTGCACGATGACGTCGGCCTCGCCGACCTCCTCGAGGGTGGAGCGGAACGCCTCGACCAGCTGGTGCGGCAGGTTCCGGACGAAGCCGACCGTGTCCACGAAGGTGAACTCGCGGCCCTTGGTGCTCTCGGTCCGGCGGACCGTGGCGTCCAGCGTCGCGAACAGCTGGTTCTGCACCAGCACGCCGGCGCTCGTCAGACGGTTCAGGAGCGAGGACTTGCCCGCGTTCGTGTAACCGGCGATCGCGACGCTCGGCACCTCGTTGCGGTGACGGTCGGCACGCTTCGCCTCGCGCGCAGGACGGAACCCGGCGATCTGGCGGCGGAGCTTCGACATGCGGGTGTGGATGCGACGTCGGTCGAGCTCGATCTTCGTCTCACCGGGACCACGCGAACCCATGCCCGCACCGCCGGAGACCTGACCACCGGCCTGCCGGGACATCGAGTCACCCCAGCCGCGCAGTCGTGGCAGCAGGTACTGGAGCTGCGCGAGCTCGACCTGGGCCTTGCCCTCTCGGGTCTTCGCGTGCTGGCTGAAGATGTCGAGGATCACGGCCGTGCGGTCGATGACCTTGACCTTCACGACGTCCTCGAGCGCGCGGCGCTGCGACGGGGCGAGCTCGGTGTCCGCGATCACCGTGTCGGCGCCGGTGGCCTTGACGACCATCGCGAGCTCTTCCGCCTTGCCCTTGCCGAGGTAGGTCGCCGGGTCGGGGTTCGGTCGACGCTGGAGGAGCCCGTCGAGGACCACCGCGCCGGCCGTCTCGGCCAGGGCGGACAGCTCCCGCAGGGAGTTCTCGGCGTCCTGGGCGTCACCGTGCGGGTACACGCCGATCAGGACGACCTGCTCGAGCCGCAGCTGGCGGTACTCGACCTCGGTGACGTCCTCGAGCTCGGTGGAGAGGCCGGCGACGCGGCGCAGGGCCGCCCGGTCCTCACGGTCGTACTGGTCGCCGTCGCCGTCCCACCCGTGCTCGTCGACCGAGCGGGTCTGGATCGCCTGAGCGGGGGCGAAGATGGACGATGCTGCGCGGCGGTCGGCGTTGCGCAACACCCGTTCGACGACACCGTCTGCGCTGTCGTCGTTGGTCTGGTCGTTCTGCTGATGGGTATCCGTCATCCTGTCCACAGGGTACCTCCGGCGGGCCTCGGACACACCGGGTTCCCGCTACGGTTCATCCATGGCGAACGACCACTACTTCTCCGCGAACCCGTCATCGGACACCCGCGAACGCCAGATCGACGTCACCCTCGCCGGCCGGTCGCTCACGCTGACCACGGCAGCAGGGGTCTTCAGCCCGGACGGCCTCGACCGCGGCACCCGCGTGCTGCTCGGTTCCGTCCCGCCGCCCGCGCACGACGGCGCCCTGCTCGACGTCGGCTGCGGCTGGGGCCCGATCGCGATCACGATGGCGCTGCACTCCCCCAATGCGTCGGTGTGGGGCGTCGACGTCAACGAACGGGTGCTCGGTCTGGCGCGGGCCAACGCCGAGGCCGCCGGTGCGTCGAACGTCACCATCGCCCTGCCCGACGACGTCCCGGACGACCTGCGGTTCCGGACGATCTGGTCGAACCCGCCGATCCGCGTCGGCAAGGACGAACTCCACGAGATCCTGCTGACGTGGCTGCCCCGGCTCGAGGTCGAGGGCGACGCCTGGCTCGTGGTGTCGAAGGACCTCGGGGGCGACTCGTTGCAGAAGTGGCTCGTCGGTGCGCTCGGGGCAGGGTTCCACGTCGCGCGGGCGTCCACCGACAAGGGGTTCCGCGTCATCCGCGTGCGCCGGACGGCGTAGGCGGGCGCGCGGCGCCAGGCGCCGCGCGCGCCGCCCGGCCGGGCCGCGCCGGGCGGCGCCGGGCGGCGCCGGGCGCGCGCTGCGCGCCCGCGCCACTTCGTGAGCAGAAATGGTCGAGTCGCCGCAGCGCACCCGACCATTTCTGCTCACGAAGCGAAGCCCGCCGCGCGGCCCCCGCCCCGCGGCCCCCGCGGCCCCGCGCCCCGCGTCAGACCGTCAGGTCGCCGGAGAACACCAGCTCGGCGGGACCGGACAGCGACACGTGCTCGCCGTCCTCCGCCGCGAACATCCGCACCGTCACGACGCCGCCCGGCACCCGTACGCGCCAGGTGTCCGGCGCACCGGAGCCCACCCAGTACCGCGTCGCGAGGGCCGCAGCCACCGCACCGGTGCCGCACGACAGCGTCTCGCCGCTGCCCCGCTCGTGCACCCGCATCGTGATCTCGCCGACGCCGTCGTTGATCAGGGGGTCGCCGGGCAGCACGAACTCGACGTTGGCGCCGTGCTCGGGCGCCGGGTCGAGCACGGGCAGGAAGGTCAGGTCGAGGTCGGCGAGTTCGTCCTCGGTCGCGACGGCGACGACGACGTGCGGGTTGCCGACGTCGATGCCGATGCCGGGCCGGGCGCCGTCGAGGTTCTTGGCGCGCACCATGACGTCGTCCGAGCCGCCGTCCTCGATGCCCAGCCCCCACCGGCCGAGGTCGGCAGCGAAGCCGTTCGTGGTCCGCTGGATGTCGACCAGGCCCTTGCGGCTGCCGACGGTCAGGGTCTCGCCGGGTGCGAGCTCGACCAGGCCGGACTCGGTCAGGTACCGCGCGAACACCCGGATCCCGTTGCCGCACATCTCGGCGACCGTGCCGTCGGCGTTGTGGTAGTCCATGAACCACGTCGCCGCGGGTTCGACGGCCACCAGGGCGCGTCCTTCGGGGATCGATTCGGACCGCACCGCACGGATCACGCCGTCGCCGCCCACGCCGAAGCGTCGGTCCGCGATCGCGCGGATCCGCTCGGGGGTCAGGTCGACGGTGGCGTCGGGGTCGGCGAACAGGACGAAGTCGTTGCCGGTCCCCTGGCCCTTGGTGAAGTGCAGCTCGGTCACGGGACGATCCTACGGGCCAGTTCCGACAGGTCCCCGCGGTCGGCTCCGGTGACGTCGAGGGTCTCGGCGTCGGTGTAGCGGCGGAACCAGGACACCTGCCGTCGGGCGTACTTGCGCGTCGCGATCCCGGTCGCCTCGACCGCGGCCTCGATCGTGGAGGTCCCCCGCAGCACGTCGAGCGCCTGCGAGTACCCGATCGCGGCCCGCGCGGTCTTCCCGTGCTCGATGCCCTGCTCGCGCAGAGCCGCGACCTCGTCGACGAGTCCGGCGGCGAACATCCCCGCCGCACGCGCGTGCAGCGCCGCGACCAGCTGCTCACGATCCCGTCGCAGGTGCAGGATGCGGGACGGTCGCCAGGCGCGGGGCGCGGACGGGAGGCTCGGGGTCACGACCTCGGACCGGCTCGCGATCTCGAGTGCCCGGATCAACCGCCGTGGGTTGCGTGCATCGATCGTCGCTGCGGCCGCCGGGTCCAGGCCGCGGAGCCGCTCGAGCAGGATGCCCGGACCGAGCTCGTCGTGCTCGCGCTCGAGCTGCGCGCGGAGTTCCGGGTCGGTGCCGGGGAACGCCAGGTCGAACAGGACGGAGGACACGTAGAGACCACTGCCGCCGACGAGCACGGCGACGCCGCCGTCCGCCTGGATCCGGTCCACGTCGGCTCGGGCAGCCACCTGGTACGCGGCGACGCTCGCCTCGTCGGTGACGTCGAGCACGTCGAGTTGGTGGTGCGGGATGCCGTGCCGTTCGTCGAACGACAGCTTCGCGGTGCCGATGTCCATGCCCCGGTACAGCTGCATGGCGTCCGCGTTGACGATCTCGGCGTTCCGGCCGGCGGCGCGGAGGCGTTCGGCGATCGCGATCCCGAGGTCGGACTTGCCCGTCCCGGTCGCGCCGACGACGGCGATCAGATCAGCGTCGGAGGCATCGAGCCCGCAGTGCTGGGCCGGGTCGCGCTCGGGGCCGTCCCCGACGGGGGCGTCAGCGCCCGACACGGAGCGTCGGCAGCCCGAGCGACACCGGGCGCGGACCGTCGCCGGGCGCCGCCGGGGTCGGCACGCCGCAGCTCTCGGCCTCGGCGCGGTCCCAGGCGTCGCCCGCTCGGGTGCGTCGGATGCGCAGTGGAGCGTCGTCGTCGGCGATCAGGAAGTGCGGGGCCGCTCGGGTGATCTCGACCGTCACGACGTCGCCGGGTCGCGGGACCGCGGAGCCCTCCGGCACGGCGAAGTGCACGAGCCGCGAGTCCTCGGCGCGTCCGGACAACCGGCGGGTGGCGTCGTCCTTCCGCCCCTCGCCCGTCGCGACGAGGACCTCGACGCTCCGGCCGACCTGCGCGGCGTTCTCCTCCGCGGTGATGCGTTCCTGCAGCACGACGAGCCGCTCGTACCGCTCCTGCACGACGTGCTTCGGCAGCTGGTCGTCCATCGTCGCTGCCGGGGTGCCGGGACGGATCGAGTACTGGAAGGTGAAGGCGCTGGCGAACCGTGCCTGCTCGACGACGCGGAGGGTGTCCGCGAAGTCCTCTTCCGTCTCGCCGGGGAACCCGACGATGATGTCGGTCGAGATCGCCGCGTTCGGGATCTTGGCGCGCACCCGGTCGAGGATGCCGAGGAACCGCTCGCTCCGGTAGCTCCGCCGCATCGCCTTGAGGACCCGGTCGGACCCGGACTGCAACGGCATGTGCAGCTGCGGCATGACGTTCGGGGTCTCGGCCATGGCGTCGATGACGTCGTCGGTGAAGGCTGCCGGGTGCGGGCTCGTGAAGCGGATGCGCTCGAGGCCGTCGATGGTGCCGGCCGCGCGCAGCAGCTTGCCGAACGCCTGACGGTCGCCGAACTCGACCCCGTACGAGTTCACGTTCTGCCCGAGCAGCGTGACCTCGATCGCGCCGTCGTCGACGAGCGCCTGGATCTCGGCCAGGACGTCACCCGGGCGGCGGTCCTTCTCCTTGCCGCGGAGCGACGGGACGATGCAGAACGTGCACGTGTTGTTGCACCCGACCGAGATCGACACCCACCCGCTGTGGGTCGAGTCGCGCTTGGTCGGAAGCGTCGACGGGAACACGTCGAGCGCTTCGAGGATCTCGATCTGCGCCTCGTCGTTGTGCCGCGCGCGTTCGAGCAGCGTCGGCAACGAGCCCATGTTGTGCGTGCCGAAGACCACGTCCACCCACGGCGCCTTCTCGAGGATGACGTTCTTGTCCTTCTGCGCCAGGCACCCACCGACGGCGATCTGCATGCCGGGGTGGTCGCGCTTGATGCCGGCGAGCTGTCCGAGGTTGCCGTACAGACGGTTGTCCGCGTTCTCGCGCACCGCACAGGTGTTGATCACGACGACGTCGGCCTGCTCGCCGTCGGCCGCCATGTAGCCCGCAGCCTGCAGCGACCCGCTCAGCCGCTCGGAGTCGTGGACGTTCATCTGGCACCCGTAGGTGCGGACTTCGTAGGTGCGCTGGCGCGCTGCGACGGTGGCCATGGTCGTCCCAGTGTAGGTCGGGGCGACTACTCGAAGCGCACGGTCCCGCGGCCCGTCGGAGGGCGGCGTCCGCCGCCGTCGAGGGCCCGCTGGACGGCGATCCGAACCACGCCCGAGCCGTAGCCCTTGCGCATCAGGAACCCCGACAACCGACGCTCGGCGGTCGCACGGTCGAGCCCACGCATCTGCGGCGCACGCTTGTCGGCGAGCTCCTGGGCGCGGATGAACTCGTCGTCCTCGTCATCGGCGGCTTCGTCGAGCGCGGTGTCGATCGCGATCTGGTCGATGCCACGACGACGCAACTCGGTGATCACGCCCTGCCGCCCCAGACCCTTGCGGGCGTGCAAGCGGTCCACCAGGTCGGTGGCGAGGGCGACGTCGTCGAGCAGCCCGACGCGGGTCAGGCGTTCGATCTCGTGCTCGACCACGTCGGGGTCGAGGTCCTGCTGGGTGAGCAGTGTCCGCATCTCGGACTCGCTCACGCCCTTGCGGCCGAGCGCCCGCATGCTGAGCCGCTCGGCGTCGGCGCGTTGCTCGTCCAGGGGACGCGGAGCATCCGCAGGGTCGAGTTCTTCGCCACCGGCGATCGAGAAGACCGACGCCGTCGTGGCGTCCGCCCCGTCGTCGTCGTAGCCGTCCTGCTCGGCCCGCGCGGTCCGGCCGGAACCGTCGCCGATGACCGGCGAGACCCAGTCGGCCTGTGCACGCGGCCCGCGGATGGGCAACGGGACGGGGGTGTCCGCATCGTCCTCGAGCACGGGCTCTGGAATGCTTGGCACCGGCTGCTCGGGTTCGGGGGTGGGCTCCGCAGCTGCCGGGGCCCGGCGACGGGACCTCGCACCGAACAGGTCGGTGACCGGTGCGAGGCCGTCGTCGTCGTGGTCGGTGCTCACGCGCCCTTGCGCTCCGCGAGCTTCGGCGCGATCGACTCGACCGGAGCCTCTTCCGCCTTGGCGCCACCGACGCCGAGCTTGGCGAGGATCTTGCCCTCGATCTCAGCCGCGGTGTCGGGGTTCTGGATCAGGAAGGAACGCGAGTTCTCCTTGCCCTGCCCGAGCTGGTCGCCGTCGTAGGTGTACCAGGCACCCGACTTCTTGACGATGCCGTGGTCGACACCGAAGTCGAGCAGCGAGCCTTCGCGCGAGATGCCGACGCCGTACAGGATGTCGAACTCGGCCTGCTTGAAGGGCGGCGCCATCTTGTTCTTGACGACCTTGACACGCGTGCGGTTGCCCACCGCGTCGGTGCCGCTCTTGAGCGTCTCGATGCGACGGATGTCGAGGCGGACGGACGCGTAGAACTTCAGTGCCTTACCGCCCGAGGTGGTCTCCGGGGAACCGAAGAACACACCGATCTTCTCGCGCAGCTGGTTGATGAAGATCATCGTGGTCTGCGTCTGGTTCAGCCCACCGGCGAGCTTGCGCAGCGCCTGGGACATGAGGCGGGCCTGCAGACCGACGTGGGAGTCACCCATCTCGCCCTCGATCTCGGCGCGCGGCACCAGTGCTGCGACCGAGTCGATCACGATGAGGTCGATCGAGCCGGAGCGGACGAGCATGTCCGCGATCTCGAGCGCCTGCTCGGCGGTGTCCGGCTGCGACACGAGCAGGGCGTCGATGTCGACACCGAGCTTCTTGGCGTACTCCGGGTCGAGCGCGTGCTCGGCGTCGATGAAGGCCGCGATGCCACCGGCGCGCTGGGCGTTGGCGATGGCGTGGATGGTGAGGGTCGTCTTGCCCGAGGACTCCGGGCCGTAGATCTCGACGATGCGGCCGCGGGGCAGTCCCCCGATGCCGAGCGCGACGTCGAGCGCCACCGACCCGGTCTGGATGACGTTGACGGGGGCGCGTTCGTCCGAACCGAGGCGCATGATCGCACCCTTGCCGAACTGCCTGTCGATCTGTGCGAGTGCGGTCTCGAGGGCCTTTTCGCGGTCTGCCGGTGATGGCATGGGGTGCTCCTTCGTGCTCGTGTTCGGCCGCCTGTAGGCTGTCGCGTCCACGCCGGCCGGTGGTGCAAGGCCGATGGTTCTGCGACAAGGCTTCGGGCTGTTCCCGATGTCCATCAACCTATGGCTGGCCACCGACATCACTGCCGACGGTCACGCGATCTGTGGATGGAACACCCGGGCGACGCCGCTGTGGAGGAACGTACCACCGATCGAACACCCGTTCGAGCAACACGCCGAACACAGTTTCGGGTGATGACGGCGGCGCGACGGAGCGCGGACGCCTCAGTTCTGCGGCTCGGCCAACCCCTTGCCGTGCCGCCGGTCGAGCGGGACGTCCTGCGAGTCGCAGAGGGCGTCCCACACCCGACGGGCGTCGATGCCGGCGGCGAGGGCGTCCACGGCCGAGCGGCCACCGAGTTCCTCGAGCACGACGTCACGGCTGACCACGGACCCGTAGGCCTCGCCGAACACCTGGTCGACGGCACGCCAGAACTCACTCACCCGCATCCGACAAGCCTAAAGCGTCCCCGAACACACAGCGCCCCGGACGCAGAACGCCCCCGCCGGGAGGTTCCGGCGGGGGCGTTCAGTGCGAGGCGCTCAGCGCACCGCGAGGTCGTTGTCGAACTCGGCGACGAGGTCGTCCGGGAGCGTGTCGGGGACGGGAGTGAGTCCCTCGACGATCGCGAGGCGGTCGCCCACCTCGCGCATGATCGTGGAGATGGGGGTGTCCAGCGCATCCGCGACGGACGCGAGGATCTCCGAGCTGGCCTCTTTCTGACCACGCTCGACCTCACTGAGGTACCCGAGAGCCACACTGGCCTTGGACGCGACCTGACGGAGGGTCCGGCCCTTCTGCAAGCGGAAGTCCCGAAGCACATCGCCGATTTCCTGACGAACGAGAACCATGAGAACTCCTCCTCTCTGTCGTCTCCGCGCCCGCCCGATCCGGAGGATCGAGTTCGGGTTCAGCAACTTTAGCGTTGCCGGTTGAAGCATGCTAACCAGGCTGGCTGCCGTCCTGCTGGAGATTGCGTGAGATGTAACCCAGTGGAAACGGGACCTATTCCCGGCCCCGGACCACGGACGACATCCGTGTCAGGAGTTCGGAGACGGACGCCGTGCGGATTGCACCGCGGTCCCCGTCGAGGTGGAGTTCCCAGGCAGTGGCGCCGTCCGCCGACGCGATGCCGACGTAGACGGTGCCGACCGGCTTGCCGTCCTGCGGGTCCGGCCCCGCGACACCGGTCGTGCTGATCCCCCACGTCGCCGGCTCACCACCGACGGACAGCGCGATGCGGACACCGGCCGCCATCTGCCGCGCGACCTCGGGATCGACGGCCCCGTTGGCCGCCAGCAACGCCGACGACACCCCGAGCACGGTGTGCTTGACGGGCGTCGCGTAGGCCACGACTCCCCCGCGCACCACGGCGCTCGCCCCCGGAACACCGACGAGCGTCGACACCACCAACCCGCCGGTGAGCGACTCCGCCACGGCGACGGTCTCACCGCGACGCGTCAGGTCGGCGACCAGGTGCTGCGCGATCGCGTCGACCGTGTCGGCAGGGCCGGGAGGCACGGCGCCGGTCGCGTCGTCGGCCTGCGTCACGCGGTGGTCCGGTTGTGCTTCCACGCCTGGTACAGGTAGTCGATGCCGCTGAGCACGGTCGCCAGGAAGGCGGCGCTCATCAGCACCACGTTGACCCAGTGCGCCCAGTCGCCGACGAGCTCCCACCACGGGAAGAGTGCCGACGTCAGGGCGACGGCCTGCAGCACGGTCTTGATCTTGCCACCGCGACTGGCCGGGATCACCCGGTCCGACAGCACCGCGAAGCGGAACACCGTGATGCCGATCTCGCGCACCATGATGAGCACCGTCACATACCAGGGCAGCTCGAGCAGGATCGACAGGGCGACGAGCGCGCCGCCGATCAGGACCTTGTCGGCGATCGGGTCGACGAGCTTGCCGAAGTCGGTGACCAGGTTCTGCCGCCGGGCGATGATGCCGTCGGCGCTGTCGGTCACGATCGCGACGACGAAGACGATCGCCGCCCAGATGCGCAGCGGGCCGTCGTCGCCGGCGTCGGCGAGGAGCAGCACGAAGAACAGCGGCGCCATGAGGATGCGCACCACGGTGATGATGTTCGCGACGTTCGCCGTCGATGCGGGGCCGGGACCCTTGCGGAGCAGTCGCCCGCGCCAGGGGAACTTCGCGCCGTGTGTCGTGGCGCCGTCCGTCGTCTCCGTGCCGTCCGAGGCGGTCATCGCCTTCACTCCCTGCCCGTCAGTCCCCACGCGTCCTCATCGGGCTCGTCGTGCACTTCATCGTACCCGCGGGTCATGTCGCCCACGGGGTCGCCACCGTAGCGGTCGCCGTCGTCACCCGGGCCGGGCACGGGGGCCACGGGCGCCGGAGCAGCCGGCGGCTCCTCGCCGCGGAGCTTCGCGAGCACCGCGGGCAGCTGGTCGGTGGTGACGAGCACGTCCCGGGCCTTCGACCCCTCGGACGGCCCGACGATGTCGCGGGACTCCATCAGGTCCATCAGGCGACCGGCCTTGGCGAAGCCGACCCGGAGCTTGCGCTGCAGCATCGAGGTCGAGCCGAACTGCGTCGAGACGACCTGTTCGACCGCCGCGAGCAGCAGTTCGAGGTCGTCGCCGATGTCGGCGTCGATCTCCTTGCGCTCGACCACGGCCTGGACGTCCTGGCGGTACTCGGGCTGGGCCTGGCGGGTGACGTGCTGGACGACCTCGGCGACCTCGCCCTCCTGCACCCACGCTCCCTGCACGCGCAGGGACTTCGACGACCCCATCGGCAGGAAGAGCGCGTCGCCCTGACCGATGAGCTTGTCCGCGCCGGGCTGGTCGAGGATGACGCGGGAGTCCGTGACGCTCGTCACCGCGAAGGCGATGCGGGACGGCACGTTCGCCTTGATCAGGCCGGTGATGACGTCCACCGACGGGCGCTGCGTCGCGAGCACCAGGTGGATGCCGGCGGCACGGGCGAGCTGGGTGATGCGGACGATCGACTCCTCGACGTCGCGCGGGGCGACGAGCATGAGGTCCGCGAGCTCGTCGACGACGACGAGCAGGTACGGGTACGGCTTGAGCTTCCGCTCGCTGCCCGCGGGCAGGACGATCTCGTTGTTCTCGATCGCCTTGTTGAAGTCGTCGACGTGGCGGAACCCGAACGACGCCAGGTCGTCGTACCGCATGTCCATCTCCTTCACGACCCACTGCAGCGCTTCGGCCGCCTTCTTCGGGTTCGTGATGATGGGCGTGATGAGGTGCGGGACACCCGCGTAGATCGAGAGCTCGACGCGCTTCGGGTCGACCAGGACCATCCGGACCTCGGACGGCTTCGCCCGCATGAGCAGCGACGTGATCATCGAGTTGATGAAGACCGACTTGCCGGAACCGGTCGAACCGGCGACGAGCAGGTGCGGCATCTTCGCCAGGTTCGCGACGACGAAGCCGCCCTCGACGTCCTTGCCGACGCCGATCGTCATCGGGTGCTTCGACTTGCGTGCCGCGTTCGAGCGCAGCACGTCGCCGAGGGACACGATCTCGCGGTCGGAGTTCGGGATCTCGACGCCGATGGCGCTCTTGCCCGGGATCGGCGAGAGGATCCGGACCTCGTTGGAGGCCACCGCGTACGACAGGTTCTTCGACAGCGCCGTGACGCGCTCGACCTTGACACCCGGGCCGAGCTCGATCTCGTAGCGGGTGACCGTCGGGCCGCGGGAGAACCCGGTGACCTTCGCGTCGACCTTGAACTCCGTCAGCACGCCGGTGATGGCGGCGACGATGTCGTCGTTCGCCTGGCTGCGGGCGACCGAGGGGGTGCCGGAGCTCAGGGTGGTGGCGGCCGGCAGGCGGTACGGCTTCGACGGGTCGTCGTCGGTCGCCGCCGCGGAGAGTTCCTCGGGCTCGTCGACGACGGGGTCCTCGACGAGGGGTGCCGCGACCACGTCGGGCACCGCGGGGCGGATCGCCGCGGTCGGCTCCGGACGTGCGGGGACGTCGGTGCCGAAGTCCCGCAGGGCCTGCTCGGCGACCTGCAGGTCCTGTTCGACGGAGTCGTTGAGGTTGACCGACGCGGGTTCGGCCGGCGTCAGGTCCACGAGACCGGCCGCAGCGCCCGCGTTGGGGTTGACCACCGGGGCAGCGGGTGCAGCCGCCGCGGCGGGCGGGGCCGTCGGTGCGACACCGGTGGCCGGGGGCAGGACGGGGCTGTCGTACGCCGGGTCCTCTTCGCGCCCGGACTTGTTCCGCCGCCACCACGGCACGTTGTCGCCGCCGGCGTCACCGTCGGCAGCGGCCTGCTCCTCGCCGAAGCCGAGGTCGTCGAACAGCTGGAAGTCGGTGTCGCCCTTCTTGCCGCGCTTGGTCGTCTTGGTGCGGGTGGCGGGTGCCGCTGCTGCCGCTTCGACCTCGGGCTCGGCGGCCGGGGCCGGCGCTCCGAACAGGTACGCGTACAGCTCGTGCAGCCGACGCCCGACCTTGTTCGGCGGCGTCTTGGTGATGATGAAGAGGGAGAGCACGAGCAGCACGATCGCCACCGGGACCGCGACCCAGGCGGTCGCGATCGTGACGAGCCAGCCGATCACGACCCAGCCGAGCACACCGCCGGCCGAAGCCAGGGCGGGCATGCCGTCCGCTGCGCTCGGCTGCCCGCCGAAGACGTGGCAGAGCGAGGCGATCGCGACGAGCAGGATCCCGAGGCCGATGCCGATCCGGGTGTTGTCGTGCACCGAGGCCGGGTGCCGGAACAGCCATCCGGCGAAGACGATCATGATCACCGGCAGAGCGAACGCCAACCGGCCGAACAGCCCGCCGAACGTGTACGCGTCGAGGGCGACCGACACGCCGTTCGTCGGGTTGAGCCACTCGACGACCGCACCGGCGATGGCCAGCACGAACAGCAGGAACGGGAACCCGTCACGCCGCTGGTCCTTCTCGAGGGACTCCTTGCCGAGCAGTCGGAACATCGCACCGACGCCGTGCGCCATCGCGAGCCAGAACGTCACGAGCGGGTTCTGCTCGCGGAACACCGGTGTCGGTGCCGCCTGCGGCAGCTTCTTCGTCGTGGCCTGGGTGCGCGACGAACCGCGCGTCCCGTTCCCACGGGACGACGTGGACGCGCGCGAGCGCGTGGTCGACTTGGTGCCTCCGGCCATGGGCAGAACCCTAATCCCCTCCCAGGACAAACCAAGGGAGGCCCGCCGCAGCATCCGTGACGGACGCTGGACGGGCCTCCCGGTCGACCGCGATGAACGCGGCGAACGCGACTGACGCGCTACGCCTCGATGACCACCGGGACGATCATCGGACGGCGGCGGTGCTTGGTGTTGACCCAGCGGCCGACCGTGCGACGGACGACCTGCGCGAACGCGTGCGAGTCGCGCGTGCCGTTGGCGGCCGCCTCGGCGATCGCCTTGGCGATCTGGGGACGGACGTCGTCGAACACGGAGTCGTCCTCAGCGAAGCCGCGCGACTGGATCTCCGGGCCGATGACGCACTGGCCGGTGGTGAAGTCCACCGCGGCGAAGACCGAGATGAAGCCCTCTTCGGACAGCACGCGGCGGTCCTTGAGGTCGGCATCGGTGATCTCGCCCACGGTCGAGCCGTCGACGTACACGTAGCCGATGTCGAGCTGCCCGGCGACCGTCGCGACGCCGTCCTTCAGGTCGACGACGATGCCGTCCTGCCCGAGGATCACGTTGCGCGGCGGTACACCCGTCTGGATCGCCAGGTCGGCGTTCGCGTACAGGTGGCGGTGTTCGCCGTGCACGGGCAGGACGTTGCGCGGACGCAGGATGTTGTAGCAGTAGAGCAGTTCGCCGGCCGAGGCGTGTCCAGAGACGTGCACCTTGGCGTTGCCCTTGTGCACGACCTTCGCGCCGAGCTTCGTCAGCCCGTCGATGACGCGGTACACGGCGTTCTCGTTGCCCGGGATCAGCGACGAGGCGAGGATGACGGTGTCGCCCTCGCCGATCTCGATCTGGTGCTCGAGGTTCGCCATGCGCGCGAGCACGGCCATCGGCTCGCCCTGCGACCCCGTCGACATGTAGACGATCTGGTCGTCGGGGACGTTCTTCGCCTTCTTGGTGTCGATGAGGACGTTCTCGGGCACCCGGAGGTAGCCGAGGTCGGCGGCGATGGTCATGTTGCGGATCATCGAGCGCCCCATGAACGCGACCTTGCGGTTCGCGGCCGCGGCGGCGTCGAGGACCTGCTGCACACGGTGCACGTGCGACGAGAAGCTCGCCACGACGACCTTCTTGCGGGCGCGCGTGATGATGTTCTCGAGCACCGGGCCGATGTCGCGCTCGGGCGCGGTGAAGCCCGGCACGTCGGCGTTCGTGGAGTCCGGCAGGAACAGGTCGACGCCCTGCTCCCCCAGACGCGCGAACGCACGGAGGTCGGTGATGCGGTCGTCCAGCGGGAGCTGGTCCATCTTGAAGTCACCCGTGTGCAGGACACGACCGGCGGGGGTCGTGATCGCGACGGCGAGGGCGTCCGGGATGGAGTGGTTCACGGCCACGAACTCGAGGTGGAACGGGCCGAGCTGCTCGGTCTGGTCCTCGGCCACGACGAGCGTGTACGGCTTGATCCGGTGTTCCTTGAGCTTCGCCTCGACGAGCGCGAGGGTCAGCGTGGAGCCGATCAGCGGGATGTCGTCGCGGAGCTTCAGCAGGTACGGGACGGCACCGATGTGGTCCTCATGGCCGTGCGTGAGCACGACACCGAGGACGTCGTCGAGACGGTCACGGATCGGCGCGAAGTCCGGCAGGATCAGGTCGACCCCGGGCTGGTGCTCCTCGGGGAAGAGCACGCCGGCGTCGACGATGAGGAGCTTGCCCTCGTACTCGTAGACGGTCATGTTGCGACCGATCTCGCCGAGTCCCCCGATGGGGATGACGCGGAGGGTGCCGGGTTCGAGCGGCTGCGGTGTGGAGACTTGTGTGGGCATTCGGTCCTACGGATTCAGGCGACGCGCGAGGAGCGCGCCGCGGTGTTCGCTAGCGGGTGGTGCCTGGCACCTTTGGCAGTGCGCCGCCGGCCGCAGCGTTGCGGTCGGGGCGGAAGTTCGAGAAGTCGGCGCCGGGCACGTCGCGCACGGCTTCGAGCGAGGTCTCGATGGCGTACGCCTCGGAGTCCTCGGGGCCGACGAGCGGCAGACGGACGCGCGGGCTGCCGATGCGGCCGAGCCCGTGCAGGATGTACTTCGCTGCGACCGTGCCGGGCACGTGGGTCATCACGGCGCGGACGAGGGGCTCGACGCGCTTGTGCTCGGCGGTGGCGGTCGCCAGGTCGCCGCGGTTCACGGCGTCGATGATGGTGCGGTACGGCGTGCTCGTGATGTTCGCGGTGACGCCGATCAGGCCCGTCGCGCCGATCGACAGGTGCGGGAGCACGTTGGTGTCGTCGCCGGAGAAGTACATGAGGTCGGTGTTGTTGAGCACGCGGGACACCTCGGCGAAGTCGCCCTTGGCGTCCTTCACGGCGAGGATGTTCGGGTGGTGCGACGCCCGCACGATCGTCTCGTACGTGATCGGGATGCCGGTGCGCCCCGGGATGTCGTACAGGATCACCGGCAGGTCGGTGGCGTCGGCGATCATCCGGAAGTGGGTGAGCACACCCGACTGGGTCGGCTTGTTGTAGTACGGCGTGACGATCATCACGCCGTCCGCGCCGGCCTTCTCGCTCTGCTTGTACAGGTGGATCGCGTGCGCGGTCTCGTTCGACCCGCCACCCGTGATGATCTTCGCGCGGCCCGCGGCGACGGACTTGCCGACCTCGACCAGACGGAGCTTCTCGGGGTCGGTCAGGGTGCTGGTCTCGCCGGTCGTCCCGGTGACGACGATGCCGTCGGCGCCGGCGGTGATGCAGTCGTCGATGTGCTGCTCGACGCCGGGCCAGTCGACCTCACCGTCGGCCGTGAACGGGGTCACGAGGGCGACGAGGACCTGACCGAAGGGATTCTCACGCGGGGACACGGGCACCAGCGTACCGGGGATGGGCGCGATGGCCGCCGTCCGGGTGGACGGTCGCCTGCCTGCGGCGCGGACGGGAGGCCCGGATCGCGTCCGTCCTGCCGCTCACGCCCGGTGTCACGGGTGCGTCCAGGGCCGCCCGCGGCCGTCCGCACAACCAAAGTCATCGCGAACCACGGGAACGCGTGGTTCGCACGCACTTTGGTTGTGCTGCGCTACGCGCGGCGCCACTCGAGGAAGCGGTAGCGGGTCCCGGTGCGGGACACCTGCCACGGGCCCTCGTCGGTGAGCGTCCAGCCGGCCGGCTCGCCGAGCGTCGGTGCAACGGTGTCGCCGGGCACATCGACGTCGATGACGGTCTCGGACACCCGGTCGGCACGGTCCAACGCCGCGGCGTAGACCTGGCCGCCGCCGATGACCCAGACGGGGCTGTCGGCACCGTCGGCACCGTCGAGCGCGGCGCGGAGGTCGTGCACGACCTCGGCGCCGTCGGCGGTCCAGGACGCGTCGCGGGTGAGCACCACGTTGCGCCGACCGGGCAGCGGGCGGAAGCGTTCCGGCAGGGACTCCCAGGTGCGACGGCCCATGAGCACCGTGGCGTCGCCGGTGACCTGCTTGAAGTGCGCGAGGTCCTCGGGCACGTGCCAGGGCATGCCGCCGTCGGCCCCGATGACCCCGTCGGTCGACCGGGCCCAGACCATGCCGATCATCAGACGGCGACCGCGGCCTTGATCGCCGGGTGGTGGTGGTAGCCGACGACGGTGAAGTCCTCGTACTCGTAGTCGTCGATCGAGTCGCGCGGCGCGAGCTCGAGCGTCGGCAGGGCGTACGCCGTGCGGGACAGCTGCTCCTCGACCTGCTCGACGTGGTTGTCGTAGACGTGGCAGTCGCCGCCGGTCCAGACGAAGTCGCCGACCTCGAGCCCGGTCTGCGCGGCGATCATGTGGGTGAGCAGCGCGTACGACGCGATGTTGAAGGGGACGCCGAGGAACATGTCGGCGCTGCGCTGGTAGAGCTGGCACGAGAGCTTGCCGTCGTTGACGTAGAACTGGAAGAACGCGTGGCACGGTGCGAGCGCCATGTCCGGGATCTCGGCGACGTTCCACGCCGAGACGATGAGCCGGCGGCTGTCCGGGTTCGTGCGGATCTGGTCGATGACCTGGGCGATCTGGTCGACGTGCTCGCCGGACGGGGTCGGCCACGAGCGCCACTGCACGCCGTAGACGGGGCCGAGGTCGCCGTCCTCGTCCGCCCACTCGTTCCAGATCCGGACACCGTGCTCCTGCAGCCAGGTGGCGTTGCCGTCGCCGCGCAGGAACCAGAGCAGCTCGTACGCGATCGACTTGAAGTGCACGCGCTTCGTGGTCACGAGCGGGAAGCCCTTCGACAGGTCGTAGCGGAGCTGCGCGCCGAACAGGCTGCGGGTCCCGGTGCCGGTGCGGTCACCCTTCGGCGTGCCCTCGGTCAGGACCCGGCGGAGCAGGTCCTCGTACGGGGTCGGCACGGTGGGGTCGGGCTGCACGGTCTCGCTGTCGCTCACACACAGAAGCCTACGTCGGCGAAAGCCAACGGCAGCATGAGTAGCGTTGCCGGCATGGCAGACACGGCGGCAGAGCCCCTCTCGATCCTGATCGCCGGCGCGTCCGGTTTCATCGGCACCCCGCTCGTCCGCGCGCTGCGCGAGGCGGGCCACCACGTGACCACGCTCGTCCGGCGCGAGCCGCACACGGCCACCGAGTTCCGATGGGCCCCGGGTCGCCGGCCGCTCGACCCGGCCATCGTCGACGGTGCGGACGTGGTGATCAACCTGGCGGGGGCGAACATCGGCAAACTGCCATGGACCGCGAAGTACCGCGAGGAGATCCGGCGCTCCCGCGTCGACGCGACCGACACCCTGGTCGAGGCGATGCGGCACGCCAGCACTCCCCCGGCACTGTTCCTGTCCGGGTCGGCGTCCGGCGTGTACGGCGACCGTCCGGCGGACGTCCTGCAGGACGACGCGGCACCCGGGACCGGGTTCCTCGCCGAGGTCTGCACCGCGTGGGAGGCCGCGGCGAACGCGGCTCCGGAGGGCGTCCGGGTCGTCATCCTGCGCACGGGCATCGTGATCGGCGAGGGCGGCGGCGCGCTCGCACCCCTCATCCCGCTCACCCGGGCTGGGCTCGGCGGTCGCCTCGGCACCGGCGGGCAGCACTGGCCGTGGATCGCGCTCGAGGACGAGGTCGGGGCGATCGTGCACCTGGCGACGAGCCCGTCGGCGTCCGGGGTCAGCGGGCCGGTCAACCTCGCCGGGCCGGAAGCCGTCGTCGCCGACCGCATCACGAAGCGCGTCGCCGAGGACCTGCACCGGCCGTACCTGTTCCGGATCCCGGAGTTCGCGCTGCGCCTGGCGCTGCAGGACGCCGCCGACGAGATGCTGCTGTCGAGTCAGCGGATGGTGCCGACGAAGCTGCTCGAGTCCGGCTACGTGTTCCGGTACACGCGTGCGGTGGACGCCGTCGACGCGGTCCTCTGACCGGGTCTCAGGCGCTCGACCGCGTCAGGGCCGTGCGCATCGCGGCGCGAGCGCGCTTGCGGTCCCCCGCGGCGACGTAGACGACCCCGAGCCGGTACCAGGCGCGCCAGTCCGCCGGGTCCTGCTCGACAGCGGCCTTGTACTGCGGGAAGAGCTCGTCTGCGGCCTCGCGCGTCGGACGGCCGGACGGACGCACGGGCACGACGTCCTCCGGTGCACCGCCCTCGGCCTCGAGCCGGGAGCCGAGCCGGGTGATCCGGATGCCGAAGCGGAACTCGAGCACGAGCAACAGCGCCCCGATCGCGGCGACGACGAACAGGGCGACGCCGATGCCGATCCCGATCGGGATGCCGGTGGCGATGAACGCCACGGCCCGTTGCCCGACGAGCACGATGTAGAGCGCCAGCAGCAGGGTCATCAGCGCTGCTCCCCAGAACGGCGACCGGATCGCGCGGCCGGCACGCGCTGCACGTCCCACCGGGTCAGCCGATGCCGAGGACGCTGCCGAGGCCCACGGTGAGCCCGCGGGCGGATCCGAGGGCGGACAACGCCGCACGGATCCCGGCGACGTAGGCGACGTCGTCGTTGGTGTCGTGCCGGATCGTCAGGGTCTCGCCGGGGCCGCTGAGCAGGACGTCCTGCACGGCCTTCACCCCGGGCAACCGGAGCGAGTGGATCGGCACGCTCGCCACCTGCTGGCCGCGGGCGCGCTGGTCGACGTGCGGGGCCTCGACCGGGCCGACGTCGCGACGGGCCTCGGCGATGAGCTCGGCGGTGCGCACCGCGGTGCCGGACGGCGAGTCGATCTTGCCGGCGTGGTGCGTCTCGACGATCTCGACGGAGGGGAACCACGGCGCCGCGATGGTGGCCAGGTGAGTGCCGAGCACCGACCCGATCGAGAAGTTCGGCACCACGAGGACGCCCTGGTCGGGACGCTCCTGCAGGGCGGTGCGGAGCTTCGCGAGACGGTCGGCGGACCACCCGGACGTGCCGACGAGGACGTTCGCCCCGCTCGACAGCGCGTTCTCGACGATCGCGGGGCTGAGCGCCGGCACCGTCACGTCCACGACGAGCGCGGCACCGCCGAACACCGACGGCGGTGCTTCGTGGGCACCGTCCTTCGACGACAGGCGGGCGACGAGCTCGAACTCCGGGAGTTCCTCGACGACGGAGGCCACGAGGCCCCCGAGACGACCGGTGGCGCCGACGACGGCGACGGGAGTGACCATGCGGTCCATCCTAGGATCGACGCATGTCAGTCGAGGTCAGGACCGTGCCGGCCGATCTGCCCGAGGTCGACGTCCTGCTCGACGCGTACCTCGACGAGCGCGAGGCGACGTTCCCCAGTGCGCAGGGCGCGTACTCGCGGAAGCGCACCCCGGCGGCGGAGTTCACGCCGCCGAACGGGGTCTTCGCGGTGGCGTACGACGGCGGGGTCGCGGTCGGCTGCGGCGGCCTGCGGCGGATCGCGGACGACCCCGACGCGACCACCACGGACGTCCAGTTCGAGGTCAAGCACGTCTTCGTCAGCCCGGCGGGACGGGGCAAGGGCGTGGCCACGGCGCTGATGGACGCACTCGAACGGGAAGGCGCCGCGCTGGGGGCGACGAGCATCGTGCTGGACACGAACGACTCGCTCGTCGCCGCGGGCGCGATGTACCGCAGCCGGGGCTACGAGCGAGTCGCGCCGTTCAACGACAACCCGAACGCGACCGCCTGGTACCGCAAGCCGGTCTCCCGCTAGACGGGCTGGTCGACCGGCAGCCCGGTGCGGAGCTCGACCGGCAGGTGGGCCAGGTCGTTCAGGGCCACCACCTCGGCCGGCTTCGCGGAACGGATCCGGATGATCGTCAGCGCGGTGTGCGCGACGTTCGTGCCCATCCAGCGCCACTCGGGCGCCTGGAACGCCTCGCGCACGAACCAGCCGATCACGGCGTTGTGGGTGATGAGCAGGTCGTGCCGGTCCTCGCGCGCCGGGGTGAACCACTCGGAGACGGCGTCGCCCATCTGCGCCTGGCCGGCGATGATCTCCTCTTCCGTCACGCCGCCGTACCAGCCCTGGTAGGCGTGGGGCATGTCCGGGGTCGGGCCGGAGGGGACGCAGTCGAACAGCAGCGTCGACGGTTCGGGCTGGATCGACGGCAGTCGCTGCGCCAGGAACGCGGCGGTCTCGCTCGGGGCCTCCAACGGGGAGTGGTACACGCCGTCGAACGGCAGCCCGCCGAGACGGTCGGCGACGAGCATGGCCTGGCGCTTGCCGCGTTCCGACAGCTTGCCGTCGCGGAGGCCGTGCTCGGCGTCCTGGTGTTCGCCGTGCCGGACGAGGTACAGGTAGTGCGACATGTCCGTGCTCAGCTGCCCATCCCGATCGCTGCGGCGAGCTCGTCCTGCTGCACCGCCCCGACCACCGACGTGATCGTCGGGCGGGTCAGGAGGTCGCGGGCGAGTTCGAGCACGCCGTCGGTGGTGACCCGGTCGACACGCTCCAGTGCGGTCGACAGGTCGGTGTACTCCCCGGTGCCGAGCTCGGACCGGCCGAGGCGGGTCATCCGGGCGTCGGAGTCCTCGAGCGAGAGCGTCAGGGCGCCCTCGATCTGGCCCTTGGCACGGCGGAGCTCGTCGTCGGTGATGCCGTCGTCCACCATGCGGCGGAACTCGGCGTCGATGATCTCGATGACCCCGGGGACGTTGTCGGGCGCACAGCCCGCGTAGACGCCGAAGGCGCCGTTGTCGAGGTAGGCGGGCGCGAAGGACGACACCGCGTAGGCGAGGCCGCGTCGCTCGCGGACCTCTTGGAAGAGCCGGGAGCTCATGCCCCCGCCGAGCACGGCGTTCAGGACGCTGAGGGACGGCCGGCGGTCGTCGCGCAGGTCGAGTCCCTGCGAGCCGCGCAGCATGCTGACCTGCTCCGTCGGACGGTGGACCACCGACAGCTTGGGCTCGATGGGGTCGGCGACGGTCTGCGGCGTCCGGCGCGCGAGCGGCTCGGCGTGCGGGGCGTCGTGGAACACCGCGGCGACGGCGTCGCAGAACCGGTCGTGGTCGACGGCGCCGGCGGCGGTCACGACGATGCCGTTCGGTGCGTAGTGCTCGCGGTAGTGGGCCAGGACCTCGTCCCGCTGGACCGCACGGATGCTGTCCGGGGTCCCGCCGATCGGGCGGCCGAGCGCGTGTCCGCCGAAGGCCGCGGCGAAGAACGCTTCGCCCGCGACGTCGGCCGGGTCGTCGGCGGCCATCGCGAGTTCTTCGAGGATGACACCGCGCTCGACGGCGAACGCCTCGGGGTCGAGCACGGAGCCGGTCACCATGTCACCGATGACCTGCACGGCCATCGGGACGTCGGCGTCCCGCACCCGTGCGTAGTAGCAGGTGTACTCCTTGGCGGTCGCGGCGTTGTGCTCGCCGCCGACCGAGTCGAACGCGATCGCGATGTCGAGCGCCGACCGGGTCTCGGTGCCCTTGAACAGCAGGTGCTCGAGGAAGTGGGTCGATCCGAACTGGCCGTCGCGTTCGTCACGCGAACCGACGCCGACCCAGAACCCGATGCTCGTCGAAGCGGCACCGGGCACGGCTTCGGTCAGCACGCGGACACCCGACGGCAGCACGGTGCGGCGGACGAAGGCCCCTCCGGACGTCAGGAAGGACGTGTCCGGGGCCCCGAGCGGCAGTGGCACTGGCTGGTTCATCGCAGACGAGCCTACTGATGCTCCGGAGCCCACCGCCCAGTTTCCACAGGCCCATGGACTGTCACTCGAAGAGGGGTACAGAAATTGCGGACAGACCGACTCGTCTGTCTGTCCTCCTTGTGGTACAGTCGTTCACGCCGGATCGAAAGCCCCCCTAAGTTCCGATCCGGCGGCTCGGGACATCAGTCCTCGCGGCCACGAGTCCCCCCACTCGGTCGCGGAGCCGATGAACCAAGGAGCCACGCTGTGACGGTCGATTCCCCCCAACCGGCCGTCCAGCGTCTCCCTGGTCCGAGCACGAACCTCGCGTCGCCGGACGGGTCGAGCGTCCCCCCGACTCCCCGCTCCGGCGGCGCGAAGGTCCGCATCCTCGAGACGGCCACGCGACTCTTCTACGAAGAGGGCATCCACAGCGTCGGCGTCGACCGCCTCATCTCCGAGGCGAGCGTCACGAAGGCGACGTTCTACAAGCACTACGGGTCGAAGGACAACCTGATCCTCGCCTACATCCGCACGCAGCACGAGCGGGTGCAGGAACGCCTGGAACAGCTCGTCACCGACGCCGGCTCCTCCGCCGCAGCGGTCCGCGCGTGGGTCGCTGCCCTGGCGGACGAGGTCAACGACCCCGACTTCCGCGGGTGCGCGTTCCTCAACGCCGCCGCCGAGTACCACGACCCCCGCGACCCCGTGCGCGAGGTGGTCGCCACCCACCGCGACTGGTACACCGACCGGCTCGCCGCCCTGCTGCAGGAGTCCGGCCACCAGCTGCCCGGCGACGGCGCCGACGAGCTCATGCTCGCGCGCGACGGTGCGATGGCCGGCGCCTACGCCGGTGACGCCATCGCGGCGACGGCAGCGCTCGGTCGCGTCGTCGACCGCGTCCTCGCCGCCTGACGCCCGGCTGCCGTCGGGGCCCCGCTCGGCTGCGGCCCGGCTGCCGTCGGGGCCCCGCTCGGCTGCGGCCCGTCTGCCGTCGGGGCCCTCCCGGCTGCCGCGAAAGCGACAGTCTGCCGCGAACCGTTCGCGGCACACTGTCGCCCTCGCGGCACGGACCCGCCGACGTGACGGACATCCGTCGCTTTCGCGACCACGAGCGGACGGGAGGCACGGTGCCAGCTGACACCGTGCCTCCCGTCCGCTCGTGTGGTCGCGCTCACCGCGACCGGTCGCGTCGCGCGGATCAGGCCGGTCCGGTGGCGCTCCCGGGGTTGCCGCTCGAGACGATGGAGCCGTTGACGCCGTCCGGGAAGAACCCGCCCTTGTCGATCTGGTTCGGGTTCAGGAACACCACGTTCAGGACACGCTCCGCGGTGCGGCCGTAGGCGAGCGAGTTCGCGTCCGTCGGCACGAGGTTCACCGCTCCCGACCGGGTCGTCACCCCCTGGTCGTCGTCGGTCGGACCGTCGAGCGAGTCACGGGCGTCGGAGATCTTGTTCGCCGGCACCTGCAACCCCTTGTCCGAGAGCTTCGACCGGATGATCCCGGCGTGGTAGGCCTCGACGGCGAGGATGCCCGCCGCGGCACTGAGGTACGTCTTGCTGGTGATGAGCGGCGCGGCTCCCTTGTAGGCGGTGACCCCGACGTCCTCGAAGATGTACGCCCCGAGCAGGAAGTTCTCCTCGCTGGCGAACGGGTCGAAGGTGCCGGTCGGGCCGACCACACCCGCAGCGCGCGCCGCCGCGGTGAAGCTCGACACGAGGTCGATCTTCGGACGTGAGACCGTCGCACCGCCGAGGGCGGATCGGAGGAACGCCACGTGCGCGCGCTCGTCGTTCGCGATCTCGGTGGCGATGCCGCGGATGGCCGCGGTCTTGAACGGCACCTTCTTGCCACCGATCACCGGCCCCTGCGGGTCGATGCCGGTGATCATGCTGTCGGCGAGGCCCGCGCCGAACACGGCACGCAGGTAGAACTCGGCCTCGAGGTACTCGAGGTTCAGGGCGAAGTTGAGGATGGCGGCGTCGGAGACGGCACCGTCCTCTTCCGGGGTGGCGGCGGCGCGGTCGGTGGTGAGCACCGACGAGCCGAGCGCGGCGATGCCGGCTGAGGCGCCGGCGACGCCGGCGGCTGCGAAGAACCGTCGTCGGTCGAGCGCGTTCTCGGCGCTGCGATCGATGGCGTGGTGGATGAAACGCTTGTCGAACATCGTTGTCCTCATGTCGTGCTGGCAGCACGGGACCCCACCGACGCTGCAGGGAAACGGGTCGGTCGAGCCGCGATCGGCGGGATGGTCGATCGTGCGGCGAAGATACCCCCGAACAGGGGGGTGCCTCCACCGTTCCCGGTCATTCGGCGGAGTTCGGACAGGGCCACCGCACCGGGCGGCCGCGTCGGGCGGTCGCGTCGGGCCGCCGCGTCGGGCGGCCGCCGAGGCGGTGGGTGTTGGCTGGGCGCATGGCCAACGACCCCAACTGGAACCTCCCCGAGGTCCCCTCGTTCACCCTGACCAGCCCCGACTTCACCGACGGCGGCGAGCTGCCGACCTCGGCGCGCGGCACCGACGCGGGAGGCGAGGACCGCTCTCCCGCACTCGAGTGGTCCGGCGCTCCCGAGGGCACGAAGAGCTTCGTGCTCACCGTGTACGACCCCGACGCCCCGACCGGTTCGGGCTTCTGGCACTGGAGCCTGACCGACATCCCGGGCTCGGCGACCTCGCTGCCCGCCGGCGCCGGTACCGACGACGCCCTGCTGCCGGCCGAAGCCCTGCGCCGCCGCAACGAGTTCGGCACCGACACGTTCCTCGGCGCCGCTCCGCCCGCGGGCCACGGCGTGCACCGCTACTACTTCACGCTGAGCGCCCTCGACGTGCCGCTGCTCGAGGCGCCGGCCGACGCGACCCCCGCGGTCGTCGGGTTCGTGCTGCGCGAGCACCTGCTCGGCCGCGCGCAGCTCGTCGGCACGCAGGAGACCCCCGCCGCGTAGGACGACCCCGCAACGACGAACGGCCGCCGCCCCGGAAGGGACGACGGCCGTTCGTGTGCCAGGGGTGGATCAGACGGTGGCGTCCGTCGACTCCTCGCGGGCACCGCTGGAGTCGGTGTCCGACTCCTCGGCGACGACCGGCGCGAGCGACAGCTTGCCGCGGTCGTCCACCTTGGTGACCTCGACCAGGACCTTCTGGCCGACGCCCAGGACGTCCTCGACGTTCTCCACACGCTTGCCACCGGCGAGCTTGCGCACCTCGGAGACGTGGAGCAGACCGTCACGGCCCGGGAGCAGCGACACGAAGGCGCCGAACGTGGCGATCTTCACGACGGTGCCGAGGAACTGGTCCCCGATCTCCGGGTTGGTCGGGTTGGCGATCGCGTTGACCGACGCACGAGCGGCCTCGGCCGACGGTCCGTCGACGGCACCGATGTAGACGGTGCCGTTGTCCTCGATCGAGATGTCGGCACCGGTCTCGTCCTGGATGCCGTTGATCGTCTTGCCCTTCGGGCCGATCAGCTCGCCGATCTTGTCGACGGGGATCTGCACCGAGATGACGCGAGGAGCGGTGTCCGCCATCTCGTCGGGGGCGTCGATCGCCTCGTTCAGCACACCGAGGATGGCCGAGCGGGCCTCCTTGGCCTGCTTCAGCGCCGCGTCGAGCACCGTCGACGGGATGCCGTCGAGCTTGGTGTCGAGCTGGATCGCGGTGACGAACTCCGAGGTACCGGCGACCTTGAAGTCCATGTCGCCGAGTGCGTCTTCCGCACCGAGGATGTCGGTCAGCGCCGCGTAGCGGGTCTGACCGTCGACGGTGTCGGACACCAGGCCCATCGCGATGCCGGCGACCGGGGCCTTGAGGGGCACACCGGCGTTGAGCAGCGAGAGGGTCGAGGCGCAGACGGAACCCATCGAGGTCGAGCCGTTGGAGCTGAGCGCCTCGGAGACCTGACGGATGGCGTACGGGAACTCTTCACGCGTCGGCAGCACCGGCACGAGGGCGCGCTCGGCGAGGAAGCCGTGCCCGATCTCGCGACGCTTCGGCGAACCCACACGGCCGGTCTCACCGGTCGAGTAGGGCGGGAAGTTGTAGTGGTGCAGGTAGCGCTTCTTCGTGACGGGCGACAGCGAGTCGATCTGCTGCTCCATCTTGAGCATGTTCAGCGTGGTGACGCCGAGGATCTGCGTCTCGCCGCGCTGGAAGATCGCCGAACCGTGGACGCGCGGGATCACGGCGACCTCGGCGTCGAGCGGACGGATGTCGGCGAGGCCGCGACCGTCCATGCGGACCTGCTCGGTCAGGATGCGGCCGCGGACGACCTTCTTCGTGACCGACTTGTACGCGGCGCTGACCTGCGAGTTGGCGACGTCGGGCAGTTCGCCCGCCGACACCTTCGCCGCGATGGCCTCCTTGACGCGCGACTTGAGTGCGTCGTCGGCGTCCTGGCGCTCGGTCTTGGCGGCGATCTTGTAGACGTCACCGAGCTCGGAGAGCGCGATGGCCTCGACGGCCGAGTAGACCTCGGGCGCGTACGGCGGGAAGACCGGGTAGTCCTGGATCTCCTTGGCGGACTGCGCGGCGAGCTTCGCCTGGGCGTCGACGAGGGACTTGAGGAACGGCTTGGCCGCCTCGAGACCCTGCGCGACGACGGCCTCGTCGGGCTTGGTGGCGCCGCCCTGGATGAGCTCCCAGCTGTGCTCGGTGGCCTCGGCTTCGACCATCATGATGGCGACGTCCTCGTTGCCCGCCTCGTCGGTGACGACACGGCCGGCGACCGTGAGGTCGAAGACGGCGTCGGCGAGCTGCGATGCCTTCGGGAACGCGACCCACTGTTCGCCGATCAGCGCGAGGCGCACACCGGCGATCGGGCCGGAGAACGGCAGACCGGAGATCTGCGTCGACGCGGACGCGGCGTTGATGGCCAGCGCGTCGTAGAACTCGTCCGGAGCGATGCTCAGGACGGTGATGACGATCTGGACCTCGTTGCGCAGGCCGTCGACGAACGACGGGCGCAGCGGCCGGTCGATGAGTCGGCAGACCAGGATGGCCTCGGTCGACGGGCGGCCTTCGCGGCGGAAGAACGAACCGGGGATCTTGCCGGCGGCGTAGGAGCGCTCCTCGACGTCGACCGTCAGCGGGAAGAAGTCGAATCCTTCACGCGGGTGCTTGCCGGCGCTGGTGGCCGAGAGGAGCATCGTTTCCTCGTCGAGGTACGCGGCGACCGCGCCCTGCGCCTGCTGTGCGAGCCGACCGGTCTCGAACCGGACGGTGCGCTTGCCGTACTTGCCGTTGTCGATGACGGCTTCGGCGAACTTGATCTCGGGACCCTCCAAAAGGGTGCCTCCTTGATGTGTGTTCGGCAGGCCGTGGCGACGGCACTCGATGGTGCGTGCGCGCCGATCGTTCCGGACGCATGTCTGGCCAGCAGTAGAAGCACTCGGGAAACCGTTCCGGCCCGCGAGCCACCACCGATGACCAGCTCCGTGCCCGGCCTGCGCAGTGTTGTGTCGAACATCCGGGGAAACGGTCCTCGGACACGATGGACTTTACCAGTCCACAGGGAATCGGCGGCGCGGCTCGCTGACGGCCGGGCGAGCCTCGGTAACCTGCTGCCATGCGTCTCACCCCCTCGCGGGGCGTGCTCGTCGCGGCCGCCGTGGTCGTCGGCGCGCTCGTCGCCCCGGTCCTCACCGCTGTCCCGGCGTCCGCGACGGAGTACCCGACCTGGCAGGACGTGCAGCAGGCCAAGGGGAACGAGACCGCCAAGCGCGCCGAGGTCACCAAGGTGCAGGCCGCGCTGCAGTCGGCGCAGGACGAGGCGGCAGTGAAGTCGCAGGCCGCGCTGACGGCCTCGTCGAAGGCGGACGCGGCCGAGGCGGAGCTGGCGGAGGCCACCCAGGCCGCCACGAGCCTCCAGGCCCAGGCGCACCGCGCGTCCGAGACGGCCGAGCGTGCGCAGACACGCGCCGGGCAGCTGGCGGCGAACCTGTACCGCGACGGCAGCACGAACCAGATGACCACCCGGATCGCGACCGCGGGGAACCCCGACCAGCTGCTCTACCAGCTGGGCGCGCTCGACCAGCTGTCGTCCACGTGGTCCGGCGTGATGGACGAGGCGTCCGTCGCGGCCGGAACGGCATCGTCACTGCACGAACAGGCCGAACGGGCCGAGACCGAACGCGCGACGCGTGCGCAGGCGGCCGAGGAACGGTCCGCGGCGGCGAAGTCCGCCGAGGCCGTGGCGAACGCCGCGGTCGAGTCGACCGAGCAACACAGCGACGAGCTGTACGCGCAGCTCGCGTCGCTCCGGGACACCACCGCGAAGCAGGCCGCCGGGTACGAGCTCGGGCAGAAGGTCGCGGCGCAGAAGGCCGAACAGCAGCGCAAGCGTGCGGCGGCCGCCGCGGCACAGGCGGCGGCAGCAGCCTCGGCGAGCGCCGACACCGGTAGCGGCGGGAGCACCAGCGCCGGTGGCGGCGGGGGCACGAGCTACCCGAGCACCGGCGGTGTCGTCGTGGACCCCGCGGCCGCGCAGGCCTACGCGCGGAGCGCCCTGGGCTCGTACGGTTGGGGCGACGACCAGTTCTCCTGCCTGGTGTCGCTGTGGACGCAGGAGTCCGGCTGGCGGGCGAACGCGCTGAACGCCTCGAGCGGCGCCTACGGCATCCCGCAGTCCCTGCCCGCTGACAAGATGTCGGCGGCGGGGGCGGACTGGCGGACGAACGCGAACACGCAGATCAACTGGGGACTCGCCTACATCAAGAGCGCCTACGGGTCGCCGTGCGGTGCGTGGGGCCACGAGATGAGCGTCAACCCGCACTGGTACTGAGCACGACCGCTCACTGCTCCACCATTCGCAGTGCCTGCAGCGGGCACATCGCCACCGCGTCCGCAGCGGCGGCGCGTTCGTCCGGCCGCACCGGCACGTCGCGGGTGCCGCCGCCGTCCCGTGCGATCGGGTAGCCCCACTCGTCGCGCGCCAGCCGCTCGGCGAAGAGTTCGGTGCACAGGCCGCGTCCCCGGCAGCGGGTCCAGTCGACGTGCAGCACGACGGGGCCTGCGGCGGCGGTCATCGGAGTCCACCGACCGAGCCGGACCCCGCCGAGCCGGACCCGGCCGCACCGGGCCCGACCAGGCACGCGCCCCGCAGGTGCGCCTGCACGTCGTCGTGGAACACGTCGAGGGCGCTCCGCACCATCCGCGCGACGCCGTCCGGGTGATGGCAGGCCCCGCGTCCGTCGACCAGGGCAGCGATCCGCCGGACCTCGCCGGCCAGGTCGCCCGCCCGACGCCCGGAGGCCAGGTCGGCGACCACGTCGGCGATCCGCGGCAACCCGTTCACGCACGGCCCGCAGCGGCCGGCGGACGCCCCGGCGAGCGCCGCGGCGAGGCCTGCGGTGACCCCGACCGGGCAGGTCCGGTCGTCGAGCACGGCCAGCACGCCCGCCCCGGGCGCCGCACCCCACGGTGCGAGCCCGTCGACGTCGAAGGGCGCGTCGAGCGCTGCGGCCGGCACCCAGGTGCCGCCCCACCCGCCGAGCAGGACGCCTCGCGTCCGTCGCGGGTCGGCCGCCGGCAGCCGGGAGGCCCCCAGCAGCTGCCCGAGCGGCACACCCCCGGCGGTCTCCAGCACCACGGCACCGCCCGGGTCGGTCACGTCGCTGACCGTCACGAGACGGGTGCCGGGAGCACTCGCGCTGCCGACGCTCCGCGCCCACGCCGCCCCGTACCGTGCGACGAGTGCCGCCTGGGCCAGGGTCTCGACGTTCGACACGAGGGTCGCGCGACCGCTCGGGCCACGGTCGGCGAGCCGCACGACGCGGTCCTCCGGCAGTCCTCGTCCACCGGAGACGGCCGAGGCGAGCGCCGTGGCCTGCCCGGCGACGAAGCTGGTGTGGGGCAGCGCGCGGACCTCGATGGCGACCGGGTCGGTGCCGGTGCCGCGCCGGCCGTCGGTGCGTTCGGCGAGTGCCTGCCGGACCCGTTCGGCGAGCCGCGCGCTCGTGGCTACCACGGCCTCGGTCGCACCGATCGCGAGCGCCGCGACGACGATGCCGTCGAGCACCAGGTGTGGTGCGCGTTCGAGCAGGACGGCATCCTTGCGACTGGCGGGTTCCCCCTCGGCACCGTTGGCGATGACGATCGGGGCACCGCGGCCTCCGCGCCGGGTCCGGCCCGCCACGGCGTCGAGCTTGCGGGCGAGCGGGAACCCGGCTCCGCCGCGGCCGTCGACCCCGGCGAGACCGATCTCGTCGATGATCCCGGGTCCCACGTGCGGCAGCGGCCCGTGCGTGCCGTGGTGGGCGTCGAGTCCAGGGCTGGGGGCGGCGAGGAGCCGCCGCGTGCCGGTCGGTGGTGGCACGGTGAGCGGGTGTGCCAGGGTCATCTGAGGGCCTCCTTCGGGGTCGGACGGAACGCGGTGACGCCGGCCGTGCAGCGCCAGGCCACGGCGGCGAGGACGGCGGCGGTGCAGACCCCGGCGACCACCAGGAACCAGGCGGACGTGCCGTCGGTCCCGGTGCCGATCGCGTGCGCCATCGCGATCGGCCACATGGCGTAGGCAGCCCAGTGCACGGCGCGGAACACCCGCGGTCCGATCACCCGGCGGAGCATCCCCGTGACGACGAGCACCACGAGCAGGTCGACCGCCAGGGTGCCGAGCCCGAGCCAGAACCAGCGGTACGCACCGACGAACGGCACGACGGCGTCCAGCAGGCGCAGTTCGGCCTCGGTGTCGAGCAGCAGCGTCACCACGTGCACGGCCACGAACACAGTGGACGCCAGGGCGACGTCCCGGTGCACGAGCTGCACGCCGAACCGCGGCAGGCCGGGGAGCGGTCGTCCGCCGCGGGTCACGATGCCGAGCAGGACCGTCAGGGTCAGGAGCACGACGGCGGCGACGCCCGTGCCGCGGCCGACCACCCAGAGCGCGGTGTCCATCAGGCGGCGTCCGCCCCGTCGAAGGTGACGGTGACGGCACCGTCGGCAGCCTGGTCCTCCGGCCAGCCGCCGAGCCGCAGCACGGAGCCGTCGGCCGCGACGAGCCGGGCTGCACGGCCGCTCTGCCGGAGCCAGTCCACCGCGCCGTGCCCCCGGACGACGGCGGCGGTGGTCATCGTGTTGGCGGTGGTGCACGAGGGGGCGACGACCGTCACCGACCGCCACACCGGGTCGGCGGGCAGGCCCCACCGCGGATCGAGGATGTGGTGCCGCGCGGTCCCGTCCTGCTCCCAGCGGCGCTTCTGCGTGCTCGAGGTCGCGACGGACCACCCGGAGGCGATGCGGACGTGGTCGACGGGGTCGTCCGCCAGGTCCTGCACGCGCACCTGCCAGCCGCCGGAGGGGTCGGGGCCGGCCGTGGCGACGTCCCCGCCGAGCGAGACGAGGGCACCGACGCCGAGCCGCGCGGTGATGCTCGCGGCCGCCATGTCCGCGGCGGCGGCCTTCGCCGTGGCACCGAGGTCGAGCGTGACGCCCTCGGGCACCCGCAGGAACGTGCCGGACAGCAGGATCCGCTGCCACGCCGGGCGGTCGTCGAGCGATCGGGCCACGGCGTCGGGTGACGGGACCGGTGGCGCGTCGGCGAACGCGGCGTCGTACCCGAGGGACACCATCCGTCGGCCGAGCGTCGGGTCGACGTCCCCGTCGGACAGCCGTGCGGCGTCGACGGCCTGGTGCACGAGCGTCGCCAGCAACGGCGAGACCTCGGTGCCGCGCACCAGGTCGTCGGCGCGGGACAGGAGCTCGGAGTCGTCGCGGAACCGGCTGCACGCGGCGTCGACGGCGGCCGTGACCTCGCGGGCGCAGGACTCCGCGGCGGCGAGGTGGCGGCGGTCGCGGTGGTCGAGGACGACCCGGGCGGTGGTGGTCCAGAGGTCCCACTCTGCGGCGGCGCGCACGGTCACGATCCCGTCGTCGTCGTGTCGGACGACCCACCGGTGGTGCCCTGCGAGACGCCGGTGTCGCTGCTGCTCGTGCCGCTGTCGGTCGACGAGTCGGTCGACGAGTCGGTCGACGTGTCGTTCGACGACGAGGAGGACGAGGACCCGGAGTCGGTGGTGGCGTCGCTCGACGTCCCGGTACCCGAACCGGAGTCCGTCGTCGTGCTCGTGCTCGTGGACGTGTCGGTCGTCGTACTGGCCTGCTCGTGCCCGAACCACAGCCCCGCACCCGTGACCGTCGCGACCGCGAGTCCGCCCAGGCTCACGAGCGCACTCGTGACCCGCGCGGATCGCTTGCCGTTGCCTCTGGTGTCCATCGGTCCTCCTCGTCGTCATGACGAGGCTCCCGAGCCCACCGATGAGCGAGCCGCCAGCCGGCCGCACTCCGACCCCACGAACCCTGTGGTCCGCCTAAGAGCGCGCCGCGGGGTCAGCGGTCCGGGTCAGTGACCGAGGCCGCCGAGCAAGCTCGCGAAGTCCACGGTCGCGGGGAGCGCGTCGGCTTCCTGCGGGGCCCGCCGGGAGGCCCGGATCGCCCATGCCAGGTCCGCTCCGGCCCGGCGGATGCGTCCGTCCAGGGCCGCGGCGTCGCCGTCGCTCCCCCAGTCGTCGGTCGCGGCGAACACGCCGGTCGGCACCACCGCTGCGCGGAGGTACGCGAAGACCGGACGCAGGGCGTGGTCGATGGCGAGCGAGTGCCGCGAGGTCCCGCCCGTGGCGCCGAGCAGGACGGGCAGGTCGGCGAGCGCGTCCTTGTCGAGGACGTCGAGGAACGACTTCGCGAGACCGCTCACGCCGGCCGTGAAGATCGGCGTGACGAAGACGACGGCGTCGGCCTCGACCACTGCAGCCATGGCGGCGGACAGCGCGGGCGCCGCGAAGCCGGTGAGCATCGCGTCGGTGATCTCGTGTGCGAGCGGACGGAGCTCGACGTGCAGGACGTGCGCGGGCGTGCCCTCGGCGACGAGCGCGGCGACGGCGGCCTCGCCCAGGCGGTCGGCGAGCAGGCGGGTGGAGCTGGGCTCGGAGAGTCCGGCGGAGACGACGGCGATGGTGGTCATGGTGGTTCCCGACTTTCGATGCGTTTGCATGAACATCGTACCGAACCGTGCGCCGCGCGCAACCATTCCCGGGAACGGAGAACGCCCCGGTCCTCGCGAGGAGGACCGGGGCGTTCAGTCAAGCCGTGAGGCGTCGACTAGCGGCGCAGGCCGAGGCGCTCGATGAGCGCACGGTAGCGGGCGATGTCGACGTCGGAGAGGTAACCGAGGAGACGGCGACGCTGACCGACCATGAGCAGCAGACCACGACGCGAGTGGTGGTCGTGCTTGTGCTCCTTGAGGTGCTCGTTCAGGTCGTTGATACGACGCGTCAGAACGGCGACCTGGACCTCGGGGGAACCGGTGTCGCCCGGGTGGGTCGCGTACTCTTCGATGATCTCCTGCTTGACCTTCGCGTCAAGTGCCATGCGTAGATCCCCTTTCAGTCCGTTGCGCGGTGCCCGTGCCTGATGCACGAGCGCTCTTTGTCCGCGGCCGTTCGACGGCAACCGCGCAAGACTACCAGAGTCCTAGGCGGTCCTGGCGCGCAGGCGACGACGACGGGGCGCCGGCAGCAGACTGCGGACGAGTCCGACGAGCGTCGCGCCGAGCAGTCCACCGAGGCCGTTCGACAGCACGTCGCGGGGGTCGGCGACGCGGTAGGGCAGGTAGGTGGCCTGCGCGAACTCGATGCCGGTCGACAGGGCGACCGCGACCAGGGCCCCGAGGATCCACCAGCGCCGCGGCAGCCAGAGTGCGGCGAGCATGCCGACCGGCACGAACATCGCGATGTTGGCCAGGAACTCGGTGCGCTCGTACGTGAACCAGGTGCCGTGCGGCAGCTGCTGCACCCAGGCGATCGCGTGCAGCACGAACGAGTTCTGTGCCGAGGTGAAGACCTGCGGGGTCAGCGTCATCCGCCAGATCACCCAGGCGTACGCCGCGGTCACGGCGAGGAGGAGGAGTCGACGGAACATCCCGGTATTCTGCAACACCGTCCTGCGGGGTCGCTGGAGCGCTCCTGGCAGAAGCCGTCGGCCGACCTGAACGAACACCCCGGGGTCCTGGTCAGGACTCCCCCGCACCTGTCAGCATGGGTGCGAACAGGGAGGACCGCCGGATGCCGGAGCACCAGGGGAAGCGTGCGTCCGCGCGACGTCAGTGGCTGTGGATCGCGGCCGCGGTCGTCGGTGTCGCGGCGGTCGTGACGACGCTCGTGGTCGTCGTGCCGCACGGCAGTGGGCCGGATGCCGACCCGACGGCGAGCGGACGGGACGTCGTGACGCGGAAGACCGCGGAGCAGGCGTTCCCCGGCGGCCTCGCGCACCAACCGTCGGACGTGAACCAGCCGGGCATCCGCGAGCGCCAGGCCCGCGCCGCCGGACACGACGACACCGCGGCGCAGATCGCCCGCATCGCCGACCAGCCGATCGCGACCTGGCTCACGAACACCTCGCGGTCCGAGACGCGCACGACGATCCGCACCGTCGTCCGGAACGCCGAGCAGCAGCGGGCCACCCCGGTGTTCGTGCTGTACACCGTGCCGGACCGCGACTGCGGCAGCTACTCGAAGGGCGGCACCACCGACGACGCGTACCTGCCGTGGGTCCGGTCCGCCGTCCGCGCGATGGCTGGCTCGAAGGCCGTCGTGCTCGTCGAGCCGGACGCGATCGCGCAGATCCAGAACTGCGAGCGCCTCCGCGACTCCCGACTCCCGCTGCTCCGCAATGCCGTGGACGCGCTGACCGGGCACGGACTGACGGTGTACCTCGACGGCGGCAACGAGAACCGTGTCCCGACTGCGACGATGGCCGACTGGCTGCGGCAGGCGGGTGTGGACGAGGTGCAGGGCTTCTTCACGAACGTGTCGAACTTCTACCGCGTCGACCAGGAACGCGCCTACGCCGACGAACTCGCCGACGCGATCGGTGGGGATCCGCACTTCGTCATCGACGTCTCCCGGAACGGTCAGGGCTGGCGGGGGACGTGGTGCAACCCCGAGGGTGCGGGTCTCGGCCAGGCCCCGCACGTGACCGGCGGATCGAGCCGGCTCGACGCCCTGCTGTGGGTGAAGACCCCTGGTCTCAGCGACGGCACGTGCAACGGCGGACCGGCCGCCGGACAGTGGTGGGAGTCCTACGCGCTCGGTCTCGTCGAGAACCGCAAGCGCGACTGACCCGCGGCCGGGGTGTCGGTGCCCGGTGGTTGCATGAGCGCATGACCCCGACCGACAGCCGGCGCTCCGTCGTCCCGCCCTACCTGCTCCACGCCGTGGCCCAGGCGGCCGAGTTCCCCCGGGCGGCGTCTGCCGCGCGCACCGCACTGGCGTCGCTCGAGCTCGTGCAGAGCCCGAAGCACCAGCACCTGGTCGCCCCGCGCCGTGTCAGCGGCACGGTCGACCGGTCGCCCCAGCGCACGATCGCCGACGCCCGCGGCACGACGACCCTGCCCGGCACGGTGGTCCGGAGCGAGGGCGCCCCCGACACCGGCGACGCGGCCGTCGACGAGGCGTACGCGGGCCTCGGTGCGACCCACGCCTTCTGGCTCGACGTCTTCGGCCGGGTGTCGATCGACGGTGCCGGACTCCCCCTCGACGCCACGGTCCACTTCGGGCAGGACTACGACAACGCCTACTGGGACGGCAGCCGGATGGTGTTCGGCGACGGCGACGACGAGGTCTTCCGGCGCTTCACCATCGCGCTCGACGTCATCGGGCACGAACTGGCGCACGGCGTCACGCAGTACACCGCCGACCTGACCTACCAGGGGCAGTCCGGGGCGCTCAACGAGTCGATCAGCGACGTGTTCGGCTCACTCGTCGCCCAGTACGCGGCCGGGCAGACCGCCGAGCAGGCGAGCTGGCTCATCGGCCAGGGGCTCTTCACCGATGCCGTGCACGGCGATGCCCTGCGCTCGATGCGGGCCCCGGGTACCGCCTACGACGACCCGGTGCTCGGCAAGGACCCGCAGCCCGCGACGATGGCCGACTTCGTCGTGACGACCGACGACGCCGGTGGGGTGCACACGAACTCCGGCATCCCGAACCACGCGTTCTTCCTGGCGGCGACCGCGATCGGCGGGTACGCCTGGCAGGGCGCCGGTGCCGTGTGGTGGGACGCCCTGACCTCGGACGCCGTCACCGCCTCGATCGACTTCGCCGGGTTCGCCGCCGTGACGATCGACGCCGCTGGGTCCCGGTTCGGCGCCGGTTCCGCGGAGCACACCGCGGTGCAGGATGCCTGGCGGACGGTGGGCGTCCTCGACTGAGACGATCGAGCGCCACGCACCGGCGTACGGTCGGGAGCATGCGCATCGAGGTCCGTCGTTCCGGGGGCTTCGCCGGTACCACGCGGCACTGGCGGGTCGACACCGACACGAGCGCCGACCCCGCGGCGTGGTCCGATGTCGTCGACGCGCTCCCCCGGACCCCCGCGACGGCGACGGCCGGGCCGCCGGTCCCCGACGACTTCACGTGGACGATCACCGTCGAGCGCACGACCGTGACGATCCCGGGTCGCCGCCTCGACGGCGCGTGGGCCGACCTCGTCGCGCGCGTCCGCTCTGCAGGCGACCAGTCCTGAGACGGCAGGCCCGTGCCGGAGCCACCACGGGCCTCCCGTCCGCCCCGCGCCGGCCGGACCGCCGCGGATCGTGAGCAGGAATGGTCGCCTCCGCGCGGCGAACTCGACCATTTCTGCTCACGAAGTGGCCGCGCGCGATGCGAGGAGCGTCCCCTCAGTCGACGTCGATGACCGTCAGGCGCCGCGTCGGACGGGTCATCGCGACGTAGACCGCGGCCGCCGGGCGCGCAGCGTCGGCGCCGACCAGGTCGGGGTCGACGAGCAGCACGCCGTCGAACTCGAGGCCCTTGGCGTCCGCGCCCGTCAGCACCGTGAGCGACCCGGCGTGCGGCGAGGCCAGCCCGCGCACGTCGGCCTCGGTGCGCGTGAGCCGCTGCCGAACGGCGTCGACCTCGGACTCCGGGACGATCACGCCGATGGTGCCGGCACCGATCCGCGACCGTTCGGCGTCGGCGACCGACACGACCGTGTCGAGCAGGTCGGCGCGGGCGACGCGGACGCGCTCGACGGGGTCGCCGTCGCGCACGGCCTCGTTGCGGGTGACGGTCAGGCCGGCACCGTCGGCGAACACGCCGGCGGCCTCGACGATCGACCGCGGGGTGCGGTAGTTCACGGTGAGCTGCTCGATGCGGTGGTCGAGCGGCACGAGCGGTGCCCGCCCACGGCGTCGGCGGGCGAGCGCGCCGAGCACGTCGTCCCAGGTGCGCGCGGCCCCGGGCGAGGAGCCCTGCGCCATGTCGCCGACGATCGTGAAGGAGCGCAGCGGGTTGCGGCGGGCGAGCACGCGCCACTGCATCGGCGAGAGCTCCTGCGCCTCGTCGACCACGATGTGCCCGTAGGTCCACTCGCGGTCGTCGGCGGCGCGCTCCGCGGTCGAGCGGGGGTCGCCGCCCTCGGCGAACGAGCCGGCGACCTGTTCGGCGGTGACGATGCCCTCGACGCCCATGTTCTCGATCGCCTGACGGGCGTTCTCGATGTCACGGTTCCGGCTGGCCTTCGCCGCGCGCTTGGCGGCGCCGCCGGTCGGGTCGAACGGGCCGAGCAGTTCGGCTGCCTCGTCGAGCAGGGGGACGTCCTCGACCGTCCAGGCAGCACCGCGTGCGCGCTGCAGCAGGGCACGGCGTTCCGGGGTCCAGTCCGGGGTCAGCGAGGCGAGCCAGTTCGGACGGGCGTACAGGTCCTCGAGGAACTTCTCCGGGGGCAGCGGCAGCCACGCGGTGTTGAGCAGCACCCGGGCGTCGTAGGAGCTCCGGATGTCCTCGCGCAGGACCTTCTCGTCGGCCTCGTCCACCGTCGTGCCGCGCTCGCGCAGCTGTTCGGCGAGCAGCCGGGTCATCGCGTCGAGCGCGAGCTTGTTGAACGTCACGCGCGCGGCGTTGTGGGGCTTGCCGCGGTCCTGGGCACGTTTCATGGCGTCGGCCACGAGCTGCGGCGTCACGACGAGCCGCTCGCCCTCGACGTCGAGCGTGACCGACTCGGTCGGCACCACCTGGCGGGAGCGCACGGCGCGGCGCAGGAGTGCGGCCGTCTGCGCGGAGCCCTTCACGGCGGCGACGTCGCGGGGGTCGTGCGTCGTCGCGTGCACCCCCGGGTAGAGCGAACCGAGCGAGGCCATCACGACGCCGGTCTCACCGAGCGACGGCAGGACCTGCTCGATGTAGGTCAGGAACGCCGGCGACGGGCCGACCATCAGGACGCCGGAGCCCCGCAGCCGCTCGCGGTACGAGTACAGCAGGTACGCGGCACGGTGCAGTGCCACGGCGGTCTTGCCGGTGCCGGGGCCGCCCTGCACGATCAGGACGCCCTCGAGCGGGGAGCGGATGATGCGGTCCTGCTCGCCCTGGATGGTGGCGACGATGTCGGTCATCCGGCCGGTGCGCTCGGCGGTCACCGCGGCCAGCAGCGCCCCCTCGCCCTGCAGGTGGGTGCGCTCGTCGTCGTAGAGCGAGGCGTCGAACACCTCGTCCTCGACGCCGACGACCCGGCGGCCCTCGAGCGACAGGTGACGACGCGAGCGCATGCCCATCGGGTGCGCCGCGGTGGCCTGGTAGAACGCGCTGGCACCGGGCACACGCCAGTCGAGCAGCAGCGGGCGGTGGTCGGCGTCGCGGAGCCCCACCCGGCCGATGTAGCGGAAGGCGTCCTCGGAGCTGTCGGGCTCGGAGACCTCGAGCCGGCCGAAGACCAGACGGTCCCCCACGCGCTCGAGCGTCGCCACGGTGTCTTCGTAGAGTCGGGCGTACGCGTCGCGCTCGCTGCGGCTCTGGTGGTTCCCGCCGACCGCCTGACGACGGGTCTCGGCGAGACGCTGCTCGGCCTCGGCGGTCAGCTCGTCGAGACGGCGGAAGAGGCCGTCCACGTAGCCGCGCTCGCGGTCGATCTCGGTCGGTTCGGACACACGCAACCCTTCGGGAAGAGGGGAATCCAGTGTACTGCCCGCTGGAGGCCCGCAGTTCCCGAAGGGTCGTCGGTCACATCTCTTCGTGCGTGTCCGGGTCTGCGTCCCAGAGCCGGCCGCGCTCGAGGCCGGAGATGGCCTGCACCTCGGCGTCGGTCAGCTCGAAGCCGAACACGTCGAGGTTCTCGCGCTGCCGGGTGGCGTCCGCCGACTTCGGTACCGGCACGGCACCGAGCTGGACGTGCCACCGCAGGACGACCTGGCCGGGGGTCAGACCGTGGGCCGCTGCGGCGTCGGTGATCGGCTGCTCGGTGAGGAGCTCCGACCGGACGGCGAGCGGGCTCCAGCTCTCGGTCACGATGCCGAGCTCCTGGTGCACCTTCCGCAGTTCGGCCTGCGGGAAGTACGGGTGCAGCTCGACCTGGTTCACGGCCGGTGCGACACCGGTCGCGTCGATGATGCGACGCAGGTGCTCCGGGGTGAAGTTCGAGACACCGATCGAGCGGACCTTGCCGCTGTCGCGCAGGTCGACGAACGCCTTCCACGTGTCGACGAACTTGTCCACCGACGGGTTCGGCCAGTGGATCAGGTACAGGTCGACGTGGTCGAGTCCGAGGTTGCCCAGGGTCTCGTCGATCGAGCGGTGCGCCTCGTCGTAGCCGTGGTGGCGGCCGGGGAGCTTCGACGTGACGACGAGGTCCTCGCGTGCCACGTCGGACTCGCGGACGGCGCGGCCGACGGCATCTTCGTTGCCGTAGTTCAGCGCCGTGTCGAGCAGCCGGTAGCCGCTGGCGATCGCGGTGCCGACCGCGGCCGCACCCTCGTCGCCGTTCAGGCCGTAGGTGCCGAGGCCGAGCTCCGGGAACCGGTGGCCGTCGTTCAGCTCGATGGTCGGGGCACCGACCTGCATCAGCGCACCCCGAGCAGGTCGATCACGAAGATCAGGGTCTTGCCGGACAGGAAGTGGCCGCCACCGGCGGGACCGTAGGCGAGCTCCGGCGGGACGACGAGCTTGCGGCGACCGCCGACCTTCATGCCGGGGATGCCCTCCTGCCAACCGCGCACGAGCGCCGCGAGGGGGAAGTCGATGGGCTCACCGCGGTTCCACGAGCTGTCGAACTCCTCGCCGGTCTCGTACTCGACGCCGGCGTAGTGCACCTTGACGGTCGAGCCGGCGGACGCTTCCTCGCCGGAGCCCTCGACGATGTCGGTGATGACGAGATCGGTGGGGGCAGGGCCCTCGGGCGCGTCGAACTCGGGCTTGCTGTTGAGGTCAGTCATGCGATCCAGTCAACCAGAGCGCGGCAACGGCAGACGCAACGGCCACCCAGGCCGCAGAATGGTTCCACCGTGACACGACCCACTCCCGCACCGCCGCGCCGCCGCCTGCTCGCCGACCTCACCCCGCTCCGCCGATCCCCCGCCTTCGCCCGGCTCTGGGCGGGCACCGCGATCGCCGGCATCGGCACGCAGATGACCACGGTGGCGGTCGGGCTCGAGGTGTACGAGATCACGCACTCCACCTTCGCGGTGGCGCTCGTGGGGGTCATCGCCCTGCTGCCGATGGTGGTCGCCGGCCTGTACGGCGGCATGCTCGCCGACGCCTTCGACCGGCGCACCGTCGCACTCGTGTCGTCGATCATCGCCTGGGTCGCGGTCGCCCTCATCGCCACCCACTCGTGGCTCGGACTGCACAGCGTCCCACTGCTCTACGTCCTGGCGACCGTGAACGCCGTCGCGGCGACCGTGAGCAACGCCTCGCGCTCGGCGATCGTCCCGCGACTCGTCGGCACCGACCTGCTGCCCGCGGCGAGCGCCCTGGGCGGGATCGCCTCCGGGTTCCAGGTCACCGTCGGACCGGCCGTCGCCGGCGTCCTGATCGCGAGCGTCGGGTTCGCGCCGACCTACACGATCGACGTCGTCCTGTTCACCTTCGCGTTCCTCGGGGTGTTCACGCTGCCGCGGATGGCGGCCGACCACGGTGCCCTCCGCCCGGGGCTGAGCTCCCTGGTCGAGGGCGCCCGGTTCCTGCGGAGGTCGCGCAACATCACCATGACGTTCGTGCTCGACATCGTCGCGATGACGTTCGGTCAGCCCCGCGTCCTGTTCCCCGCGATCGGGGCGCTCGTGATCGGCGGCGGATCGATCACCGTGGGCACCCTCACGGCCGCCTACGCGATCGGCGCGCTGCTGTCGAGTGTCTTCTCCGGGCCGCTCGGGCACGTGCGCCGCCAGGGCGAGGCGGTCGGCTGGGCCATCACCGCGTACGGCGCAGCGATCGCGGCGTTCGGCGTCGTCATCGCGCTCGCGCACGTGCTCGGCGGACGCTCGGGCGAGTCGTTCTCGGTCGGGATCCTGCCCGCGCTCGGGTTGGCGGCGCTGTTCCTGGCGGCGGCCGGCGGTGCGGACAACGTCAGCTCGGTGTTCCGGAACACGATCCTGCAAGCGGCGTCGCCGGACGGCATGCGCGGCCGGCTGCAGGGCATCTTCATCGTGGTCGTCACGGGAGGCCCGCGGCTCGGCGACCTCTACGCGGGCCTGGTCGTCGCGGCCGGCATCGCGTACCCGCCGATCATCGGTGGCGTGCTCATCGTGGCGCTCGTCGCGCTGCTCCTCCGCCTCGTCCCTTCCTTCCGCCGCTACGACGCCCTGCACCCCCACGCCAACTGACCGGCGAGCGGCCGCAGGCCCTCCCGCGAAAGCGACAGATCTGCGCGAACCTTCCGCGGACGTCTGTCGCTTTCGCGAGACGGACGGCAGACCGTGGCGGGATCGTGTCGCTCTGACGGGGTCGACGCGACCAGGGGCGGACGGGAGGCGCGGGGCGGGCCCGCCACGGGCCTCCCGTCCGCACCGCGGCGCGACCACGGCACGGCGTGACGTCACGTGTCGGGTACCGTACAACGCATGCCGGACAGCGCATCGCGCGACCTCCAGCGGACGGGAGTCCGCGCCGTCGTCCGGCGCACCTACCACTCGGTCATCCGGCACCGCGTCGTCGACGCGGCCGCGTCACTGACGTTCTTCGCGCTCCTGACCGTGTTCCCCACCGCGCTGACCGTGGTCTCCGCACTGTCGATCGTCGACCGCAAGGGCGACAGCCTGGCCGACATCATCGGTGTGCTCGGGTTCATCCTGCGCCCGGAGACGGCACAGCACCTCGAGACCCCGCTGCGTCAGCTGCTGACCCTCGACAACCCGTGGCTCGGCTTCGCGACCGGCGTCGTGCTGACACTGTGGTCGCTGTCCGGGTACGCGACGGCGTTCGGGCGGGCGATGAACACCTCGTACGAGGTCGAGGAGGGGCGGCGGATCTGGAAGTTCCGCAGCATGATGCTCCTCGTCACCCTGCTCGTGATGGCGGGCGGGGCGATCGCGATCGTGATCCTGCTCGGCACCCCGACGATCTCGGCGGCGATCGTCGCGTCGTTCGGCTGGGCGCCGTGGATCGACGACGTGTGGAACGTCGTGAAGTGGCCCGTGCTCGCCGCCGACCTCGTCGTGATGGTCGCGGTCCTGTACTACGCGACCCCGAACGTGAAGACGCCGCAGCTGCGCTGGGTGTCCGCCGGTGCCGCGTTCGCCATCGTCACCTGGGCGCTCGCGACCCTCGGCTTCGCCGTCTACGTCGAGACGATCGGCGGCGGGAACCGTGCGTACGGGTGGCTCGGCGGCGGGATCCTGCTGCTCGTCTACCTGTACATCTCGAACTTCGTGCTCGTGGTCGGCGGTGAGCTCGACTCCGAGGTGATCCGGATGCGGCAGCTCCTGGCCGGCATCGAGGCCGACGAGTCGATCCGGTTGCCGCTGCGCGACGTCACGCGCAACTTCACGCTCGCCCGCTGGCGGGACGCCGACATCGCCGCGGCGCGGAACGTCCGGACCACCGCGGCCCAGGTCGCCGCCGACGAGGACGCCGAGCCGACCCCGGAGCAGGAACACCTGCGCGACGTGGCCCAGCAGGTGCGCGTCGGCGAGGCGCCGATGCCCTGAGGTGGTTGCGCTGGTCGCGCTGGTTGCGTTAGCGCTCGCGCGCCGCTCGGTCCAGCATCTCCTCGGTGACCACCGGGATCGCACCGGTCGCGAGCTCGATGCCGGACAGCCGCGCCGGGCTCAGCACGCGCTGCACCTGGTCCTCGTCCATCAGGCCGGCGGCCACGACGAGCGTCGAGATCGGCGTCGACGTGGTCAGTGCCGTGTGCGCGATCGACGCCGCAGCCGCGTAGCCGATGTACGGGGTCAGGGCCGTGACCACCCCGACGTTCGTGTCGACCTGCGCCGCGAGCTTCGCCTCGTTCGCCTCGATGCCCGTCACGCAGTGCTCGCGCAACGTCGCGCAGCCCCGTGACATCCACTGCAGCGACTGCAGGATCGAGTGCGCGATGATCGGCTCGAACGCGTTGAGCTGGAGCTGTCCGCCCTCGGCCGCCATCGTCACGGTCGTGTCGGCGCCGACCACGGCGAACGCGATCTGGTTCACGACCTCGGGGATCACCGGGTTCACCTTGCCCGGCATGATCGACGAGCCCGCCTGGCGCGCCGGCAGGGTGATCTCGCCGAGACCAGCCTGCGGCCCCGACGCGAGCAGCCGCAGGTCGTTGCAGATCTTCGAGAGCTTCGCGGCACTGCGCTTCACCGTGCCGGACAGCGTCATGAAGGCGCCGGCGTCACTCGTCGCCTCGATCAGGTCCGGTGCCGTCACGACGTCGATGCCGCTGGCGTCCTGCAGCTGCCGGCGGACCTCGTCGCGGTAGAGCGGGTCCGCGGTGATCCCGGTGCCGATCGCCGTCGCACCGAGGTTCATCTCGGCCAGCAGCGGCAGGACCTTGCGGAGCAGGTCGGCGTCCTCCTGGATCGTGTGCGAGAAGCCGGTGAACTCCTGCCCGAGGGTCATCGGCACGGCGTCCTGCAGCTGCGTCCGGCCGACCTTGAGCACGTCGGAGAACGCGTTCCCCCGCTCGGCGAACGCCGCGGAGAGCTGCTCGAGCTGCTCGATGAGTCGCCGGGCGGAGAAGATCATCGCGATCTTGATGCTCGTCGGGTAGGTGTCGTTCGTCGACTGGCTGCGGTTCACGTGGTCGATCGGGTGCAGGTACCCGTAGTCGCCCCGCTCGCGGCCGAGGAGCTCGAGGGCCCGGTTCGCCAGGACCTCGTTCGTGTTCATGTTCGTGCTCGTACCGGCACCGCCCTGCACGATGTCGACGACGAACTGCTCACGCAGGGCGCCGTCCCGCACCTCCTGCGCAGCACGGTCGATGGCGTCGGCACGCTCGTCGTCGAGGACCCCGATCGCCCGGTTCGCCCGCGCAGCCGCCTGCTTCACGGTGGCGAGTGCCTCGATGAGGTCCGGGTACACCGAGATCGGCACCGACGTGATCGGGAAGTTCTCCAGGGCCCGCAGGGTGTTGATGCCCCAGTACGCGTCGATCGGGACCTCGCGCGACCCCAGCGAGTCGCTCTCGGTACGGGTCTGCGCCCCGGTGGGGGCCTGTGCTGCTTCGTTGCCGGTCACACGTCGAGGCTAGCCCAGTCCGTCCGGCCGGTCCGGGAGCCGGGCGGGAGCGCGCCCATGGTGAGCAGGAATGGTCGGGTCGCCGGAACGCACTCGACCATTTCTGCTCACGAAGCGCGCGTCGCGTCAGCGCCGCCCACACCCAGCCAGACGGGAGGCACGGTGCCAGGCCGCCACGGGCCTCCCGTCCGGTGGACGCGAGCGATCGCGTGCCCGTGGATGGTGAGCAGGAATGGTCGAGTCGCCGGAACGCACCCGACCATTCCTGCTCACGAAGCGCGCGTCGCGCGCGCCCCGCGTCAGTGGAACTGGGGGACGATGAGGTAGATGCCGTACAGCACGACGGCGCCGCAGACCGCGTAGCAGAGGATCGCGAGCGCACGGAAGGCACGCACCGCGGTCGTCGCTCCGGCGGGGTTCGGGAACCCGGCGGTCGCCGGACCGATCGTGCCGTCGTCCTTCACGGTGAACTTGCCCGCGCGGGTGTCCGCGGCGCTCCAGAACCGGAGACCGACGGAGTACACGGCGACGACGAAGCACGACGAGACCACGGCGACGAGCGCCACGGTGACGAACGCGAACCAGTCGATACCCATCAGCGATCTCCCACCGTGAGGAATGCGAAACGGCGTCCGTCAAGCGCGATTCCCATCAGCGACGGCCTCCCTTGCGTGCGGCCATGCGGCGGAGCGTGCGCTCGCGGCTCAGTGCGGCGCGGCGGTCGGCAACGGCGTCGGCGCGCTTCTTGCGCTGCAGGTCGCGCAGTTCCTTGCGGGTGTACACGGCGTTCGCGGCGACGTCGACCTCGATGGCCGAGGCACCCTCGTGCGGCTTCCGGAGCGACCACAGGTACAGGCCGAGGATCACGGCGGCGCCGACGATGGCGTCGATCACGAGGCCGATGACGCCCAGGCGTGCGATGCCCGAAGCCACCGCGCCCACGGCTGCGGCGGCGGGCAGCGTGATGAACCAGGCGATGACGATCTTGCCGGCGGTGGACCACTGGATCTTCGAGCCGCGGCGGCCGAGTCCGGCGCCGATGATCGAGCCGGAGGACACCTGCGTGGTCGAGAGCGCGAAGCCGAGGTGGCTGGACGCCAGGATCGTCGCGGCGGTCGAGGCCTCGGCGGCGAAGCCCTGGGTGGCCCGGATCTCGGTGATGCCGGACCCGAGCGTGCGGATGATGCGCCACCCGCCCGTGTAGGTGCCGAGCGCGATCGCCAGGGCACAGGCGACGACGACCCAGAACTGCACGCCCTGGTTCGACGACTGCGCCCCGGAGGCGATCAGCGTCAGCGTGATGACACCCATCGTCTTCTGGGCGTCGTTCGTGCCGTGGGCGAGCGACACCATCGACGAGGTGAAGATCTGCCCGACACGGAAGCCGCCGCGCTCGTTCGGGAAGACCGGGCGCTTCGTGATCCGGTACGCGATGCGTGTCGACAGGAACGACACGAGCGACGCGATCACCGGGGACGCGAAGGCCGGGATGATGACGACCGTCAGCAGCGCGACGTAGTTGACGGACTGGAACCCGGCGCCGACGATCGCAGCTCCGATCAGTCCGCCGAACAGCGCGTGCGACGACGACGAGGGCAGCCCGCGGAGCCACGTGATCATGTTCCACACGACCGCTCCGATGAGCCCCGCGAAGATCATCTCCGGTGAGATCGCGACGCCGCCCGGGCCCTCGTTGATGAGGCCGTGCGAGATCGAGGTCGCCACCGCGGTGCTGAGGAACGCACCGACGAGGTTGAGCACCGCGGCGACCGTGACCGCGACCTTGGGCTTCATGGCCCCGGTCGCGATCGGAGTCGCCATCGCGTTGGCGGTGTCGTGAAAACCGTTTGTGAAGTCGAAGAAGAGGGCCAACGCGATGACCAGGACGACTATGAGTGTGATGTCCACCGCGGGCCAGTGTTCCCCATCGACGGCCTCCGGAGCAAACCTGATCGGCAACCTGCTGTTCACCGGAGCTTCAGACTCGTTCAGATTCGGAACCATGCCGATGCGAGAATGAGTCCCATGGACACCGTCGAGCTCCTCATCCTGTTGGTCGGATCGCTCGCGGTGACCGGGTTCGCACGGGCGAAGGGACTCCCCGCTCCCCTGCTCGTGACGGCGGTCGCGCTCGCAGCGTCGTTCCTGCCGGGACTCCCCGCGATGGAGATCGACTCCGAGGTGATCCTGACGGTGATCCTGCCGCCGCTGCTCTACTCGGCGGCGCTCGACGTGTCGTGGCAGAGCTTCCGGACGTCGATCAAGCAGATCCGGCGTCTCGGCATCTTCCTGGTCATCGTGACGGCACTCGTGGTCGGCGCGGTGGCGTACTTCCTGATCCCGGACATGACCCTGCCCGCGGCGATCCTGCTCGGTGCGATCGTCGCCCCGCCGGACGCGGTGTCCGCCGCCGCGATCGGTCGCAAGCTCGGGCTCCCCCGCCGGGTGATGACGGTGCTGTCCGGCGAGAGCCTGATCAACGACGCCGCGTCCCTGACCCTGGTGCGCGTGTTCACCCTGATCATCGCCGGGACGTCGCTCACCGTCTGGCAGGACCTCGGCATCTTCGGCCTGGCGATCGGCGTCGGCCTGGCCGTCGGCATCGTGCTCGGCGTCGTCGTGCACTGGATCCGGATGCGGCTCAACGACCCCGTGGTCGAGACGATCATGAGCATCCTGCTGCCCTTCGTCGCGTACATCCTGGCCGAGGACCTCTCCGGCTCCGGCGTCATCGCGGTCGTCACGGCCGGCCTGTACATCGGCTACAACTCGCCGAAGGAGGGCTACGCCACCCGCCTGCAGGAGCGCCCGCTGTGGACCAGCATCGACGTCATCCTCGAGGGCTTCGTCTTCGCCCTGATCGGCCTGCAGCTCAACACCGTGGTGCAGGACCTGGTCGAGAGCGAACGGAGTCTCGGCCAGACGCTCACCGCCGCGGCCGTGGTGCTCGGCGTCGTGATCCTGGTGCGGCCCCTCTTCATCTTCGAGTCGTACGTGCGCAACCGCTTCAACGGGCGATGGCTCCGTCCGCTGCGCATCAAGCTCTCCCGGGGCCACCCGTCACTGCGGTGGATGCGCGGGACGGCCGAGCCGAAGCTCAACTGGCGCGAGCTCACCGTCATCTCGTGGACGGGCATGCGCGGCGTGGTGACCCTCGCCGCCGCGGTGTCCGTGGTCGCGAGCCCGACGCAGATCCCCGCGCAGGACACGATCTTCATCATCGCGTTCTTCGTCACCGTCGGCACGCTGCTGCTGCAGGGCCTGACCCTGCCCTTCGTCATCCGTGCACTCAAGGTGCAGGACCCGGCCGAGGGCGAAGAGGACGTCCGGAGCGAGATGCGGCTGAACCAGCGCACGACCGAGGCCGCCATCGAGCTGCTCGAGAAGCGACGTCCGGTCTGGTCGAAGCAGTACGGCGACGTCGCCGTCGACTCCGTGGTGAACCGGCTGAAGGCACGACTCGAGCGGCAGGTCGAGACCTTCCGGCAGGACGCCGAGGAAGAAGAGGTCGAGGAGCGCAACGCCCCGATGCGCCTGCGCGGCTCGCAGATCCAGGACATCCGGCGCGAGCTGCTCGACCGACGACGCGAGATCGTGCTCGAGGAGCGCGAGAAGGGCAACCTCGACGAAGAGGTCATGCGCCGCGTGCTCGTGACCCTCGACGCCGAAGAACTCGCGATGGACTCGGCGCAGGCGTCACGCAGCCGCTCCTGAGGGCCTCGGCGTATCCTGGCGCTCCGTCCGAGAACAGGAGCACAGCGCCGAGTGAGCACGCCGCGGAACGACGTCAACAGGAACGACGACACCCCGGACCGTCCCGGAGGGTCCCGGCCGACGTCGGCGCCGAAGCCACGCAGCACCCGGCCCTCGGCCCGCGGGACCAAGCCCCGTCGCGGCGCGAAGGTCGCCGGTTCCACCCGACCGGCTCCGCGCCGACAGGCACCCGTGCCGGCACCGCAGCAGCACGGTGCGTACCGCCGCTGGTACTCGACGTTGCACCCGTCGCTCCAGCTCATCGGCCTGCAGCTCTGGATGCCGCTGTTCTTCATCGTCGGCTTCTGCCTCTGCTACGTCTTCGCGTTCCACGCACCGCACCCGCACGACGTCCCGATCGCGCTGGTCGGCAGCGACCCGACACTCGTCGCCGCCGTGCAGAAGGCGTTGCCGGGCGAGTTCGTGTTCCACACCTACGACTCCCTGGCCGCGGCGAAGCGTGACGTCATCGCCGGCTCGATGGCGGTCGCGTACGACCCCGCGACGAACGAGTTCTTCAAGGCGAGCGCCCACCAGTTCCAGGTCGCGAGCCTCGTACCGGCGACGCTGAGCGCGGTCCTGACCGGGATCGGGGTCGCAACCCCGAAGCTCACCGAGCTCGCTCCCCTGCCAGCGTGGGACGAGTACGGCACCGTCCCGATGTACGTCATGCTCGCCTGGTGCATCGGCGGCTACATGGTCGCGATGTTCATCGGGATCATGGGCGGCCCGCTCCGGCATCGCACCCGCATGACCGTCATCGTCGTCGGCGGCCTCGTCATCTCCCTCATCACGAACACCCTCGCCGGTCCGGTCGTCGGCGCCATCCACGGCCACTGGATCCAGCTCGTGCTCATCGCGTGGGGGTGGATCGTCGCGATCGGTCTCGCCGTCAACGGGCTGAGCTACTTCGTCGGCCGGTTCATCGCCGCCCCCGCCATGATCTGCTTCGTGTTCCTGTCGATGCCGTCGTCCGGCGGGGCGTACCCGAAGTGGTTCATGCCGGAGCCGTTCGCCTGGCTCAACAACGTCGTGGTCGGGTCGAGCATGGTCGACATGATCAAGCACCAGATCTACGGCGTCGGCCCCGGCCCGGCCCGCGGTCTGATCACGATGGGCTGCTACGCCGCGGTCGGCCTCGTGCTCATGTACTTCGGCAAGAAGTGGTGGGAGCGGCGACGCATCCGCGCCATCGTCACCGGCCGGACCACGATGTTCCAGGACGCCAACACCGCGAACCGTGAGTTCCTCGGCAAGGAACGCGACGCCGAGCTCGAGCGCCACGGCCTCGAGTCCACCGAGACGGGCACCCTGAGCGTCCTGAGCGACGACGACTGGGAGGACGCCCGCGTCGGCGGCGACGTCTTCACCGGCGGACGCGACGGCCTCGAGACCGAGACCACCCCCACCGGCCGCATCCCCGTGGTGCGGACCGGGGAGCGCACGGGAGGCGCGGGGACCGGACCGCGCACGCGTCCCGTCCCACGCGCCGAGGGCTCCAGGGCCCCGGCTCGCTCCGACACGTCGGCTCGCGTCGACGCCGGGGACGAGCTCCCGCACGGCCGGCACGCGGACCGGTAGCTCGTTCCTGACGATCGCGCCGCTCGCGCAGACCGACTGCGTGCGCATGTTCCGACGATCCACCAGTCGAACGACGCGTGCTCTGTCGCATGATGCACATGCATCGACTGCGTGCGCATGTTCCGACGATGCACCAGTCGAACGACGGGTGCTCTGTCGCATGATGCACGTGCATCGTCCGTGCCGGCACGCGGACCGGTGAGGCGTCGGCGGCGCGTATCCTGGGGGGCATGAACCCCCGCATCACCTGGCACCGCGTCCTCGTCACCGTCGTCGTCGTGCTCCTCGTGCTGACGGTCGGCTTCTACGTCGCGAGCATCGTGCTCGCTCCCGCCGACGGCCGGAACACCGCCGGGCTCTTCGTCGGCTGGGCGATGTTCGCCATGGTCGGCGCGATCGTGTTCGGGATCATCGACTTCTTCGTCAGGCCCCTCGGCGGTCGCAGCGGGGACGCCGAGGTCATCGCCGCCGCCGAGGAAGCGCGCACCGGCAGCACCCGCACCCAGCAGACCCGCTGATCCGCTGATCCGCTCTACGCGGGCGTCTCGACACCCGTCCCGGTGAAGCCCGCGACCGTCGCGTCGTCGTCGGCGAACGTGAAGCGTGCACGCACTGACCCCCCGCGGAGCACCGCCGGCAGCCAGTACTTCGCGTCGTCCCACATCGCCTCGTAGGGGACGTCGGCGACCGGGATCCACCGCGGTTCGAGCTCGTCGGAGCCCGACGGGCTGCCCTGCCAGCGGCGGCACACGAAGACGTCCGAGACCTGGGACCAGGACGGCCGGTACGGGAACCGGTAGTCCAACGTGCCACGGGCCTCCAGGTCGACCGTCTCGAGACGCAGGCCGACCTCTTCGCGCACCTCGCGCACGGCGGTCTCGACCGCCGTCTCACCGGGCTCCCGCTTGCCGCCCGGGCCGACCAGCCGGCCGGTGCCGAGGCCGCGGCGCTTCTCCCCGAGCAGGACCTCGGGCCCGCTCGCGCCGTCGCGCAGCAGGTAGACGACGACCACTCGGGGGTGTTGGGACTTGCTCTCGTCGCGCGGGGTCACCCGTCCAGTCTGGCCGAAGATGTGTCGTACGCTCTTCCCATGGCAGGCGTGCTGCGGGGGCACCATGGCTGAGCCCCGCAGGACCGGGCGCAGCCTCGAAGTGCTGCGCGCCGAGGCTGCCGAGGAGATCTCGATGCTCGTCGAGCACCGGAGCCGCCAGGGCGAGGACCCGTGGGAGTTCATGCCGACGCTCCCCACGGTGGACGAGCAGGTCGTGCTCATCCTCCGGGCCGACGCGGTCGACCTCGACGCCGCGATCGGCAAGCGGCACGCCCAGTGGTCGATGCACCCCGCGTCCGGTCAGGGCACCGTCCTCGGCGAGGAGTACCACCGGTTGCGCCGGATCGCACTGCAGCACCCCGAGCTGACGCAGGCGGTGTGGAAGCTCATGGGCGCCCTGCCCGACGCGAGCTGACGCCCACGCACGAAGCGCGCCCACGTACAACGTGTGCGGACGCGTGTGCGGTTGGATGGGCGCATGACCGAAACCGTGCTCGCGATCCTCAACCAGCCCTCCCGCGACGCCGCGCCGCACGACCCCGCAGCGGACGCCTTCACCTGGGCGAAGCCGCTCGAGGAGCACCTGCAGGTGCAGGACCTCGGCATCACCCGGGGTGACGGCGTGTTCGAGACGATCACGGTGGTCGACGGTCGTCCGCAGGCCCTCGAGGCGCACCTCGACCGGTTCGGCCGCTCCGCCGCGATGCTCGACCTGCCCGCGCCGGACCCCGATGCCTGGCGGCAGGCGATCGAAGCCGTCTGCGCCCGGCTCGACCCGGTCCGCGAGGCCTTCGCGAAGACCGTCCTGACCCGTGGCGTCGAGGGCACCGACCGACCCACCGGCTGGGTCTACGCCGCACCGTCCGTCGACTCGACCGCCGCGCGCACCGAGGGCATCTCCGTCGTCGTGCTGGACCGCGGCTACCGCCACGACGTGGAGCGCACCTCGCCGTGGCTGCTGCAGGGCGCGAAGACCCTGTCGTACGCGGTCAACATGGCCGCCCTGCGCGAGGCTGGCCGGCGCGGTGCCGACGACGCCCTGTTCGTGTCGAGCGACGGCTACGTGCTCGAGGGCACGCGCGCGAACCTGATCCTGAAGGTCGGCGACCGGCTCGTCACACCGCGCACCGACATCGGGATCCTGGCCGGCACCACGCAGGCCGACGTCTTCCGCTTCGCCGAGCAGGAGGGCATCGAGACCGCCTACGAACTCGTCACACTCGCCGACCTGCAGGCCGCCGACGCACTCTGGCTCGTGTCGAGCGTGCGGCAGGCGGCGCCGATCCGCTCCGTGAACGGCGACGCCCGTGCGGTCGACGCGGACCTGACGGACCGCATCAACGAGTTCCTGCTGGCGCGCGAGGTCTGAGCCGGCCGGGTCCGCCGGCCGTCACCACCCAGCGCCCCCGGCGCCACGGACGGGAGGCCCGGATCGCGACGTGCGGGCACGTCGCGATCCGGGCCTCCCGGCTCTCCCCCGCTACCAGCGCGGGGTGGTGACGCCGACGCCGTCCGCCCACTCGAAGACCTGGCGGCCGTCGATCCAGACACGTGTCGCGCGACTGGTCGCGTCGAGCGGGTCGCCGTCCCAGAGCACGAGGTCGGCGTCGTGGCCCACGGCCAGCCGACCGACACGGTCACCGAAGCCCAGGAACTCGGCTGGGTTGACGGTGAGCGCCTCGAGCGCGGTCTGGGCGGGCAGTCCCTCCTTCACCGCGGCGGTGGCCTGGTCGACGAGCATGCCGATCGGCACGACGGGGGCGTCGGTGGTGATCGCGACCCGGACGCCGGCGGCGGCGATGGTGGCGAGGTTCGGGATGCCGCGGTCACGGAGCTCCACCTTCGAGCGGCTCGTGAACAGGGGGCCGTAGATGACCGGGATGTCCTTCTCGGCGAGCAGGCTGGCGATCTTGTGCGCCTCGGTGCCGTGGTTCACGACGAGTCGGTAGCCGAACTCCTCGGACAGCCGGATGGCGGTCGCGATGTCGTCGTGGCGGTGGGTGTGCTGGTCCCAGACGAGTTCGCCGTCGAGGACCCGGACGAGCGCCTCCTTCGTCAGGTCACGCGCGAACGGCTCACCCTTCGCGGCGGCGGCGTCACGGGCGGCACGGTAGTTCTGGGCCTCGACGAAGGCGTCACGGATGATCTTCGCGACGCCGAGGCGCGTCGACGGCGTCTGGCCCTTGCTGCCGTACACCCGCTTCGGGTTCTCGCCGAGCGCGCTCTTGATGCTCACCGCGTCCGAGATGAGCTGTTCGTCGACGGTGCGCCCGCCCCAGGTCTTGATGGCGACGGTCTGGCCGCCGATCGGGTTGCCGGACCCCGGCTTCACGACGATGCTCGTGATGCCCCCGGCGAGCGCGTCGCGGAAGCCCTCGTCGTCGATGTCGATCGCGTCGATCGCGCGGACCCCGGCCATGTTCGGGCCGGTCATCTCGTTCGTGTCGTTGCCGGCCTCGCCGTTCGCCTCCTCGTGGATGCCGACGTGGCCGTGCGACTCGACGAACCCGGGGACGAGCCACGCACCGGCTGCGTCCACGACGGTGATCCCCGGGGGCGGTGTGACGTCCGGGCCGATCGCGGTGATGCGGCCGTCCTTGACGACGACCGCGCCGCCGTCGAAGGCGGGGGCGGAGACGGGGACGACGTGGGCACCGGTGATCGCGAAGGAGTTGCTCATGCCACCAACGCTACGCGGGCCGGCGAAATACGAATTCCTGGCGTCGGGCGCCCGGGGTCCCTACGCTCCCGGCATGGTGCATCGGAACGAGACCCCGGACGTCCACGACGGCTCGACCGCGCTCGGGGGCCAGACCGCGCACAGCGGCGTGCTCGTGCACCGCGGATGGCCCGTGCACGGCAGCGCGGAGCGTCCGTGGCGCAGCGCCAGCCGGGGTTCCCGCGCCGACCGGATGACCACGTCCGTCCGGGTGTCGCTCCCGCCGAGGATCGCTCGTGCTCGGTGGGAGCCCGATGCCCGGACCGAGGCGCTGCTCGACCGCGCAGCCGCGGCGCTCCGGTCGCTCGACGTCCACCACGGTTCCCGGCTCGCGCCGCTCGGGTCGGTGATCGGTCGGACCGAGGCCGTCGCCTCGTCGCGGATCGAGGACGAGTCCGCGTCACTCGACGACTGCGCCCGAGCGCTCGTGGGCATCCGCGCGAACCCGAGTGCGACCGTCGTCGTCCGCGCCGCCGGTGCGATCGAGGGGTTGGTCGCGGCAGCGGACACGGGTGTGATCACCGAGGCCGCGCTGCTCGAGGCGCATCGGCTGCTCATGCGCGACGACCCGGTCGACGGGCGGTACGCCGGGCGCTACCGCAGCGTCCAGAACTGGATCGGTGGCGGTGACACCCCGCGGCTGGCGACGTACGTCCCGCCGCCGCCGGACCTCGTCGCGCCCCTCATGGCCGACCTGTTCGCGTTCCTGCACCGGACGGACCTGCACCCGATCGCCCAGGCTGCGATCGGGCACGCCCAGTTCGAGTCGATCCACCCGTTCACCGACGGCAACGGCCGGATCGGACGTGCGCTGATCAGCGCCGTGCTGCGACGCCGGGGCGTCACGACGACGGTGACCGCGCCGATCGCCACCGCGCTCGCAGCGGATCGGGGCCGGTACTTCCGGCACCTCGCGCGGTACCGCGACGGGGTCGTGGACGCCCTCGTGACAGACGTCGCGATCGCCATCGGCACCGTGTGCGACGAGGCAACCGTGACCGCCCTGCTGCTCGACGAGCACGCGGCCGACCGGATGGCGGGTCCGTGTGCCACGAGTGTCCACGCCGTCGTCGGGCGGGCGCTCTCCGACGACCCGGTCCTGACCGAGGCCCGACTGCAGGACCTCCTCGCCGGTGTCGACGGCGGACCGGTCGACGAGGACCCGGCCGGCTCCGTGGCCGCAGACCTCGTGCGCGCCGGAGTGCTGCGTCCGGTCACCGAGCGGCGGCGTGACCGTGCCTGGGTCGCACCGGCCGTCGTGGACGAGCTCGAGGCCTTCGAGCAGCGGGTCCGCGCGGGGGTGGCCGGGCGGACGCAGTCCGACCGGTTCCGGGCGGGGCGGTCGGGCGGACGCGGTCCGACCGGTTCGGGGCGGCGGCGTGACGCCCGGCTCGCCACGGGGCCGTGCGCATAGGGTGGGATGGTGAGCACCGAGCACTCCCAGGCCACCCCGCCCACCGCCGCCAAGCGGCCCGTGACGCGGACCCACCACGGCATCGACTTCGTCGACGACTACGAGTGGCTGCGTGACAAGGAGTCGCCGGACACCCTGGCGTACCTCGAGGCCGAGAACGCCTACACCGACGCCGCCACCGACCACCTCGCCCCGCTGCGCGACCGCGTCTTCGCCGAGGTCAAGAACCGTGTCCAGGAGACCGACCTCTCAGTGCCGGTGCGCATGGGCGACTGGTGGTACTTCACCCGCACGGCCGAGGGCAGCCAGTACGGCGTGCACTGCCGTGCGCCGATCGCCGGTCCGGACGACTGGACCCCGCCGGCCGTCGTCGAGGGCGAGTCGACCCTCCCCGGCGAGCAGGTCGTCCTCGACGGCAACGCCCTGGCCGACGGCCACGAGTTCTTCTCCCTCGGCACCTACGACATCAGCGACGACGGCACCCGCCTGGTCTACGGCATCGACGTCGAGGGCGACGAGCGGTACACCCTGCACGTGCGCGACCTGGCCTCCGGCACCGACCTCGGCGACGCCATCCCGAACACCGGGGCGGGCGCGACCTTCGACCCGGCCGGCCGGTACGTCTTCTACCCGACCGTCGACGAGTCGTGGCGTCCGGACAAGATCTGGCGGCACGCCGTCGGCACGGCAGCGTCCGACGACGTCCTGGTCTTCGAGGAACCCGACGACCGCTACTGGGTCGGCGTCGGCGTCACCCGGTCGTCGCAGTACATCGTCATCGAGCTCGGGTCGAAGATCACGTCCGAGGCCCTGGTGCTCGACGCCGCCGACCCGACCGGCGAGTTCCAGGTCGTGTGGCCACGACGCGACGGCGTCGAGTACGAGATCGAGCACGCCATCGTCGGCGGCAGCGACCGCTTCCTGGTGCTGCACAACGACGGTGCCGAGAACTTCGAGCTCGTCGACGTCCCCGCCGACGACCCCACGTCCGAGCGCGACCGCCGGGTCGTCGTGGCGCACCACACCGAGCGCCGCATCGAGTCCGTCGACGCCTTCGCCGGGCACCTCGCGCTCGAGTACCGCTCCGAGGCACTCCCCCGCATCGCGATCATCCCCATCGAGGGTGACGAGTATGGCGACGCGCACGAGGTCCCGTTCGACGAAGCACTGTTCTCGGCCGGCCTCGGCGGCAACCCCGAGTGGGACCAGCCGACGCTCCGCATCGGGTTCACCTCGTTCGTCACGCCGTCCGAGGTCAGCGACCTGGACCTGGGGACCGGCGAGGTGACGGTCCTGAAGCGCCAGCCGGTGCTCGGCGGCTACGACCCCGCCGACTACGCGCAGGAGCGCGACTGGGCCACGGCGGCGGACGGCACCCGCGTGCCGATCTCGCTCGTCTGGCGGCGCGACGCCGTCGACGCGGACACCCCCTCGCCGCTCCACCTGTACGGCTACGGCTCGTACGAGCACTCGATCGACCCGGGCTTCAGCGTCATGCGTCTGTCGATGCTCGACCGCGGCGTCGTCTTCGCGGTCGCCCACGTGCGCGGTGGCGGCGAGATGGGTCGCCACTGGTACGAGAACGGCAAGACCCTGACGAAGAAGAACACGTTCACCGACTTCGTCGCGGTCGCCGACCACCTGATCGAGTCCGGCCGCACCACCGCGGACCGGCTCGTGGCCGAGGGCGGCAGCGCCGGTGGGCTCCTGATGGGTGCGGTGGCGAACATCGCACCGGACCGGTTCGCCGGGATCGTCGCCGCGGTGCCGTTCGTCGACGCGCTCACGAGCATCCTCGACCCCGACCTGCCCCTGACCGTCATCGAGTGGGACGAGTGGGGCGACCCGCTGCACGACGCCGAGGTCTACCGCTACATGAGCGAGTACACCCCGTACGAGAACGTCCGCGACGACGTGCAGTACCCACGGATCCTCGCCGTGACGTCGATCAACGACACCCGTGTGCTCTACGTCGAGCCGGCGAAGTGGACCGCGAAGCTGCGCGAGGTCGGGGCGCCGGTGCTGCTGAAGACCGAGATGTCCGCGGGCCACGGTGGCGTGAGTGGTCGGTACGCCTCGTGGAAGGAGCGGGCGTTCGAGCTCGCTTGGTTGCTCGACGTGCTCGGGCTGGCCGACGAGGCGCCCGCCGCCTGATGACTTGGTGAGCAGAAATGGTCGGGTTGCCCGCGGGCACCCGACCATTTCTGCTCACGAAGCGAACGCCCGCGGCCCGCGCCCGCGCCCGCGGCGTGCGGCTCACACGCGGTTGAGCGCGTGCACCGCCTCGTCGTAGGACTCCTCGGCCAGGCGCACCCGGTCCCCCGCGAGCACGCCGTACCCGAACGTGCCCTCGCCACCGCGTTCGGCGATCGCCGCGTTGGTCCGCAGCGCGTCGAGGGCGTGCAGCGATCGGACCCGCTCGGTCAGCACGTCGGCCGCGCTGCCGATCCGCTTCCAGAGCGCGTGCGGGAACGCGTCGTCGCCGAGGACGTCCATCGCCATCCGCGCCCGCATCGTGCCCTGCCAGGCGGCTTCGGTGGTCGCACGGTCGGCGGCCTCGCGCTCGGCGGCGGTGTCCGAGGTGTCGTCGGCGACCGCGGCCCGGACGAGTTCGCGGATGTGCGGCTTCACGACGGCGCCGACGTCCTGCGCGACCTTCTTCGGGGAACGGAGCGACCACTCGGTCGGGGTCGGGCGTTCGACGGCGTCGTCGAGCGCGTCGAGCAGCTCGAGGAACGGCTCACCGTGCACGAACGCGACGACGTCCCGCACCGACTGGTCCCGACGCTCACGGGTCGAGGCCAGGATGCGTTCGCGGGTCATGGAGTCGACCAGGTCGTCCTGCGCCGGGGTCGACGCGCGCGGCAACCGGTCGATCAGGTACTCGTTGAGTGCTGCGCGCGCGGTCACGGCAGCCAGGCCGTCGGCCGCCTCGGCGGCGCGGTCGACGGCGTCGCCGTCGGCGAACGCCGGACGGTAGGCGCCGAGGATCGACGCGATCTCGAGGGCGGTCTCAGCCGTCTGCCGGAGGTCGGCCGCGTCGCCGGAGCGGAGCCGCGATTCCTGGCCGAGCAGCGCAGCGCGCAGCTTCCGCAGTCGCTTCGCGAGGACGCGTGCGGTCGTGCCCTTGTCCGGCTTCGCCTCGGTCTGGAGGCGCGGTGCCGGTGCTCCGGCCAGCCCGCGTGCCAGCTTGGACGCGACGGCGGCGGGGCCGGCGCCGACGGCCGCGAAGCGCGCATCGAGGGCCGCGAAGAGCTCGTGCGCGACCTGCGGGTCGACGCCCGCGACGGCCTCGACCTCGACCTCGCGCCAGGTGCGCGGCGTCTCGGGAGCGTCGTCGTCGAGGCGCTGCGCGGTCACCTGGTCGTCGGCGAGCTCGGCGACCTGGTCGCCGTCCTCGTCGAGCAGGCGGGTGACGGTGCGGGTGGTCGTGATGCGGACCACGGGGCGCAGGCCACGGCCGCGTCGCTCGGTGAAGAGCGCCGCGAGGACCTCGGTCGGCACCGTGTCGGCGTCGTCGGTCAGCGGGAAGTGCTGCTCGTGGCGGACCGTGTCCGACTCGGAGCGCTTGATGTGCCACCCGGCGTCGGGGCCACCGGTCCGCCGGCGGACCGTGACCCGCGCCGCCACCAGGTCGTACCGTTCGGTGTCCCAGTACGTCGCATCGAGCTCGAACGGCTCCTGGTGCTCGGTGCGGAGGATGCCACCGGCACCGACGAGGTCGGGCAGGGCACCGCCCTCTGGCAGGTCGTAGGTGCGCTCGATCTCGAGGTGGGTGTCACTCACACGGTCTTGTCTACCAGGGCTTCGCCGTGCGCCTCGACAACCGCGGGCGCATCGGTGGAGAACCGTGACGCCACCACGGCTCCGACGACGGCGACCAGGAACGGGACGAGCTGCCCGATCCACGACACGAGCGCCATCGCGGAGTACGGGATCCCCGAGCCGTTCGCTGCTTCTGCGAGCGGGAACACCAGCACGGCAGCGACGACGGGCAGGACGAGGAGCGAGTACGTCCACACCGGTCGGCGGAGCACCACGAGCCAGACCGCGAGCAGCCCAGCCGCGATGACGCCGACCTGGACCGGGACGTACACGGGGACGTTGAGGGAACCGCTCGTGATCGCCCACCACACTGCGGCGATGGCGAACACGGCAACGGCGCCGAGGACCCGGCGGCGGCCTGCGACGTCCGACACCAGCAGGACGCTCGTTGCGACAGCGGCGCCCGGCACCACCGCGAGCCCGATCCCGACCATGTCGAAGACGAGGCGCGCCTCCGGCAGGCCGTTGTACCGCTGCAGGAGCGCGAGGACGCCCACCGAGACGACGTAGGACAGCACCGCGAGCGCGATGAGGACCGGGATCGTGCGGATGGTGTGCGGTGCAGAACGGACGGGTGTCGGCAGTGCGGTCATGGTGTCCCCCCAGGTGGATCGGTGGCCGGCGCGTCGGTGGAACAGCGCCGTGGTGAACGCGCCGAACGCGAGTGCGGTCGGCGAGAGGTCGAGTTCGTGGGCATCGCGCACGTCGGCGAGCCACTGCTCGCGGCGGGCGGCGCGGTGTGCTGCGGGTGAGACGGCGACGGCGACCCCCACGAGCGCCCGGTCGAGCGCGCTCACGAGGTCACCGGCCGGTGGGCCGAGCGAGCCGGACGAGCGGGCGTCGCGGCGGACGGACGCGCGGCGACGAGGTCGCGTGCGGCGTCGACCCCGTCGGGCGTGAACTCGTAGAGCCGACGACGCGGCCCCGGCCGGCTGGTCTCGTCGTCCCACGACGACGTGATCCACCCCTGCCGCTCGAGTCGCTCGAGGATCGGGTAGACGGTGCCGGCCTGGCGCCCGGTGGCCTTGATGACGAGCAGCCCCCATGCCGGACCGTCGACGGTCAGCAGTGCGTCGAGCACGTCGAGCGTCGGGGCGGTGATGCGTTGGATCGGATCCATGCGGCTTAACCTAGCTATATCGGATAAGCGCGTCAAGGCCGTCCAGAAAGCGGGGTTAGCCTGGCGCCATGAGCGACACGATCACCCGCGAGCAGTTCACCCCCGAAGCCGGCGGCGTCACGATGTTCACGACCACGTGGTGCGGCTACTGCGCCCGGTTGAAGAACCAGATGACGAAGGCCGGCGTGCCCTTCACCGAGGTCGACATCGAGCAGACCCCGGGCACGGCGGAACTCGTCGCCGAGGTCAACGGCGGCAACCAGACCGTTCCGACGCTCGTGTTCCCCGACGGCAGCACGGCGACGAACCCATCGCTGGCCGAGGTGCAGTCCCGCATCTGAGCGGCGCCCCCTGGCGCGGAGCCCCGCACGACCGAAGTCCGTCCGAACCGCGTGATCACGTGGTCCGGACGGACTTCGGTCGTGCTGAACGGGTGTGCGCCGCGCGACGCGGTCCCTAGCCCCCGAGCGCCTCGGTCAGCAGCGCGGCCATGGCGTCGAGCTGGATGTCGCCGGAGTCGACGAGTTCCTCGTCCGAACCGTCGAGCGCGCGGGCGGCCAGGGACGCCTTCGAGTCGATGAGCTCGGCGATCTTGGTGTCGATCGTCTGCGCGGCGATGATGCGCCACGCAGTGACGGGCTCTTCCTGCCCGATGCGGTGCACGCGGTCGATCGCCTGGGTCTGCTCGGCGCTCGTCCACGACAGCTCGGCGAGCACGACGTTGGACGCCACCTGCAGGTTCAGGCCCACGCCGGCCGCGGTGAGCGAGCAGACGATCACGGCGACGTCAGGGTCGTTCACGAACGAGTCGATCTGCGCCGTGCGCTGCGTGGCCGTCTGGTCGCCGCGGATCGTGGCGGTGCGCAGGCCACGTCGAGCGAAGACCTCTTCCGCCTGGTCCATCACGTCGAGGTGCTTCGCGAAGAACACGACCTTGCCGACGTTCGACGCGAGCTGCGCGGCGTAGTCCGCTGCGAGCTGGGCCTTGGCACGACCGATGCGTCGGACCATCGAGAACACGTTCTCACCGGTCGACGAGGCGTCCTGGTCCTCGAGCTCCCAGCGCGCGACCTGCCGGACGAGCTTGTGGTCGATGCCGACGACCGGGTCCTGCCCGGTACGGGCGTCGAGCGCCTGGTGGTACCGGCGGACGAGCTTCGCGGTGAGCTCGCGCTCGGCGTCGCGGATGGAGCGACCCTCGTCGCCGTCGAGCTCGACGGGGATGTCGGCGATCCGGCGGGCCGGGATGTCCGCGGCGACGTCGACCTTGCGGCGTCGGACGATGCCCTGGTCGATGACGGCACGACGGGCCTCGACGAAGAAGCCCTGGTCGGCGGGGGTCAGACCGATCTCCTCGAGCTCGTTCATGAGCTTCGCGCGGGGCTTCTTGTCGTCGATCCAGCCGAGGTACTCCCAGATGGTGCGGAAGTCCTCGACCGAGTTGATGAGCGGGGTGCCCGTCAGCGCCATGAGCAGCGGCGCTGCGGTGCGCTGCCGGATGCGGTCGGCGATCTGCAGCACGAAGCGGGCGCGCTGCGAGTCCTTGTTCTTGATGAAGTGCGCCTCGTCGACGACCATGCCCTTGAAGCCGAAGCCGCCGAGCCAGCCGGCGTGCCGGTCGAGGATCTCGTAGTTCACGATGATGATGTCGGCGAACCCGTCGAGGTCGTTGCCGTCCCCGTGGATGACGGTGGCGCGGTGGTTCGGCACCCAGCGTTCGGCTTCGCGCGCCCAGTTCGTCTTGACGACGTTCGGCACGACGACGAGCAGCGGGAACGCGTTCGCGGCGTCGGCGGCGAGCAGCGACTGCGCCGTCTTGCCGAGGCCCGGCTCGTCGGCGAGCAGGAACGTGCGGTGCCCCTGCGACGCGGCGGCGACCAGTTCGGCCTGGTGCTTCATCAGCGTGGTGCCGGAGCGGGAGTGCAGCGAGGTCGGCTCGGGCAGCGGCATCGTCGCCGCTCCCCCGCCTGCGCCGTACTCGAACGACTTGAACAGCGGACCGAAGAGCTCCCAGTTCGCCAGGCGACGCGGGTGCGCGACCGGCTGGTCGGCGAGTGCGAAGTCCGGCGGCAGGAACGGGTTGGCGAGCTGACGCTGCACGACCGCCTGCGGGGTGACCGCGCGCACCGGGGTCTCGGCGACCGGGGTGGGCTCCGCCGCGATGACGAGGTCCTCCGGCTGCAGCTCCATGCCGCCGGCGATCATCATGTCGCGCTTGACGGCGCGGGTCGCCTCGGAGACCTGCACCTCTTCTGCCAGCAGCTGGATGACGCTGGTGTCGCGGGCCGCGGTCTTCGCCAGGATCGTCGCGACGCCGTCGAGCCGCTTGAGCTGCTCGGCGCGCTGCGAGTCGGTGAGGTCGGTGTCGCCCTTCACCCGTGCGCGCTCCTCGCGCATGAGCAGTGCGACGGCCTGGAACTTCGTCCGGTTCGTCGCCTTGAGCGGTCCGCGCTGCGCCGCCGCCTCGACCTCGCGCACCGCGCGGGCGAGGACGGGGATCACGCCGTCGTTGTCCAGCGGCCTCGTCCGACGTGACGCGGTCCGCGTCCCGCCGGCAGCTCGCCGGGTGCCTGATCGAGCCAACGCTCCTCCTGTTCCGCCCACGCATCGGGGCGAGCCGCCCGTGGGGCGGAAGTCCTGCACCGGGGCCTGACACGGCTCCGGTTCGGCTGCGGGCCACCGTGGCCCACCGCATCGCCGGTCCCCGCTTCGGGACGTCCGGTGGAGTCCCGCGGACCGTTCCACCGCGAGCGCCTGCTCGGCGCCGGGTGCGACGGTCCGCGCCGGGATCCGGCGTCGTCACACGCACGTGACGCCCCCGCGGGGCGGTCACGGCCCGGTTCCCGCGTCGATCAAGTGATCGACGGCTGCGTCCGGAATCGACGCGGCACGCGGGAACGCGGTGCGTGCGCTCTCAGTTTACTCCCCGACCCCCGACAGAGGCGACTCCTCGTCGCCCGCGCGCGTCGCGCCCCCTGGAACGCCCCGTGTGCCGGCCGGGAGGCACGGTGCGGGCCCGCCACGCGCCTCCCGTCCGACGCCGGTCGCGTCCACCCCGCCGACGCGACAGATCACGGATCCCCACGCCGACCACCCCGCGAAAGCGACAGATCCCGGATCCCCACGCCGACCACCCCGCCAAAGCGACAGATTGCCGCCAACGTTCCGCGCAGATCTGTCGTTTTCGCGACGGGGGCCGCGAGCCGTCAGACGCGGGGCGCGGACCGCGGGCGGACCAGGCCGGCCGCCGGCAGGACCGGAGCAGCCTCGGCCAACGCGGCCCGCGTCGCCGCGAGGAGCTGCTCGGCGGTCTGGATGCCGTTCGCGGAGCCGGTGGTCGCCTGGCCGCCGGCGTGGGCGAGCAGCTGGGCACCGATGGCGGGCCCGATGCGGTCGGCCTCGCGCGGGTTGCGGGCGACCCAGTCGCGGGCGATCGCGTCGGCGAGGCGCTCGGCCGCGGCTCCGCGGTCGGCGTCTCCGCGCGATCGGTGCCAGAGGCCGGTGACGACCAGGTGAGCGACGACCGCCCCGATGTCGCGGACCGGGAAGCCCCACCCCGCGGTGTCGATGTCCAGCAGGCCGGAGATGCGCCAGGGCTCGTCCTCGTCGACGAAGACCTGCTCGAGGTGCAGGTCGCCGTGCACGACCTGCTTCGTCGCGCTCGTCCAGCCGATCGACCTGCGGCCGATGGCGTCGTACAGGCGGTCGATCTCGTCGGCGTCCTGCGGCAGCGCGGCGATGAGCGTGCGGCGGTGCCAGTCGGCGTGGTCCATCGCGTCGGCACGGGCCTGCTGGGTCATCGGGACGGTCGCGACCCGACCGCTCAGGGCGGCCAGCGACGCGACGAACCGCGGGTCGTCGGCGATGTCGAGGATGCGGCTGCCGGCCGGCACGCCGCGGATCCGTTCGAGCACGAGGAGCCCGTCGCCGCGGCTGGACAGCACGCGGGGCACCGGCAGGCCCGCCGCCACGAACTGCTCGTGCGACTTCACGATCGGCGCGACCCGGTGCGGACGGACGATCTTCAGGAACAGGGTGCGCTCGGGGGCGTCCACCCGCACCACCGCACGCTTGCCCGGTCGGTACGCGGCCACCGTGAGCACCGGGTCGGTGACCGGCATGCCGAGCGTCGTCAGGAGCTCGGCGACCGCGTCGCGGTAGGTCACCTGCGGCAGCACCGGCAGACCCGGGTCGTTCGGGTACGCCCACACCGAGACGGGTTCGCCGGTCGCGGGGTCGGTGACGATCGCACTGTTCTGGTCGTGCGCGCCGCCGGTGTCGACGTACGTCAGGACGGTGGCGCGCTGGCCGTTCCGGTCGACGGTGTCGACCTCGTAGCCGTACAGGTAGCCGTTGCCCGACGGCTCGACGGAGTGCGCCCGTGCGGCCACGACGGAGGTCCCGGAGCCGGCGAAGGCCTGCGGGATGACGCGCTCATGGTTGGGCCACACGACATCAGTCAACCGTGTCCGGACGTTTTCGTCGCGTTCGTGCACGGCTCGGCGTGCGGGCGGTGGCTAGCGTGGTCGAGGTGAACCCGGTCGCGCGTCTCCGCAGCTCCAGTCGCACGCCGTTCCTGCAGGTCGTGAAGACCGCGGTCGCGGTCGTCGCGGCGGTGCTGCTGTGCCGGCTGCTGATCCAGGGACCGTTCCCGACCTTCGCCGCGATCGCCGCGCTGCTCGTCGTGCAGCCGAGCATCAACCAGTCGTTCGTCAAGGGCCTCGAGCGGAGCGCCGGTGTCGTGCTCGGCGTGCTGCTCGCCACCGGGTTCCACCTGCTGCTCGGCGATTCGGTGTGGGTCGTCCTGCTCGTGGTCGTGCTCGCCATCCTCATCGCCTGGGTGCTCCGGCTGACCCCGACCTCGGCCACCCAGGTCAGCATCAGCGGGATGCTCGTGCTCACCGCGGGGGTCGTCACGCCGAACTACTCGGCCGACCGGATCCTCGAGACCGTGATCGGTGCGGTCGTCGCCCTCGTCGTGAACGCCCTGATCATCCCGCCGGTCCTGCTCGAGCCGGCGCACCTCGCCGTCGCCCGACTCGCCCGCGACACCGCCGTGGCCTTCGAACGCGTCGCGATCGGCCTGACCGAGGGGTGGGACCGCGACCGGTGGCAGGACGCCCTGGTGCGGGCCCGCGCGCTCCGGCAGCAGCACGCGAAGACCGAGGCATCACTGAACGCGGCCCGCGAGTCCCTGACGATGAACCCGCGTGGCGGCCGGCACCGCACGATCCTCGACCGCGACGTCGCCATGACCGAGCACCTGCGCGTCCTGGTCACGCGCGTCACCGGCATGACCCGGGCGATCCACGACAACACCGCACCAGACCTGCGCGCCGATCCGGTGGTCGGCGGCATCGCGACCGAGGTGGCCCGGATCGGATCGGACGTCCGCGCGCTCAGCGCCCGGGTCGAGTCGACGCGGCTGGACCCGTCGTTCGCCGCGGGTGCCGGTGGGGACGATGCCGGGGTGGCGACCGCCGAACCCGCGCTGACCGCGCCGATGGAGATCGTGCGACCGAACTCACGGCACTGGGTGCTCATCGGTGCCCTGCTCGAGGACGTCCGACGCGTGCGCGAGGAGCTGCTCGGCGAGGACGACTGACGCCGTTCAGCGCGTGGCGCGTGCGGCTTCGGCCGCCGTCTGCACGACGTCGTCCCAGATCACCGCGGCCGGCACGGCGGGATCGGTGCCGGGCACGCCGACGTCGGCGAACCGGCTGATCTCCGCGACGACGGCCTCGGTGCCGACTTCGCGCGCCGCGCGGCTCGCCACGTCGGGGACGGCCGTCCGCAGTTCGGCGACCACGCGGTCGCGGCGGACGCCCTCCATCTGGCCGAGTGCGCCGATGCCCTTCCACGCGGCGTCGAGCTCCGCGCGGAGACGGACGATGGCCGGGTGGTCGACGGACGGGTGGTCGACGGACGCGTGGTCGATCGGGTCGTTCATGGTGCCCCCTGGTGCAACGGACCGCCCTTCGGGTAAGCGCTGTCCGCCAGGTGATCCTACCAATGAAGCAAGAAGTCCTCATGTCCCTAGAACGCGGGACAGACCGTTCTGCCCGGTGGCCTGGCAGCCACGGTACCCGCTCCTGTGACGAGATTCAGTGAGTTCGGCCCGGGCATCGACCCTCCGCGCCCGTTCGATGCCACGATGGGTCCGAGGAGGTCCACTATGCGGCTGTTGGTGGTCGAGGACGACGATGAGATGCGTGCCCTGATGGAGCGCGGTCTCGCTGCCGAGGGGTACCGCGTGACGGCGGTGGAGAACGGGGTCGAGGCGCTCATCGCCCTCGGCGAGCAGGCGTTCGACCTGGCCGTCGTGGACGTGATGATGCCCGGCATGTCCGGGTTCGAGCTCGCACGACGCATCCGCGAGCGCGAGGACCCCGTGCGGATCCTGCTCGTCACCGCGCGCGACGCCGTGGACGACCGCGTGTTCGGCCTCGACGCCGGCGCGGACGACTACCTCACCAAGCCGTTCGCGTTCGCCGAGCTCACCGCCCGGCTCCGCGCCCTCGGTCGCCGCGAGTCCGCCGGGGCACCCCGCACGATCGAGGTCGGCGACGTCTCGATCGACTCCGAGGCCCGTCGCATCTCGATCAAGGGCCAGCGCGTCGCCGTCAGCCCGACCGAGTTCGCGCTGCTCCGCCTGCTGGCTCGCTCCGCCGGCAGCGTGGTCGACCGGCCGAAGATCCTCGAAGAGGTCTGGGACGGCTCGCAGCACGTCGACCCGAACGTCGTCGAGCAGTACATCTCGTACCTCCGCAAGAAGCTCGTTGCCCACGAGGCCACCGTCGCGATCGCCACCGTGCGCGGCCGCGGGTACCGCCTGGATCTGCTCGGGGCGTGAGCGGGGCTTCCGCTCGCCCGGGGCCGGACCGCCCACGACGCGGTCTGGTCCGCCCCCTGCGCCTGCTGTCCCTGCGGGCACGGATCACGATCGGCTCGACGGCGATCGCCGCGGTCGTGATCGTGCTGCTCGTGCTGGTGATGCGGTTCCAGGTGGTCAGCGTCGTCGCGAGTGCGACCCGCACCCTGTTGGACGCCGACGCCGACCCGTACGTCGCCACGCTCGAGGTGGACAGCGATCCCGACCTGTCCCCGCCGGGCAACGCGCAGCTCGTCGCCGTGGTCTCACCGTCCGGCGACATCGTGCTCTCGACGATGCCCACCCGGGTGGAGAGCGCTCTCGGCAGCCTGACCTCCACTCCGGCCGGCACCTCGATCATCCGGGTGTCCGGGTCCGAGTACCGCGTGGTCGTCGAACACCCCGTGAACCAGGCCGGCCGGTGGACGGTCGTCGCCGCCCGGAACTCGCAGGCCGAGGCGATCGTGGTCGACGACCTCACCTCGACCCTGTCGCTCACCGGCGTCGCGATCCTGCTCGCCTTCGGCGTCGCTTCGTGGATCCTGGCGACCGCGGCACTCCGTCCCGTCAACCGGATGCGCCGAGAGGCCGAGCGGCTGTCCGTCGCGCCCGAACGGGCCGAGCTGCCCGTCGGCCCCGCGCAGGACGAACTCGCGTCCCTGGCCACGACCCTCAACGCCTTCCTCGCCCGCACGCGCCAGGCCACCGAGCGGGAACGGCAGATGGTGTCCGACGCCAGCCACGAGCTCCGCACACCGCTCGCCATCCTGACCACCCAGCTCGACCTGGCGTCGCTCGACGGTGACGACGCCGCCGCCCTGGCTGCCCACATCGAGCGCGCCAAGCACAGCGTCGCCCGGCTCTCCCGGTTGGCGAACGACCTGCTCGCGTTGTCGCGGATCGAGGAGTCCGAACGGCGGGAACAGGACGGCGACCAGCGCCCGGAGACCGCCTGGTCCGACCTCGGCGACGAGGTCATGGCGGCCGTCGACCGGGTCCGGCTCATCGCGTCGGCCAAGGACGTCACCGTCGACTTCGACCTCGAGGCCCCGGTGGCCGTCGGTGGCTCCGGGCCCGGCATCGGCGGTGGGACCCACGAACCCCGCTACCGGCTCGACACCGGTGGCATGGCGCAGCTCGTCACGAACATCGCGGGCAACGCGGTGTCGGCGCTCCCCCGCGGTGGCGGCATCTTCGTGTCCTGGCGCAGCACCGGTGGCGAAGGCGTCCTGCAGGTCACCGACGACGGCCCCGGTGTCCCCGAGTCGTTCATCCCGGTGGCGTTCGACCGGTTCACCCGACCGGACGAGGCCCGGAAGTCGCGCCCGAACCCCGATCCGGCCACCGGTGCGATCGCCCTGCCGGGTGGATCCGGGCTGGGGCTCGCGATCGTCCGTGCGGTGGCCGAGCGTGCCGGCGGGACGGCGTCGCTGCGGAACGTGCGCTCCGGCGGACTCGAGGTCACGGTGCGACTGCCCGAGGTCGAGTAGCCGCGCGCCTCCTCCGCGCCCGCCGCGCGCGGACCGCTGCCCGCGACCACTCACTGGAAGTCCCGCGACCGCGTGCGCACGGACAGCGACAGGTGCTCGATCCGGTCCGCCACCAGGTTGACCACGCCGTCGGGCGACCGCTCGAGGATGCCGCGGACGATCACCGCCGGGGATTCCCGGGCGACCCGGCGGTAGCGTCCCCACACCCCGACGCTGCAGATGACGTTGACCAGCCCGGTCTCGTCCTCGACGTTCATGAACGTGATCCCCGATGCCGTCGCCGGACGCTGCCGGTGCGTGACGATCCCGCCGATCTCGACCCGCCGCCCGGTCTCGGCCGTCGCGGTGTCCTGCACGCTGAGCACCCGGCGGGCGGCGAGCCGGTCGCGCACGTGCCGGACGGGGTGGTCGTCGGTCGTCATGCCCGTCGACCACATGTCGGCGATCAGGACGTCGCCGCTCGTCATCTGCCCGAACAGCGGCGGTTGGACGACGACCTGCGTGTCCGGCAGCTGGTCGGCGCGCTCCGCAGCGGCCTGCGCCGCCGACCACATCGCCCCGCGGCGGTCGATGTCGAACGGGGCGAAGGCGTCGGCGGCGGCGAGCGCCTCGAGCTGCGCCGTCGTCAGCCCCACCCGGCGGGCCAGGTCGGACATGTCGACGAAGGGGCCGTTCGCGTCACGCTCGGCGACGATCTTCTCGGCGCTCTTCCGGCTGAGCGAGGCGACCTCGGCGAGTCCGAGCCGGACCGCGAACGCGCCGTCGCGGCGGTGGCGTGCGGTGTCGTCGGGCAGTGCCTTGTCGAAGGGCAGCACCGGCGGCTGCTCCGTGTGCAGGCAGGCGTCGTCACCGCACGGGGGCACCACCTGGTCGTCGCCGAGCGGTTCGAGCGTGGCGTCGACACCCGAGCGGAGGATGTCCGGTCGGAGCACCTGGACGCCGTGCCGACGGGCGTCGGCGACCAGGGTCTGCGGTGAGTAGAACCCCATCGGCTGCGCCCGGAGCAGCGCGGCCAGGAACGCCCCCGGGTAGTGCAGGCGCATCCAGGCGCTCGCGTAGACGATCAGGGCGAAGCTGATCGAGTGGCTCTCCGCGAAGCCGAAGTTCGCGAACGCCTGGATCTTCGCGTAGATCGCGTCGGCGTCCTCGCCGTGGATGCCGTTGTCCGACATGCCCGCGTAGAGCTTGTCGCGCAGCCGGTCGATCTTCTCGTGGCCGCGCTTCGACCCCATCGCGCGCCGCAGCAGGTCGGCGTCGTCGCCCGAGCAGTTGCCGACCGCGATCGCCATCTGCATGAGCTGCTCCTGGAACAGCGGCACGCCGAGGGTGCGTTCGAGCACCGGTTCGAGCGACGGGTGGATGTACGTGATCGGTTCCTCGCCGGTCCGACGCCGGATGTAGGGGTGGACGGCACCGCCCTGGATCGGGCCGGGGCGGACGAGGGCGACCTCGATCACCAGGTCGTAGAACCGTCGTGGGAGCAGCCGGGGCAGGGTGCCCATCTGCGCGCGGGACTCCACCTGGAACACCCCGATGGTGTCGGCTCGGCAGAGCTGGTCGTAGACGCCCTGTTCCTCCTTCGGCATGGAGTGCATCTCCCAGCGTTCCCCGCAGTGCTCCGCCGCCAGGTCGAACGAGTACTGCAGCGCCGCGAGCATGCCGAGGCCGAGCATGTCGAACTTCACGAGCCCCATGAAGGCGCAGTCGTCCTTGTCCCACTGCAGCACCGTGCGGCCGTCCATCCGCGCGTGCTCGATCGGCACGACCTCGCCCACCGGCCGGTCGGTGAGCACCATGCCGCCCGAGTGGATGCCGAGGTGGCGTGGGAAGCCCAGGACGTCGCTCGCCAGCCCGACGACCGCCGGCGGGATGTCGTGGTCTTGGCTCTCGGTCACCGAGCCCCACCGTTCGACCTGCTTCGACCAGGCGTCCTGCTGCCCCGGGCTGTGGCCGAGGGCCTTCGCCATGTCGCGGACGGCACCCTTCGGGCGGTACGTGATGACGTTCGCGACCTGGGCGGCGTTGTACCGGCCGTACTTCTCGTAGACGTACTGGATCACCTCTTCGCGGCGGTCCGAGTCGAAGTCGACGTCGATGTCGGGCTCTTCGTCGCGCATCGCCGACAGGAACCGCTCGAACGGCAGGCCGTAGCGGATCGAGTCCACCGCGGTGATCTCGAGCAGGTAGCAGACCGCGGAGTTCGCGGCGGAACCCCGCCCCTGGCAGAGGATCCCCCGGCCGCGGGCGTACTGCACCATGTCGCGCACGATCAGGAAGTAGCCGGGGAAGTTCTTGTCCTCGATCACCGCGAGCTCGCGTTCGATGCGCTCGCGCTTCTGCGGGTCCACGCCGTCGGCGCTGCCGGGGTAGAGCCGACGTGCACCCGTCCAGGTGAGCTCCCGCAACCAGGACATCGCGGTGTGGCCGTCCGGCACGTCGAGGTCGGGCAGTCCGGGCTTGACCGTGCGCAGCCGGAACCCGAGTTCGTCGGCCAGCGTGACGGTGTTCTCGATCGCCCCCGGGTACCGCCCGAACCGCCGGGTCATCTCGGCGCCGGAGCGCAGGTGCGCGGTGTCGGCGGCCGGCAGCCACCCGTCGATCTCGTCGAGGCTGCGCCGGGCCCGGACCGCGGCCAGCGCCGTCGCCACCGGGAACCGGTCCGGGGTGGCGTAGTGGACGTTGCCGGTCGCGACCAGGGGCAGCGTGTACCGCTCGGCGAGGGTCGCCAGAGCGTCGTTCCGCGCGCTGTCGAGCGGGTCGCCGTGGTCGAGGAGTTCCACCACGACGTTGCCGCTGCCGAAGCGGTCGAGCAGCATGCGCAGCGCGGTCTCCGCCGCGGACTCCCCGCCCTGCTCGAGCGCCTGTCGGACGGTGCCCTTCCGGCACCCGGTGAGCACCCGCCAGTGCCCGTCGGCCCGCCCCGCGAGCTCGTCGAGGTCGTAGCGTGGGCTGCCCTTCTCGGACCCGGCCGCGAGGTGCGCACTCGTCACCGCGCCCGCGAGCCGGTGGTAGCCGTCCTGCCCGTCGGCGAGCAGGAGCAGGTGGGAGCCCTGCGGATCGGGGACGCCGTTCTGCGGCTCGGTCAGGCCCAGCGAGAGCTCGGTGCCGTAGACGGTGCCGACCTGCGGGTACGCCTCGGCGACCTCGGCCATCCGGGCGGCACCGTAGAAGCCGTCGTGGTCGGTGAGGGCGAGGGCGTGCAGGCGCAGCCGTGCGGCTTCCTCGAACAGCTGCTCGGGCTGGCTGGCGCCGTCGAGGAAGCTGAAGGCCGAGTGCGCGTGCAGCTCGGCGTACGGCACGACCGGAGGGCCGTCGTCCGCAACCGCCGGCTGGTCCGTGGGCACGTACGGCTCGCGCTTGCGCGACCACGCCGGGCTGTCCCCGCCGTCGCCGGCCTTCGCCGTCCCCGGACTGCGCTTGTCCGACAGGGCGCGCTCGAACTGCGACCACGGCACGGGTGGGTTGCTGTAGCCCATCAGGTCCTGCTCCTGGATCGGTTCACGTGGCGATCGCCTCCGCCCACCACCGGTGGTCCGCCAGCACCAGGTACCAGGCACGGCCCTCGGCGTCGACGAGCTGCAGTCGGTGCAGTCGTCGGCCGCCGGACTCCCACCACCGCACGACGAGCGGCCAGGGGCCCGCCCAGGCCGTGACGGGTGCGAACCCGCCGCCCCGGTCCCCCTCGGCGCGGAAGCGTTCGGGTGCGCCGGACAGCACGCCGCGGTCGTCGACGTCGACGCTCGCGCCGTCGCCGGAGACCACGTCGACCGGGCGGGGACGCTCGAGGACGGTGGCGGGCGGCGGGCCGGGCAGCTTGCCGGGCCAGGGGCGGTCGCGCACGGTGGCCAGGGCCCGCTCGCCGCCGGGTGGGGCGTCGCCCCACGGCACGAGCACCACCCGCTCGGACAGGGTCCGGCCACCACCGACCCGCGGGCTCACCACCCCGTCGTGCCCGACCATGCCCTGGATCCGGGCCAGCCCGTGGTGCACGCGCTCGTCCGGTCCGGAGCCCCAGAGTCCGCGTTCGTGGTTCGCCATGTCGTCGACGGCGACCGGCTCGAGCACGACCGAGGTGACGGGGGCCTCGAGCCCGGTCGGGTCGACCCCGCCGGCGAGCTGCCACCGCACCCGGTCGACGACGTCGGCGGCGTCGAACCACCGGGGGTGCGCCCACGTGCGTTCGAGCAGGATGTCCCGCTCGTCGACGATCCCCACCCGGATGGTCGTCGCGACCAGCCCCGCGGCGCGGAGGCGTGCGGCGAAGTCGTCGGCGGAGCGCCGGAACGCGAACGCGATCTGGTCGGCACGGTCGAGCGGGGGCTCGAAGGCGGCCTCGATCCGGAGCTCGGGCGGGATCGCGCGTGCCGAGATCTCCCGCGGGTCGCGTCCGCTGGCCAGCCGGTGCAGGAACGCCCCGGCGACCCCGAACCGGTCGCGGACCTGCTCGTCACTGAGCGACGCGAAATCGCCCAGCGTGGTGATGCCGAGCCGGTCGAGCACCGTCGCGAGCTCGGGGTCGCCGAGCACACCGAGGGGCAGGGCCGCCAGGAAGTCCGACGAGCCGGAGACCGGCACGATCCGTACCCGTTCGCCGGGACGCACCGGCCGGGCCCGTGCCGCCTGCTCCGCCGCGAACGGGGTGTCCGCCACACCGGCCCGCACCGCCGGGGCACCGTGGTCGGCCGCGATCCCCGCCAGGGTCGCCGCGGCCGCCCGCTCGCCGCCGTAGTACCGCGCCGGTCCCCGGGCACGCAGGGCGAGGGTGCCGGGCCGCAGTACCTCGACCCCGGGGACGGCGGCCTCGACCGCGCGGATGACGGGTTCGAACGCGCGGTGGTCGAGGGCGTCGTCGTAGGGGTGCACGACGAGCTCCGGACAGCGCGCCTGTGCCTCGCGCACCCTGAGGCCCCGGACGACGCCGTGCTGCCGTGCGGACGCGGAGCTCGCGAACACCAGGCCCTTCGCGACCACGGCGAAGGGCTGCTCCGGCGGTGCCCCGGCCGCGCGGGCCGCCGCGATCACCGGCCAGTCCGGACACCAGAGCACGATGGTGCGGGTCGGCGGTGGCTCGGGCAGCGCCCCGCCGCGGGCGATCGCGTCGGCACGGACACGCCCCGGCGCGATCACGACGCCACCGCCACGGGCCGCAGCACCCCGGCGATCACGACGCCACCGCCACGGGCCGCAGCACCCGGGTGTCGCCGGACCCCACCGACGGCACGGGGGTCGCCGTCCGGACCGTGCCGTCGGCCGCGGGCAGGAGCAGTTCGGCGCTGGTGGGGCGCACCGCACCCGCACGACCGGTCGCCGTCACGGTGGCGCGACGCTCGGTCAGGTGCCCGTGGCCCTGACCGATGCCGCTCCACACCGACGACGTGATCCGCAGCGTGACGTCCGCGCCCGGCCAGGACCCGAGCGCGACGAGGGCCCCGCCGCGTTGCCGGAGCCGAGCCGACAGGCGGGCGACGTCTCCAGGTACCACCCGGCCGAGCGGTCGGGTGAGGACGATCTGGGCGACGTCCGCCATCGCCGCGGTCACCGCGAGCCACTGGTCGCCCGGATCGGGGACGAGCACGAGCCGCTCGAGGTCGATCCCCGCGGCGGCCGCGGCCTCGATCCCGAAGGACGGCACCCCGACGACCGCGCACCACGCACCGGACGCCGAGGCCGCCTGCAGCATGGTGATCGCGAGCAGCACCGACTCGGGGACGGCGTAGGTGCCACCGACCCGGATCGCTCCGCCGGGCAGCAGGGGTTCGAGAGCGGAGGCGGTCGGGAGCCCAGCGGTGTCGACACGGGTGGACTCCATGTCGGTGACCCGGGACCGCAGGGACGTGATGCGGTCGAGCGCCGCCCGGGCGTCACCGAGGTGGTCCGCAGCGCCCGCGCCGCCCCCACGGGCAGCACCCGCGCGCGCAGCACCCGAACCCCCACGCACAGCACCGCCCCGCCCGACCCGGTCCGGGCCGGGCGACCGGAGTGCCGCCGCCGTCTGCATGCCCTCATATTCGAACATGTGTTCGATGATGTCAATCGCGTCCGACATCCGTGGACAATCGGGTCGAACGCGTGTTCGGTCAGCTCACCACGTCGCCACCGCACCGACCGCGCCGAGCACGGACCGCGTCTTCGTCACGACCTCGTCCGCCTCGTCCGACGCCACCGACGACCACGTCACCGCTCCCCCGGCCCCGAGCGTCCGCGACCGGACCTCGACCGGACCCACCCCGCCGCCCGAGGCGTCCACCACCGTCACCAGTGTCCGGATGACCACCGACAGGTCGACCGCCCCGCTCGCCGAGAAGTACCCGATCGTCCCCGAGTACACCCCGCGCGGCGCGCCCTCGAGCCGGTCGGCGATCGCCATCGCGCTGATCTTCGGCGCGCCGGTCATCGACCCGGGTGGGAACGCCGCCCGCACCACGTCCGCCGGCGACGTCCCCGACGGCAGCACGGCACCGATCGTCGACACCATCTGGTGCACGCTCGCGTAGGTCTCGACCGCGCACAGCCGTTCGACGTGCACCGACCCGGGGATCGCCGTCCGCAGCAGGTCGTTCCGCAGCAGGTCCACGATCATCACGTTCTCGGCACGGTCCTTGGCGCTCGCCGCGAGTTCGTCCCGCACGGCCGCGTCGGCAGCAGCGTCGGCGAGTCGTCGCCGTGTGCCCTTGATCGGTTCCGCCAGCACGGTGCGGTCCGCGGCGATCCGCAGGAACCGCTCCGGCGACCGGCTCGCCACGCGCAGCGGGCCGAGCCGCAGGTACGCACCGAACGGGACGGGGTCCGACGCCCGCATCCGCAAGTAGTCGGACAGGTGCGGGTCGGACAGGTGCGGGTCCGTGCCGGGGCCGACCCGGGCCTCCCGGCCCCCGCCCGGCACGGAGAAGGAGGTGGTGAGACAGACCTGGAACGCGTTGCCCTCGCGGATCTCGGCGCGGCACGCGTCGACGGCGCGTTCGTGGTCGGCTCGCGACGTGCGTCCGGCCGCTGACGACACCCCGGCCGGGAGGCCCGTGGCCGCGTCCGCCACGTCGGCCGGCGACGGCGACCCGGTCACCGTCTCGAGCCACGCCCGGTTCTGCGCGCTGGCCGCCGGTTCCGCGTCGGCGACGAGCGTCAGCGCCCAGGCGCCACCGGTGTGGTCGACGACCACGGCGCGGTCCACGAACCGCAGGTCGGCGTCGGCGTGGCCGTCGGCGGTGCGGTCCGGGCCGCCGGACTCGCGACCGAGCTCGTACCCGAGGAACCCGACCCAGCCGAGTGCGAAGCCGCAACCGGCGATCGGCTCGGGTAGCTGCGGCGTCCGCGCGAGGAGGTCGGCCAGCACGGTGAAGGCCGGACGGTCGTCGGAGGACGACGAGCCGAACCAGCCGGCAGCGGGCGCGGCGACCTCGACGGACGCCTGCCGGTCCTGGTGGCGGAACCGGGCACGGAACGGCCCGTCCGCCCACGTCAGCACCGACCATCGCGCCCGTGGTCGAGCGGCGTCGGGTGCGCCGTCCGGCAGCGCGGAGTCGAGCCACACCAAGTCGCCCTCGACCGCGGCGGCCAGCGCGCCGAGGTCGGGGACCGGATCGAGCCGGCGGACCTCGATGCGGGCGCCGGCCGACGGACCGGTCAGATCGCGGAGATCGTCCATGCGGCGGCGTGGGACGCACCGGGGGCGAGCACCACGAGACCGCGGTCGACACCGTCGTTGAAGGCGTCCGGGGCGCACGTCATCGGCTCGATCGCCAGGCCGGCGCGGTGGTACTCGGGGACCACGTGGTCGGCCGTGTGCACCTGCACCCACGGGCACTCCGGACCGAAGGTCGCGCGGACACCCCGGCCGTCCGCTGCGGTCAGGGCGATGGTCGCGACCCCGTCGGCGTCGCGGTCGAAGCCGGTGAAGGCGTGGTCGATGAACCGGTCGCCGATGCGTGTGGCGGTGCGCAGGTCGAACTCGTCGTGCACGGGGACCAGGTCGGTCGGGATCAGCCGGTCCGGCGTGACCTCGAGCACCTCGGCCGCGGGCAGGGTGAGGGTCCAGTCGTCGACCGTGCCGGCGCCGGCGACCAGGTACGGGTGCGGGCCGGTCCCCCACGGGGCGTCGTCCGCGCCGGAGTTCGTGCCGGTGATCGTCGTGTGCAGCCCGGCGTCGTCCAGCCGGTACTCGACCAGGACCTCGACGCGGTACGGGTAGCCAGCCTGGGCCTGCACGGTGGTGGCGAGCACCACGCGGTCGGGCTCCTGCGCCTCGACCCGGAAGTCGGTCCAGGCGACCAGTCCGTGCAGGGCGTGGTGCCGTGCCGGTTCGGTGAGCGCGAGCTCGTGGTCGACACCGCCGAACGAGTACTCGCCGTCGACGACGCGGTTCGGCCACGGAGCGAGGACGGCACCGCGGAACGCCGGTCGGACCTCGTCCGCGGCGAACGGCACGATCAGGTCGCGACCCTCGTGCCGCAGGGTCCGCAGCGTCGCACCGACCGTGGCGATGTCGGCCGTGTACCCGGCGGCGGAGATCGTCAGCGGGGTTCCGGACAGCGGCGCATCGTTGCTCATGCGCTCAGCGTATCGGGCACGTGCGGCCACCCGCACCACGAAGAAACCCCCGCCGTTCCGGGGAACGACGGGGGTTGTTGGTGGATCTGAGGGGACTCGAACCCCTGACCCCCTGCATGCCATGCAGGTGCGCTACCAGCTGCGCCACAGACCCAGATTGTGTTGCTTCCGTGCCGACCGGTTCCCCGGAGGCACCATAGAAGCGTACACCATGCGAACGCCGGGCAACGAAATCGAAGCCGTCACCCGGGCGCGTCGCTGATCAGGCGGTGTGGTCCACCGGGAGCTCGAGCGGGATGGTCGGGCAGTCTGCCCAGAGCCGCTCGAGCGAGTAGTACTGACGGTCCTCGTCGTGGAAGACGTGCACCACGATGTCGCCGACGTCGATGAGGACCCAGCGGCCCTCGCTCCGGCCTTCGCGGCGGAGGGTCTTGGCGCCGAGCTCGAGGAGGCGCTCCTCGACCGCATCGGCGATGGACTGCACGTTGCGCTCGTTCCGACCGGTTGCGAGCAGGAACACGTCCGTGAGCTGCAACGGCCCGGTCACATCGAGCGCGACGAGGTCCTCGGCCTGCTTGGCGTCCGCCGCGAGAGCGGCGGCCTGCACGAGTTCCAGTGCGCGAGTGGAGGCGGTCACGGATTCCTTCCGGTCGTCGACCCGGCAGGGAGCCGGATCGCTTGATGGGTCACGATCATAAGCCACCCCGCCGACGCACGGCCAGGCCGCGGCCGACGCGGGTGTCGGGATCGGTGGTTCGGGTCGGGGCGTCAGCCGCCGAAGGTGTGGGTCGTGACGAGCGCGACGATGATGACCGCGGCAGCGGCGACACCGACGGCGCCGACCGTGACGCCGAGGATGAGCGGCGTGCGCGACTCCTTCGGCTTCGCGGCGGCGAGGACGACCTGGCGGGTCGAGGTGTGGCTGGACACCGCGCGGCTGGCGCGCACCGGGCTGGCGTCGGTCTCCGGCTGCTCGTCGTGCTGCTCGAGCAGGCGGTCGACCTCGGCGCCGTCGATCGGCCGGTGCGACCCCGTCGAGGACAACGACGCGGGCAGGTCGATGGACCCGGTGAGGATCACCTCGCCCGTCGCGTTCAGTGCTCCGGTCGGGTCGGCCAGGGCCGAGTTCGGCAGGATGATCGCGTTGGTGTCGGTGACCGCGATCCGGCGGGTGCCGGTCGAGTCGTCGTGCACCTCGGCGTCGTTCGAGCCGTGCGCCTGCTGCGACCAGTGCCCGACCGGTGGCTCGAAGGCCGTCGTCATCGGCTTCGGCTCGGCCGGCCGCTGGAAGGACGCGGGGACCTTCGGGGGCTCGGTCCGTGCGGGCTCCGGGATCGGGACCTCGTTGGTGTCGTCGTCCTCGGGGTCGAGGGACAGCGGGAACACCGCCGGGGTCGACGGCGCGCCGTCCGGGATCCCCGGGAGCGGCGTGGCCGAGGGGTGCTCGGGTGCGGCGACGTCGGCCGGGGCGTCCGCGTCGGCCGGCGTCTCGTCGGCCGGCGTCTCGTCGGTGCCCGTCTGGTCGGCGCCCGTCTGGTCGGCGCCCGTCTGGTCGCTGGACGTCCCTGCGGGAGCCTCGTCCGCGGCCCCGGCTTCGGGCTGTGCGTCGGAAGCGTCGTCGGCGGGCGGCGACCACGTCGACCGGTGGCGCCGGGGCTCCTCGGCGTGCGCAGCGGCTTCGTCGAGCGGCTCGAGGGCGTCGGGCGACCCGTCCGCCTCGGTGGCCTGGGCGACCGCAGCCTCGTCGAGCACCGTGGGGGTCTCGGAACCGGACGGCTCGTCCGTGTCGCGCGGCGCCGAGGTCGGCTCGATGGTGTCGACCGAGCCGAGGACGTCCTCGACGGTGCGGTCGGAGGACTGCGGCGTGGGGTTCTGCAGCGGGACCGGCAGGACCGCCTGGTTCTCGGCGGCGCGCTGCTGGCGGATCTGGCGGCGGGTCAGACCACCGCTGCCGGGCACGATCTCGGTCGCCGAGGCAGGCGGGAACGGCGACACCCCGGCCGCGGGGACGGAGGTCACCGGCACGGAGGGCGCCGAGGCCGGCGTGCCCGTCGGTGCCGACGTGCCCGTCGCGGCGGACGCCGGAGCGGAGGACTGGGCCGGACCGCCGGGAGCGGGTGCCACGTGCGAACCGGGCCGAGGACGGGGTTCCGTCGACTCGGCGGGTGCGGCGACGGTCGGCGGCGGCGTCGCGGGCTGCGAACCGGCTGCTGCGGCACGCTCCCGCTCGCGCGCCTGGCGCCGCGACAGGGGCGGCTGCGCGTCGGACGAACTCATGCAACGCTCCGATACAGGTGGTGCTTGGAGATGTACTGGACGACCCCGTCGGGGACCAGGTACCAGACGGGGGAACCACGTCTCACCCGGTCGCGGCAGTCGGTCGACGAGATGGCCAGTGCGGGGACTTCGAGCAAGCTTACGTCTCGCTCGGGGAGTCCGCTGATGCTCAGGTCGTGTCCCGGACGCGTCACGGCGACGAAGTGCGCGAGGTCCCAGAGACCATCATGGTCTTTCCAGTCGACAATCTGCTGAACGGCGTCTGCGCCCGAGATGAAGACGAGCTGCGCGTCGGGCCGCTGTTCGTGCAGGTCGCGGAGCGTGTCGACCGTGTACGTCGGGCCGGGGCGGTCGATGTCGACGCGGCTCACCGTGAACATCGGGTTCGACGCGGTCGCGATGACCGTCATCAGGTAGCGGTGCTCGGCATCCGTGACGCCGGACTTCATGTACGGCTGACCGGTGGGGACGAACACGACCTCGTCCAGGTCGAACGCCCGAGCGACCTCGGACGCCGCGACGAGGTGACCGTGGTGGATGGGGTCGAACGTGCCGCCCATCACCCCGATGCGCGGTCGTCCGGTGCTCTCGAGCATCGGGTGCAGATCAGCTCTTGGTGTGACCGAACTCGTCGACACCCGTCTCGTGGTGGCGGGTGGCCTCGAACTTCTGCGAGTGGCGGTAGGCCACGTCGCGGAAGCTCCAGGTGACGAAGCCCAGGAAGATGAAGAACAGCGCGCCGACGAGCGGGAACACGAACGCCGGGGCCCCGGAGGCGTGCTCCGCAGCTTCTGCGAGGAAGGTCATCGTTCGGTGCTCCGTTCGGTCGGGGAAAGACGCCGTTCAGTCTAGCCGCGGATCTGGCCGTTCCCGCGCACGATCCACTTGGTGCTCGTGAGCTCCGGCAGCCCCATCGGGCCACGCGCGTGCAGCTTCTGCGTCGAGATGCCCACCTCGGCGCCGAAGCCGAACTCCCCGCCGTCGGTGAAGCGCGTCGACGCGTTCACCATCACGACCGCCGAGTCGACCGTCGCCAGGAACCGCTCGGCCGTGTCGACGTCGTTCGTGACGATCGACTCGGTGTGGTGGGTGGACCAGCGCGCGATGTGCGCCATCGCGGCGTCGACGTCCGGCACGACGCGGATCGACAAGTCGAGGTCCATCGACTCGGTCGCCCAGTCCTCGTCGGTGGCGCGCAGCACGCCTGGCACGATCGCCCGCGTGGCGTCGTCGCCGCGCAGCGTGACACCGGAGGCACGGAGCCGGTCCGCGAGCACGGGCAGCAGCCGCTCGGCCGCCTGCTCGTGCACCAGGAGGGTCTCGAGGGCGTTGCAGACGCTCGGCCGCTGCACCTTGCTGTTCAGGACGATGTCGACGGCGCGCTGCTCGGGGGCCGACGCGTCGAGGAACACGTGCACCACGCCGGCACCGGTCTCGATCACGGGGACCTGCGACTCGGTGACGACGGTCTGGATGAGCGAGGCGCTGCCGCGTGGGATGAGCACGTCGACCAGGCCGCGGGCGCGCATGAGCTCGGTGGCTCCGGCACGGCCGAACTCGTCGATGGTCTGCACGAGCTCGCGCGGCAGGCCGACCGACTCGACGGCGTCCTGGATGCGCGCCACGAGCACGGCGTTCGTCCGCTGGGCCGCCGAACCCCCGCGGAGCACGACCGCGTTGCCGGACTTCAGCGCGAGCGAGGCGATGTCGACCGTGACGTTCGGTCGTGCCTCGTAGATGGCGCCGACGACCCCGAACGGCACCCGCACCTGGGTGAGCTGCAGGCCGTTCGGCAGCGACGAGCCCCGCAGGTGCTCCCCCACCGGGTCTTGCAGGCCGACGACGTCCTCGACCGCGGTGGCCAGCGCCTCGACGCGTGCGGGGTCGAGTCGGAGGCGGTCGACGAGGCCGGAGGACAGGCCGCTCTCCTCGCCCGCGACCAGGTCACCGTGGTTCGCGGCGACGATCTCGTCGGTGGCGGCGCGGACCCCGGCGGCGATCGCCACCAGGGCGGCGTCCTTGACCGCCGTCGTCGCGGTCGCCAGCGCCGACGAGGCGGTGCGGGCAGCCACGAGCGTGTCGGTCAGGGTCGGGGCGGGCGCGATCGACGACATGGACCGATTCTAGGTCCGCTCGTCGGCCCGTGACGGGCCTGACGGCGTCTCGCCGGCCGACCGGTCACGACACGTTGCACCACGACCGCCGAGCGGTCGCGCCGCGTCGCTCCGCGCCGCCCCCGTCGACCGGTCCCGACCGTTCGACGCGGTCCGTCGGTGCGTCGTGACCGCCTGGAGGCCCGGCACCGGTCCCCGGGACCCGTGCCGGGCCTCCAGGCGGTCGCGTTCACCACGCCGACCGGTCACGGCACGTCGTCCTGCGCCACGCGAGCGGTCGCAGACCGTCGCTCCGCGACGCCCGCGCCGACGGTCCCTGACCGGTCGGCGCCGTCCCAGCGGCGAGTCGTGACCGCTCCGAGCGCGGTCCGACCCGTGTCAGGGACGCGGCGCGGCGTGGAACCAGGTGCCGACGTGCTCGCCCGACAGGGCGCGGTCGACGAGGGCCGTGGCGGTCACCAGGACCGACGTACCCGACTCGGCCGCGAGCCGCGCAGCCGCGACCTTGGTGCCTGCTCCCCCGGTCCCCACGCCGGACTTGCCGACGGAGCCGAAGGTGACGCCGGCGAGCTCGTCGCCGAACGGTACCTCGTCGATGCGCTCGGCGCCGGGCTGCTCCGGCGGCTTCGTGTACAGGGCCTCGACGTCGGACAGCAGCACCAGGGCGTCGGCACCGAGCAACCGAGCCACCAGGGCGGCGAGCCGGTCGTTGTCGCCGAAGCGGATCTCGTGCGTGGCGACCGTGTCGTTCTCGTTCACGATCGGCAGCACCCGCAGGGCGAGCAGCCGGTCGATGGCGCGCTGCGCGTTGACCCGGTGCGTGGGGTTCTGCAGGTCGCCAGCGGTCAGCAGGATCTGCGCCGCGACGACCCGGTGCCGGTCGAGTTCCTTCTGGTACCGGAACATCAGGACGTTCTGGCCGGTGGCCGCGGCGGCCTGCTGCGTGGCGAGGTCGTCGGGACGGCCTTCGAGCCCGAGGAACGGGAACCCGGTCGCGATCGCACCGGACGACACGAGCACGACCTCGGTGCCACGGCCGTAGGCGCTGGCCAGGGCGTCCACCAGCGGACCGATCTGGCCGGCGGCGTCACCGCTGACCGAGGACGAGCCGACCTTGACCACGATCCGCCGCGCACGCGGGATGTCCTCTCGCCGGGTGACGGGTCCGAGGTCGGTGCGGGCGGTCGTGTCGGTCATGCCGCGGTCAGTCCTTCTGGTCGCTGGTCTCGAAGTCGCCGGTCTCGACGCCGGTCTCGGGGTCTCCGGTCTCGAGGTCGTCGCTGGTGACGACCTCGTCGTTCACCCAGAGGCCGGACACACGCTCCTGCTCGAGCTCGGCACGGGCGGCCGCCTTGGCGTCCATCCGCTCGAAGTACTCCTCGCGACGCTCGTTGCGGGTCGGACGCGAGGTCGCACCGATGCGGGCGTCGGTCCCGCGCGCGCTCGTGATGAGCTCCGCGGTGGACGTGAGCGTCGGCTCCCAGTCGAAGACCATGCCGCCGTCGCCACCGATCACGACGGTCGAACCGGCGACCGCGCCGGCCTTGAACAAGCCGTCCTCGACGCCGAGCTTCGCGAGCCGATCGGCCAGGAAGCCGATCGCCTCTTCGTTGGTGAAGTCGGTCTGCTGGATCCAGCGCTCCGGCTTCGCGCCGCGGACGCGGAAGAAGCGGTGCTCCTCACCGCCCTCGGCACGGACCGTGAAGCCCTGGTCGTTGACGGCACGGGGGCGGATGACGATGCGCTCGACGACGGGCTCGGCCGCACGCTTGGCACGACCCTGCTCGACGACCTCGGCCAACGCGAAGGTCAGCTCACGCAGACCCTTGTGCGACGCCGTGGAGATCGGGAACACGCGGTAGCCGCGGCCCTCGAGCTCGGCGGTGACGAACTCGGCGAGCTCGGCGGCATCCGGTACGTCGATCTTGTTGAGCGCGATGAGCTGCGGACGCTCGAGCAGCGGCACCTGACCCTCGGGGACCGGGTAGCGCTCGAGCTCGCCGAGGATGACGTCGAGGTCGCTGATCGGGTCGCGGCCCGGGTCCATCGTCGCGCAGTCGATGACGTGCAGCAGGGCTTCGCAGCGCTCGACGTGCCGCAGGAACTCGAGGCCGAGGCCCTTGCCCTCGGACGCGCCCTCGATCAGCCCGGGGACGTCCGCGACCGTGAAGCGGCTCTCGCCCGACTCGACGACGCCGAGGTTCGGGGTGAGCGTGGTGAAGGGGTAGTCGGCGATCTTCGGCTTCGCGGCCGAGATCGCGGCGATGAGCGAGGACTTGCCGGCGCTCGGGAACCCGACGAGGGCGACGTCGGCGATGGTCTTCAGCTCGAGGCTGATGTCACCCGCCCAGCCCTCGGTGCCGAGGAGCGCGAAGCCGGGGGCCTTGCGCTTGGTGGTGGAGAGCGCCGCATTGCCGAGGCCGCCCTGTCCACCGGGGGCCACGACGACGCGCATGCCGGGCTCGGTCAGGTCGGCGATGACCTCGCCGGCCTCGTCGTACACGACGGTGCCGATCGGGAGCGGGAGCTCCTGGACCTCGCCGCTGACGCCGCTGCGGTGGTCGCCCATGCCCGGCTGCCCGTTCTTGGACGAACGGTGCGGGGAGCGGTGGTAGCCGAGCAACGTGGTGACCTGCGGATCGGCCACGAGCACGATGTCACCGCCGTCACCGCCGTTGCCGCCGTCGGGCCCGGCGAGGGGCTTGAACTTCTCACGGCGGACCGAGACGCAACCGTTGCCGCCCTTCCCCGCGCTGAGGTGCAGGGTCACGCGGTCGACGAAGGTCGCCATGGTTCCACTCCTGGAAGATCGTTGCGCCGACGGGGTCCGTCAGCGCGTTGTGCCGACGTGATCCGTCGGCGCGTTGTGCCGACGAGATTCGTCAGCGCGTTGTGCCGGCGGCATCCGTCGGCGGGAAAAGCGAAGGAGGGGCGGGCACTCGGCCCGCCCCTCCCGCTGAAGCTGATCGTCGCGATTACGCGTTGACGATGTTGATGACCTTGCGGCCACCCTTGGTGCCGAACTCGACCGAACCGGCCGAGAGGGCGAACAGCGTGTCGTCGCCACCGCGGCCGACGTTGGCGCCCGGGTGGAAGTGGGTGCCACGCTGGCGGATGATGATCTCACCGGCGTTGACGACCTCGCCACCGAAGCGCTTCACGCCGAGGCGCTGAGCGTTCGAGTCACGACCGTTGCGAGTGGAACTCGCACCCTTCTTGTGTGCCATGAGCTGACTCCCTTACGCGATCTTGGTGATCTTGACGCGGGTCAGTTCAGCGCGGAAACCCTGGCGCTTCTTGTACCCGGTCTTGTTCTTGAACTTCTGGATGATGACCTTCGGACCGCGCAGGTCGTCGAGCACCTCGGCGGTGACGGTCACGTTGACGAGCTCGGAAGCCGCCGACGTGATCTTGTCACCGTCCACGAGGAGCACGGGGGCGAGGTCGATGTTGCCCTTGTCGTCCGCCTTGACACGGTCGACGGTCAGGATGGTGCCGACCTCGACCTTTTCCTGACGGCCGCCGGCGCGCACTACTGCGTAAACCACGTGGAAATCCTTACGTAACTCTGCTTGAGGGAAGTCTCGGGTGCCCACTTCTGCACGAGCGGCTCCCGGAAGGCCGGGCCCGATCGGCGACGCAGGCAGAACGGCCCGCTGACACCAGGGATCGAGAATACTCGATCCCCATGGGTCCGGTCAAACGGCGACACACGTACGATTGCACGGTGACCGTGTTGATCGACCCACCGACGTGGCCCGCTCACGACACTCTGTGGTCGCACCTCGTCAGTGATGAATCCTACGCGGAACTCCACGCGTTCGCTGCACGCGCCGGTGTGCCGCGTCGTGCGTTCGACCACGACCACTACGACGTGCCGCTCGCGAAGTACCACGAACTGGTCGCCGCAGGGGCCTCTGCGGTGTCCGGCCGGGAGCTCGTGCTGCGGCTCATCCGCAGCGGCCTGCGCGTGGCGCAGCGCGACAAGCGCGCCCACTGACGCGCCGCGCGTGCGTCCGGCACGCACGGTGCGAGGTTCCCGACTCGGTGCCGGGCACGCCGGCTCGCACGGCGTCCGGAACCTCGCACGGTGCGGACGGGAGGCCCGGCGCACGCCCGCCACGCCCGTCCTGTCGCACGGTGCGGGGCCGGCTCGCAGGCGTCCGCGCACCGTGCGAGGTTGCCCACAGCGTGCGAGGTCGGCAGCACGGTGCGTCGCCAGAGGCTCGCACCGTGCCGCGGCCGCTGCACCGCCCGGAGAACCTCGCACGGTGCGACGACAGGCGGACGCCGCACCGCGCAGGACCGCGGTCGCGCCTCGGGCACGTGCGCACCGTGCGAGGTTGGCCACACGGTGCGAGGTACGAGGGCCGCACCATGTGGTCAACCTCGCACCGTGCAGCGCCCACACGACCGCCCACACGACCGCACGAGCGACCGCGTCGCAAGCGACGACCCGAGGTCAGCGCGGCGCCGGACCGCCCCAGGGGCCTGCCGGCGGCTGCTGCTGGTCCGGACGGGGCTCTGCGCCGTACTGGCCGCCGTACTGCCCGTGGGGGTCCGGCTGGACCAGACCCTGTCCGTACGGGCCCTGCTGCGGCTGCTGCGGCCCCGGCTGCACGGTCGCGGGCGGGACGGCGTCGGCGGGCCGAACCGTCCCCGGCAGACCGGACGTCGGCGCGGTGCCACGGTTCCGTCGCGGGCGCCCGAGCCACAGCCACGCCGCGGTCGCGCTCGCCAGGAGCATCACCGTGAACGGCACGCCGTTGCGGAGCGGGTTCGTGACGACGTCGATCACGAGTCGGGAACCGCCCGAGGTGATCGCGCCGAACGCCCCCGTGAAGACACCGACGAGCGCGAGGGCGATCGTCCCGGCAGCCCCGGCGAGCACGGCGCGGAGCAGCACGGTCGGCAGCGGACTGCGGCGGGCGATCGGGGTCAGGAACGCCAACGCCAGGAACGCCCCCGCGTAGAACGGGAACGGCGCCAGGAACACCGAGGCGATGAAGCTGCCGACCAGACTGGCACCCGCGCCGTAGTGCGCGAACGGGCTGACGACGAGCGACGTCCCGATGAGCCCGACGATGCCGGACACGAACTCGACCAGCACGAGGGACACCACGGCGATGAGCGCCCCGGCGGTGTTGTTCACCGAGGCGCCGGGCGCGAAGGCCCGACGCGGATCGGCCGGCGCACGCGGCGGTCGCGGCGGGGCGTAGGGCACCCCGGCAGCGGGCTGGACGCCGTGCGGCGGCTGCCCACCAGGCTGCCCAACAGGCTGCCCACCGTACGGCGGCTGCCCGCCAGGCTGCCCACCGTACGGCGGCGCGGAACCGCCGGCTCCCCCGGGTCCGGGCGGTGCGGGCTGCTGCCAGCCCGCACCGTAGTACCCACGATCCTGCTGCGGGTCACCGGGGTTCGTCACGCTCAGTTCCCCAGGATGACGGAGCCGTCGGTGTCCTCGCCGGACGCACCCTCGGTCGTGGCCGGCGCACTGATGCTCGGCGACGACACCCGGCGGGACCGCGAACGACCCTGACCCGGCTGCTTCGGCTCCGGCAGCGCCTGGAGCACGGAGTCCAACAGCGACTCGGCGTCCGGGGCGACCTGACGCGGCTCGCGCTTCGGGGCCGCGTTGAGCGGGATGTCCAGGATCGCGACCGTGTTGTCGGTCGGGGTCACCGTCGCGCTGGAGCTGACCCGACGGCGGGCCGGGGCCTTGGCCTTCGGCTCGGCGGCAGGAGCAGCAGCCTCAGCGACCGCCTGCTTCGGCGCAGCCTGCTTCGGCTCGTCGCGCTTCGGCTCGTCGCGCTTCGGCTCGACAGCGGCCTCCGCCTCGACTGCGACGGGCGCCGACTCAGCGACCTCGGTGGCTTCGGTCGCGGCAGCGTTCGACTGCTCACCGCTCCGTCCACCACGGCCGCCACGGCGCCGACGCTTCGACCCGGTGGGCTGTTCGCCCGCTCCGGAGTCGTCGGACGCGGACGTCGCTGCGGGGACGTCGGCCGAGGTCGGTGCCTCCGCCGAGGTCGGCGATGCCGGCGAGTCCTCGTGCGGGATCGTCGAGGCGGCGATCCGCGACAGCGCGCTCTTCACGTCGTCGGTGATCTGGTGCGCCTGGCTCGACTGCCCGTTCGACGAACCGGAACCCGAGCCACCGCCGGAGTTGCCCCCGCCGTTGCCGTGCCCGTTGCCACCGTTGCCGTTGCTGCCGTTGCCGTTGCCACCGGCACCACTGCGCCCCTTGCGGCGCCCCTTGCTCGGGCCCGGATCGGCGTTGTTGTCGTTGACCTTCGCGTTGACCTCGTCGAGCGACTCGCGCAGGCCGACGCCGATCTTCTTGCGGGTCATCTGCACGAGGCCGAGCGAGGTGACCTCGGCGACCTGGTGCTTCGTGCGGTCGCGGCTCAGGCACTCGATCAGGCGTCGGAGCACGAGGTCGCGGTTCTCCTCGAGCACCATGTCGATGAAGTCGACGACGATGATGCCGCCGATGTCGCGCAGGCGGAGCTGGCGGACGAGTTCCTCGGCGGCCTCGAGGTTGTTCTTCGTGACCGTCTCCTCGAGGTTGCCCCCGGAGCCGACGAACTTGCCCGTGTTGACGTCGACGACCGTCATGGCCTCGGTGCGGTCGATGACGAGCGAACCACCGGAGGGCAGCCAGACCTTACGGTCGAGCGCCTTGTCGATCTGCTCGTTCAGGCGGTACTCCTCGAAGGAGTCCGGGCCCTCGTAGCGGACGACGCGGTCCTTCAGGTCGGGCGCGACGGCCGACAGGTACTCGTCGATGGTGCCGCCGGCGGCCTCGCCGTCGATGATGAGCTTCGTGAAGTCCTCGTTGAAGACGTCACGCACGATCTTGACGAGCAGGTCCGGCTCCGAGTGCAGCATCACCGGGGCCTGGCCACCGGCGACCTTCTTCTGGATGGCCTCCCACTGGCTGGTCAGGCGCTGCACGTCGCGGGTGAGCTGCTCTTCCGTCGCACCTTCGGCAGCGGTGCGCACGATGACGCCCGCGTGCTCCGGCAGGACCTCTTTCAGGATCTTCTTCAGGCGCGCACGCTCGGTGTCGGGCAGCTTGCGCGAGATCCCGTTCATCGAGCCGTTCGGCACGTAGACCAGGTAGCGACCGGGCAGCGAGACCTGGCTGGTCAGGCGGGCGCCCTTGTGGCCGACGGGGTCCTTCGTGACCTGGACCAGGACCTTGTCGCCCGGCTTGAGCGCGGCCTCGATGCGACGGCCGTGGCTGGTGTCGACCGAGTTCCAGTCGACCTCGCCGGCGTACAGCACGGCGTTGCGGCCGCGACCGATGTCGACGAAGGCGGCCTCCATCGACGGCAGGACGTTCTGCACCTTGCCGAGGTAGACGTTGCCGATCAGCGACACGTTCTCGGACTTGGTGATGTAGTGCTCGGCGAGGATGCCGTCCTCGAGCACGCCGATCTCGATGGTCGACGAGCTGGAGCGGACGATCATCTGGCGGTCGACGCTCTCGCGGCGGGCGAGGAACTCGTCCTCGCTCACGACCTGGCGGCGGCGTCCGGCGTCACGGCCGTCGCGTCGGCGCTGCTTCTTCGCCTCGAGCCGGGTCGAGCCCTTGATGCGCTGCGGCTCGGTGATGAGCTCGGGCTCGCGGCGGCGGGGCTCCTGGTGGTCGCGCGGCTCGCGCGGCGCACGGGCCTCGCGGTCGGCGCTGCTCCCCCGACGACGCGAGCGCCGGCGGGATCCGCCCTGCTCCTCACGCTCGTCGGTGTCGTACCGGTCATCGCGGTCGAACCGGTCCTCGCGCTCGGAGCGGTCGGAGCGCTCGTAGCGGTCGTCTCGGTCGTCCTCGTCGCGTTCGTACCGCGCGGCACGGCGCGGCAGCTCCGGCAGGACGGGGGCGTGGAAGATCAGGCTGAGCGTGCTCGTCGCCTTCGGGACGAACGGCTCGGCTGGGGCGGCGGGTTCGCTCGCCTCGGCCGTCGGCTCGGTCTCGGTCGGACGGGAGGCACCACTCGGCTCCGCCACGTCGGCTGCGGGCTCGGTCGGCTCGGCCGTCACCACCGGCAGGTCGCCGGTCAGCGTGCTCACGTCGTCCGGCTCGGCGCTCTGCGCGGAGACGGCCTCGACCGCGACGGACACGGCTTCTGCCGGTGCCCCGTCTGCCGGTGCCCCGTCCGTCAGCGCGAGGGGCGCGTCGACGGCCGGCACCTGCACGGCGTCGGCCGCGACCTGCTGGCCGGACGACCGGGCGCGGCGTCCGCCGAACAGGCGGGTCCGACGCTTCGGGGCGTTCTCGTCGTTGGTCGTGTTGTCGTTGTTCTGCTCCACCATGGACTGGCGCACTCCTCGGCCCCACTCGCACCCTTGTCAGGCGGCGGGAATTCTTTGGTTGTGGCGGTGGCGTCGACGCCCCGCGCTCGCTGTCTTCGTGATCGGTCTGCGTCAACTTCTCGTTGCGTCCGCTGCCGTTCCGGTCCGGGCACCCGGCCCGGGTCGGCTCGGCGTCGGAGTGACGCTGTCCCGACCACGGTGCGCTCTCACCGCACCTGATCGTCCGGACACTGCCCCGTGGGGCACTGCCCGGAAAGCTCTCTTCGGTCTGCGGTTGCCCGCACGACCTCCGGCCAGTATCGCACGCCGCTCCCGGAAAGGACCGGAAGCCGCATGCGATGATGACGGCGTGAGCACGTCAGCGCCTGCCCCCCGTCGTCCGGTCGCGATGGCCGTCTTCCTCTTGATCACCGGGTTCGTCGGCCTGTACGGGTCCTTCTCCCTGGTGCTCGACGAGTTCAAGAAGTACGCCGACCCCGACACGGTGCTCTCGTGCGACGTGAACCCGTTCATCAGCTGCTCGGACGTGATGGCGAGCTGGCAGGGTCACCTGTTCGGGTTCCCGAACCCACTGCTCGGCGTGATGGGCTTCGTGGCGCCGATCGCCGTCGCGGTGATGATGCTCGCGGGCTTCCGCAACGGCTCGCGGTGGTTCTGGATCGCGTTCAACGCCGGCGTGTTCCTGGCGTGGGTCTTCGTGACGTGGCTCTTCACCCAGACCGTCTGGTTCATCGGCGCGCTGTGCCCGTGGTGCATGCTCGTGTGGTCGATGACGATCCCGATGTTCTGGGTGTTCACGATCTGGAACGCCGCGCAGGGCCGCTTCGGTGCCCGCACCCAGCGGGTCGGCCGGGCGCTGCTCCCGTTCTGCTGGGCGTTCCCGCTGGCGAACTACCTGTTCATCGTCGTGACGATCATCATCAAGTTCCCGACCATCCTGACGGTCTTCTGATCCGCCGCTGAGCGTTCTCGATGCGGCACCGATGACACATCGATGACGCGTCACCGAATTCCTGGGGGCTTCCCAGGCAGGACGCCCGATCGACCTCCGGGCAGCACCTACGCTCGATCTCGATGAGCGAGAACGAGAGCAAGAAGGTCCGTCGCGACGCCGCCCGAGAGCGCGCTCGCGAAGCCCGGGTGCAGGAGCAGGCGCGACGTCGCCGCAACAAGACGCTCGGGATCAGCGGCATCATCGTCGGCAGCCTGGCGGTCGTCGCCGTGGTCGTCCTGGTGATCGCGAACTCGGTGCAACCCGCGGGGCCCGGGCCGCGGAACATGGCGAGCGACGGCATCCTGTTCACCGGCCAGAGCGGCGAGATCGTGCCCGTCGAGACCAAGGCCACACCCGACGGTGGGACCCCGACGGCGACGGAGCAGGACGACTCGGTGGCGAACATCACCGTGTACTCGGACTACATGTGCCCGTACTGCAACCAGTTCGAGACGGCGCAGATGGACCAGATCGAGCAGTGGGTGAAGGCCGGGTCCGCGACGCTCGAACTGCACCCGTTCAACCTGCTCGACCGGGTGTCGCTCGGCTCGAAGTACTCCACGCGCTCAGCCGCCGCGGCCGCCTGTGTCGCGGACTACGACCCCGACGCGTTCCTGGCGTACAACACGTCGCTCTACGAGAACCAGCCGTCCGAGAGCACCAAGGGCCTGACGAACGACGAGCTGGCGTCGCTGGCGAAGGACGCCGGCGCGACGAACAGCAAGGTCACCTCGTGCATCACCGGGCAGCACTTCGCCGGGTGGGTCGCCGACGCCACGAACCGGGTCATGAACGACCCGATCCCGAACTCGTCGCTCGACAAGGTGACGAGCACCCCGACGATCATCGTCAACGGCAAGCAGTTCACCGGCTCCCTGACCGACACCGACGCCTTCGCGTCCTTCGTCGAGCAGAACGGTGGCGCCGCGTAGGCACGAGGCAGCGCGACGACGAAGGCCCCCGCTTCCGGATGGAAGCGGGGGGCCTTCGCTCGTGCGGGTGGTGCTACTTCGCCGCGGCGTCGATCGCGGTGATGACCGTGCTGAGGTCGTCGAGGCGCTTGCCGTTCACGACCACGGTCGGCGTGCCGAAGCCCTGCGTGCCCTGCAGTGCCTCGTCCGCGGTGACGAGCTTCGTGGACTTCGTCACCCAGCCCTTGAACTGCTCGGTCGACAGGCACTCGGAGACGTTCGACCCGGTCGCGCCGCCCGCCTTCACGAGCTTCGCGATCTCGGCGTTCGTCAGGCCCGAGGTGCCCTCGGTGGGCTGGTTGTCGAAGAACTGCGTCTGGACGTCCAGGAACTTGTCCGGCGCGTAGTTCGCGACGCACATCGCGGCGTTCGCGGCCCGGCTGGCGTAGCGCGAGCTCTGGTAGCTGCGGTCGAGGATGGACACCGGCTGGATGGCCAGCGTCGCGTCGCCCGACTGCACCTTGTCCAGGATCTGGTCGGCGTAGGCGCCCTCGAACTGCTTGCAGACCGGGCAGGCCCAGTCGACGTACTCGGTGACCGCGACCGCACCGTCGGTGTTCGACGTCGGGACCGCCGACGGGGTGCCCTTCGCGGTGACGGCCTTCGTGGTCACCGGGGTGACCTCGCCGCCCTCGCCGGTGAACTGGATCGCGCCGGTGGCCATGTTCTTCGGCCCGGCAGCGGACACGGCGGGCGCGTTGTTCACGTTCACCACGACGAGCGTGATGATCGCGGCGATCGCGATGATGCCCAGGCCGATACCGCCCTGCAGGAACCATTTGTTGCGGCGCTTGCGACGCTTCTCGGCGTCGGCGCGCTGGCGCGAGACCTCACGCGCGTGCTGGCGACGCTCGTTCTTGGTGGGTCGGTCGTTGTTCGTCACGAGTCGTTCCCCCGGCGTCTCAGGCGAACCAGAGCGCGAGCTCGCGCGCCGACGACTCGGTGCTGTCCGACCCGTGCACCAGGTTCTGCTGCACCTTGAGGCCCCAGTCGCGACCGAGGTCGCCACGGATGGTGCCCGGCGCGGCGCTGGTGGGGTCGGTGGTGCCGGCGAGCGACCGGAAGCCGGCGATCACGCCGTTGCCGGCGACGCGCACGGCGACGACCGGACCGGACTGCATGAACTCGACGAGCGGCTCGAAGAACGGCTTGCCCTGGTGCTCCTCGTAGTGCGCGTCCAACAGGTCGCGCGGCGCGGTGAGCATCTTCAGGTCGACGATCTCGTAGCCCTTCGACTCGATGCGGCGGAGGATCTCACCGGTGAGCTGGCGGGCGACGCCGTCGGGCTTGACGAGGACGAGGGTCTCTTCGAGGTCGGACACGCAGTACTCCTAGTGTGTTCGCGGGATCGGAGGGGTGGTCAGTCCTCGCCCATGGCGGCCCGGCGCGCGGCGTTCTGGCGGTCGAGTTGACCGCCCTTGACGAAGCAGAAGACCCACAGCGCCAGGAACACCACGGCGACCGCGAACATGAACGGTTCGATGAACCCGGTGGCGAGGATGGCCGCCTGCAGCAGCCACCCGAACCCTACACCGGCGGGGTTGCCGGTCAGACGTGAGGCCAGCGCCAGCACGACCATCGCACCGATGCCGCCGCCGAACGCCAGGGCCGGCGGCAGGGTCCCCTTGCCGAACACGACGAGCATCGGGAAGAAGAACATCATCGCCTCGAGCACGAGCGCGATCGACAGCAGGCTCTCCTGCGCCCCGCGGTCGCGTCGCGGCTTCCGGGTGCGCGGTGCGCGCCCCGGCCGGGAGGTGGGCCCACGCGAGCCGGTTCCAGACGACCGCGGAGCTTGCGGAGAGGTCGGCTGGCCGTGCTCGTGGGGACGTGGTGCGTTCGTCACTTCGTCTCGCCTTCCCGGTGGACCAGGTCCATGACCGCACCCACCATCACGATGGAGCCCGCGACGAGCACGAGGGCGTCCTCGGCGTCCGCCTCGTCCGCCAGGTCGCGTGCCTGCTGCAGCGCGGCGGCGAGTGACGGCTCGACCACGACGCGATCCGCGCCGACCTCGTCCACGACGACCTTGGCGAAGGCGTCCGCGTCGAGGGCACGCTCCCCCGGGGGCTGCGTGACGACGAAGGTCTCGACGGTGCCCTTCAGCGCGCGGACGAACCCGCGGGCGTCCTTGTCGCCGAGGATCCCGACGACGCCGACGACGTGCTCGGACGGGAAGGCCACCGGCAGGGCCTCGGCCAGGGCCTTGGCACCGTGCGGGTTGTGCGCCGCGTCGACCACGACGGTCGGGTCGGTGGCGATCGGCTGGAGGCGACCGGGGCTGGTGGCACCGGCGAGGCCCTCGGACAGGACGTCCTCGTCGAGCGCCTGGGTGCCCCGACCGAGGAACGACTCGACCGCGGCGATCGCCACGGCCGCGTTGTGGGCCTGGTGCCGCCCGAACAGCGGCAGGAACAGGTCGTCGTAGCGGCCGGCGATCCCCTGCACGGTGATGAGCTGACCGCCCACCGCCGGCGTGACGTCCACGACGCTGAACCCGGTGCCCTCGACCGCGAGGGTCGACTCGGTGAGCTCGGCGGCACGCTCGAGTTCGACGAGTGCCTCGGGGACCTGCTCGCTCGACACCACGGCGGACGACGGCTTGATGATCCCGGACTTGGTCCGCGCGATCTCCGCCACCGTGCTGCCGAGCTGCTTCGCGTGGTCGATGGCGATCGGCGTGAACACCGCGACCTGGCTCTGCACGACGTTGGTGGAGTCCCACTCGCCGCCCATGCCGACCTCGATCACGGCGACGTCGACCGGCGCCTCGGCGAAGCACGCCAGGGCCAGGACGGTCAGTGCCTCGAAGAAGGTGAGCGGGAGCTCGCCCTTGGCGGTGAGCTCCTGGTCGGTCAGTTCGAGGACCGGGGCGATGTCGTCCCAGTTCTCGACGAGCCGGCTCGGCTCGATCGGCTGCCCGTCGATGACGATGCGCTCCCGGATCGACACCAGGTGCGGGCTCGTCATCAGGCCGGTGCGCAGACCGTGGGCACGGACGATGCTCTCGGTCGTGCGCGCGGTGGACGTCTTGCCGTTCGTGCCGGTGATGTGGATCACCGGGTACGCCAGGTGCGGGTCGCCGAGCAGCTCGACGGCGCGACGGGTCGCGGTCAGGCGGTGCTCGGGCGACTGCTCACCGATCCGGGCGTACAGGGCGGCCTCGACGCGCTTGACCTCGTCGTCGTCACCGCCGTACGGCACGGCCTCGACCGGAGCGTCACCGGACGGCCCCACCGGGATCCGGATGCCGTCCTCGTCGTGCTGGTCGTGCTGGTCGTGCTCGTCGTACTGGTCGTCGTCGCTCATGCGCGTGACACCTCCACGGTCACCTTCGCGCCGTCACCGACATCGGTGGTGGCGCCTGCCCCGAGGGGCACGATCTCGACGCTCGTCGCCAGGGTCTCCCCCGCGATGAGCTGCTGGTGGGTGCGCACCGACGCGTCGGCGGCCTCGTCGACCCCGAGGGTCAGGACGATGCGGTCGCTGACGTCCAGGTCGGCGTCGCGCCGGGCCTGCTGGACGGCACGGACGACGTCGCGGGCGAGCCCCTCGGCCTCGAGCTCGGGCGTGGTCACGGTGTCGAGCACCACGAAGCCGCCCTCGTCGAGGAACGCCACGGCGACCGACGGGTCGGCGACGGTGAGGTCGAGCGTGTACTCGCCCTCGACCAGGTCGACACCGCCGACGGTCACGCCGGACTCGGTCGCGGTCCAGTCGCCCTTCTTCGCGGCCGGGATCACCTGCTGCACGGCCTTGCCGATGCGCGGGCCGGCGACGCGGGCGTTGACGGTCAGCTTCCGCTCGATGCCGTACTGCGCCAGTGACTCCTCGGCCTGCGCCTCGAGCACGACCCGCTTGACGTTCAGCTCGTCGCGCAGGATGTCGGCGAACGGTTCGACCGCCGCCGGGTCCGGCACCACGAGGGTGAGCGTGGCGAGCGGCAGCCGGACGCGCTTGCCGGTCGCCTTGCGGAGGGCGAGGCCCTTCGAGGCGACGTCGCGCACGCGGTCCATCGCCGCGACGAGGGCGTCGTCGGCGGGGAACTCGGCCGCGTCGGGGAAGTCCGTCAGGTGCACGCTCCGACCACCGGTCAGGCCCTTCCAGATCTCCTCGGTGACGAGCGGGGCGAGCGGGGCCGCGACGCGGGTCAGGGTCTCGAGCACCGTGTACAGGGTGTCGAAGGCCGCACGGGCGTCGTCCCCTGCCGCACCGTCGGCCCCGGTCCAGAACTTGTCGCGCGACCGGCGGACGTACCAGTTCGTCAGCACGTCGGCGAAGTCGCGGACGGCCTGGGCCGCGAGCGGGGTGTCGAGCGCGTCGAGGTGCTGCTGCACGTCGGACACGAGCACCCGGGTCTTCGCGAGCAGGTACCGGTCGAGGACGTCGGTGCTGTCCGTTCGACGGGTGGCCTGGTACCCCGACTCCCCCGATGCGTTCGCGTACAGGGTGAAGAAGTAGTACGTCGACCACAGCGGCAGCATGAACTCGCGGACGCCCTGGCGGATGCCCTCCTCGGTGACGACGAGGTTGCCACCGCGGATCACCGACGAGGACATCAGGAACCAGCGCATGGCGTCGGCGCCGTCGCGGTCGAACACCTCGGAGACGTCCGGGTAGTTCCGCAGCGACTTCGACATCTTCTGACCGTCCGAGCCGAGGACGATGCCGTGGCTGATGACGTTCTTGAAAGCAGGCCGGTCGAACAGTGCCGTGGACAGCACGTGCATGACGTAGAACCAGCCGCGGGTCTGCCCGATGTACTCGACGATGAAGTCGGCCGGGTTGTGCGACTCGAACCACTCCCGGTTCTCGAACGGGTAGTGCACCTGGGCGTACGGCATCGACCCGGAGTCGAACCAGACGTCGAACACGTCGGTGATCCGGCGCATCGTCGAGTTCCCCGTGGGGTCGTCGGGGTTCGGACGGGTCAGGTCGTCGATGAACGGGCGGTGCAGGTCGACCTCGCCGTCGGCGTTCAGCGGCAGGCGGCCGAAGTCGCGCTCGATGTCCTCGAGCGAGCCGTACACGTCGGTGCGCGGGTACTCGGGGTCATCGGACTGCCACACCGGGATCGGCGTGCCGAAGTAGCGGTTGCGCGACACCGACCAGTCGATGGCGTTGCCGACCCACTTGCCGAACTGGCCGTCCTTGACGTTCTCCGGCACCCAGTTGATGTCCTGGTTGAGCTCGCCCATGCGGTCGCGGAAGTCGGTGACCCGCACGAACCACGACGACACGGCCTTGTAGATGAGGGGCTTCCGGCACCGCCAGCAGTGCGGGTAGCTGTGCTCGTAGGACGCCTGGCGGAGCAGACGACCGGCGTCGCGGACGGCCTTGGTCAGCGGCTTGTTCGCGTCGGACCAGAGCATGCCGGCGACCTCGCCGAACTGCGAGGTGAAGACCCCGCCCTCGTCGAGGGAGAGCACCACGGGGATACCGGCGGCAGCACAGACCACCTGGTCGTCGGCACCGTAGGCCGGGGCCTGGTGCACGATGCCGGTGCCCTCGCCGGTCTCGACGTAGTCGGCGACCAGGATGCGCCAGGCGTGCTCCATGCCCTCGGCATCGGCCAGGTATTCGAACAGGCGCTCGTACTCGACGCCGTCGAGCTCCGCACCCGCCAGGGTGCGGACGACCGCGGCAGCGGCGTCCTCGGCCGTCTCGTAGCCGAGGTCCTTCGCGTAGGCGGCCACGGTGTCCGAAGCCAGCAGGTAGTGGACGGAACCGGCGTCGGCACCGTCAGCCGCGCCTCCCGGCCCCGCAGGGAGCACCACGTACGAGACCGCAGGCCCGACGGCCAACGCGGCGTTCGTGGGCAGGGTCCAGGGGGTCGTGGTCCAGGCGAGCGCACGCACGCCGGCCAGCCCGAGCGACTCGGCGCGCGCACCCTGCAGCGGGAACGACACCGTGACGGACTGGTCCTGGCGCATCTTGTAGACGTCGTCGTCCATGCGCAGCTCGTGGTTCGACAGCGGCGTCTGGTCGTTCCAGCAGTACGGCAGGACCCGGAAGCCCTCGTACGCCAGGCCCTTGTCCCAGAGCTGCTTCCACGCCCACAGCACGCTCTCCATGAACGTCGTGTCGAGCGTCTTGTAGTCGTCCTCGAAGTCGACCCAGCGCGCCTGGCGGGTGACGTACTGCTGCCACTCGTCGGTGTACTGCAGCACGGACTTCTTGGCGGCGGCGTTGAACACGTCGACGCCCATCTCGTCGATCTCGTGCTTCTCGGTGATGCCGAGCTGGCGCATCGCCTCGAGCTCGGCGGGCAGCCCGTGGGTGTCCCAGCCGAAGCGTCGGTGCACCTGCTTGCCGCGCATCGTCTGGTACCGCGGGAAGACGTCCTTGGCGTACCCGGTCAGCAGGTGACCGTAGTGCGGCAGGCCGTTCGCGAACGGCGGGCCGTCGTAGAAGGTCCACTCGTCGCAGCCCTGGCGCTGGTCGATGGACGCCTGGAACGTGTCGTCGCCCTTCCAGAAGGCGAGGATCCCCCGCTCGACGGCGGGGAAGGACGGCGAGGGGACGACGCCATCGGCATCGGCGTTCAACGGGTACGGCACCGGGACTCCTTGTGGGTTCGCTCGATCTCCACGAGGACGGAGCACGCTCCGCGGTACCACCTCGCTTGCCACGCCGTGCTGTCCGCACGTCACGACCGCTCGTGTTCGGGTTCGGTGCGGCCCGGTCCGCCCGGTTCTACTGACGAGCCGCTCGCGCGGACCGCGTTCTTCCGGGAGCTCCCCGGTGATGGCCGGATCGACGCTCGTGTGACACGAGTTTAGCGGACGGGAGCATGCTGGAGGGATGCCCGACGACTCTGCCTCCGGCGAACGCCCGGAGTCCTCCCTCACCGTCATCATCGCCTTCGGCGCGAACCTGCTCGTCGCGATCGCGAAGACCATCGCGTCGCTCATCTCGGGTTCGGCCTCGATGGTGGCCGAGGCAGCGCACTCGTGGGCGGACACCGGCAACGAGATCTTCCTGCTGGTCGCCGAACGACGGGGCGCGCGGAAGCGCGACACCGCACACCCGCTCGGGTACGGACGCGAGACCTACATCTGGTCGATGTTCGCCGCGTTCGGGCTGTTCACCGCGGGCGCCATCGTGTCGATCTACCACGGCATCTCCGAGCTCGGCGAGACGGGTCCGGCCGAGGACGTCCTGCTCAACTACATCGTGCTCGCGCTGTCGTTCTGCCTCGAGGGCACGAGCTTCCTGCAGGCCTACCGCCAGGCGCACGGAGCGGCGACGAAGCGCAAGGTGCCGGTGCTGCGCCACGTGCTGCAGTCCTCGAACCCGACGCTGCGGGCCGTGTTCGCCGAGGACGCCGCTGCGCTCATCGGCCTCGTCGTCGCGTTCCTCGGGGTGTTCCTGCACCAGATCACCGGCCTGGCGATCTTCGACGCGATCGGGTCCATCGCGATCGGCCTGCTGCTCGGGGTCGTGGCGATCATCCTCATCGACCGCAACCGCCGCTTCCTGCTCGGCGAGAGCACGTCGCCCGAGCTCGAGAACGCCGTGCTCGTCGAGCTGCTCGGCCGCTCGCAGATCGAACGCGTCACCTACCTGCACCTGGAGTTCGTCGGACCGTCGCGGGTGTACCTCGTCGCCGCCGTCGACCTGACGGGCAACGAGAACGAGGAGCACGTCGCGGTGCGGTTGCGCGACGTCGAGAAGTCGCTCGAGGACAGCCCGTACATCGAGGAAGCCGTGTTGACGCTGAGCTATCCGGGTGACGCCTCGCTGCGGCCGACGAGCGACGAGGTGCCCGATGTCGTGCGCGACGGGACGGCCTCGGACGTGGCCGCCGGCGGCGCCGGGACGCTGCGCACCGACTGACGCGCGGGCGAGCGTCGTCGGCGTCAGCGGGCGTCGAGGCCGGCGACCACCGGGGTCAGCGCCGCCGCGACGTACTCGACGAGCGGTCGTCGGGCCACCCCGTCGGCGACCCACACCCCGAACGCCGCAGCAGCCGCCCCGAGCACCGCACCCGAGACCGTCTGCGGCCAGAGCGACCCCGGCTGCTCCCCCGTGCGCCCGGCCACGAAGGCGGCGACGGCCCCGTGCTGCGCCATCACCCGGACGGCGACCCCGGCGACGAGCTCGGAGCCGATGCCCATCACCTCGGCCTGCGCGACCGCCCACGGCACCCGCTCGGGGTCGTGGGCCCGGGCCGCGGCGAGCAGGGCCTGCTCCACCGCACGCACCGGACTGGGTTCGGTCGAGGCCGCCAGGTACCCGGGCAGCCCCGCGACCGCGGCGTCGAGCTCGAGCCACATCACGTCGGACTTCGCCGTGAAGTAGTTGAAGAACGTCGCGCGACTGACCCCCGCACGCACGGCGATCTGGTCGACCGTGGTGCGTGCGTACCCCTGCTCGAGGAACAGCTCGGCAGCGGCGTCCGCGAGGACCTCGGCGCTCGAGCGTCGAGGGCGGCCACCGCGGCGGATCGGTTCGTCCATGGGCCCCAGTAAACCGCTAGACTCGTCCAGCCATGATCTTGGACTCAGTACAGAAAACCGTCGCCGCCGTCGCGAGCGCCACAGCAGTCGTCCTCGTCCTCGCGGGGTGCAGCGGCGCGGGGACGAGCACCACGAGCAGCAAGCCGGTGAGCGGCGGGACCCTGACGTACGCCTCCGGTGACGCCGAGCCCACCTGCCTCGACCCGCACGTCGGCGGCAACTACCCGCAGGCGCTCCTGGCGACGCAGTACATCGAGGAGCTCGTCGGGCTCGAGGACGGCGAGCCGACGCCCGAGCTCGCGACGAAGTGGACCACGAGCGACGACGGCACGACCCTCACCTTCACGCTGCGCGACGACGTCACCTTCACCGACGGCACCCCGTTCGACGCCGCCGCCGTCGTGGCGAACATCGAGCACGTGCAGGACCCGGCCACCGCGTCGAGCACCGGGTACCTCGCGCTGCAGTCCATCACGAAGGCGACGGCCACCGACGACCACACCGTGACGCTCTCCCTGAGCCGTCCGGACAGCGCGCTGCTCGAGTCGTTCTCGCAGCCGTGGGTCGGCATGGAGTCCCCGAAGGCGCTCGAACGCAAGCAGGCGACGAACTGCGAGTCCCCCGTCGGCACCGGCCCGTTCGAGGTCACCGGGTGGAAGCACGGCGACCGCGTCACCCTGACGAAGAACAGTGACTACTGGGGGAAGACGAAGCCGCGCCTGTCCGGCATCACGTGGCGGTTCCTGCCCGACTCGACGTCGCGCTACGCGGCGCTGCAGTCCGGCCAGGTCGACGTCATCGACAACGCGCAGCCCGACCAGCTCAAGGCGGCGTCGGCGAAGGGCGCCATCCGCGACCTCGACGCCCCGCGCCCCGGTGCCTCGAACCGCCTCGAGTTGAACTCCGGCCACGGCGTGTTCCGTGACGAGGCCGTGCGGCAGGCGTTCATCGCGGGTGCCGAAATCGACCCCGGCCTGCAGTCGCTGTTCCTCGGCACCGCGAAGCGCTCGTACTCCGTGCTCTCGAGTGCCGAACCGCTGGCGTACTCGGAGAAGAGCCGGTTCGACTACTCGCCGTCGAAGGCGAAGCAGCTGCTCGACGACGCCGGCTGGAAGGTCGGGTCGGACGGCATCCGTGTCAAGGACGGCCAGCAGCTCACCGTGACGTTCCCGGTGTCGACGAACCAGTCGGTGCCGGCCGAGCGCAGCCTGTTCCAGCAGATCCAGGCGTCCGAGAAGGCCGTCGGGTTCAAGGTCGTGCTCGACGAACTCGACCTGTCCAGCTGGTACGCGGCCCTCGCGGCGAACGAGTACGACGTGGTCAGCGCCCCGTACACGAAGGTCGGCCCCGACGTCCTGCGCATCCTGTACGACAGCGCGAGCATCGAGCCGGCACCGTCCGGGTACTTCGCGAACCTCGCGCAGCTCGACGACCCCGCACTCGACACCCTGCTCGAGCAGGCGGCCCGCACCTCGGACGCCGACGAGCGCGCCGACCTGTACGAGCAGGCGCAGAAGACGATCCTGGCGAGCGACACCGTGCTGCCCCTCTACGACCAGCAGAACCACTTCCTGGTGCGCTCGGCCGTGCACGGCATCCAGACGACCTCGGTGTCCACGCCCTGGTTCGGCACGGCCTGGATCGACCGCTGACGCGGATGCCCTGGGTGTGGTGGGCCGTCCGACGGCTCGCGGGCGGGATCGGCGTGCTCTGGGCCGTCGCGACGATCGTGTTCGTCGCGATCCGGCTCATCCCCGGCGACCCCGCACTCGCGATCCTCGGTGGTCCGGGCTCGCAGGCCTCCGCCGAGGCCGTCGCCCAGGTCCGGCACGAGTACGGCCTCGACCAGCCGGTGCTCGTGCAGTACGCGGTGTTCCTCGGACGCCTCGCCACCCTGCAGCTCGGTGACTCGTACGCCTTCCGCACCCCGGTCGCGACGCTGCTCGGCCAGCAGCTGCCCGTCACGCTCACCCTGGCGGTGGCCGGCCTGGTCGCCGCCTGGGTCCTGGCGATCCTCGCGGCCTGGTGGTCGACGCAGCGCGGTCGGTTCGCGGCCGGGCTGACGAGCGCGCTGAGCGTCACCGCGAGCGTGATGCCGCACTTCTGGCTCGGCAGCGTGCTCATCGTGGTGTTCGCGAGCGCCCTCGGTTGGGTGCCCGCGGTCAGCGACGGCACGGTGCGCGGCTGGGTGCTCCCGGTGCTGACGGTGGCCGTCCCGGTCGCTGGGTACCTGGCCGAGACCGTGCGCGACGGGGTCGTCGACGCGCAACGGTCCGCCTTCGCCCTCGCCGCGCGGGGCCGTGGTGAGACCCGACTCGGGCTGTTCGCCCGGCACCTGCTCCGCCACGCGGCGCTGCCCGGGATCGCCCTGTCCGCCTGGGCCTTCGGGTCCCTCGTGTCCGGCGCCGTCGTCGTCGAGTCCGTGTTCGCGCTGCCCGGCATCGGTCGCGCCCTGGTGACCGCGGTGACGCAGCGGGACATGCCGCTCGTCGCCGGCATCGCGCTGGTGTCCGCCGCCGCCTACGTCGTGGTGCTCGCGGTCGCGGACCTCGTCGAACGTGTCGTCGACCCGCGCACCGGAGGCCGGCGCACCGGCGCCCCGCGCGCCGGAGGCCCGCGCGCCGGCGCCCCGCGCCCGCGCACCCCGCGAGCCGCGCGACGCCGTGGACCCGACCACGAGGCGGCCGCGCGGTGAGCGGCATCGCCGAGCCGAGCCTCCCGACCGGTGAACCGGTCGACGGACGACCGGCAGCAGCACGTCGCCGGCGACGGGGCCTCGGCGTCCCCGGCGCCGTCGCGGGTGCCGTGGTCCTGCTCGCCGTCGTGGCGGCCGCGTGGCCGGCGCTGCTCGGCGGCGCGGACCCGCTCGCGGTGCACCCGTCCGAGGCGCTGCTCGCACCGAGCGGCGCCCACCCGTTCGGCACCGATGAATCCGGACGCGACGTCCTGGCCCGGGTCGTCGCCGGCACGCGGGCCTCGCTCGTCGTCGGTGTCGCCGCGACCCTGATCGGCGGCGGGACCGGCGTCGTCCTCGGGGTCGTCGCCGGACTGGGCGCCGGCGCCGGACGCATCGGCCGACTGCTCGACGCCGTGATCGGCCGCGTCACCGAGGTCGCCTTCGCCCTGCCGCTGCTGCTCGTCGCCCTGGTGGTCATCGCCGTCACCGGCCCGGGCCCGGTGCCCGCCGTGCTCGCCGTCGGCTTCGCCACCGCCCCCGGCTACGCCCGCATCGTCCGTGGTCTGGTCCGTGCCGCCCGGTCGTCCCAGGTCGTCGAGACCGCCGTGCTGCTCGGCCGCTCCCCCGTCCGCATCGTGGTCCGGCACGTCCTGCCCACCGCACTCTGGCCCGTCGTCGCGGTCGCAACACTCGGCGTCGGCCAGGCGATCGTCTGGGCCTCGGCGCTGAGTTACCTCGGCGTCGGCACACCACCCCCGGCTCCGGAGTGGGGCGCGATGCTCGCCGACGGCCGGACCTACCTGCAGACCGCACCGTGGATGAGCACCTTCCCCGGGCTCGCCATCGTGGTGCTCGCGACCGCCGTCACCGTGCTCGGTCGCGCGATCCGCCGAACAGGAGTCGTCCGATGACCACCGTCCTCGAGGTCCAGGCGCTGCACGTCGCCATCGCGGGCACGCCGATCGTGCACGACGTCGCCCTGCGGGTCGACGCCGGCGAGTGCGTCGCCCTGGTCGGCGCGTCCGGCTCCGGCAAGACCGTCACCGCCCGCGCCGCACTCGGCCTGTCCGCGCCCGGCTCCGCCGTCCGCGCCGACGCCTTCACCGTCGCCGGCCTCGACGTCCGCGCCTTCTCCGATCGTCGGTGGCGCCAGGTGCGCGGGTCTCGGGTCGGCTACGTCGGCCAGGAGGCCCTGGGCGCGTTGGACCCGCTGCGTCCCGTCGGACGCGAGGTCGCCGACAGCCTCCGCCTGCACACCGAGATGGGTGCGGCCGAGCGCGTGGACGCCGTGCGCGATGCCCTGCGGGCGGTGGGCCTCGACCCGGACATCGCGACCGACGGCCGACTCGCCGGCACGCTGTCGGGCGGGATGCGGCAGCGGGCCCTCATCGCCGCGGCCACCATCGGGTCGCCGGCGCTCGTGGTCGCCGACGAGCCCACGACCGCACTGGACGCCGGCGTCGCGGTCACCGTGATGGAGCAGCTGCGGGCAGCACAGCAGCGCGGGGCGGGGCTGCTCGTCATCACGCACGACCTCGGGCTCGTCGCGGGGTGGGCCGACCGGGTGGCCGTCATGCACGAGGGCCGGATCGTCGAGCAGGGCCCGGTCGCCTCGGTGTTGCAGGATCCGCAGCACGCCGCGACGCAGGCCCTGGTGCGCGCGGCGCACGGTGCCGATCTGGTCGACCGGTGCGAGGTTGATGGCTCCGTGCAGGCCTCTGACGACGCACCGAGCGGGCAACCTCGCACCGAGCGCACGACCACGCACCGTGCGCCGATCGGCGACCGCGGCACCGAGCGCGCAACCTCGCACGGTGCGAGGGGGGTGCTCGTCGCCGACGGGCTCGCGCGCGGGTACGAGGGCGTCCGCGCCGTCGACGACGTGTCGTTCGGGCTCGACCGCGGGCGGGTGCTCGGGGTGATCGGCGCCTCGGGGTCGGGCAAGACCACCCTGGCGCGGATGCTGCTCGGGCTCGAGACGCCCGACGCCGGCACGGTCTCGCTCGACGGAGCCCCCTGGGTACCGCTCCCCGAACACGACCGACGCCCCCGACGCCACCGGGTCGCGGCCGTCGTGCAGGACCCCGGCGCCACGTTCGACGAGCGGTGGTCGGTCGAACGGGTCCTCGCCGACGCGTTCTCGCGGGGCGACGACCGCCGCGCCCGTGGCTCCCTCGCCGCCCGGGTGGACGCAGCCCTGCGACAGGTGGACCTCGACCCGGCGATCCGGCCGCGGTCGCCGCTGACCCTGTCCGGTGGGCAACGGCAGCGACTCGCGATCGCCCGGGCACTCGCCACCGACCCCGAGGTGATCGTCCTCGACGAACCGGTCACCGCCCTCGACGCCACCGTGCAGGACGCCGTGCTGACCCTGCTCGAGCGGCTCCGCGACGACACCGGCGTGGCGATGGTGTTCGTCTCGCACGACCTGCGGGCCGTGCGCCGGATGGCCGACGACGTGCTGGTCGTGCACCGGGGCGCGGTCGTCGAGCACGGCCCCGCCGCGACGGTGTTCGCGCGCCCGGCGCACCCCGTGACCGCGCACCTGCTGCAGGCCGCCGAGCGGCTGGCGGCGGGCCCCGCAGCCGACTTCACGGACTGAGCGACAGTTCGCGCGGTGCCGCGTCCGCGAACTGTCGCTGCGCGCGTGACGTCCCCCACGGCCCTGAACGTGACCGGAGGCCCGGTGCGCGTCCGTGGCGGACGTGCACCGGGCCTCCAGGGCGGGTTGCCGCGGGGCGGCCCCGGGGTCAGGAGTCGGCGGACTCCTTCTTCGCAGCGTCACCCGAGATGATCGGGATCTCACTCGTCGCGAACTCCTTCGCCCAGTCGGACTGCGCGAACTCCGAGTTCGGGTCGTTGTAGTCGTCGATCACGCCGGCGACCTCGTCCTCGGAACCGACCGTCGGGCCGGAGCCCATGAGCGGCGTGGCGGCGGTCTCCTTGGTGAAGTACACCGCGACGAGCCCGATGACGGCGGCCAGCATCAGGTAGAAGGCCGGGATGTCCTCGGCCCAGCCGTAGCCGGCGTCCTTCGCGGCGTTGATGAGCGCCGAGGTCGCGAGCGGGGTGGTCCCACCGAACAGCGACACCGAGACGTTGAACGCGATCGCCAGGGCGCCGTAGCGGATGATCGTCGGGAACAGCGCGGGCAGCGTCGACGGCATGGTCGAGGTGAACGTGACGAGCACGACACCGAGGATGAGCAGGCCGGAGAACACCCCGACGCCCGTGCCGGTCTGGACGAGCTTGAGGGCCGGCCAGGACAGCAGGATGAAGCCGATGCAGCCGGCGGCGAGCACCGGGCGACGACCGAACTTGTCGGACAGCCGGCCACCGAACGTGATGACGACCATCATGAGCAGCATCACGACGACGATCAGGATGAGGCCGAACGTGGCGTTCTGGCCGAGGTTCTGCTCGAGGTAGGTCGGCATGTACGACAGCAGCATGTAGTCGGTCACGTTGAAGACCAGGACCAGGCCGATGCAGATGATGAGCGCGCGCCAGTTCTCGGCGAAGAGCTTGAGGAACGGGGTCTTCTGCCCCTCACGCTCGGCGGCCTGCTCCTGCTGCTTCTGGAAGGCCGGGGTCTCCTCGAGCTTGAGACGCAGGTACAGCCCGATCAGACCGAGGGGGCCCGCGATGATGAACGGGATGCGCCAGCCCCAGCTGAGCAGGGCGTCCTCGGACAGGCCGAACTGCAGGCCGGTGACGATCGACGCGCCGAGCACGTAGCCGGCCAGGGTGCCGAACTCGAGCCACGAGCCCATGAACCCACGGCGCTTGTCGGGCGAGTACTCGGCGATGAAGGTCGCGGCGCCGCCGTACTCACCGCCGGTCGAGAAGCCCTGCACGAAGCGGGCCACGAGCAGCAGGACCGGGGCCCAGAAGCCGATCGAGTCGTACGACGGGATCAGGCCGATCATCAGCGTGCCGGCGGCCATCAGGATCATCGTCAGCGCGAGGACCTTCTGCCGGCCGATCCGGTCGCCGATCGGGCCGAAGACGGCGCCGCCGATGGGTCGGACGATGAACGCCGCGGCGAAGAAGCCGAAGGTCGCGACGATGTTCGCGGCCGGGTCGCCCTGCGGCAGGAAGACCTGCGAGATCGTGACGGTCAGGTACGCGAAGATGCCGAAGTCGAACCACTCCATCGCGTTGCCGAGGGCGGCGGCCGCCACGGCGCGCTTGAGCAGCGACTCCTCGACGACGGTGACGTCGTCCTTCGTCAGCTTGCGCCGAGCGCGCTTCGCAGCGCCCTTCGAGCGCAGCGGTCGGTCGCCGTGCGGCAACGGCCGATCGCCGTGCGGGTGGGGTGCGTCGTTCGGTGCCAAGTCGTTCCTCCGGTGTGCGGTGCGTCCTTCGGGCGTCCGGCGGACGGCAACGGTGCAGTTCCTGCGAACCCGCGCTCGCCGGACAAACTCCGACAGACTACCAGGTCTCCGGCGTGTCCGACAGGTCGGTGTGGTAATCGTCGCTCCCAGCACTCGTGAGCGGCGTCGGTCCCGCCCGCTACGATTGGGGCACCTCGCATCGACCGGGGACACTCAGGCACCTCATCACGGACTCGGTGCCGCACACACGCACGGAAGGCGCAGCCATGACCAAGCCCATGCCCGAGAAGCCCAGCGTCGACGGACTCGAGCAGGTCTGGGGGCCGGTCTGGGAGCAGGACGGCACCTACCGCTTCGACCGTGACGCCGCCGGCCACCGCGACGCCGTCTACTCGATCGACACCCCGCCGCCGACCGCCTCCGGGTCGCTGCACATCGGGCACGTCTTCTCGTACACGCACACCGACCTCAAGGCGCGGTTCGAGCGCATGCGGGGCAAGCACGTCTTCTACCCGATGGGCTGGGACGACAACGGCCTGCCGACCGAGCGCCGCGTGCAGAACTACTACGGCGTCCGCTGCGACCCGACGCTCCCCTACGACCCCGACTTCACGCCGCCGTTCGAGGGCGGCGACGGCAAGTCGTCGAAGGCCGCCGACCAGCTGCCGATCTCGCGCCGCAACTTCATCGCGCTGTGCGACCAGCTCACGGTGCAGGACGAGCAGCAGTTCGAGGAGCTCTTCCGCACCCTCGGCCTGTCGGTGGACTGGACGCAGTCGTACCGCACCATCGACGACACCTCGCGGGCGAGCGCGCAGCGCGCCTTCCTCCGCAACCTCGAGCGCGGCGAGGCCTACCAGGCCGACGCCCCGACCCTGTGGGACGTCACGTTCCGCACCGCGGTCGCGCAGGCCGAGCTCGAGGACAAGGAGATGCCCGGCGCGTATCACGGCATCGCCTTCCACCGTGCGGACGGCGGCGACGACGTCGTGATCCAGACGACCCGTCCCGAGCTGCTGCCGGCGTGCGTCGCCCTCGTCGCGCACCCCGACGACGAGCGGTTCCAGGACCTGTTCGGCACCACGGTCCGCTCCCCCCTGTTCGACGTCGAGGTCCCGGTGCTCGCACACCACCTGGCGCAGAAGGACAAGGGTGCCGGCATCGCGATGGTCTGCACCTTCGGCGACACCACCGACGTGGTCTGGTGGCGCGAGCTGCAGCTGCCGAACCGCGCGATCCTCGGCTTCGACGGCCGTGTCCGTTCCGACGAGCCCGCGTGGATCGAGTCGGCGACCGGCAAGGCGCTCTACGCCGAGATGGCCGGCAAGACCGTGTTCTCGGCGAAGAAGGTCGTCGTGGACGCCCTGACCGAGTCCGGCGAGCTCGTCGGCGACGTCAAGACGATCAACCACCCGGTGAAGTTCTTCGAGAAGGGCGACAAGCCCCTCGAGATCGTCTCGACCCGCCAGTGGTACATCGTCAACGGCGCCCGCGACGAAGCCCTGAAGACGACGCTCCGCGCCCGCGGCGAGGAGATCGCGTTCCACCCCGACTTCATGCGCGTCCGCTACGACAACTGGGTCGGTGGCCTGTCCGGCGACTGGCTCATCTCGCGCCAGCGCTTCTTCGGCGTGCCGATCCCGGTCTGGTACCCGCTCGACGCCGATGGCAACCCGGTGTTCGACCAGCCGATCGTCCCGACCGAGGCGCAGCTGCCCGTCGACCCGTCGTCGGACCCGGCACCCGGCTACTCCGAGGACCAGCGCGGCGTCGCCGGCGGGTTCCAGGGCGAGCTCGACGTCATGGACACCTGGGCCACCTCGTCGCTCACCCCGCAGCTCGCGGGCAAGTGGGAGACCGACCCGGCGCTGTACGACCTGGTGTACCCGTACGACGTCCGCCCGCAGGCGCAGGACATCATCCGCACGTGGCTCTTCACGACGGTGCTCCGCAGCCAGCTCGAAGCGGACACCGTGCCGTGGAAGCACGCGAGCATCTCCGGCTTCATCGTCGACCCCGACCGCAAGAAGATGTCGAAGTCGAAGGGCAACGTCGTCACGCCGCTGTCGATCCTCGAGCAGCACGGTGCCGACGCGGTCCGCTACTGGGCGGCCTCGTCGAAGCTCGGCACCGACGCCGCGTTCGACCCGCAGAACCCGAAGCAGATCAAGGTCGGACGTCGTCTGGCGATCAAGGTCCTGAACGCCGCCAAGTTCGTCTACGGCTTCCCCCTGCCAGAGGGCGCCACGAGCGTGACCGAGGCACTCGACGTCGACATGCTCGCCGAGCTCGGTGCGGTCGTCGAGCAGGCCACCGCCGCGTTCGACGGCTTCGACCACGCCCGCGCGCTCGAGATCACGGAGCGGTTCTTCTGGACCTTCTGCGACGACTACCTCGAGCTCGTGAAGGAACGTGCCTACGGCACGGCGGCCGACGCGACGCACGAGACCCAGGCGAGCGCGGTCCTGGCGCTGCGCGGCGCGATCGACGTGCTGCTCCGACTGCTGGCACCGTTCCTCCCGTACGCGACGGAAGAGGTGTGGGCCTGGACCCACGAGACCAGCGTGCACCGGGCCTCCTGGCCGACCGCTGCCGACCTGCCCACCGACGCGGCCCCCACCGGGCTGCTCGCGGCCGTCGGACAGGCGCTCATCGGGATCCGCGGCGCGAAGACGTCGGCGAAGGCGTCCCAGAAGACGCCCGTCACGCGTGCCGTCGTCGCGGCGCCGGCCGAGACGCGGGCGCTCATCGAGCGCGCGGCGGTCGACCTGGCGGCCGTCGGCCGCATCGAGAACCTGTCGTTCGTCGACGGCGACGAGCTCGCCGTCACCGAGATCGAGCTGGCGGAACAGCAGGCGTAACGTCGGTCGTCCGGGCCGGGTCGCGTCGGCGACCCGGCCCGTCCACCACCGGACAGGAGGCACGGATGCAGTTGGGCACACGATGGAGCGTGGGTGGGGAGCCGCCTGCGCGACTGCCCGAAGCGATGGTCGTCGCCGTGCGCGGGGTCGAGGACGAACTGGCGGCCGAGTCGGTCGACACGGGGACCTGGGGCTGGACCCTGACGTTCCTCGAGGGCAAGCCGATCGTCGAGCTCGACGACGGCACCTCGATCCACCTCGACGATGCAGGGCACGCCCAGGTCACGAACCCCGACGACGCCGCGGAAGAGGACTGACGCGGGGCGAGGATGCTCGGTGAGCAGAAATGGTCGGGTCCCCGGTGGGAACCCGACCATTTCTGCTCACGATGCGAGCGGCTACTCGGCGAGCCAGGTGAGCAGGACCTCGTTCACCTCGGCGGTGTGCGTGGTGAGCAGGCCGTGCGGGGCGCCCTCGATCTCGACGTACTTCGCGGCCGGCAGCGCCTTGGTGAAGCGGCGACCGGTGGCGTCGATCGGCAGGATGTTGTCCGCCGTGCCGTGCACGATGAGCGCCGGGACGGTCACCTTCGGGATGTCCTGACGGAAGTCGGTCGGCCAGGTCAGCGGTGCTGCGGCGGACGCGATCGCACCCGAGCCAGCGGCGATGTTCCAGGCGTTGCGGACGGCCTCTTCCGAGATGCGCGAGCCGAGGTTCTCCGACAGGTTGAAGAAGTCCTGGTAGAAGTTCGTGAAGTACGCGTACCGGTCCTTCTTGACGTCGGCGGCGATGCCCTCGAAGAACGACATCGGGCCGGCGCCGTCGGGGTTGTCGTCGGTGATGGCCAGGAAGGGCTCGAGCGAGGCGAGGAACGCGACCTTCGCGATGCGGTCCTGTCCGTGGCGGCCGATGTAGCGGGCGATCTCGCCGGTGCCCATCGAGAAGCCGACCAGGATCACGTCGCGCAGGTCGAGGGTCTCGAGGACGGTGTGCAGGTCGTCGGCGAAGGTGTCGTAGTCGTAGCCGGCGCTCGGCTGCGAGGACTGCCCGAAGCCGCGGCGGTCGTACGTGATCACGCGGTAGCCGGCCTCGAGGAGGGCCGGGGTCTGGCCCTCCCACGAGTTGCCGTCGAGGGGGAAGCCGTGGATCAGCACGATCGGCTGACCGGTTCCCTTGTCCTCGTAGTGGAGTTCGATGTCGACGCTGTTCTCGGTTCCGACGGTGATGGCACCCATGATCGTTTCCTTCCCTGAGCCTCGCGGAGAACGTCCGTTCTCCGTCGATGTGCCTTACACTAGAGAACGATCGTTCCCGGCGCAACTCGGGAACGGTGAACACGCAGCGAACGGGGTACGTCATGGCAACCAGCACCATCAGCACGGTCGACGCCGACGTCCGCGCACACATCGTGGACGTCGCCGACCAGCTGTTCTACGCGCGCGGCATCCAGTCCGTCGGCATGGACGAGATCCGCACGGGCGCAGGCGTCTCGCTGAAGAAGCTCTACGCGGCGTTCCCCGGCAAGGAGCAGCTCATCGCGGCCGTCCTGTCCGGGCGGCACGACCTGTGGGAGCGCGGCGTGCACGGTGCGGTCGAGGCCGCCACGAGCCCGCGTGACAAGCTGCTCGCCGTGTACGACTTCCTCGAGTCGTGGTTCGGCGACGACACGTTCCGCGGCTGCGGGTTCATCAACGCCTTCGGGGAGCTCGGCGCGACCTCGCCCGCGGTCGCCGAGATCGCCCGCGACCACAAGGACTCGTTCCAGCGGTTCGTGCAGGAGCTGACCGCCGAGGTCGTCGCCGATCCCGACCGAGCCGAGGAACTCGCCGCACAGCTCGCCCTGCTCGCCGAGGGCGCGCAGACCACTGCTGCCATCGCCGGCACCACGGAGCCCGCGGCGCACGCCCGCCGTGCCGCGTCGACGCTGATCGACGCCGCCACGGGGCCGTCCCGCTGACCTGGTCGTTCCGGGCGTACCTGGTTGTTCCGGGCGTACCTGGTCGTTTCTTTCGACCAGGTACGCCCGATTCCGCTTTCCAGTCCGGTCGCGATGGGAAGGAACGCGACCACAGGGCGGACTGGGCCCACGCCGCCGGTTCCGGTGCGACGCGCCAGCGGCGCGACGGCCGTGCCGGTGGGGAGAGGCGCGGGGCCAGGCCGCCACGGGCCTCCCGTCCGCCCCGTCGCGGCGCGACGTCCGTAGGGTGGTTGCCATGGCAACCCCGTTCGACGTCCCGAGCACCCTCCCCTACGCCCTGCCGCCCTTCGGCGACGTGCGACTCGAGCACTACCGACCGGCCTTCGAGGCCGGCATGGCCGAGCAGCGTGCCGAGGTCGAGTCCATCGCCACCGATCCGCACGCACCGACGGTCGAGAACACCCTCATCGCCCTCGAGCGCTCCGGGCAGCTGCTGACCCGTGTCAGTCACGTGTTCTTCACGCTGTCGTCGGCGGACTCGACGCCGGAGCTGCACGACCTCGAGGCCGAGGTCTCGCCGTTGCTCGCGGCCCACCGCGACGCGATCACGCTGGACTCGCGGCTCTACGCCCGCGTGCAGTCCGTGCTCGACGGCGCCGCAGCCGCCGGGCTCGAGGGCGAAGCGCTCCGCCTGGTCGAACGCACCCACGCGGAGATGACCCTGGCGGGCGCCGGGCTCGACGACGCCGGCAAGGAGCGCCTGACCGCGATCAACCAAGAGCTGTCGACGCTCACGACCACGTTCGAGCGCAACCTGCTCGAGGACACCAACGACTCCGCTGTGCACGTGACCGACGAAGCCGAGCTCGAGGGACTCGACGACGGTGCGAAGTCCGCCGCTGCCGGTTCCGCTGCGGACCGCGGCCTCGAGGGCTGGCTCATCACCCTGCCGCTCTACACCGGCCACCCGTGGCTGCCGTCGCTCGCGAACCGCGACCTGCGCGAGCGGATCATGCGCGCCTCGCTCGCCCGCGGCCGCCGCGGCAACCAGTACGACAACCGCGAGGTCCTGCTGCGCATCGTGCGGCTCCGTGCCGAGCGCGCCGAACTGCTCGGGTTCCCGAACCACGCCGCCGTCGTCACCGCCGACGAGACGGCGAAGACCCCCGAAGCTGTCGACGGCCTGCTGTCGTCGCTCGTCGGCGCTGCAGCCCGGAACGCCGACGACGAGCGGGCCGTCCGGTCCCGCACGGTCGGGTTCGACATCGAGTCGTGGGACTGGGCGTACGCCACCGAGATCCTGCGCGGCGAGCAGTTCGCCGCGGACAGCTCCGCGCTCCGACCGTACTTCGAGGCCGACCGGGTCCTGCACGACGGTGTCTTCCACGCCGCGGGCGCCCTCTACGGCCTGACCTTCACCGAGCGCCCGGACCTGCACGGCTACAACGACGAGGTCCGTGTCTTCGAGGTCACCGGCGACGACGACGAACCCGTCGGGCTCTACCTGCTCGACCTGTACACGCGCGACGGCAAGCGCGGCGGCGCGTGGATGAACCCCGTGGTCGAGCAGTCCGAGCTGCTCGGCACGCTGCCCGTCGTGGTGAACAACCTCAACGTCGCGAAGCCGGCCCCCGGGTCGCCGACGCTGCTCATCCAGGACGAGGTCGAGACGCTCTTCCACGAGTTCGGCCACGCGCTGCACGGCCTGATCGCCCGCACCACCTACCCCCGGTTCTCGGGCACCAACGTCGAGCGCGACTTCGTCGAGTTCCCGAGCCAGGTGAACGAGATGTGGGTGTCGTGGCCGTCGGTCCTGGCGAACTACGCCAAGCACCACGAGACCGGTGCCCCACTGCCGCCCGAGCTCGTCCTGGGCCTGAGCGAGTCCGAGGGCTTCAACGAGGGCTTCGGCACGACCGAGTACCTGGCCGCGGCGCTCCTCGACCAGGCGTGGCACCGGCTGTCCTCCGCAGACGCCGCTGCGGTCACGTCCGTCGAGGACTTCGAGCGGAACGCCCTCGCCGCCGCCGGGATCGCCGTCGAGGCCGTGCCGCCGCGCTACTCGTCGACGTACTTCGCGCACACGTTCTCGGGCGGGTACGACGCCGGGTACTACGGCTACATCTGGTCCGAGGTGCTCGACGCCGACACGGTCGAGTGGTTCCGCGACAACGGCGGGCTGGACCGTGCGGCCGGTCGGCGCTTCGCGGAACGGCTGCTGGGTGTCGGCGGCGCGAAGGACCCGCTCGAGGCGTACCGCGACTTCCGCGGCCGCGATGCCGAGGTCGGCCCGCTGCTGCGTCGCCGCGGCCTCGAGTAGGGCGCTACGGGACCGGGCGCTTCCGGGCGTACCGCGTCGAATCGGGCGTACCTGGTCGGAACTTCCGACCAGCTACGCCCGATCCCACTTTCCATCGCAGCCGTCATGGGAAGAACCAGACGTCGATCCGCGGACCGCGCCGACCGCCCCACCACGACGAAGCCCCGCACCGATCCGGTGCGGGGCTTCGTCGCGAGCGGGGCGCTACGCCGACTTCTCGACGCGCTTCGCCCGCGGCCGGGGCACGATGGTCGGCGCCGCGTTCTCGAGCACGGACTCGCGGGTGATCACCACGCGGGCGACGTCGTCGTCGGACGGGACGTCGAACATCACCGGGCCGAGGACCTCTTCGAGGATGGCGCGCAGACCACGGGCACCGGTCTGGCGCAGCACGGCCAGGTCGGCGATCGCCTCGAGCGCACCCTGGTCGAACTCGAGCTCGACGCCGTCGATCTGGAACATCCGCTGGTACTGCTTGATCAGCGCGTTCTTCGGCTCGGTCAGGATCTGCATGAGCGCTGCCTGGTCGAGCTGCGACACCGTGGTGACGACGGGCAGACGACCGATGAACTCGGGGATCAGGCCGAACTTGTGCAGGTCTTCCGGCAGGACCTCGGAGTACAGGTCCTGGTGGTCGGTCGCACTGTGCAGCGGCGCCCCGAAGCCGATCCCCCGCTTGCCGACGCGCGAGGACACGATGTCCTCGAGCCCGGCGAACGCACCGGCCACGATGAACAGGACGTTCGTCGTGTCGATCTGGATGAACTCCTGGTGCGGGTGCTTGCGACCACCCTGCGGCGGGACCGACGCGACGGTGCCCTCGAGGATCTTGAGCAGCGCCTGCTGCACGCCTTCGCCGGAGACGTCGCGCGTGATCGACGGGTTCTCGGCCTTGCGGGCGATCTTGTCGACCTCGTCGATGTAGATGATGCCGGTCTCGGCGCGCTTGACGTCGTAGTCGGCGGCCTGGATCAGCTTGAGCAGGATGTTCTCGACGTCTTCACCGACGTAGCCGGCCTCGGTCAGGGCGGTGGCGTCGGCAACGGCGAACGGCACGTTGAGGCGCTTCGCCAGGGTCTGCGCCAGGTAGGTCTTGCCGCAGCCGGTCGGGCCGATGAGCAGGATGTTCGACTTCGCGATCTCGATGTCGTCGCGGTCTTCGGCAGCGGTGATCTGCCCCTGCGCACGGATGCGCTTGTAGTGGTTGTAGACGGCCACGGCGAGGGCGCGCTTCGCCGGGTCCTGCCCGATGACGTACTCCTGCAGGAAGTCGAAGATCTCCCGCGGCTTCGGCAGTTCGAAGTCACCGCTCGAGGTGTCCTCGCCGGCTTCTGCCAGACGCTCCTCGATGATCTCGTTGCACAGCTCGACGCACTCGTCGCAGATGTAGACACCCGGACCGGCGATCAACTGCTGGACCTGCTTCTGGCTCTTGCCGCAGAAGGAGCACTTGAGGAGGTCCCCGCTCTCTCCGATGCGTGCCATTGCCGTGCCTCCCTGGTTGGACGTGCCGGCCCGCGCACTCGCACCGGCCGCTGGTGCACCGCTGCTGGTGGGCACCTCGTCGTGGACACGAGCCTAACCGCAACCGGTGACACCGACCGTGCGGCGCCGCGGGATTTCGCGCGCGCGTTCGCCCAGGGCGTTCGGGCCTGCTACCGTGATCCAGTCTTCTCTACAAGTTGTAGAAACACCGTCCCGACCATCGAAGGATCCCCATGCAGAAGCGTCTCGCCGCCGGCGGCGCCGTCACCCTCGGCGCCGTGGCCGTCATCGTCCTCGGCACCGCCGGCGCAGCCAGCGCGCACGTGTCCGCGACGGCCACCTCGACCGCCGCGAACTCGTACACCACGGCGACCTTCTCGGTCCCGCACGGCTGCGACGGCTCCCCCACCACGAAGATCGAGTTCCAGGTGCCGGAGTCCGTCATCGAGGTCACCCCCACCGTGAACCCGAACTGGAAGATCACGAAGGCGACCGAGCCGTACACGAGCCCCTCCGCCGCGGCCGACGGTGAGCACGCCGAGGACGCCGCCGAGCGCGTCACGAGCATCACCTACACCGCGAAGACCCCGCTCCCCGCCGACGAGCGCGACACCTTCGCCCTCTCCTTCTCGCTGCCGGACGGCAAGGCCGGCGACCTCGTCGAGTTCCCCGCGATCCAGACCTGCGAGAAGGGCTCGGTCGAGTGGAACCAGGAGCAGCAGGCCGGCGAGGCCGAGCCCGAGCACCCGGCCCCCTCGATCACGCTGACCGCGGCCGAGGCCACGGACGACGACGGTGACCCGGTCGCCACCACCCCGACCGCCGAGGCCGCAGCCGGCTCGACGACCCCCGCGGACCCCGACCTGGTCGGCCGCTTCCTCGGCCTGGGCGGTCTGGCGCTCGGCGCCGTCGCCCTGGTCGTCGCCGTCGCCGGCACGCGTCGTCGGAGCTCCGCCAAGTGACGCAACGCGGCTCGCGTCGGACTCGGCTGCGGTCCTCTGCCTGGAGGCTCGTGGCCGGGTCCGCCGCGGCCGTCGCGATCGCGGGCGGTGCGGTCCTCGGGCTCGCGGGTCCCGCCAGCGCGCACAACTACCTGATCGCGTCCACCCCGGAGGTCGGCGGCACACTCACGAGCCTGCCGAAGGCGTTCGAGATCACCACGAACGACAAGCTGCTCGACATCGGCGACTCCGGGTCTGGCTTCGCCTTCCGGGTCGTGGGCCCGGACGGGAAGTACTACGAGGACGGCTGCGTCGACATCGACGGCCCCTCGATGACCACGCCCGCCGCCCTCGGCGACTCGGGGAAGTACACCGTCGAGTGGCAGATCGTCTCCGCCGACGGCCACACCGTCTCCGACGAGTACGCCTTCACGTGGAAGGCCCCGTCCGGCTTCTCCGCGGCCTCGGGATCGACCACGCCGCCGACCTGCGCCACCGCGGGAGACGACTCCACCGCGGCCGCCACCACCGGCACCGCCTCTGGCGACACCGACTCGGCCGCGACCGACGCGCTCTGGATCGGCGCCGGAGGCGTCGTCCTCGTCGCCGCGGTCGTCGCGGTCCTGCTGCTCCTGCGGCGCCGCCCCGCGCCCGAGACGGACGACACCGAAGACTGACACCGCCGCACGACGAAGGCCCCACACCGATCGGTGCGGGGCCTTCGTCGTTCCTGCTGGTGCTACTTGACGAGCGCCGGCAGGTTCTTGCGGCTGGTGAGGACCTGGTCGATCAGGCCGTACTCCACGGCTTCCTGCGCGGACATGATCTTGTCGCGCTCGATGTCGTGGTTGATCTCCGCCGGCGTCTTGTTGGAGTGCTTCGACAGCGTCTCCTCGAGCCAGGTGCGCATGCGGAGGATCTCCGCCGCCTGGATCTCGATGTCCGACGCCTGGCCGCCACCCTGCTGGACAGCGGGCTGGTGGATGAGCACGCGGGCGTTCGGCAGAGCCAGACGCTTGCCCGGCGTGCCACCGGCGAGGAGCACCGACGCGGCCGAGGCAGCCTGACCGAGGCAGACCGTCTGGATCTGCGGACGGATGTACTGCATCGTGTCGTAGATCGCCGTCATCGCGGTGAACGAGCCACCGGGCGAGTTGATGTACATGACGATGTCGCGGTCGGGGTCCATCGACTCGAGCACGAGCAGCTGGGCCATGACGTCGTCAGCCGACGCGTCGTCGACCTGGACACCGAGGAACACGATGCGGTCCTCGAAGAGCTTCGCGTACGGGTCCTGGCGCTTGTAGCCGTAGGCCGTGCGCTCCTCGAAGCTCGGCAGGATGTACCGATCAGAGGGAGCCGGGACGTTCTGCGCGCCACCGAGCATTGGGAGATGCATTCTCGTTTCCTTTTCTTCGGTGGGGGTCAGGACTGGGCGTCGGGGTCGGCAGCCGCGGTCGGCGTCGCGCCGTCACCGACGGTGCCACCACCGCCGACGACCTCGGCCGACGAGGCACGCAGGTGGTCGACGAAGCCGTACTCGAGGGCTTCCTGCGCGCTGAACCAGTTGTCGCGGTCGTTGTCCTTGAGGACCTGCTCGATCGACTTGCCGGTCTGCTCGGCCGTGAGCTCCGCCATGCGCTGCTTCATGTCGAGGATGACCTTGGCCTGCGTCTGGATGTCGGCAGCGGTGCCGCCGAACCCGCCGGACGGCTGGTGCAGCAGGACGCGGGCGTTCGGCGTGATGTAGCGCTTGCCCGGCGTGCCGGAGGACAGCAGGAACTGTCCCATCGACGCGGCCAGGCCGATGCCCACGGTGACGATGTCGTTCGGGACGAACTGCATCGTGTCGTAGATCGCCATACCGGCGGTGATCGAGCCACCGGGCGAGTTGATGTAGAGGTAGATGTCCTTCTCAGGGTCCTCGGCGGCGAGCAGCAGCAGCTTGGCTGCGATCTCGTTCGAGTTGTCGTCGCGGACCTCGGAGCCGAGCCACACGATCCGGTCTCTCAGAAGGCGGTCAAAAACACTGGGGTTCAGTGTTGCTTCGGCCATGGAAAAGCTCCCGTTCAGTTGTCGCTTGTTGTCGAACTTATCGGTTGCAACGCACCACTTCGCGTGTGTTCGCCGACAGCAATGCGGTGGTGCGGAAAAGACGAGACGGGAGGCACGGTGCCAGCTGGCACCGTGCCTCCCGTCTGTATCGCTGGTGGCGTCGAGTTCGTTACTCGGCGTCCTCAGCAGGGGCCTGCGCGACGCCCGCCGTGAAGGCGGACAGGTCGACTGCGTCGCCGTTGGTGTCCTTGACGGTCACCTTCGACAGGACGGTCGCGACCGCCTTCGAGCGGGCGACCTCGCCGACCATGCCCGGGATCTGGCCGTTCTGGTCGATGACCTTGATGAACTCGGCCGGCTCCATGCCGTACTGCGCAGCAGCCTGGATGAGGTACTGGGTCAGTTCCTCCTGGGAGACCTGGATCTCCTCCTTCTCGGCGATGGAGTCGAGGAGGATCTGCGAGCGGAAGGCCTTCTCGCTGGACTCGGAGACCTCCTTGCGGTGCTCGTCGTCCTCGAGGCGGTTCTCCTGCTCGAGGTGACGGTGCACCTCGTCCTCGATGAGCTGCTCCGAGATCGGGATGTTCACGTCCTCGATGAGCTTCTCGACGAGCTTGTCGCGAGCCGCGGCGCCCTGACCGAAGGTCTTGGACTTCGCGATCTGCTCCTTCAGGTCCGCCTTGAGCTCGTCGATCGTGTCGAACTGGCTGGCGATCTGGGCGAACTCGTCGTCGGCCTCGGGGAGCTCGCGCTCCTTGACGGCTGTGACGGTGACGGCGATCTGGGCGGTCTCGCCCTCGCGGTCGCCACCGACGAGCTTCGACTCGAAGTTCGTCGACTCGCCGGCGGTCAGGGACTCGAGCGCCTCGTCGATGCCCTCGAGCAGGTCGCCGGAGCCGATCTCGTAGGAGACGCCGGTGGCCGAGTCGACCTCGTCGTCGCCGATGCTGGCGGTCAGGTCGATCTGCGCGAAGTCGCCGGTCTTCGCCGGACGGTCGACGGTCACGAGCGTGCCGAAGCGGGTGCGCAGGTTCTGCAGCTCCTCTTCGATCTCGTCGTCCGACACCTCGACGGCGTCGACGGTGAGCTCGTACGCGGAGTAGTCCGGCAGGTCGAACTCGGGACGGACGTCGACCTCGAAGGTGAGGACGAGGTCGCCCGCGAAGTCGGCGAGGTTCGGCAGTTCGGCGACGTCGGCCTCGGCACGGCCGAGGATGCGCAGCTCCTGCTCTTCGACCGCCTGGCGGTAGAAGTTGTCGATGGCGTCACCGACGGCGTGGTTCAGGACCTCGCCACGGCCGACGCGCTGGTCGACGATCGCCGGCGGGACCTTGCCCTTGCGGAAGCCGGGGATGTTGATCTGCTCGGCGATGTGCTTGTACGCGTGGTCGATGCTCGGCTTGAGATCTTCCGGCGTCACGTTCACGGTGAGCTTGACGCGGGTGTCGCTCACCTTGTCGACGGTGCTGGTGGCCACGGGATGTTCTCCTGTTGGTTGACGTTCGTGTGGTCGATGGTTCTCGAGGACCTGGTCGGGGCGACAGGAGTTGAACCTGCGACCTCCCGCTCCCAAAGCGGGCGCTCTACCAAGCTGAGCTACGCCCCGTTTGACTGGGCCAGGGTGTCCGCGCGCGCCGAAGGGCGCATGCGACGCCGATGAGTCTAGCGGTCCCCCGGTGCGCGGTTCCCGGGAGGGACGTCACTCGTCCGCTGCGGCGCGTCGCAGGCCGTTGCGCCACCGCACGCCGACCACCACCTGGACCCCGAGCGCCGCGACAGCGAGCACGATGCCGACGACGATCCGCCACACGTGCAGCAGGGCGTGCGCGGGCTGCGACTGCGGATCGCCGAACAGCTCCGGGCGCATCGAGAACACGATCGCGGCGAGGACCACCAGCGCGTAGGAGACCACGCGCGACCAGCGGATCGTGCGCTCGGCGCCGGCGTCCGGCTTGGGGATGACGCGCCCTGGCATGTCGTGCTCGTTCGTCCGGTACTCGTTCGTCCGCTACGATGGTCGGGCTGCGACACGTGCGCAGCGCGGGGATGTAGCTCAATGGTAGAGCCCCAGTCTTCCAAACTGGCCACGCGGGTTCGATTCCCGTCATCCCCTCTCTCGTTCCTCCCTCTGTCTACGGTCGCCGCACGGTGCAGTGTTCTCCGGCCCGTGCACGGTTGCTTGCTCAGTGCGAGGTTGTTCCGGCGCACCGAGCGATCAACGTCGCACGAGGCGAACACGCGCGCACCGTGCGTCGTCAGGGACTGCCGAGTTCGAGCGTGATCTGCGGGGCGTCGCCGAGTTCCACCCGGGCATGCTTGCGCTCCGCCGCACGCAACGGCACGAGGTACCCGCCGTCCTTCGGGAACAACGAGGTGGTCCAGGTCACGGCGCCGATCGTCACCCGGGCAGGGATCACACCCCAGCCGTAGGTGAGCATCGGCGCGAGGTCGGCGATGACCTCGGCGGCGTCCGGCGGCACGACGGCGAAGAAGAACGGTGACGGGCCGCGCCACTCGATCACCTCACCGCGGAACTCGAGCTCCATGTCGCGATCGTACGGCCGCGTCGTCGAACGCGCCGGACCGGGTTCCGATCTCGGTCCGTGACGGTTCCGGTTCACGATCACCGGGATCTGCGAACCGGAACCGTCAAGCGCGAGGAGGAACTGGTGCCTCCTCGGAGCCAGCGGGACGTGGACGACGGACGCGCCCCGTGTTTCCAGGCCGGAACCGGGGAGCACGGGGCGCGAGCTGCCGTCAGCGCGAACGCGTCAGCGGTACGACGCGGCCTGCCCGTAGAGCTGCTGCGTCATGGCGGAGACGTAGGCGGACTTGTCGCCTCCCGGCAGGTTGTACGTCATGAAGACGCCGTACCCGTCCGCCTTCGTGCGCTGCGCGAGCGACACCGCCGTCGACTGCGAGGTGTTCTGGATGTCCACCGCCGCAGCGGACAACCGGTCCTTGCCGAGCCCCGGGATCGACGGCGCCGAGTACGTGCCGTAGTAGGGGTTCCAGGCGTAGTCGAGCTTCGAGCCGACGGTGCTGCTCGACGACGACAGCGAGGACGAGGCCGGGCCGATGTCGTAGAACGAGATGAGCTTGCCGGGCATCTGGGCACGCAGCGCGGTGATGAGCCAGCCGATCGACTGCTGGTTCGGCTGCGGGGTGCCGTTCGCGCCGTAGTCGGAGTACTCGTCGTCGAGGTCGACGCCGTCGAGTCCGTACTTCGACACGGTGGCGGCGATCTGGGACGCGAAGTCCGACGCCGCGGCCTGGGTCGGGAAGTTGGCGATGCCCGCACCCTGGTGGTTGCCGAGGACCGACAGCGACACCTTGATGCCCTTCGCCTGCAGCGGCTTGATCTGCGTGGCAGCGTTGTCGAGGGTCGCCTGCACCTTGTCGTTGTTGACCAGAACTGCCTTGGAGCCGTTCCAGTTGATGTTCGCCGCGAAGATGATCGCGACGTCGAAGGCGTTCGCACCGCCGGACAGCGTGTAGCGGCCGACGTTCGCGAGCTGGTCGTTGTTGACCTCGACGTAGGCGATGCTCGTCGGCCCGGACTTGGTGCCGGCGGCAGTGCCGACGGCAGTCGCGGCGGCCGCACCGGGCGCGGCCGTCGCTGCGGACGGCATCAGCGGCGCCGCCACCATCGCGGCGATGGCCGCCACGATCCCGAACTTCATGGACTTCTTCATGACACTCCTCTTCGAGTGATGAACCGGCCGGCGGTCGCCGACCGGGGTCTCAGACGCGCGGGAACCGGAAGGTCCGCACCTCGTACGCGTCGACGGCGAACGACGACGCATCGGTGTCGGTCAACGGCTCTTCGAGCAGGGTGACCTCGGCAGCCGGTCCGAACGGCCCGTCGACCTCGATCCCGCCGGTCCCCCGCCGCCCCACCGGCTCGTACACCCGCACGACCAGGTCGCCGGAGCGGTCGTCGGCGAGCTTGACGCTCGACAGCACGACCCCGCCGGACACCCGCACGAGCGGCGCGAACCCGTGCGCCCCGATGAGGGTCCGCGCGCCGGCGTTCATCCGGACGCCCGCCGCGGTGGCCCCGAGCTGGTCGGTCCCGATGACGATCCCGTACCGGTGTGTCTGCACGCCCTGGTCGGTCTCAGGGTCGGGGAACCGCGGTGCGCGCAGCAGGGACAGCCGCACGGTGGTGGTGACGTGCCCGTCGACGGCGTCGCGGGTGGTGTCGAACCCGTGGATCGAGTCGTTCACGAGCGCGACGCCGAAGCCCGGCTCGGACACCAGCACGTAGCGGTGCATCGACGTCTCGAACTTCGCGGCCTCCCACGAGGTGTTCGTGTGGGTCACCCGCTTCTGCGCCCCGAACTGCGTCTCGGCGACGGTGTGCTCGGCGCGGACGTCGAGCGGGAACGCGACCTTGAGGAACTTCTCGGTCTCGTGCCAGTCGGTCGTCTGGTCGAACTCGAGCGTGCGGGAGTCCGGTGCGAGGACGATCTCCTGCCGCACGGTCGAGTCGCCGAAGGACCGGAACACGACGACCCGGGCGACACCGGCGTCGTCGACCGAGGCCTCGAGCGACGAGACGTCCACCAGGTCCTCGACCCGGTTCCGGTAGTACCGGTCGACGTCCCACGCGTCCCACATGTTCGGGAAGTCCTGGTGCAGCTGCAGCAGGTTCGCGGCCTGCCCGGCGGCGATCGCCTCGCGCCCGCTGGCCAGGTCGACGGCGCTCGTGACGAGTCCCTGATCGGTGACCGTGACGCGCACCAGCTCGTTCGCCAGCACGTACCCGCCGTCCTGCTCCGTCAGCGTGACAGCGGTCGGTTCCGCCACGTCGGTCGCCAGGACCGCGCCCTGCGCGGGTGCGCCGGCCTGGAGGAACGGGGCCGGGTTCACGACGACGGCTGCCTGCCCGGTACCGGCGAGCGCCGAGAGCGCCTGGCCGATGATCGCGGTCAGCGCCGCGGCCGTCTCGGCGTACTTCGCCTCGGCTTCGCGGTGCACCCAGGCGATCGAGGTGCCCGGCAGGATGTCGTGGAACTGCTGGAGCAGCACCTGCTGCCACAGGGCGTCGAGCTCGTCGTACGGGTAGGCGAAGTCGCTGCGTGCGGCGGCGGTCGTGGCCCAGAGCTCGGCCTCGATGAGGAGCTGTTCGCACCGGCGGTTGCCCTGCTTGGTGCCGTGCTGGCTGGTCAGGGTGGCGCGGTGCAGCTCGAGGTACAGCTCCCCCACCCACACGGGCGGATCGGTCAGCTCGGACTTCGCCCGGTCGAAGAACGTGTCCGGGTGCTCCCACCGGACCTTCGCGCTGCCCTCGAGGTCGGCGAGCCGCGCAGCCGTGCCGGTCATCTCGCGGGTCGTGCCGCCGCCGCCATCGCCCCAGCCGACCGGTGCGATCGAGCCCGTGGCGAGCCGGTTCTCACGGAACTGGCGGGAGGCCTTCGCGACCTCGCTGCCGGACAGGCGCGAGTTGTAGGTGTCCATCGACGGGAAGTGCGAGAACACCCGTGAGCCGTCGATGCCCTCCCACAGGAACGTGTGGTGCGGGAACTTGTTGACCTGGTTCCACGAGATCTTCTGCGTGAAGAACCACTCGAAGCCCGCACGGCGCATGAGCTGCGGCAGCGCCGGCGAGTACCCGAAGCTGTCCGGCAGCCAGACACCCTTGGGCCGGATGCCGAACTCGCGCTCGAAGAACCGCTGCCCCTGCGAGAACTGGCGGACGATGCTCTCACCGGTCGGCATCACGGTGTCGGACTCGACCCACATGCCGCCGATCGGCAGGAACCGACCGGCCTCGACGGCGGCCTGCACCCGGGCGTAGACCTCGGGGCGGTGTTCCTTGATCCAGGCGTACTGCTGCGCGCTCGACATGCCGTACAGGAAGTCGTCGGTCTGGTCGATGAGCTCGGTCATCGTCGAGGTGGTGCGGGCGACCTTGCGGATCGTCTCGCGGACCGGCCAGAGCCAGGCGGAGTCGATGTGGGCGTGGCCGATCGCCGAGATCGTGTGCGCCGAGGATTCTGCGGGGGCGGCGAGTACGTCGGCGAGCGCCGCACGCGCGTCACCCGCGGTCGCAGCGATGTGCTGCAGGTCGAGTCGGTCCAGCGCGTCGTCGAGGGCCTGCAGGATCCGCATCCGTCGCGGTCCCTCGGGCAGCTCGGCCTGCAGCTCGAGCAGGACGTCGATGTCGAGCGCGAGTTCGTGCACCTCGGACTCGAACACGGCGAGGTCCATCCGGCGCGAGGTGTAGAGCCGCTTCGACGACGAGGTCTGGACGTCGCCCTCGTGCGTGACGAGGAAGGGGTGGTAGTCGAGCAGGACCGGGTTCGACGCCGCCTCGACGAAGAGCTCGATCCTCTCGCCGCCCTCGGCCCGTTCCGTCAGCAGCACCCACTGGTTGCGCGGGTTGATCGACTTCACCGGCGTGCCGTCGGCCAGGTACACGAGGCCCTCGCACTGGAACCCCGGCATGTTCTTGTCGAAGCCGAGGTCGACGACGGCTTCCACCCGGCGTCCGGCCCACTCGCTCGGCACCGTCCCGGTCAGCCGGAACCAGGTCGTCCCCCAGGCCGCACCCCAGGGTGTGCCGACCTCGTACGGCGTGAACTCGAGCGCGAGTCCCTGCGCCGGCGGGATCGGCTCCCCCGGCAGCTCGTGCCAGGCGGTCTCCAACGGCACGGCGGTGGCGTGCACCGCCGGCGTGATGCGCTCGTCGAGGACCCGGCGGGCCCGTCCGGTGGTGAGGGGGATGTCGTCGTGCATGGAGCCTTCCAGGGTCGGGGCGTGGTCGCGGGTCAGCGCGTGGTCGCGGGGTGCGCGACGCGGATGGAGGTGGAGTCCAGCTCGGCGGGCACATCGGCGCAGCGGTCGATGCCACGGGCGGCGAGCATCCCGGTGTCGCCGAGCCGAGACCGCAGGACGACCTGCGGGCCGCGACCGTCCGGTTCGGCCGACGCGACCGCGAGCCAGGCGGCGGCGAACCGTCCGCCGGGGGCGCAGTCGGCACGCATCCCGTGTCGGTCCGAGCCGTCGGGCAGCACGTCGTCGAGCACGAGCGCCGTGGCCGGCGGCGCAGCAGCGGTGTCGGTGGCGCCCGACCGTGCGACGGCCGCGAAGGCCTCTCCCGCGGGCTTGATCCGGCCGTCGTTGGTGAAGAGCCCGAGGTCGTACTCGAGCTCCGGGAAGTCGGCGAGCGACCTGGCGACGTCGTGCGAGCACCACCACGTGACACCGAGCACCTCCTGCGCCCCGAGCACGTGCCGGATGGTCTGCTCGGTGAACGAGGCGGCGTCCTCCGGGGCGACGACGTTGGTGGGCGCCCCGACTTCCTGCAGCCAGTTCGGCCGTGCGGGGTCGCGGTTCCACGCGGCGGCGAGCTGGAGCAGGTACTCCCCGTGCCGCACCGATCCCGGTCCGAGTGCGCCGTGCAGGGCGGCCGAGCCGTTGAACACCCACGAGTGCGTGACGGTGGCGTCACCGTGGTCCGCCGCGTGCTCCGGTCCGAACGGCTGCGCGTCGTCGTACCAGGCCGCGTCGTACTGCGCGACGGTGACCAACGGCCGTGGACGCGACCCACTGCCGGACGGAGCCGACGCGGACGAGTCGACCCGGGCCTCCAGGCCGGACGAACCTGCCGAACCTGCCGAACCGGGCGGACCGGACGCGAGCCCGGACCGTGCCGCCGCGACCATCGCTGCCGCCCACGCGTGCCCCTGCTCCGCCGTGATGTCGTGCGGGGCGGGGTGCGGCGCGTGCGCGAACTGGTTCACCTCGTTGCCGATGGTGATGCCGAGCAGGTTCGGCTTGTCCGCGACCGCTGCGGCGAGCGCCCGGACGTACGCCGCGGTCGACGCGACGACGTCCGGGTCGGTGAACATGTTCCGACGGTGCCAGCTGTCCAGCCACGACGGCACGAAGTCGAAGCTCGACAGGTGCCCCTGCAGGGCGTCGACGTTGACGTCGAGTCCGAACGAGCCGGCGATGTCCACGACCGTCGCGACGTCCTGCAGTGCCGACGCCCGGATGAGGGTGCGGTTCGGCTGGACCACCGGCCAGAGCGGGAAGATCCGCACGTGGTCGGCGCCGAGCGAGGCGATCGCCTCGAGGTCCCTGGCGGTGTCCGACGGTGAGAAGTCGAGCCACGAGTGGAACCAGCCAACCGAGGGCGTGTAGTTGACCCCGAAGCGCATCAGCCCTTCACACCGCCCTCTTCGACGCCCTTGAAGAAGAAGCGCTGCAGGACGGCGAAGATCACGGCGATCGGGATGAACGCGATCATGGTGCCGGCGGCGATCATGCGCTGGTCGGTCGCGAACGTGCCCTGCAGGTACTGCAACCCGACGGTCAGGGTGAGGTTCTCCGGCGACTGCAGCACGATGAGCGGCCACAGGAAGTCGTCCCACGCCCCGATGAACGAGAAGATCGCGATGACGGCGATCGTCCCCTGCACGGCGGGCAACGAGATGTACCGCAGCCGCTGCATCGCGTTCGCACCGTCCATCACCGCGGCCTGGTCGATCTCCTCGGGGATCTGCCGGAACGCGTTGAACATGAGCAGCACGTTGAGTGCGGCGATCATGCCGGGTAGGGCGACGCCGACCAGGTTGTCGGCGAGGCCGAGGTCCTTGACGGTGACGAACTGCGAGATGATCGTCGCCTCGCCGGGCAGGACGAGGGTGGCGAGGAACAGTCCGAGCACGAGCTTGCGGTGCCGCCACTGCAGCCGCGCGAGGGCGAAGCCGGCGAGCGTCGCGAAGACGATGTTGCCGAACACGTCGATCGCGGCGACGAGCAGCGAGTTCCCGATGTAGCGCCACACCGGGATCGCGGCGGCCACCTTGAGGTAGTTCTCGATGGTCGGCTCGGTCGGGATGAACGACGGGTTCGCGGTGTAGATGTCCTCGCCGGCGCCCTTGAGCGAGGTGGACAGCTGCCACAGGAACGGGCCGATCGTGATGAAGAGCACCACGATGAGCAGGACGTAGCGCACGACCTTCTCGCGGGTGGACATGACACCCCAGACCGCGCGACGGCGCTTGCGTCCGTCTCGTCCGTCTCGTCCGTTCGGCCGGGAGGCCCGTCCCGCGTCCGTCGCGCCCGTCACGTCCGGCGTCGGGCTGGCTGCACCGCGCGCCCCGCCCAGGGCGGGTTCGGTGGTCGTCGTGTTCGTCACTTGTCCGCCTTGCTGTTCATCCGCGCGAGGGCGAGCATCGGGATCAGCGTCACGACGAAGAGCAGGAGGCTCAGGGCGGACGCGTAGCCGAGGTTGCCGGTGAAACCGCGGGCGTACTGCTGGATGAGCATGACGAGCGAGTTGTCCTGCCCGCCGGGTCCACCGGTGCCGTTGGTGAGAATGTAGAGCTCGCTGAACACCCGGAGCGCGGAGACGCAGACCAGGATCCCGACGAGCGTCATGGTGCCGCGGACCCCCGGCATGGTGACCGACCAGAACCGGCGCACCGATCCGGCGCCGTCGAGGGCGGCGGCTTCGTGCAGGTCCTTGCCGACGTTCCCGAGGGCCGCGAGGAAGATGATCATGTAGTAGCCGAGGCCCTTCCAGACCGTCAGGCTGATCGCGCTGAGGAGCAGCAGCCACCGGTCGGTCAGGAACGGGACGCTGCCCTGCACGACGCCGAGCGCCTGCGCCATCTCGTTGATGACGCCGCGGTCGTCGAGGATCCAGGTCCAGATGAGCCCGACGACCACGGCCGACGCGATGACCGGCGTGTAGAACGCCGTGCGGAAGAACGCGATCCCCGGCAGCTTCTGCTGGACGAGCACCGCGATGAGCAGCGGCAGCACGGTCAGCAGGGGCAGGCAGATCGCCATGTAGATGACGCTGTTGAGCAGCGCCTCCCACACCTGCGGATCGGCGAGCAGGGTCTCGAAGTTCTTGAGCCCGACCCACTGGCTCACGCCCCCCAGCGGGCTGGCGTTCGTGAACGACAGCCGGACGGTGTTGATCGACGGCCAGAGGCTGAACGCGACGAGCCAGACGAGGGCCGGCAGGACGAGCAGCCAGGGCGTGAACCAGCGGTTGGCGCGCATCAGCCGTTGGCCAGCAGGCTGTTCATCTTGGTCTGGGCCGTCTGCAGCGCCTTCTCCGGCGCGACCTGGCCCTTCATGGCGAGGGCGATCTGCTGGTCGAGGAAGTCCGTCATCGCGGAGTTCGCCTCGACCGGGTTGAGGACCTTCGCGGTCTTCAGGGCCTCGTTCGCCAGGACACGGGCCTCGCCGTTGACGGTGCCGTCGTCCTTCGAGAAGTACGGGTCGGACTGCGACGACGTGGTCGACGGGAAGATGTTGACCTTGTGCGCGAACGCCTCTTGGTTCTCCGCGTTCGTCATGAACTTCGCGAACGCCTCGGCGGTGGCGAGGTGCTTCGACTTGGCGGACACCGACAGGCCCTGCACGTAGAGCGGCGGGGTGTCGAGGGCCGGGCTGACGGTGACCTTGCCCTTGAGCGACGGGTTGTTCTTCTCGAAGTCGGCGAGCGAGGTGGCGCCGCCCGTGGTCCAGGCGACCTTCTGCTGCGTGAACAGGGTGGAGTTGCCGAGGTAGTCGCTGTTCAGCACGTTCGAGGGCATGTAGCCGTCCTGGTATGCGTCCTTGTAGCGCTCGATCAGGTCGGCGGCCTTCGACGAGTCGGCGAAGGTGAACTTCGTGCCGTCCGCGTTGAGGACCTTCACGCCGGCCAGGGTGAAGTCGCCGAGACCGGGCTTCCGGCTCATCAGGTAGTCGGTCGGGCAGTTCTCGTGCATGGTCTTCGCCTGCGTGAACAGCTCGTCGGTGGTCTTCGGCGGGTTCTTCGCGTCGAGGCCGCACTTCGCGAACATCGTCGCGTTCCAGTAGTCGACGTCGGTGTTGAGGTACCAGGGGTAGCCGAACGTTCCGTCGACGCCCTTGTACTTGTAGGAATCGAGCGCGCCGGCGACGTACGTGCTCGCGAGCTTCGTGTCGTCCTTCGCGACGTCCTGCAGGAACCCACGCTTCGCGAGCGGCAGGGCGATGTCCGGCGGCAGGTTGATGACGTCGGGCAGCGAGTTCGACGACGCCTGGCTGAGCACCTTGTCGGCGTAGCCGTCGCCTGGCTGGTCCTGCAGCTTGACCTTCGCGTCGGGGTGGGCCTTCTCGAAGTCGGCGATCACCCCGTTCAGGTAGCCCGTGTACGTCGGCGTGAGCGCCCACGTCTGCAGCGTGATCGACCCGCTGATCTCCCCGCTGCCGGTGTCGGCCGCGTTGCCGCCGCTCGAGCAGCCCGTCAGGACGAGTGCCGTGGCGGCAGCTCCTGCGAGCAGCGCTGCGGCGCGGCTCCTCGTCGCACGTGTGGTGGTCCTCATGGCGTCTGACTCCCTCGTCATCCTGCGTGGTCATCGTGCTGAACCGGTTCAGTTCCTGTCCCTGAACCCGCTTGTGGCAGTGACTATGAACGACTAAAACGCTATAGTCAAGCCCGTGGCCACGAACCGTCGAACGACGATCTCCGACATCGCCGCGCGTGCCGGCGTGTCCGTCAGCGCGGTCTCCTTCGCCCTCAACGACCGCCCCGGCGTGTCCGACGAGACCCGCGAACGCGTCCGCGCGATCGCCCGCGAACTCGACTGGCAACCACACACCGCAGCACGCGCCCTGGGCGGCGCGAAGGCCGGCTCGATCGGCTTCGTGCTGAACCGGCCGGCCCGCACACTCGGCACCGAGTCGTTCTTCGGCGACCTGATCTCCGGCATCCAGCTCGGGCTCGCCGGCACCCACGTCGGGATGAACCTGCTCGTGGCGCGCGACGCGGCCGAGGAACTCGAGACCTACCGGGCGTGGTGGCGTGGACACCGGGTCGACGGCGTCGTCCTCATCGACCCGCGGCGCGACGACGACCGGCTCACCCTGCTCGCCGAACTCGGCATGCCCGCGGTCGTCGTCGGCTCCCACCCCTCACCCGAGGGCTCCGCACCGAGCGTGTGGATCGACGACGGCGACGCGACCGACACGGTCCTGCGGTACCTGCACGCGCTCGGGCACCGGCGGATTGCGCACGTCGCCGGGCGCCCCGAGTTCGAGCACACCGCCATGCGGATCGGCCGGGTCCGGGCCTTCGCGGCGGCCGAGGGGCTCACGGACGCCGTGTCGATCCCGACCGACTACTCGGCCGAGGCCGGCGCGAGTGCGACCCGGACCCTGCTGTCCCGCAGCAGCCGACCGACGGCGATCGTGTACGACAACGACGTCCTGGCGGTCGCCGGACTCGGGGTCGCGAGCGAGATGGGCGTCGCCGTGCCGACCGACGTCTCGATCGTGTCGTTCGACGACTCGGCGATGATCCAGCTCGTCCGGCCGTCCATCACCTCGCTGACCCGCGACACCGTGGAGCTCGGGCAGCGCGCGGCGACACTCCTGCGAGCGCAGATCGACGCCACTGCACCGCTGGCGTCACGGCCCGGACCACCACTGACCTTGAGCGTGCGGGAATCGACGGCGCGCGCGCAGCCCTGACCGCTCCCCGACACGCCGAGCGGCACGTCGGCGTCCGTCCACGGCGCGCGGCGGACTTGACTCCCGTTCGAACACACGTTCGAATACCGTCGTGGGACGGCGTCGCGAGAACCGGTGGCAGCCCCCGGAGCACCCGGAGGTCGAACGTCCGCGCGCCTACTCGCTCTCAGAGGACGCCCGCGGGCCCGACGTCTGCCACGCCGTCACCCCCGTGCCGGTCTGGGCGTGGATCCAGTTCCCGACATTCCACGTCCGAGTGAAGGCCTTCGCGAAGAGCTGGACCCGCGATGCCGTCATGGTCGAGTGGGCCCAGTTCGGACAGCAGGCGGACGCGTGGGTGTGGCGGTCCGCCGTGAAGCACCGCACCCTGCGCGCCGACCAGGCGGAGCGCGCGATGCGGAGTCCGCAGAACGCAGCGCGTTGACTTCTGCTCGCACCCCGAGGATGGTTTAGCGAACACCGGTTCGGCAAGTAACTCACTGATCGAGGCATTCGTTCGAGTGTCGCTCCGGGACGAGGAGGCACCATGAAGAACACAGCGGTGCCGTCCTGGGTCGCCCACGTGCTCACCCCGCCCGAGGTCATCAGCGCCTACGTCGAGGCCCGGGTCAACGATCCGGCCCTGCTGTCGGGCGAGCACACGGAACCCACGTACGCCGACTTCCTCGGCGACGAGTAGACGGTCGTTCAGCGGCGTCGGCGGCGCGCGGACAGCGTGACGCCGACGCTCGCAGCGGTGACGCACACCAGCGCCACCGTCTCCAGCACGGACAGCCCCTCGCTGAGCACCACGAGACCGGCCAGCGCGGCGATCGCCGGGCCGAGACTCTGCAGCACGCCGAACACCCGCGTCGGCATCCGCCGCAGCGCCAGCATCTCGAGGGCGTAGGGCAGCACGCTCGACAGCACCGCGACCGCGCCGAAGACGAGCAGGAGCAGGGGTTCGCGGGCCACGCCGTCGACCGCGGACGGGAGCCCGAACGGCAGCGACACGAGCATCGCGACCACCATCGACACCACCAGGCCGTCGACACCCGGGATCGCGGCGCCGACGTGCCGGTTCATCACGATGTAGCCCGCCCAGCACGCCGCCGCGAGCACGGCCCAGACCACGCCGCCGACCTCGGTCACGGCGCTCGGACCGGCTCCGAGCAGCACGACGCCGGCGAGCGCCAGGGCGGCCCAGAGCGCGTCCCGCCACCGTCGGGTGTGCACGAGGGACAGGGCGAGCGGGCCGAGGAACTCGATCGTCACCGCGACGCCGATCGGGATGCTCGCGAACGACAGGTAGATGAAGACGTTCATCCCGCCGAGCGCCAGCCCGAGGCCGACCGCGCCGAGCCACTGCGCGCGGGTCCAGTGCCTGATGCGAGGACGGACGACCAGCGCGAGCACCACCGCGCCGATGACGAGCCGGAGCGTCGCGGCCCCGACCGCGCCGACGTCGTCGAAGTGGGTCTTCGCGATCGCGGCCCCGAGCTGGACGGACACCATCGCGGTGAGGGCGAGCAGCGGAGCCGGGATCCGGTCGGTACCGCGGGCCTGGTTCATCCGCGGGACCGGCTCATCCGAGGTAGGCGAGCACGGCGAGGACGCGGCGGTGGTCCTCGCCGGTGTCCTCGAGCGCGAGCTTGCCGAAGATGCTCGACACGTGCTTCTCGACGGCGCCGGTGCCGATGACGAGGGCGCGGGCGATGGCCGCGTTCGTGCGACCCTCGGCCATCAGGCCGAGCACGTCGCGTTCGCGCGGGGTGAGCGCGGCGAGTGGGTCGCGCCGCCGGCTCATCAGCTGCGTGACGACCTCGGGGTCGAGCACCGTGCCGCCGGCGGCGATCCGACGAACGGCGTCGTCGATCTCCTCGAGCCGGGTGACGCGGTCCTTGAGCAGGTAGCCGATGCCCGTCGCACCGGCGGCGAGGACGTCTTCGGCGTAGGTGGCCTCGACGTACTGCGAGAGGAGCAGGACCCCGGTGCGCGGGGCGATCCGACGGGTCTCGACGGCGGCGCGGACGCCTTCGTCGGTGAAGGTCGGCGGCATCCGGACGTCCATGACGACGACGTCGGGAGCGCCGTCCGGCAGCGTCGCGAGGAACGCACGGGCGTCGGCGTACTGGCCGATGACGTCGATGCCGGCTTCGTCGAGCACGCGGGCCAGGCCCTCCCGCAGCAGGACGGCGTCGTCGACGACGACGGCCCGGATGCGTGCTGCATCCGGGCCGTCTGTCATGCCGACCAGCCTAGTGGGAGCGCGGGCGCTCCCGTGGGGTCACGACCGCGGGTTCGCCGTCGTGGGGACGCCGTTCAGGGCGCCGAGCGGGATCCGCGCTGTTGCCTCGGTCGGGCCGCCCTCGGGGCTCGCGACGACCAGGTCGCCGTCGAGCGCGCGCATCCGGCCGATCAGGCCCTCGATGCCGTGGCCCTGCTGGGGTCGTGCTCCGCCGCGGCCGTCGTCGGTCACGCTGACGGTCAGGTACCAGAGCCCGGAGGCGTCGACCACGAGGCCGAGGTACACCCCGGCGGTCGTGGCACCGGCGTGCTTCATGGTGTTCGTCAGGAGCTCGCTCACGGTGAAGTACACGTTGCGCTGGATCTCCGTCGCGAGCTCGAGGCCCTCGGGCAGGCGGACGTCGAGGCCGACCGGGATCGGGGTGCGGGCGACGAGCGCTTCGAGGGCCGCCACGAGCCCGCGGTCGAGCAGGATCGGCGGGGCGAACCCGCGGGACAGCGCACGCAGTTCGTCGAGGGCGTCCTGCGCGTGCTCGGAGGCCTCGCCGATCAGCTGCTTCGCCTTCTGCGGGTCCTTCTCGAACGCGCGTTCCGCTGCCGACAGGTCCATCCGGAGCCGCACCAGGCGCTGCTGAGGGCCGTCGTGGAGGTCGCGCTCGATCTGGCGCAGGGCCTGACCCTCGGCGGTCACGGCACCGGCACGGGAGGCCTGGAGTCCGGCGACGCGCTGCTCGAGCTGCTCGGCACGGAACCCACCGAGCAGACCGAAGTCCACCCAGTAGTGCGCGATGACCGAGCCACGGGCCCAGAGCGGGAACAGCACGACCGAGGCGGCCATCGACAGCAACCCGAGGAACCCGAACCCGACGACGGAGGTCATGTCCCACCCGAAGTACTGCGCACTCAGTCCGTTCGCGAACGCGACCACCGCGAGCCCGACGGGCCAGAGGAACCCGGCGAGCAGCAGGACGCCGGCGCCCACGGTGAAGAGCGCGACGAGCGGGTAGACGACCGCTGCGTGCAGCAGGTAGAGCCAGTAGTGCGGGTTGGCGACCGCGGAACCGGTGCGCGTCCACCAGTTCTGCTGCCAGCGGGGCGTCCAGTCCACCGGGCGGATCGGACGCCGGTCGGCCCATCCGATGCGGAGCTTCTCGAACTGTCCGAGCCACCGCGCCACGAACAGCGCGATGAAGAACATCAGCAGCACGAACGGGTTGAACAGGTCGCGGAAGCCGCCGCCGAAGATCGCCGCGGGGAACGCGAAGTAGAGCGTGCAGAGCAGCACCCCGGTCAGGGCCATGTAGCCGAAGTCGCGCGGCAGGCGCTTCCACGACTCGCGGTAGAACGCGCCGGCGGTCATGCCGGAGCCCGCACTACCGCCCCGGCCGCCACCCGGCGCCGATCCGTTCGGCGGGGTCGCTCCCCACGACGCTGGCGGCGTCTGCTGGTCGTGCTGTCGCGGGTACTGCGGCATCGGCTTGGTGGCTCCAGGTGGGACGGAGTCGCCCAGCGGGACGGTCTGGGCCTGGTCGGGCGAGGGCGTGACGTCGTCCAGCGGGACGGTTCGCGCCTGGTCGAGGCGGTCGGTGTCGGTCATGACTCCAGCCTCGCGATCGCGGGGCCGTTCCCCCATCCTGCCCCCTCCCCACCCCGGGTGGGGTTATCCCCCCTCTCCACAGATCTCCCGAGGCCGATCGTCACGGGACGGCCCGCAGGACATGCTCGTGGTGATGGGCGACGCACTCCGAGCACTGATCGACGCCGTCGGCCTCGAGGTCGGCACCGGCGAGGAGGTCCGATCCGACGACGACCGCTGGACGCTCGATCTCGATCCGGACGGTACGCACGCCTGGGTCGCGACCCGGCACCGGCCGGTCTGGCTCCACCGCGACGACACACTCGTGTTCATCGAGGCTGGTGGAGCCGCACTGGTCGAGCAGCACCCGACGACGTCGATCGGCTCCGACCCCGAGCGGCACGGTCCGCCTCGAACTGCTCCTTCGTACGACTTCCCGCACGAGGCCCTGTTCGCCGACACCGGCGTCGTCGTCGGATCGGCGACGCTGGGGCCACTCGCTGCCGAGGTCCTCGCGCTCCCGTCGATCGCCACCACCCAGCCCGCGGGCTTCCCATCGGCGGACGTCGTGCTGGCGCTGCGTCACGTCGGTCACCTCGACGGCGGCCGGTGGCACGGCGTGCAGCAGGATGCGCTCGCGCGACTCGTGGTCACGACCGTGCTCCACGACAACCCACCGCCGTTGCTGCGCGACAACAGCCTGGCGAGGGTCCTCGACCGGCTCTTCGACCCGGCGGGCGGGCACTCGACTGCGGACCTGCTCGACGGCGTCGGCATGTCTCCGCGCACCCTCGAGCGTCGGTGCACCGAGACCACGGGCTGCACGCCGGCCCAGCTCGGGCGGTGGTTCCGGAGCCTCGGCGTCCGGAGTGCACTCACCCGGGGTGACCGTCCCGCCGAGGTCGCTGCACGCTTCGGCTTCAGCACCGCCGCCTCCATGCGACGCGCGCTGCAGCGGGTCCGCGCACCGGAGACCGACCTCCCTCGGAGGTTCTGACGGTTCTGGTTCACGAATCCCGCGGTTCGCGAACCAGGACCGTCAGCCGCCCGGACAGAACATGCTTTCCCCGCCGCGCGGGCTGCGCGTAGTGTGCGGGCATGCAGAACATCACGGGGGTTCGGGTGGTCTCGGCCGCGGCGGTCGTCGCAGCGGTCGCGTTCGGGGCGCGCGGACTGGTCGGGACGATCTGGCTCGCGCCGTGGGACCTGCCGAACGGGCTGCTCCTCGTCGCCACGGTGCTCGCCGGGCTGGCGGGCGCGGTCGTGCTCGTCGCCGCGGTGCGCGCTCGGGACCGTCGGGCGCTCGCGTTCGCGGTGTCGGTCCTGGCGTTCGCGCTCCTGTGGCCCGCGCCGGGCTGGGCCACCGCGGTGCTCGTCGTCGTCGCGCAGGGTGCACTCGTGGCGTTCGGCGTGCTGACCGTCCGAAACGAGGACGGCGCGCAGCGGGCCTTCGGCTGGGTCGTCACCGTGGCGGCGTCGCTGTGGTTCGTCACCGCGCTGCTGTCGAACGCGGTGCTCCTCACGGCGCTGCCGCAGGAGGCACTCGGCATCGCGTACTCCGTCCCGGGGCTGCTGCAGACCGTGGCCTACCTGGCGGCGACGGTGCTCGTCGCCGTCCCGCTCCTGCGTCCGGTGGGTCGGGGCGTGAACGCGCTCTGGGCCTCGGCCGAGGTGCGCTGACTCCGCAACGACGCTGAGACCGCAGGGCCGCAGAGCCGGCGAGCGCCCGTCAGCCGGCCCGTGCCGCCAGGCGCTCGGATCGGCGCACTGCCTGCTCGTCCGGGTCCGGCACCGGCGCGGCCTGGATGAGTCGACGCGTGTAGGGGTCCTGCGGCGACCGGAGGATGGCGTCGCGACTCCCCTGCTCGGCGACCTTCCCGCCGTGCAGCACGACGACCCGGTCGCACAGCGTGTCGACCACGGCCAGGTCGTGGGTGACGAACAGGCACGCGAAGCCGAGGCGTTCCTGCAGCTCACGGAAGACGTCGAGCACCCGGGCCTGCACCGAGACGTCGAGGGCGCTCGTCGGCTCGTCGGCGATGAGCAGTGCGGGGTCGAGTGCGACGGCGCGGGCGATCGCGACGCGCTGCCGTTGTCCGCCGGAGAGCTCGTGCGGGAAGCGCTCGCGGTACCCGCCGTCCAGGCCGACGTCGGCGAGCAACCGCTCCACGCGTTCGTCGATCTGGGCCGACGGCAGGCGCAGGATCTGCCGGAGCGGCTCGGCGACGGTCTGTCCGACCGTGTAGCGCGGGTTGAGCGACCGGAGCGGGTTCTGGAAGACCACGCCGACGTGTCGCCGCATCTCCCGGCGCGCTGCTCGCCGGGCGACCGCCACGTCGGTGCCCTCGACGACGACCGAACCGGACGTGATCGGTGCGAGCCCCACGGCGGCGCGGCCGATGGTGGTCTTGCCGCTGCCGGACTCGCCCACGAGTCCGACGATCTCACCGCGACCGACCGTGAACGACACGTCGTCGACCGCGGGGAACCGCCCGCGCAGTGCACCGCCGTACTCGACCACGAGGTGCCGGACGTCGAGGACGACCGACGGGGCCTCCGTGACGGGGTCGACCCGCGCCTCCCGGCCGACCTCGGTGCCCATGCGTGGGACCGCAGCGAGCAGGTCACGGGTGTAGTCGGCGGACGGTGCGGCGAAGACCGCGGCGACGGTGCCCGTCTCGACGACGCGACCGCGGCGCATGACGACCACGCGGTCGGCGATGTCGGCGACGACGCCCATGTCGTGGGTGATGAGGAGGATCGCGGTGCCGGTGCGTTCGCGCAGCGCACGCAGGACGTCGAGCACCTCGGCCTGCACCGTGACGTCGAGTGCGGTCGTCGGCTCGTCGGCGATGAGCAGGTCGGGGTCGGCGGCGAGCGCCATCGCGATCATCACCCGCTGCGCCTGTCCGCCGGAGAGCTCGTGCGGGTACTGGCCGAGCCGGCGTTCGGGCTCCGGCACCTCGACGGCACGCAGGAGTTCGAGCGAACGGTGCCGGACGGCGGCGCGGTCGTGCGAGGCGTCGGCGCGGCGGACGGCCTCGGCCAGCTGGAACCCGACCGTGAACACCGGGTTGAGCGCGGCCGACGGGTCCTGGAAGATCATCGACACGCTGCGGCCGCGGACCCCGCGCAGGGTGCGCTCGTCGGTGCCGAGCACCTCGAGGCCGCCGAGCCGGATGCTGCCGGAGGACCGCGCCCCGTCCGGCGCGATCCCCATCGCCGTCATCGCGGTCATGCTCTTGCCGGATCCGGACTCCCCGACGACGGCGACGACCTCGCCGCGGCCGACGGTGAACGAGGCGTCGTCGACCGCGCGGACCTCGGCGCCGTCGACGTCGAAGGTCACGGACAGGTGGTCGACGGTCAGGACGTCGGTCATGGGGTCTCCGAGCGGTCGGTGCGGTCGCGGGCGGCCTTGAACGCCTCCCAGTCCTCGAGCATCTTGTGGTGGTGGCCCTGCAACCACTGCATGTAGTCGCGGCCGTTGAGCAGGCGCTCGCGGACCTCGGCGTCGACGTCGCCCGCCCCGGTGCGGCCGGCGTGCTCGACCACCGCCAGGCCGTGTCCGATGATGTCGCGCTGCCGGTCGAGGTACTTCCGTTCCCCGGCGAGCCAGGACCCCCAGACGTCGGCCTCGGCGCGGAAGTAGTGGCTGCGTTCGCCCGCGACGATCTGCCGCTTCACGAACCCGGAGTCGACGAGCCGGCGCGTCGCCATCGAGACCGAACCCGAGCTGGCGCCGAGGGCGCGTTGGAGATCGGCGGACGACGAGTGCGGCGCGCGGGTCATCATGAGGTAGCCGAGCACGCGGGCGTCGGTGAGCGCCATGCCCGCACCGTCGTTGAGCATGAGGGCGAACTCCTCGACGAACGCCTGACGCTCGGGTTCGAGCACGACGTCGTCGTGCCCGACACCGTCGTCGTGCCCGACACCGACGCCCCGACCGTCGACGTCGCTCACGGTGCCAGCCCTGCCGCGACCTCGGGCGACTCGGTCGGGATCGTCCACGGTTCCTCGGTCATGCCACCGCCGGCGCGGATCGACCGGACGGCGCCGTCGGCGTCGCGCGTGAAGGTGATGTCCTCGTCGACCGAGCCGAAGCGGTTGCCGTGCGTCATCCGGAGCGTGTCCGCGTCGACGACCTCGAGCCGGGTGGGGGTGTCGAGCGGTTCGGGTCCGGACGGGTCGACCTCGACGAGCCGGTCGCCGATGCGGGCGATGTCGCTGACGCCCCACGGGTTGGCGAAGCGTCCGGTGTAGGCGGCGGTGTCGACGTCGTCGGGCACGGGAGTACCCGGCGCGGACGTGTCCGCCGCGGCGTCGAGCATCTGCACGACGGCGGTGGCGATGAGGGTGGCGGGTCCGGCGGCGGCGCTCGTCATGACGGACACGACGAGTCCGGATGCCGGGTCGAACAGCGACTGCGTGATGTGCCCGGGGAACCCGCCCGAGTGGCCGCGGATCTCGCGCCCTCCGATGCGGTCGACGATGAACCCGGCGCCGTAGCCGCGGGCGGCCGGGTCGTCGGTGGCGCTCCAGGCCTTGCGCTGCGCGAGTCGCTTCGAGTGGTCGTCGAGCAGGCTGCCGGCCCCGATGACGTGCTGCGAGAAGTACTTGACCAGGTCGGAGGCGGTGCCGTGGAACCCGGTGGCGGCGGCCATGGCGTGGGTGTCCACGTGGTCGATGCGCTGCCGCTGCCGCGCGGTGTGGAACCCGGTGTAGCCGACCACGAAGTCGTCGGCGCGCGTGGGGTCCCAGTCCGGGCCGGTGTTCCGCAGGCCCAGGGGTTCGGTGATCGACTCGCGGACGAAGTCGTTGTAGGACTGCCCGGAGACCGCGGCGATGACGAGCCCGAGCAGCGAGTAGCCGAGGTTCGAGTAGTTGAACGACGACCCGGTGGGGACCTTCTGCCCGCGGTCGAGCACGAGTGCCAACAGCTCCTGCTCGTCGGGGAACGGGCGCAGGAGCGACCAGTAGTCGCCGTCGTGGCCGTCGCGGATGACCCCGGCGCCCATCTCCATGAGCTCACGGATCGTGGCGTCGGCGAGCGGGGAGCCGCCGTCGACCAGCGCCGGGACGTACGTGCCGACGGTGTCGTCGAGCCGGAGCGACCCGCGCTCGGCGAGCTGGAGCAGTGCCGTCGCGGTGAAGGTCTTCGAGTGCGAGGCGATGCGGAACAGGTCGGTGGTGGTCAGGCGACGCCCGGCCTCGACGTCGGCGTAGCCCCAGGCCTCGTCGAACAGCACCTCGCCGCCGAACCCGATGGCGACCTGCACGCCCGGCACCCGCAGCTGCCAGACCTTGTACGACACCCACTCGTGGATGTAGGGCAGGGTCTTCCGGTACGCGGAGAGGGTGTCGGTCACGGTGGTCCTTTCGAAGGGCGGTGGTTCGAGTCTGGCGCGTCGGTCGCGACGGTGCCCACCGCGACGCGGCGTGCACCGTGGAGGTCAGCGCCGACGCGGGTCGAGCGCGGCGCGCAGCGTGTCGCCGAGCGCGATGACGGAGAGCACCGTGACGGCGAGGAACGCCGCGGGTGCGATGAGCATGTGCGGGGCGCGGAGGAACTGCGACGTCGCGGCGGAGAGCTGCAGCCCCCACGAGATCGCCGGGCTCTCGAGCCCGATGCCGAGGTAGGTCAGCGACGACTCGGACACGATGACGCCGCCGACGGTGATGGTCGCGAGCACGAGCAGTGGCGAGATCGACGACGGCAGCACGTACCGGGTGGTGATCCGCCAGGTGGACAGCCCCATCGTGCGGGCGGCGAGCACGAACTCGGCGTTCCGCACGCTGCGGACGCTCGACCGCACGAGCCGGGCCATCGTCGGCCACCCGAACAGCGCGAGCACGAGCGACACCGTCAGCACGGACCGCTCCCCCACGCTGTTGAGCACCACGACGGCGCCGAGCAGGAACGGGAAGCCGAGGAACACGTCGGTCAGGCGGGCGAGCACGGCGTCGACCCAGCCGCCGACCATGCCGGCGATCGTCCCGACGACGACGGCGACCATGCCGGCGAGCACGGTGGTGAGCACCGCGACGGCGATCGACGACCGGGTGCCGTACACGACGTTGGCGTACACGTCGCAGCCCTGCAGGTCGAAGCCGAACGGGTGCCCGCTGGTCGGCGAGGCGCCGCTCTGCCCGAGGTCGCACACCCGGGGGTCGCCGTGGCCGAACAGTCCGGCGAACAGCTGCGGGAACGACGCGACGAGCAGCACGACGACCAGGACCGAGGCGGGGACCCAGAAGCCCGGGGTACGGGCTGCGGCCAGCAGGGGTCGTCGTCGGCCGCCGACGACGGGTTCGACGGTGGCGCTGAGCGCTGAGGTGGTCATGCGGCTGCTCCGGTCCGGACGCGGGGGTCGAGGGCGGCGTGCAGCAGGTCGACGAGCACGCTCGTGACGAGGAACACCAGGATGAGCGCGGTCGAGATGCCGACGACGACGGCGCCCTCGTGCGACCGGATGCCCTGGAACAGCAGGTTCCCGACGCCGGGCAGGTTGAAGATGCCCTCGATGATCACGGTGCCGCCCATCAGGTACCCGAGGTCGGTCGCCAGGTAGGTGGCGGTGGGGATGAGCGAGTTCCGCATCACGTGCACGCCGACGATCCGACCGGGCGCGAGCCCCTTGGCCCGTGCGGTGCGGACGTAGTCGGCGTCGAGGGTCTCGATCATCGAGGTACGGGTGAGCCGGGACACCGCCGCGAGCCCGAACAGCGCGATGACGAACGCCGGCAGGATGTACGCCGTCGGCCAACCCGCGGTGACGCCGGCGACCGGGAACCAGTGCAGTCGCACCGAGAACACCAGCTGCAGGGCGACGCCGAGGACGAACACGGGGATCGCACCGACGACGATCGTGCCGACCAGGACCGTCTTGTCGAGGGCGGTCCCGCGCTTCAGGGCGGAGAGCACCCCGAGGCCGATGCCCAGGACGATCTCGAGGGCCCACGCGGTGAGCGCCAGGGTGATCGTGACGGGCCACCGCGAGGCCATCTGCTCCCCGACGGACTGCCCGTTGAAGTCGGTGCCGAAGTCGCCGCGGAACAGCCCGCCGACGTACTGCACGTACTGCAGCCAGAGCGGCTGGTCCAGGTGGTACTCGGCCCGGAGCGTGCGGACGACCGCGTCGCTGAGCGGCCGGTCGCCGCCGAGCGCCCGGATCGGGTCACCGGGCAGCGCGAACGTCATCGCGTAGATGAGGAACGTCACCCCGAGGAACACGATGGCCAGGCCGCCGAGCCGGCGACCGACGGCGAGCGTCGGACGCATCACGCGCCTCCCGACACGGCCGCCGACACCGGACGGGAGGCACGGGTCGGGTCCGCCACGTGCGCCGCGCAGGCGAGGATCGCCCCGTACTGCACCCCCACCAGTTTCCGCACCGGGATCGGGTCCGCCTCGGTGGCGGCGTCCGCCTGCCAGTGCGCGTAGCGCTCCGCCAGGCGGTCGCGCAGGCGCCGGAGCGGCGCGGACGCCGTACCGGCGGTGGTCTCCGCCTCGAACGCGCGCAGCAGCATGCCGCCGTAGCGCAGCCGGAAGCAGCGGACCAGGTCCTCGCAGCCGAAGCGCTCCGCGACGGTGGCCCGCCGGTCGACCGGCTCGCGGTCGGCCCGGCGGCGGTCGGTGTCCGCCGTGCCGACGAGCATCGGCACGAAGGCCCGCGACGCCTCGAGGAACGGCGACTCGATCGACAGCATCGGCGACGCCTCGTCGAGCAGCTGCTGGAGTTCCTCGCCCGAGGCGCCGAGCTCGGCGGAGCAGCGCCGCAGCAGGTCGGCGTACGACTCGTCGGTCGGGGTCTGGTCGTCGGCGTCCGGATGGCTCCAGTACGGCAGTTCGGCCACCATGCACAATGCTCCGTGCCGCATCGCCCACGCCGCACTCGACGCACCGTGGATGTGCTCGCCCGGGTCGACCCCGAGTCCTTCGAGGTAGTCGTACGCGGTCTCGATCCCGTCCATCGCGAACACCGCGGGGGCGAGTTCGCGCAGGAACGGCGACTCGGGCTCCCCGGTGTCGAGCGGCAGCCCGAGCGCGGCGGGGACCGCGTGCAGGGTGTCGACGACGTCGGGCAGGTCCTCGGACAGGTAGTAGTAGACCCCGCCCATCTCGCCGTTGTGCAGCGACACCAGCAGGTCCGGCTCGGTGTCGTCGATGAGCCGCATGAACGCGAGCGTCTCCGGCAGCACCTGGTCGAAGTACACCGACTTGTGGCTGTTCGGGAACGTCCACTCCACCTGGCTGTCCGGTGCCGGGCGGTAGAAGTGCCGCGAGTAGAACACCCGGTCGTGCGGGTCGTGGAACCACGCCTCGTTGAGCCGCATGCCGTCCGGGTCGATCGTCGGGACGATGTGCCAGGTGACGTCGAGCGCACGGGCGTCGTCGTCGGTGAGCACCGTCTCGGCGAGGTGCAGGGCCGTCCACGAACCGATCGGTTCGTTCGGGTGCACGCCGCCGACCACGACGGCGGCGTGCGACCCGGTGCCGATCCGGTAGGAGTGCAGTGGTTCGCCGAGCCGGCTGGTGCCGATCCGGGTGACCGTGACCTGGTCCGGGTGGGACGCTGCGAGCGCGTCGAACCGGGCGTGCAGGTCGTCGACGAGCGGGAAGCCGTCGTGGTCGGGGACCTCGGCCGCCAGGCGGAGGATGGTGCGCTGGTCCATGTGGTGGTGCCCTACTTCACGGCGATCTGCGCGACGACCGGGCTGCCGGCGACCGCGGGGAGCTTCGTGACCTTGTCACTCGTGACGTACGAGTACTTGTCGAAGAAGGTCGGGACGACGGGGAAGTCCTCGAGCACGGCCTCCTGCGTCTTCGTGTAGTACTCGTTCGCCTCGTCCTGCGAGCCGGCCGAGTCGGCCTTCGCCAGCAGCGCGTCGACGGTGTCGGACTGGTAGTACCCGGTGCAGGGCGAGCAGCCGCCGGCCAGGGTGAACAGGGCGCGGAGGGTGTTCTGCTGGCTGATGTACAGCGCACCCCAGTGACCGAAGTGCGGGCCGGCGACCTTCTTGTCCGTCAGCTCGGAGTAGTACGAGGCCCAGTCGGTGGTGGCCTTCGCGACGGTGTCGACGCCCAGGTTCTGCCGGATCTGGTTGGCGTACGCCTCGTAGAGCGAGTCGAGGCCGCTGCCGCCGGGGTAGACGAGCGTGATCGTGCCGTCGAAGCCGCCGGACGTCGCCAGGAGCTTCTTGGCCGCCGCGGGGTCGAACTCGCACGCGTCGCCGCAGATGCCCTCTTCGGTGCCGGACATCGACGGGGGCGTGAGTGCGGTGGCCGGTTCGTACAGGCCGCCGTAGATTGCCGTGTTCACCTCGTCGCGGTCGATCGACATCGAGATCGCGCGACGGACGTCGGGATCGGAGTACCGGTCGTCCCAGAGCGGGAAGCCGAGGTAGTCGATGCCGGGGGCGTCGAAGGAGTGCAGTCGGTCGCCGAAGTCGGCCTTCGCGCTCGTCATCTTGTCGGTCGGCAGGAACAGCACGTCGGCGTTGCCCGCGAGGACGTCGGTGTAGGCGGTGTTCATGTCGGAGTAGCTCCGGAACGTGACGTCCTTCGTGACCGGCTTCGTGCCCTCGTAGTCCTTCCACGCGGTGACGGTGAACTCCTTGTCCGCCTTCCACGCCGACTGCATCTCGTAGGGGCCGTTGCCGATCGGCTTCTCGTCGTACGCCTTCAGGTCCTCGTAGGCGGCCGACGGCATCGGGTAGAACGCCGTCTGGGCCTGGCTGAGCTGCAGCGGGAACTGGCTGTCGGCGTGGGTGAGCGTCACCGTGAAGGTGTCCTTGCCGGTGACCTGCAGCCCCGACATCTCCTTCGTCTTCGGGGTGCCCTTCGCCGGGTTGAGGTCCGTGTACCCGACGATCGCGGCGAGCTGCCCGCTGTTCTCCCACGCGTTGGGGCCGTAGGCGACGTGGTTCCAGGCCTTCACGTAGCTCTCCGGGGTGACGGCCTCGCCGTTCTGGAACGTCCAGCCGTCCCGGAGGGTGATGGTCCACGTGGTGGCGTCGTCGCTCTCGACGCTCTTCGCGGCGACGTCGTGGAGCTCGCCCTTCGCGTCGGTCTGCGTCAGCGGTGCGAACAGGCTCTGCACCTGGTCGAACGCGACGGTCTGTCGTCCGGGCGTCAGGTGGTCGGGCTCGCCGGTGGCGTACACCAGGCTCGATCCGCCGGCGGAGTCGGCCGTGCCGCTCGCCGAACAGCCGGTCACCACGAGCGCCAGTGTGGCTGCCGTGGCCAGGGCGGCGATGGTCCTGCGTCGCATGGGGGTCTCCTCGGGTCGTCGTTGATGAGTGAAGCTAGGCCCGTTCGAGCCCCCGGCACAATGCTTCTTTCAATGAACTCTGAAACTTTTACCGTTCTGAAACACTCGCGAAACGACAGGTGTCGCGCTCGACCGGGGCCGTGTGCCACGCTCGGACCATGCGGCACACACCCCACTTCCTGATGACGGACGTCGACGAGGTCAAGCGCCTCGTCGCCGGCAACCCGTGGGCCACGATCGTGTCGCACACCGACGCCGGGATCGTCGCGTCGCACTACCCGTTCCTGCTCGAGACACCCGGGCCGGACAACGACCCCGACCAGGTCGTCCTCGTCTCGCACGTCGGCCGCCCCGACGAACTCGCGCACGAACTCGGCCGCCACGAGGTCCTGGTCGTGGTGCAGGGTCCGCACGGCTACGTCTCCCCCGCCTGGTACCCGCCGGAGCAGTTCGTGCCGACCTGGAACCACGTCACCGCCCACCTGTGGGGCACGCCGGAGCTGCTGTCCGACGACGAGAACTTCCGGGTGCTCGGCGAGCTCGTCGACCACTTCGAGCGCGTCATGCCCGAGCCGGTGTCCCTCGAGATCGACGAGGAGACCGCGCGCCGGATGGCGAAGGGCACCGTGGGCATCCGCATCCGGGTCACCCGGTTCGACGCCCGCGCGAAGCTCTCCCAGAACAAGGCCCCCGAGGTCGTCGACCGGATCATCGCCGGCCTGCGCGGCGACGGCCCCTACGCGTCGCCGGCGCTCGCCGACGAGATGGAGCGGGTCCGGTCCGTCGGGCCCACGACGGACAGCCGGGAGGCGCGATGACCGAGATCCTGCTCCGCACCGTCCGCAGGGTGGGCACCTCCGGGGCCCCTGCCGACGTCCGCATCACCGACGGCCTGGTCACCGAGATCGCGCCGGCCGGCACGCTCGACCCCGCCGGCCCCGACACCGAGGTCGTCGACGCCGCCGGCGCCTGGCTCGGCCCCGGCCTCCGCGACCACCACACGCACTTCGACCAGTGGGCGCTGGTGCGCCGCCGCGTCGACGTCTCCGGCTGCGACTCCGCGGAGTCGACCGCCGACCTCCTCGCCGCGGTCGCGCGGACCGGGGTGCCGGACCGCGTGCTGATCGGACACGGCTACCGCGACGGGTTGTGGCCGACCCCCGCACGACGCGAGCTGCTCGACCAGGCCGCACCGGGCCTCCCGGCCGTCGTCATCAGCGGTGACCTGCACGCGGTCTGGTGCAACGCCCTCGCGCTCGCGCACTTCTCCGCACTCGTCGGCCGCTCGCTCGAGGCGGGTGAGGACGGGATCCTGCGCGAGCAGGACGCCTTCGACGTGACCGGCGCACTCTCGCAGGTGCCGGACGACCTGCTCGACGGGTACGTCGCCGACGCCGCGGAGGCCGCTGCCGCCCGCGGTGTGACGGGCATCGTCGACCTCGAGATGCGCTTCGGCCTCGACCGCTGGGCGCGCCGGATCCACGCCGGCACCGACGCGCTCCGGGTGTCGTCCGGCGTCTACCCGGCCGAACTCGACGCCGTGATCGACCGCGGACTCCGCACCGGCGACGTCGTCGACCGGACCCGCGGCCTGCTCACGATGGGGCCGTTCAAGGTCGTCACCGACGGCTCGCTCGGCACCCGGACCGCGGCCATGGCCGACGGCTCCGGCGTGCTGGCGTGGGAGTTCGACGACCTCGTCGCGATCACCCGCCGAGCCGTCGACGCCGGACTCGTCCCCGCGATCCACGCCATCGGCGACCGGGCGAACACCCTCGCGCTCGACGTCTTCGAAGCCGTCGGCGCCCGCGGCACCATCGAGCACGCGCAACTGCTCGTCGACACCGACGTCGACCGGTTCGCCAGGCTCGGGGTGGCCGCCTCGGTGCAGCCCGAGCACGCCATGGACGACCGCGACATCGCCGACCGGCACTGGGCCGGTCGCACCGACCGTGCCTTCGCGTTCGCGTCGCTCGCCCGAGCCGGCGCCCGGCTGCTGCTCGGGTCGGACGCCCCCGTCGCGCCGCTCGACCCGTGGATCTCGATGGCCGCGGCCGTCGGACGCGACCGGGACGGCCGCGACCCGTGGCACCCCGCCGAACGGCTCTCCGCGCTCGCCGCGTGGCAGGGGTCCACGGACGGTCGGGTCAGCGTCGCGGTCGGCGACGTCGCAGACCTGGTGCTCGTCGAGTCGGACCCGCTGGCGGCGTCGTCGTCCTCGTTGCGGTCGATGCGGGTGCTCGCGACCGCGATCGCCGGACGGTTCACGTACTCAGAGCTCTGAAGCGCGCTACTTCTGGTCCTTCGGGCACCAGTAGAGCTTCCGACCGGCCATGTCGGCCACCCGGATCTCGGTGCCGCACACCCGGCAGGGCTCACCCTGGCGGTGGTAGACCCAGTGCCGGTCCTTGCGCGACCGCTGCGCCTTCTTGTACTCGGCGTCGGACAGGCCGTCCATCGTCATCATCAGGCCGTCGCGGACGCCGTCGTGCAGCAGCTTCGACCAGTCCGCCCACAGCGCCTTCGCCTGCTTGACGGTGATCTTCTTGCCGACCTTGTACGGGTCGATGCGCTGCCGGAACAGCAGTTCGGCCCGGTAGATGTTGCCGATGCCGCTCACCACGGACTGGTCCATGAGCAGCTGGCCGATGGCGACGTTCCGCTTCCGGACGTTGTCCACGAACGTCTTCTCGGCCTCGGGACCGTCGTCGTTCATCGGGTCGGGGCCGAGCTTGTCGAGGGCACGCTGCACCTCGGCCGGGGTCTCCACCACGCAGGCCGTCGGGCCGCGCAGGTCGGCGACGGTGTCCTCGGTCAGGATCCGGACGCGCACCTGGCCGACGGGGTCCGGCGGGAAGGACTCGATCGGGTCCTCGACCTTCTCCTGCTCGGCCATCCGGTACCGCGCCAGTCGGGGTGCGCCGATCGACGTGAGGGACTCCTCGCCGTCGTCGTCGGCGGACAGCGCCGTGGCGGTCGACAGGTCGCCGGCGAAGTCCCACGCGCCGTAGAGCCCGAGGTGGACGCGCAGGAACAGGTCGCCCTCGAACTCGAGGAACATCTGCTTCGCCACGGCACGGGCGGCGATCATCCGCTTGCCGTCGAGCTGAGCGGCCCCGGCGGCGAACCGCCCCTGCGGACTGGACACCTCGCAGCGCTTGCCGACGAAGTGCCGGGTGAACTGGTTGGCGATTCGGTGGACGGAGTGACCCTCGGGCATGGGACCTGTCTACTCGGCCGAGCCGTCGATCTGCTTGCCGGCGATGTGCCCCGTCTGCTCGTACTCGGCCAGCTGCGCGATGCGGCGCGCGTGACGCTCCTCGCCCGAGAACGGCTCGGCGATGAACAGGTCGACGAAACGGATCGCTTCGTCCTCGGTGTGCTGGCGCGCACCGATCGAGATGACGTTCGCGTCGTTGTGCTGGCGTGCGAGGAGTGCGGTCGACTCGTTCCAGACGAGCGCTGCGCGGACGCCCTCGACCTTGTTCGCGGCGATCTGCTCACCGTTGCCGGAGCCGCCGAACACGACGCCGAGCGCCTGGACGCCGGCACGCTGGTCCTGCACCACGGCGTGCGCGGCGTTGATGCAGAACGAGGGGTAGTCGTCGAGCGCGTCGTACTCGGTCGGTCCGTGGTCCACGACCTCGTGACCGGCTTCGGTCAGGTGCGTTGCGAGGGTCTGGTTGAACTCGAGGCCGGCGTGGTCCGTTCCGAGGTGGATGCGCATGGAACCGATCCTATTCCTGCGACTACTGCCCCCGGACCACCACAACGACGTACCGCGTGAGCCCCTCGCCCGGGTTCCGGTAGACCACGTCGGCGGGGTCACCGAGCTCGATCCGGTCGCCCGCGGCGAGCCGCGTCGGCTCGCCGCCGACGACGAGCTCGAGCACGCCGTCGACCACCCAGATGCAGTGCCGCAGGAACGCGTAGGCGGACGCCGGGTAGGCCACTTCGCGGCCGGCCGGGAGGCGCACCTCGGTGACGTCCGCGGGGAACGCCGCGCTCGAGACCGGACGGCGGCGGTACCCGGTGTCGGGATCGGTCCAGGACTCCGCGGTCGCGCCGCGTTGGATGCCGCGTGCGTCGTCGGGGTCGGTCGCCCTGGGCACCTCGTGCTCGAGGGCCTCGTCGAGGAGCTGCGAGATCGTCAGGCCGAAGGCGCCGGAGAGCCGGCCGAGGATCGTCGCGGTGGGGCTCGACACCCCGCGCTCGACACGGTTGATCATCGCGCGGGAGACACCCGACTCCTCGGCGAGCTCGGTGAGGCTCCACTTGCGTTCGGTGCGCAGGCGTTGGAGGCGCTCCCCGAGAGCCCGTTCCGCGAGACCCAGCTCGTCGTCTACGATGTGAGACATGACGACAGCATATGCGACGAACGGGACGGATCCGGTCGTGGTGCGCGATTGCGGACCCGGCGACCTCGACGTCGTGCACGCCCTGCACGTCGACGCCGTGCTGCACTCCACCGCCATCTGGCAGGAGACCCCGCACCCCCGCGCGTACTTCGACGGCTGGCTCGCCGAGCGGCAGGGCGACGGGTACCCGGTGCTCGTCGCCGAGGTCGACGGCACCGTGGCCGGGTACGCCACGTACTCGCAGTGGCGGCCGCACCACGGGTACCGGCTGACCGTCGAGCACAGCGTCTACGTGGTCGAGTCGTTCCGCGGTCGGGGCATCGCCTCGACCCTGATGCGGTCGCTCGTCGAGCGGGCGACCGCCGAGGGCCGGCACGTCATGATGGCCGGGATCTGCAGCACGAACACCGGGTCGATCGCCCTGCACACCAAGCTCGGGTTCAGCACGGTCGCGGTGGTGCCCGAGGTCGGACGCAAGTTCGACCGCTGGCTGGACCTGACGCTCATGCGCCTACCGCTCGCCTGACGCGAGCCGAGGGGCGGGGGCGAGCCGCGCCTCCCGTCCGCTTGCCGGAGCGTCAGGCGGTGGTGTCGAAGACCGGGCCGACGGTACGCGAGCGCTTGAGCTCGAAGAAGCCGGGGTACTTCGCCACGGCGACGACGCCGTCCCACAGGTCGAGCGCCTCCTGGCCCTTGGGGGCCGGGGAGATGACCGGGCCGAAGAACGCGGTGCCGGCGACGGCGATGACGGGCGTGCCGACGTCCTGTCCGACGCGGTCGATGCCGTCCTGGTGGCTGACGCGCACGGCGGCGTCGACCTCGTCCGTCCAGGCGTACTCGAGCAGGTCGGCGTCGAGGCCGAGCTCCGCGAGCACGGCGGGGACCACCTGGTCGGGGTCCTGCTCCTGGCGGTGGTGGATGTGCTCACCGAGGGCGTCGTAGAGCGGCTTCACGATGTCCTGGCCGAGCCGGAGCCGCGCCGCCGTGACGATGCGCGGGTAGAGCTGCCCCTTGTGGATGCGCTCGCGGTACTCGTCGGGGATGTCCTGGTCCTCGTTCAGGACGAACAGGCTCATCACCTTCCACGTGACGTCGAGGTCGCGGTGCTCGGCGACCTCCCCCACCCAGCGGCTCGTCATCCAGGCCCAGGGGCAGTTCGGGTCGAACCAGAACTCCACGGTGGTGCGTTCGGTCGGGTGTTCCGTCGTGTGTTCCGTCGTCTTGTCCACAGTCGTCTCGCTCACGCTCCGAGCGTACGCGGCGTCGCTAGGCTGGGGATGACCGTCCCGCCGGTGCACGACGCCGTGCCGGGACTCCCCCTCGCGGACCACGATCGTCCGCGTCCTCAGCGAAGATGGAGCGTTGCGTGCCCGGAGAGAACCTCACCAGAACCGAAGCCCAGGAACGTGCCGGCATCGTCAGCGTGCAGACGTACGACGTCGAGCTCGACCTGACCCGCGGCGCCGAGACGTTCGGCAGCACCACCCGCGTGCGCTTCACCGCGACCGCGGGTGCGTCCACGTTCATCGACGCGATCACGAAGACCGTGCACTCCGTCACCCTGAACGGCACGGCGCTCGACGTCGCCGCGGTGAACGACGGCGTCCGCATCCAGCTCGACGACCTGCAGGAGCAGAACGAGCTCGTGGTCGTCAGCGACGCGCTGTACACGAACACCGGCGAGGGCCTGCACCGCTTCGTCGACCCCGTGGACGACGAGGTGTACCTGTACTCCCAGTTCGAGGTCCCCGACTCGCGCCGCATGTTCGCGGTGTTCGAGCAGCCCGACCTCAAGGCACAGTTCTCCTTCACCGTGACGGCGCCGTCACGGTGGCAGGTCGTGTCGAACTCCCCGACGCCCGAGCCCCACGTCGACGGTGAGAACGCGACCTGGGCCTTCCCGCCCACCGCGACCATCTCGAGCTACATCACGGCGCTCATCGCCGGCCCGTACGAGGTCGTCCGCGACGAACTCACGAGCAGCGACGGCCGCACCATCCCGCTCGGCGTCTTCGCGCGCAAGTCGCTGGCCGAGTACCTCGACCCCGAGTACGTGTTCGAGACCACCAAGAAGGGCTTCGCCTACTACGAGGAGAAGTTCGACGTCCCGTACCCGTTCGAGAAGTACGACCAGCTCTTCGTGCCGGAGTTCAACGCCGGCGCGATGGAGAACGCGGGCGCGGTCACGTTCACCGAGACCTACGTCTTCCGCTCGAAGGTGACCGACGCCATCAAGGAGCGCCGGGTCGTCACGATCCTGCACGAGCTCGCGCACATGTGGTTCGGCGACCTCGTCACCATGAAGTGGTGGAACGACCTGTGGCTGAACGAGTCGTTCGCCGAGTGGGCCTCCACGATCGCCACCGCCGAGGCCACCGAGTGGACCGAGGCCTGGACCACGTTCCAGGCGATGGAGAAGTCCTGGGCATACCGCCAGGACCAGCTGCCCTCGACCCACCCGATCGTCGCGACGATCAACGACCTCGAGGACGTCCAGGTCAACTTCGACGGCATCACGTACGCCAAGGGCGGCTCCGTCCTCAAGCAGCTCGTGGCGTGGGTCGGCATCGACGCGTTCTTCGCCGGCGTCTCGGCCTACTTCAAGAAGCACCACCACTCGAACACCGAGCTGCGTGACCTGCTCGTCGAGCTCGAGGCCACCAGCGGCCGTGACCTGTCCGAGTGGTCGAAGCTCTGGCTCGAGACCGCGGGCGTCAACACGCTCCGCCCGGAGATCGAGGTCGACGCGTCCGGCGCGATCACCGCGTTCGCCGTCCTGCAGGAAGCGCCGGCCGACTACCCGACGCTCCGCCCGCACCGCCTCGCCATCGGCGTCTACGCGTTCGGGACGGACGACTCCGCACCGTTCGGTGCCGACACCGCGTCGTCCGGCGGCAAGCTCGAGCGCGTGCACCGCGTCGAGATCGACGTCGACGGCGCACGCACCGAGGTCCCCGAGCTCGTCGGCGTGCATCGCGGCGACCTCGTGCTCCTCAACGACGACGACCTGGCCTACGCCAAGATCCGTCTCGACGAGCAGTCCCGCACGACGGCGATCGAGCACCTCGCGGCCATCGCGAACCCGCTCGCCCGCTCCATCGTGTGGGGCGCGATGTGGGACGCCACGCGCGACGCCGAGTCGCCCGCCAGCGACTACGTCCGGCTCGCGCTCGGCAACATCGCGACCGAGTCCGAGTCGACGACCATCCGCACGACCCTGTCGCAGCTGCTCCTGACGACGCGCAACTACGTCGCGCCGTCGAAGGTCGACGCCACGGTCCGCACGGTGGGCGAGACGCTCTGGCAGCTCGCGGCCTCGGCCGAGGCCGGGTCGGACGCCCAGTTCCAGTTCGTGAAGTTCTTCGCACAGATCGCGTCGACGCCCGAGCACGTCGCCACCCTGCAGGGGCTGCGCGACGGTTCGGTCACACTGAACGGGCTCGAGATCGACACCGACCTGCGCTGGGAGCTGCTCGAGGGCCTCGTGCTCGCCGGTGCCGCCTCCGATGCCGAGGTCGACGCCGAACTCGCGGCCGACAAGACCGCGTCGGGTGAGCAGGCCGCGGCCCGCGCCCGTGCGACGATCCCGACCGCCGAGGGCAAGCTGGCCGCCTTCGCGTCGCTCGTCGACTCCTCCGAGCTGCCGAACGCGATCGTGCGCCAGACCACGGTCGGGTTCCAGCACGTGAACAGCCCCGTCGTGCTCGAAGGCCTCGTGCCGAAGTACTTCGAGGTGCTCACCCGCATCTGGGCCGAGCGCAGCTACCACATGGCCGACACCATCGTCTCGGGCCTCTACCCGGCGCCGCTCGCGTCGGCCGAGCTCCGCGACGCCGCCCACGTGTGGCTCGAAGCGCACCCGGAGACCCCGGCGCTGCGGCGCATCGTGTCCGAGAGCGTCGCGGGCACGGAGCGTGCGCTCCGGGTGCAGACTGCCGACGCTTGAGTCTGCGTCGCTGATCGGCTGGGCCTCGGCGTTCCTCATGGAACGCCGAGGCCCCGCCCTTAGCATCGACCGGATATGACCTTGGCTGCAGAGACCTCCGACGTCCCGAAGTGGGCATCCAACGCGTTCACCCAGTTCGTCGACGCCTGGCACATCCCGATCACGATCGTGATCACCATCATCGCGGCGATCATCCTGCGCGTGATCCTCCGCCGGATGATCAAGCAGATCGTCGACCGTGTCGTGAACGGCGTGAAGAAGCGTCAGGGCGCCGAAGACACGCAGGCACTCATCGCGTCGCCGGTCCAGACCGCGCGTGTGGTGCAGCGGACCCGCACCCTGGGCAGCGTGCTCGAGAACCTCGCAACGGTCATCGTCGTGGTGGTGGCCCTTGCGATCATCATCCCCGTGGCGATCCCGGACGCCGCCGTCGGCATCGTCGGTGGCGCATCGCTCGTGGCCGCGGGCCTCGCCGTCGGCGCGCAGTCGATCGTGAAGGACCTGCTCTCCGGCATCTTCATGATCCTCGAGGACCAGGCCGGCGTCGGCGACGTCGTCGACACCGGGCAGGCCACGGGCGTCGTCGAGAACGTCGGGCTCCGAGTCATGCAGGTGCGCGACGTCAACGGGATCCTGTGGTTCGTGCCGAACGGGCAGATCCTGCGCGTCGGCAACCTGTCCCAGGGCTGGTCGCGCGTCCTCGTCGACATCACCGTCCCCTACGACACCGACATCGACGCCGTGCAGGACGCCCTGCTCGCGGCCGCCGTCACCATGTCGCAGGAGCCCCGCTGGCGCCAGCGCATCGTCGAGAAGCCCGAGATCTGGGGGCTGCAGTCGGTCTCCCCCGACGGCATGGTGTTCCGCCTCGTCGTGAAGACCCGCGCCTCCGAGCTCGACGTCGTCGGCCGCGAACTCCGCGCCCGCCTGAAGCACGCCGTCGACGAGCTCGGCATCACCCTGCCGGCGATGGCGATGATCATGCCCGAGGGCTGGGAGAACGCGACCTCGATCAACGGGCTGCGGTCGGTGCAGACGCGTCCCACCCCGGCGCCGACCAAGCCGCGCCGCCCCAAGCGCAACGTGCTCGGGCAACCCATCCGGACCGACGACCACCACGACGGCGGGAAGGACCCCCAGTGACCGATCCCACACCTCCGAGCAGTGGCCCAGGCGGGGGTGGGCTCGGCATGCCCGGCGTCCCCGGCGTGCCGGGTGTTCCGGGTGTTCCGGCACAGCCGATCACGCTGCGGGTCGGCGAGCACGGGGTCTCGGCCACCGGCTCGCTCTTCGACCGCATCGGTGGCGCCCCGACCTTCGACCGGCTCGTGCGCCGCTTCTACGAGGGCGTGCAGCAGGACGACGTCATCTGGCCGATGTACCCGGCCGACGACCTCGAGGGCGCGATCTGGCGCCTGTCCGCTTTCCTGCAGCAGTACTGGGGCGGGCCGGGCACCTACAGCGAGGAACGCGGACACCCCCGGCTCCGGATGCGGCACAACCCGTTCCGCATCACGTCCGAGGCCCGCGAGCGCTGGCTGCACCACATGCGTGAGGCCGTCGAGTCCCTGCAGCTCGCACCCCTCGACGAGGCCGAGCTCTGGGCGTACCTCGACCGTGCCGCGCACGCCATGACGAACACCTTCGACTGACGCCTGCTCTTCAGCCGCGCAGGTTCCGACTGCCGCCCAGGTTCCGAAATCTGCACATCTCGGCGCCGCCTCGTCCCGTTCGTGGAACCTCGGCGAACGGTGCGCGGCATGTTGTGGAACCTCGGCGGCGCTGACGCCGTCGTCGAGGGCCGTTCGTCGTCCTCAGCGCGCGTACGAGCCGGTGGCGAGGTCCTGGACCAGGGACGGGTGCGTCGGGTTCCAGCCGAAGGCGGAGCGGGCGTGGGCTCCGGACGCCTCCTGGTGCAGGAGCAGCGCGTCGGCGAAGGCCCCGCCGAGTCGCTCGCGCGAAGCATCGACGCTCTCGGCGACGACCGGTGCGCCGTGCGCTCCCGCTTCGGCGAGTTCGCGCACCGTCGGGTTGTCCCCGGTCGCGGCGACGATGTACCCGTCCTGCTCGGCACGCTCCAGCGCGAGGACGTAGAGCTCGCCGAGGTCGTCGACGTGCACCGTGGTCCAGCGCTGCGAGCCGTCACCGACCAGCGTGACCGGCTGGGTGCCGTCGCTGACGAACATCGCGGGGATGCCGGCACCTCGCCCGTACACGATGCCCGGGGCGACGATCGTGGTCCGCACGTCGCTCGCCCGCACGGCAGCCTCGTTCGCCGTGCGCCACGACGTCAGCTCGGGCGGATCGATCGGCGACTGCTCGGAGATGTCCGTCGAGTTGCCGAAGGTGAAGATGCCGCCGGTGTGCACGAACGGCTTCGGTGTGCCGGCGGACGCGCGCAGGACCGTCGCGGTGAAGTCCGGGTCGACGTCGGGCGCGGACGCCGTGTGGACGACGCCGTCGGTCTCGTGCAGCAGCCGTTCGACGACCTCGGTGTCGGTGACGTCCCCGACGAGGGCGTGCCCACCGGCGTCACGCACGTGCTGCGCCTTCTCGTCGGAGCGGACGATGGCGGTCACCTCGTGCCCGTGGGCGACGAGGGCGCGGAGGACGGAAGAGCCGATGTACCCGGACGCACCGGTGAGCAAGACGTGCATGCGGCCAGCCAACCACCTGGCCAGGACGTGACGTTCGCTACAGGTTCAGGGTCCAGGCGCGGCGTTTGACGAGCACGTGCCCGCGCGACGTCGTCAGACGGCTCCACGGACCGGTCTCGAACAGGCGGACCGGGTCGTGCCCGAGGAAGCCGAGGCTCTCCCCCGCGAAGCCTGCACCAGCGGGCAGGTGCTCGATGCCCGGCACCGGACGGCCCCAGACCTCGGATCGCACCTTGCGGATGATCGCCTCGCCCGCGTTGGTCGGGACGGCGTCGGCGACCTCGGCGATGCCGTCACGGGTGGCGCGGCGCAGCAGCTCCGGCGAGACGTCGGGCAGCGGCACCCATCCGCCACGGGGCGGGGAGATCGCCGCCCAGGTCACGGTGTGGACCTCGTGCGGGAGCTCGACCTCGATCGGTGTGGCCCGCGTCGGGTCGGCGCCGTCGGCGTGCTCGGCGTCCTGTTCCTCGGCGAGGAGCCGGAGCCGCTCGAGCAGGGACTGCAGCGGCACCACGGCGTCGATCGTCGCGGGCTCGGTGAGCGAGAACGTGCGGAGGCCGAGCACCGTCGGCAGCTCGTCGAGGAGTCCGAGGGGGTACAGGATCGCCGTGTAGACCGCGAGGACACCGGAGTCGGCGATGAACCGGACCGAACCGTCCTCGATCCGAGCGGTACGTCCGAGGTACGTGCGGAGGTCCCCGAGGGAGGCGGCGTCGGGAAGCGTGAACGAGGTGCCCATGTCGAACCGATCCTACCGGCGCACCCTGTGTTCGTAGACTGCACCACGTGAACGGCGAACCCGACTTCCTGCGGACCCTCCGACTCGAGGACACCGGTGCGAGCACGGGTGAGACGATCCTCACCGGCGCGAACCACTGGTCCCCCGGCGGGCGGGTGTTCGGCGGCCAGGTGCTCGCCCAGTGCATCGTCGCTGCGCAGGCCACCATCGAGGGGCGTGACATCCACTCGATGCACGGGTACTTCCTGCGTCCCGGCGACATCGACGTGCCGATCACCTTCGGCGTCGAACGCATCCACGACGGTCGGTCCTTCGCGACACGGCGCGTGCAGGCCTACCAGCGCGGTGTGCCGATCTTCTCGATGATCGCTTCGTTCCAGGTGCCGGACACCGGGGTCGAGCACCAGGACCCGTACCCGGTGGACACGCCGTCACCGGAGTCGCTGCCGTCCGCCGCGTCGATCCTGTCCACCATCGACCACCCCGTCGCCAAGGCCTGGGCCGAGCGCTCGATCGACCTGCGGCACGTCGAGGGACCGGTGTTCGTCGACGTGCAGGGCGAGCACGTGCCGCACCAGGCGGTCTGGTTCCGTGTGCAGGGCGACCTGCCGGACGACCCGGCGCTGCACCGTGCGGTCCTCGGGTACGCCAGCGACCTGTCGATCCTCGAACCGATCATGCGGCGGCACGGCGTCGCCTGGGGCACGCCCGGCGTGAAGAGCGCCAGCCTCGACCACGCGATGTGGTGGCACCGCGACGGTCGGGCCGACGAGTGGATCCTGTACACGCAGGAGTCCCCCAGCGCCCAGGGCGGCCGGGGGCTCGCGTTCGGTCGGATGTTCTCCCGCGACGGACGCCTGCTGGCGACCGTGGCGCAGGAGGGCATGATGCGGGTCCCTACGGGCGGCTGAACTCCACCGGGGCCTCGAGGTACTGCTCGCACGCCGCACGCTCGGCCGCGGTCAGCCGCCGAGGACGGTTCGTGGCGGCGTCCACCATGACGAGCGCGGTCGTCGCCCGGGTGTAGAGCTCGGCCGGCTGCTGCCCGACCGGCGACCAGACCTCGTACGACACGTCGACGCTCGCCCCACCGAGCCGCCCGATCCACATCTGGATGTCGAGCGGCTGGCGCAGGTACGGGATCGACGCGAGGTACTCGAGGCGCTGTCCGGCGATCACCGTCATCGTGCCGGAGCCCGGCCGACCGTCGATGATCGGCTCGGGCAGGCTGCCGTCCGCCGACAGCTCACCCTCGTCCGGACCCCAGAACCCCACGATGCGCGCCTCTTCGAGCAGGCGCAGCATCGCGGAGTTGTTGACGTGGCCGTAGGCGTCGATGTCGCTCCACCGCATGCGGATGGGAGCGTGCAGTCTCGCCACGCGGGTCAGTCGCGGGTGAGCTTGCGGTACGTCGCGCGCCCGGGCTTCGCGGCATCGGCACCGAGGCGCTCGATCTTGTTCTCCTCGTACGCCTCGAAGTTGCCCTCGAACCAGTACCAGTTCGGCGTGCCGTCCTCGTTGAGGCCTTCCCACGCCAGGATGTGGGTCGCGATGCGGTCGAGGAACCACCGGTCGTGGGTGATGACCACGGCGCAACCGGGGTACTCGAGCAGGGCGTTCTCGAGGCTGCCGAGGGTCTCGACGTCCAGGTCGTTCGTCGGCTCGTCGAGCAGCAGCAAGTTGCCGCCCTGCTTGAGCGTCAGCGCGAGGTTCAGGCGGTTGCGCTCGCCACCGGACAGGATGCCGGCACGCTTCTGCTGGTCCGGGCCCTTGAACCCGAACTGCGAGACGTAGGCGCGGGACGGGATCTCGGTCTTGCCGACCTGGATGTAGTCGAGCCCGTCGGACACGACCTCCCACAGGTTCTTGTTCGGGTCGATGCCGCCACGGCTCTGGTCGACGTACGAGATGTCGACGGTGTCGCCGATCTTCAGCGTGCCGCCGTCGAGGGGTTCGAGCCCGACGATCGTCTTGAACAGCGTCGTCTTGCCGACACCGTTCGGGCCGATGACGCCGACGATGCCGTTGCGGGGCAGCGTGAACGACAGGTCACCGATGATGACGCGCTCACCGAACTGCTTGTGCAGCTTCTCGGCGTCGATGACCTGCGAGCCCAGACGAGGACCCACGGGGATCACGATCTCCTCGAAGTCGAGCTTGCGGGTGCGCTCGGCCTCGGTGACCATCTCTTCGTACCGGGCGAGACGGGCCTTCGACTTCGCCTGACGACCCTTGGTGTTGCTGCGGACCCAGTCGAGCTCGGAGGACAGGCGCTTCGCGAGCTTCGCGTCCTTCTTGCCCTGCACCTCGAGGCGCGCACGCTTCTTCTCGAGGTACGTAGAGTAGTTGCCCTCGTACGGGTAGAGGCGACCACGGTCGACCTCGGCGATCCACTGGGCGACGTGGTCCAGGAAGTACCGGTCGTGGGTCACGGCGAGGACGGCACCGTGGTACTGCTGCAGGTGCTGCTCGAGCCACTGCACGCTCTCGGCGTCCAGGTGGTTGGTGGGCTCGTCGAGCAGGAGCAGGTCGGGCTTCTGGAGCAGGAGCTTGCAGAGCGCGACGCGACGCTTCTCACCGCCGGACAGGTGCGTGACGAGCTCGTCCCCCGGGGGGCACTGGAGCGCGGCCATGGCCTGCTCGAGCTGCGAGTCGAGGTCCCACGCGTCGGCGGCGTCGATCTCTTCCTGCAGCGTGCCCATCTCGGCGAGGAGCGCGTCGAAGTCGGCGTCGGGCTCGGCCATCAGTGCGGAGATCTCGTTGAAGCGGGCGAGCTTCGCGTGGATCTCGCCGACGCCTTCCTGGACGTTCTCGAGGACGGTCTTCGTCTCGTCGAGCTCCGGCTCCTGCATGAGGATGCCGACGGTGAAGCCCGGCGTGAGCTTCGCCTCACCGTTCGACGGCTGGTCGAGACCGGCCATGATCTTCAGGATCGTCGACTTGCCCGCACCGTTCGGTCCCACGACGCCGATCTTGGCGCCGGGGAGGAACGACATCGTGACGTCGTCGAGGATCAGCTTGTCGCCGACCGCCTTGCGGGCGCGGACCATCTGGTAGATGTACTCAGCCATATCGGCCCCAAGTGTAGTGACCCCGTCGGTGCGTCGCGCGCCCGGAACGGGATCGCCGCTTCGCGCACCCGGCGGGACGGGGGTCTGTCGGGATCCCTGGCGACGACGTAGGTTGTCCTCGCCAACCACCTCGGGGACCGTCGCTCACCACGACGCGGACCGATCCAGGATCACGGACGGGATGACAACCATGACCAGGCACGCCACACGACTGCGCCGACTCGCGCTCCCCTTCGTCGGAGCGGTCGCGCTCACCGTCGCCCTCGTCGCACCGGCCGCGCCGGCATCGGCTGCCGGTGCAGTCCCGAAGGGCGACCCGTACCTGCTCTACACGGCGAGCATCAGCGCCAACGGGTCCGGCACGGGCTACTCGTCGTACATCAACGTCCACGACGCCCACAACAACGCCTACTCCTTCGGCATCCAGTCGGACAAGGGGTCCCCCGAGAGCAAGGGCAAGCCGCGCTACATCTGGGAGCGCGTGCAGAACGGCAAGTTCACCTACGGTTACCTCGGTCCGGCGACGAACAAGCTCACGCCGATCGGGATGCGCTGGTACAAGAACGACGTCGCGACGATGATCGTGAACCACAAGACGATCGGCACCCTCAAGCTCAACCTGGACGGCCGGCTGTTCTTCAACGCCGAGGCGAACGCCCGACTGAACGGCGACGTCGTGCACTCGACCGTGCAGAACACGCGCATCACCGTCGGCGACCGGAAGGGCCAGACCGGCCTGAACGGCACGTGGAACACGAGCTTCTCGTTCCGCGGGCTGAAGGCGACGCAGACGAACAAGCCGAGGATCCAGGGCGCGACCTTCAAGATCGACGGCCGGGTCGCCGGGCTGCCGCGCGGTGGGAACTGGGACACCGAGCAGGTGTCCGGCATCGCGATGATCGCGCAGAAGTGGTGACCGTCCGGCGGGTCTGACCGGACTCACGCGGCGACCCGGGCGAGGGGTCCGTCGTCATCCGGCGACTCGGGGTCGAACGCGGCACCGTCCTGTTCGAGCATGCGCTCCGACGGCCCGACCGGGTCGGCTTCGTCGAGTCCGTCGTCGATCCCGGCCCCGGTCCCGTGATCCGTCCCGGCTGCGTCCTCGTCCTCGCGGTGGGCCCCGGCACCAGCCTCGGCCTCGTGCTCGGTGTCGTGCTCGTGCCGCGGACCGTCGAGCGCAGGAGCGGCGCCCAGCCCGCCGCCGTGCACCTCGCCGGTCCGGGGATCGACGCCCCGCACCCCGCCGTGCCCCGACGTCGTGTCGTTCACCTGGCGCGGCACCCGGACCCAGTTGCTGATGCCCCACGCCAGGTCGTGCCCGATGCCGTCGGCGTCGATCTCGACCGACGTACCGCCCCGGCCGTCGCGCTCCCAGGTGCGGATCCGGACGCGGCCGGAGACGACGATGCGGTCGCCCTTCTTCAGGGACTTGAACACGTTCGACGCGAGGGAGCGGAACGCGGTGACGGTGTACCAGTTGGTCGCACCGTTGACCCAGGCCGCGCTGGCCCGGTCCCATCGACGTGACGGTGAGGCGAGCCGGAGGCTCGTGATGGCGATGCCGGTCTCGGTGACGAGGTGACGGGGTTCCGTGGCGACGATTCCGCAGACGGTGATGATGTCGTTCATGCGTCGATCGTCATCGAGCCCGGGGCTGCGGAAGCAGCCCCGGGCTCGATCTGTGGCGTGTGGACCCGATCAGGCGACCTGTGGAGGACGAGTCCCCCGGGCCTCCTGTCCGGCCCTGGACCGCTAGTGCGCTCGGAACTCGGGCCGCGCCGCGAGCGGGCCGAGCGCAGCGTGGACCGCGCCCTTCGCCGACTCGAGCGACGGGTAGAGCCCGCCGGCGCGCCCTCGTCCGTAGAGCTCGACCTGGAAGCCGTCCGCGGCACGGTGGATGCTGCCCACCGCACCCGCCGGACCGATCGCGACCCAGGTCCCGGTGTTGTTCGTCATCGTTCGACCACCTCCTCGTGGCCCCGACGCCCGAGGATCAGGACGCCAGGATGTACTGACTGTAGGCCTTGCGGACCTTGTTCACCTTCGGCAGCGCCACTGCGAGGCAGTAGCCCTGACCGGGGTTCTTCGCGAAGAAGTCCTGGTGGTACTCCTCCGCCGCGTAGAACGTCGTGAGCGGCTCGATAGTGGTGACGATCCCGCCGTCCCAGATGTCGGATGCGCGCTGGATCGCCTGCTCGAAGAGCGCGCGCTGCGCGTCGTCCGCCGGGAACATCGCCGAGCGGTACTGCGTGCCGACGTCAGCGCCCTGCCGGTTCAGCTGCCGCGGGTCGTGCAGCGTGAAGAAGACGTCGAGGATGACCTCGGCCGGGATAACCGTCTCGTCGAAGGTGACCGCGACGGCCTCGGCGTGACCGGTCGAGCCCGTGCACACCAACTCGTACGACGGGTTCTCCACCCGACCGCCGATGTAGCCGGACTCCACGTCCTGCACGCCCTGGAGCGTGCGGTACACGGCATCGAGACACCAGAAACACCCACCTGCGAGCACGAATGTGGTCATGGCCACAACCTACCTCCCCGACATCCGTGCGGGGTTGGACAGGGGACACCCCCTCCACAGCACGCACCGCTCGTCCCGCCGTCCACGATGCGTCGACAGAGCCCCGGCGTGTCGGTGGTGGCCCGTAGCGTCGAGACCACACCGACCAGGAGGCCACGATGCAGACCACGACCGAACCCGCACTGCGGATCCGCACCGTCCCGCTCTCCCGGTCGCGCGGCGACTACCGCATCCTCGACGTCCGCGACGACCTGAGCCGCGTGACCCGCGCCAACGGCGAGATCGTCGGCTACGTCGACCGCATCGACGTCGCCGGTGACACCGCCTACCGCGCCCGTCGCTACGTCGCCACCGAGCGTCGGTTCGTCGAGCTGCCGAACGTGTGGTCCGCCGATGACGCCGTCGACTGCCTTCGCTGGTCATGATGTTCCAGATTGGAATCATCTCGGGTCGGATGCGCGGAACGCCGTTCGTCCTCCCCGGGGCCTGACCGTTTCGTGAGTATGGTGCGCGCATGGACTGGTGGAACGACCTGACCGACTGGACTTCGTCCGACGACGGGTGGCGGGTGATCTCGGGTGCCGTGATCCCCTTCGTCGCCATCGTCGTCGCCGGCGTCATCGCGGCACTCATCGGACGGGGTGCGACCAAGCGGGTCGTCGCCCTGCAGGAGCGCGAGTCGAAGAACGCCGCCGTCGCGGCGATCATCTCCGCGGCGCGCAAGGCCGCTGCTTGGGGTTCGCTCGGGCACGACGAACGCGGCTACGCGGACCACCTGGCAGAGGATGCCGACATCCGGCTCCGGCTGCTCCCCGTGCAGGGTGCGCCCCTCGCCGCCAACTGGGCACAGCACGAGATCGCCGACATCAAGAAGAACTCGTCGACCTTCAGCTTCCAGGCCGACCAGTCGCTCGCGGAGTTCCGCGACCGCCTGCTCGAGTGGCAGGCCCGTCCGGGCCGCGCTCGCAAGCTCTTCAAGGCCGACCTCGAGCGCTGGAAGTTCGAGTCCCCCGACCCGGATGCCGACCTGATCAAGCGCCAGCAGGACTGGAACGCCGACCAGAACAGCACCGCCCGCCCGCAGACCCCGGCAGCGCCCGCTCAGGCCGCTCCCGTCGAGCGCCCGACGCCGACGACGACGTCCCTGCGTCCGGCACAGCGTCCAGGAGGCACGCCCGCCTCCGCGCCGTCGGCTCCGGCCAACGCCGGGTCGGTCCCCGCCGGTGGCGCCCCCGCTGCCGCAGCCGGGTCGGCGTCCGCTCCCGCTGCAGGACCCGGGTTCTCGGTGAACCGCGGTGGGTCGGACGCCAACGCCACCCGCTCCTACGGCGAGAACACCACCCGCGTCTACGGTGACGACGCCGCACCGCCCGTGCGCCCGGCGCTCGGCACACCCACGTCCCCCGCACGCTCCACCCCGAGCCGCGGCACCGACGACACCGAGGTGGTGGACGACGACGCCGTCACCAAGGCCTTCGGCGACACCGATCGGGTGACCCCGGCCCGCGGCACCGACCGTCCCGCGTCGTCCACCGTCGCGACGCCGGCGCCCACCTCGGCCGACGCCCACGTCAACCGGACGCCCGCCAACGACGTCCCGACGACCCCGGGGACACCGGGGACACCGGGGACACCGGGGACACCGACCACCCCGGGTGCACCGACGACCCCGGCGTCCGCTCCGGCTCCGAAGGTCGAGACGCCGGGCACGACGAACACGACGTCGATCCCGACCCGCATCACCCAGGCCCCGGCAGAGCCCACCGACGCGAGCGAGACGTCCGAGGCGCCGTACACGCAGCCGATCAGCGCCTCCGAACTCCGTCGCCGCGCCGCGGACGACGACGAGTAACGGGCACGGACACCCAGCACGCAGCACGCAGCACGCAGCATCCAGCACCCCCACGAACGAGCAACGGGCCGCCATCCGATCGGATGGCGGCCCGTTCGCGTCGTGCCCCCGGCAGGAATCGAACCCGCGGCACGGTGGGTAGAAACCACCTGCTCTATCCACTGAGCTACGGAGGCGTGCGACGTCGATTCTAACCGGGACCCGCCGCTCGAGCGGTTCCGGAACGGTTCGGCCGTCGTCTGCCCGCAGTTCGCCTCTGGGACACCCGCGCTTCGTACCGTCCGGGAGATGCACTCCTCTGCCACCGTCCTCGCCGTCGTCCCCGCACGCGCCGGCTCGAAGGGCATCCCGGGCAAGAACCTCCGGACGGTCGGAGGTCGGTCGCTCGTCCGTCGGGCCGTGGAGTCGGCACGCAGCGCAGCACTGATCGACGCCGTGGTCGTCACGACCGACGGTGACGCCATCGCCGCCGAGGCCCGCGCCGCCGGCGCCGACGTGGTCCGACGGCCGGCCGACCTCGCGGGCGACCAGGCATCGTCGGAGTCCGCGCTGCTCCACGTGCTCGACGAACTCGAGGCCGGCGGCGATGCGCTGCCCGAGGTCCTGGTGTTCCTGCAGGCGACCTCGCCGTTCATCGACCCGGACGACCTCGACACGGCGATCCGGCGCGTCTCAGAGGGGCACGCCGACGTCGTGTTCGCCGCAGCGCCGTCGCACGCGTTCCTGTGGCGCATGGCCGACGACGGTTCCGCCGTCGCCGTGAACCACGACGCGGCCACCCGTCCGCGTCGCCAGGACCGCGCGGCCGAGTACCGCGAGACCGGCGCCTCGTACGTCATGCGGACCGACGGCTTCCGGCAGCACCGGCACCGCTTCCACGGCCGCGTCGAACTCATCGCCGTCGACCCCGCCGGCGCGATCGACATCGACGACGAGACCGACCTGATCACGGCCGAAGCCACGGCCGAAATCACGACCGAAGCCACGGCCGAAATCACGACCAAAGTCACAGTCGACGTCGTCGCTCCCCAGATCCCGGACCACGACCCATCCCCGACGCGGGCAGCCCCCGCACTGAACGGAGCACCATGACCGTCACCATCGGCACGTCCACGATCGGCGCGGGCCACCCCGCGTACCTCATCGGCGAGATCGGCCTCAACCACAACGGTGACGTCGACATCGCCAAGCAGCTCATCGACGTCGCCGCCGACGCCGGACTGCAGGCCGTCAAGTTCCAGAAGCGCACCCCGGCCATCTCCACGCCCGAGCACATGAAGAACACGCCCCGCAGCACCCCGTGGGGCGAGATGACCTACCTGGAGTACCGCTACCGCGTCGAGTTCGACCGCGACCAGTACATCGAGATCGGCGACCACGCGACGCTGCGCGGCCTGGACTGGTTCGCCTCCCCCTGGGACGAGCCGTCGGTGGACTTCCTCGAGGACCTCAACGTCGTCGCGTACAAGATCGCCTCGGCGTCGGTGACCGACCTCGGGATGCTCGCGGCCGTCGCCGCGACCGGCAAGCCCGTCATCCTGTCGACGGGCATGTCGACGCTCGAGCAGATCGACGCCGCCGTGGACGCCCTCGGAACCGACCGCCTCGTGCTCATGCACGCCACGTCGACGTACCCGCTCCCCGCCGAGGAGGCGAACCTGCGCATGATCGACACCCTCGCGCACCGCTACTCGGGCGTGCCCGTCGGGTACTCCGGCCACGAGCCGGGCCTGCAGATCTCGATCGCCGCCGTCGCCCTCGGCGCCACCGCGGTCGAACGGCACATCACGCTCGACCGCACGATGTGGGGCTCGGACCACGCGGCCTCGCTCGAGCCGCACGGCCTGAAGACCCTGGCGCGGGACATCCGGATCATCGAGACCGCGCTCGGTGACGGGGTGAAGCGGATCTTCCCCGGCGAGCGGGCGCCGCTCGCGAAGCTGCGCCGCGTCGGCGCGTGAGCGGATGCAGTCCCCATCCGACCGCCGGCGAGCGGGCGCCGCTCGCGAAGCTGCGCCGCGTCGGCGCGTGAGCGGAGACCACGTGAGCAGAGACCACGTGAGCAGCGGGCACGTGAGCGGCCAGGTCGACGAGACCGGCGCCCTGGACGTGCCGACTGACGGGGGTGCGTCGACCGTCGGACGGGAGCCGCGCCTCCCGTCCGGCCCGTCACCCCGCGGCCGACGTGTGGTCGCCCTGGTCGACACCGACTCGTTCGCCAAGTGGGGCGCCCACCTGCTCGCGGCGGCACCGGCCGGCTGGGACCTCGACCTGCGGACCGTCGCGACGCCGCGTTCGGCCAGCGCGAAGCAGCTGCGCTCGGCGTTCCGCGGGCTCGACGCACGACTCGCGCACCTGCGGACGGCTCCGCCGTCGCCGAAGGACGTCGATGCCGTCGTCGAGGAGCTCCGCGTCGATCCGCCCGACGCCGTCCTCGTGTCCCTGATCGGCCCGGTCGCCGAACTCGTCATCGACGAGGTGCACCGCCGGATCCCGGACCGGCCGGTGCTGGTGTCCGGCCTGCCGGGCATCTCGTTCCCGGCGAAGTGGAAGGGCATCTTCTTCCGTGCGCGGGCCGACCTGTTCGTGCTGCACAGCCACCGCGAGGTGCGGGCGTACGAGGAGATGGCGATCGAGGGCGGTGTCGAGCCGCACTTCGCGCTCGCCACCCTGCCCTTCGCCCGGAGCGCGAGCGCCAGCGCCAGCACGGGCGCGACTGCGAGCGCCAGCACGGGCGCGCCCGCCAGCGCCAGCACCGGCGCGCCCGATGAGCCCGTCCGCGACGCCGTCGTCTTCGCTGCCCAGCCGAGCGTCCCGCTGGAGCGCGTCGACCGGGCCCTCGTCGTGCAGTGGCTCGTCGCGACCGCACGGCAGCACCCGGAGTGGCGCATCGTGGTCAAGACCCGCGCGGCCGCCGGCGAACACCAGACGCACCGCGAGGAACACCCCTACCCCGACCTCGTGCCGGCCGACGCACCGGCGAACCTGGTGGTCGAGAGCGGGCCGATGGCCGAACACCTCGACCGTGCGGTGGCCCTCGTGACGATCAGCTCGACGGCGGTACTCGAAGCGGCCGCACGTGGTGTGCCGGCGCTGACGCTGACGGACTTCGGCATCGGCCGCCACCTCATCAACGAGGTGTTCGTGTCGAGCGGCCTCGAGGGCGACTCGGTCGACCTGGTGGACGGCCGGTTCGGCACGGTCCGACCGAGCTGGATGCAGGACAACTACTTCCACCCGGCGTCGGACGACGACTGGCAGCGCCGGCTCACCGAGCTCATGGCGCAGCGCGACGCTGGGACGCTCGTCGACCGGGAACCCGCACGCCGTAGCCGAGGCGGGGTGCTGCGCCGGGCCTGGGAGCGGAAGAACGCCCTGGGCGGATCGGACCGCTCGGCGCTGGGCTGGCTCGCGCTCGTGATCGGGGCGCCGATCCGGACGACGAAGCGGCTGGCGCGGAAGGCCAGGGCGCTGGTCCACCCGCCGGAGCCGGTCGTGGTGGCGGCGCCGACGTCGCAGCGGGCGGCGGGCGGCGCGGGCGGCGAGCGCGTGGCGGCCGCCGGCAGCGCGGCGGGCGCAGCCGGGTCAGAGGGCCTTGGCGATCGCCAGCAGGAGCTGGTCGCGGGTGGGGACCCCGGGTGAACGGAAGACCTCGGACCCGTCCTCCCGCCGCACGATGATCGTGGGCGTGGAACGGATGCCGAGGTCCTCTGCGTCGTCGGGGTACGACGCCACGTCGCGTTCGGTCACGGCGAGCCCCGGGACGAGCTCCGAGGCCTCGGCCGACACCCGGCGGGCGGCGGCGCACGGCGCACAGAAGGCGGACGTCCAGAGGTCGAGCTGCATGTGACCGTGCAACGCGGCGGCGCGGGGTTCTACTCCCGGTCGAACTCGCCGCTGCGGTCGCCGCGGTCGTCGAGGTCGTCCACCGGGTCGGACTCCCCCGGCTCGTACGTGAACTCGACCGAGGTCTGGTCGAGGACCTGACGGGACTTGGTGGCGCGGTAGGTGAAGGCCGTCTGCAGGCCCTCGACGTCAGCGAACACCGTGACCTCGTCGTCCAGCGCGTCGCTCGTCGCGGTGCGGGTGTCGGTCGTGCCGTCGAAGGGTCCGCCGTGGAAGATCGCGGTGTACTCGTCGCCTTCGTGGATGGTGATGTCGCTCATGCATCCCTTCTACCAGGCGGTGCCTGTTGCGGCCTGGTGCGGCCTGTTGCGCAATGCATAGCATTGCTATATAGTTCAGCTATGGAAACAACGCGTGCGCAGACGATCGAGACGCTCCTCGTCTCCGTCAACCGCCTGATCCGCAGCGCCGCGCAGTCGACGGGCAACACCACGTCGGCCGCGGTCTGGCGCACGCTCGGCATCCTCGAGTCCGACGAGCCGCTCCGGCTCGGTGAGCTGGCGGCCGCCTCGCGCGTGGCGCAGCCCACGATGACCCGGCTCGTCACGGGCATGCTCGCCGACGGCCTGGTCACGCGGAGCGTCGACCCCGACGACTCCCGCGGCCAGCTCATCGAGATCACCGACGCGGGCCGCGCCCGGCTCACCGCCTGGCGCGCCACGCTCACCGACACGGTCGGCCCGTTGTTCGCCGACCTCACCGACGACGACTGGGACGTGCTGCACCACGCGTCCGTCCTGATCGCCCAGCGCACGACCACCAGAACGGAGACCACCGCGTGAACGCCCACGCACCTGCCGGCCAGTCCGGCTCCATCCTCAAGCAGTCCTCAGCGGTCTGGGCGATCGCCTTCGCCTGCGTCGTCGCCTTCATGGGCATCGGCCTCGTCGACCCGATCCTCCCCGCGATCGCTGGATCGCTCAAGGCGACCCCGGCGCAGACCGAGCTGCTCTTCACGAGCTACCTGGCCGTCACCGGCGTGGCGATGTTCTTCACGAGCTGGGTCTCGAGCCGCATCGGCGCGAAGCGCACCCTGCTCATCGGTCTGGCGCTCATCGTCGTGTTCTCGGTCCTCGCCGCGACGTCGAACAGCGTGTGGAGCATCATCGACTTCCGTGCCGGTTGGGGCCTCGGCAACGCGCTCTTCATCTCCACCGCCCTGGCGACCATCGTCGGTGCAGCATCGGGCGGGACCGCCTCGGCGATCATCCTGTACGAGGCAGCGCTCGGCCTCGGCATCGCCGTCGGCCCGCTCGTCGGCGGCCTGCTCGGGTCGGTGAGCTGGCGCGGCCCGTTCTTCGGTGTCACCACCCTGATGGCCGTCGCGTTCATCGCGATCGTGGCGCTCCTCAAGACCGGCAGCCTCGAGAAGCCCACGCCCACGAAGCTCTCGGCGCCGTTCCGCGCACTCGGCCGTCCCGCACTCGCCGCACTCGCCGCGACCGCGCTGTTCTACAACATCGGCTTCTTCGTCCTGCTCGCCTACACGCCGTTCCCGCTCGGCTTCGGTGCGCTCGGCATCGGCTTCACGTTCTTCGGCTGGGGGCTCGGTCTCGCGATCACCTCCGTCTGGGTCGCCCCGATGCTCACCGCCCGTCTCCGCAGGACGACGGTGCTGAAGATCGCGCTGCCCCTGCTGGCACTCGACCTCTTCGCCACGGCCGTCGTCGTGGACTCGCAGGTCGGCCTCATCATCTGCGTCATCATCGGTGGACTCGTGCTCGGTGTGCTGAACACGGTGCTCACGGAGTGCGTCATGGAGGCCACGGACCTGCCCCGCTCGGTCGCCTCGAGCGCCTACTCCGCCGTCCGCTTCATCGGCGGCGCCATCGCCCCGCCCGTCGCGACCCTGCTCGCCGACGCGTACGCCCCCTCGGCCGCCTACGTCTTCGCCGGAGCGTCCGTCGCCGTCGCGTTCGTCGTGATCCTCTGCACCACGAAGGTCCTGCACCGCGTGGACGACGGCGCCGAGCCGGAGCGCGTCGAGGCCGAGGCCATCGGCGCCGGCGAGATGTCCTAGCCGCACACCTTCCCGCCCCGCCCCCCTCCTGCGCGAGCGGGCGAAACACCCGGGTGCCTCCAGACGCGGCCCGGATATTTCGCCCGCTCGCGCTCTGCGCACTGGGCGCACGCACGTCCGCCCTCCGTCGTCCGCCCAGCTGGCCGCGAGCGGGCGAAATGTCTGGGCCCCCTGAAACGCGACCCGGGCATTTCGCCCGCTCGCGCGATGCGCACTGGGCGCGACCAGCCTGGAGGCGCGGCGTCAGTCCGTCGGACCGCCACCGGGCCTCCAGGCAGTCACCACCACGCCCCCCCCCCCCCCGCCTCCGCCTCCGCGAGCGGGCGAAACTCCCGGGTGCCTCCCGACGTGGCCCGGGCATTTCGCCCGCCCGCGATGGCGCGGAGCGGCCGGAGCGCAGCCCCCTCCCCAGCGTCTCGCTGAGCGTCTCGCCGAGCGGGCGAAATACCCCGCCACCCCGCCGCGCAACCGCGGCATTTCGCCCGCTCGCGGTGCGCGCACTGGACGCGACCAGCCTAGAGGCCCGACACGCGCCCGGCGGACCAGCACCGGGCCTCCAGGCCGTCATCACCACCGCCTCACGCACCTCCGACACCGCCGCGCCCGCGAGCGGGCGAAACACCAGAGTGCCTCGCGACGCGGCCCGGGCATTTCGCCCGCTCGCGGGTTCGGGGACGCGACCGCGCACCAGCGCGCACCAGCCGCGGACGCAGCCGCGGACGCGCCCCCGCACCGGCCGCGCACCACCTGCGCACGGGGCGCGCGCGGGCCGGGAATAGGATCGTGCACATGGCAACCGCGAATGACCGCCTCGTCTGGATCGACTGCGAGATGACCGGCCTCGACCTCGAGGTCGACGAACTCGTCGAGGTGGCCGTGGTCATCACCGACTTCGACCTCGAGCCCGTGCACCCCGGATTCGACATCGTGATCAAGCCAGACCAGTCCGCGCTCGACAACATGAACGAGTTCGTGACGAACATGCACGTCACGTCGGGACTCATCGAGGAGATCCCGAACGGCGTCAGCCTGGCGGACGCCGAGTACCAGGTGCTCGAGTACATCCTCGAGCACGTCCCCGCCGAGGGCACCGCTCCCCTGGCCGGCAACACCATCGGCACCGACCGCGCGTTCCTGTCCAAGTACATGCCCCGCGTCGACGGCCACCTGCACTACCGCAGCGTCGACGTGTCGAGCATCAAGGAGCTCTGCCGCCGCTGGTTCCCGCGCGTGTACTTCAACTCGCCGGAGAAGCACGGCGGGCACCGGGCCCTCGCGGACATCCTCGAGTCGATCCGCGAGCTCGAGTACTACCGCCGCGCGGGCTTCGTCGCCGAGCCGGGGCCGACCACCGACGAGGTGCGTGCCGTCCAGGCCGAGGTCGTCGAGAAGTGGGAACCGCGCCTGGCGCAGCCGGCAGCCGAGTGACGACACGGGTGGTCGGCACCGCCCGCAGCATGTACTACTATTGAGTGGTCGCGCCGGTCCGCCGGTGTGTGCATGGTGGATATAGCTCAGTTGGTAGAGCGCCTGGTTGTGGTCTAGGAGGTCGCGGGTTCGAGACCCGTTATTCACCCCAGTCGAGGGAGAGCCCCAGTTGCGTGTGACGCAACCGGGGCTCTCCCTCTGTGTTTGTCTGGGCGCCTCCGGCGCCGTGCGGCTTCGCCGCGAGTGGTCAGGGCGGTGTGGGACGATCCCTGCGTGATGGAGATGTCCGCCGACGACTTCGAGCAGCTCGTGACCGACGAACTCGACCTGCTCCCCGACGAGATGGTCGACGGGCTCGACAACGTGGTGTTCGTCGTCGAGGACGAACCGGAGAACGGCGAAGAGCTCTTCGGCGTGTACGACGGCATCGCGGCGACCGAGCGCGGGCAGTACGGCTTCGGCGAACTGCCCGACCGCATCGTGGTGTTCCGCAAGCAGCACCTGGCCGAGTGCGACACCGTCGAGAAGCTCAAGGACGAGGTGCACACCACCCTCGTGCACGAGATCGGGCACTTCTACGGCATCGACGACGAGCGCCTGCACGAGCTCGGCTGGGCGTAGGCGCCCGACCGGCGCACCCGGCGCACCCGGCGCCCGGCGCCCGGCACCCGAATTTCGGGCTCAGCGACACTCCTCGGGCGCACGAGCGCGAGAACTGTCGCTCACCGCGAAAGGTCGCGACGTGCCCGCGCCGCGCCCCCGCCGCGCGCGGCAGCGCCCCCTCAGAACCGCGTCGGCCCCACCTCGTGGTACTTCTCCCACGCGCCGACGGGCCCCCGCCCGTGCAGCGCGTACTCCCCCACGAGCCGCTCCTTGTAGACGGCCGGGTTGTGCGACGCCACGACGCGGGCGTTCCGCCAGTGCCGGTCCAGCGCGCGCGTCCGGTCGGCAGCGGACGCCCCACCGACCTCGAACAGCTCGGAGCACGACCGCAGCACCCGCGGCCCGATCTCGACCTGCGCCTGGTAGACCGCGTTCTCGGCGGCGTCCAGCAGTACGCGGTCGACCCCGACCCCGGGCTCGTTCGTCGCGACGACCTGGTCGAGCAGCCCCGCGGCAGCGACGACGAGCGAACGGGCGGTGAACGCCCCGGCGGACAACCGACCGAGGACCGCCAGCACCTGCGGATCCTCCCCTGGCGTCGCCGCGTTCGCGTGGATGTACGTCCGGGTCCGCGGCCGCACGAAGGCGACCGCATCGTCGGACACCGCCTGTCCGATGCCGGCCAGCACGGCCAGCAGGTACAGCTGGAAGAAGGCCTGGATGTGCGAGAGCGGCGCGTCCTTGTACGCCGACACCACGGCGGGGTCGACCGGCACACCCTCGAAGACCGTGGTGCCGGACGCAGTCAGCCGCTGGCCGAACCCGTCCCAGTCGTCGACGCTCGTCACGCCTGGCGCGTCGACCGGCACGGCGAACGTCACGCGGTCGCCCGAGCGGTCCGCGGCCAGGTAGATCCAGTCGGCGTAGAGCGTGCCGGTCGAGTAGAACTTCCGCCCGTCGAGACGGAGGGAATCGCCAACAGGCGTCACCGTCGTCGAGATGTCGGCCAGGGTCGTGCCGGTCCGCTCCGAGGTCGCGTTCCCCACGATCGCCCCGTCGACGATGCGCTGGAGCCATTCGTCCCGTCCGGCCGACGAGGGCCGGAGCAGCACGAGTTCGGTGTACCCGAAGTGCCCTCGCCACAGGTGCGCGATGTTCGAGTCCGCGGCCGCCAGGTCCGCCACCAGCTGCGCGAGTTCGACCAGGGTCACGCCGAAGCCGCCGCGGTCCTCGGGCACGCGCAGCCGGCCGAACCCGGCGTCGGCGAGTGCGCGGACCTCGGCGTGCGGCAACGGCCGCTCGCCGGGGGTGCCGGAAGCGAGCTCACGCTCGACCGCGCCCTCGCGGATGGTCGCGAACACGGGTGCGAAGCGTTCGCGCAGGGTCGCCAGACGATCGGCCGGGAGGCCCGTCACCCGTCCGTCGGTCGTCGTCGCGTTCGTCATGCGGTCACCTCCACGGCACGTGCCGCGTCCGCAGGCGCCGTCACGGTCGCGCTCGCGCCGCCCGTGAACGCGCCGCGCCACTGCCGGGCGGGGTGCGAGTCCGGCAGCTGTGCGTGCCCGAAGAGCTTCTCGCGCAGGGTGCCCTCGCGGTACTCGGACTGCATCAGCCCACGCTCCTGCAGGGTGGGCGCGATGTGGTCGACGAACTCCTCGTACGAGCCGGGCAGCGTCCAGTTGATGACGTTCACCCCGTCGACACCGACGCGCTGCCAGTCCGCGAGTTCGTCGGCGATCTGGTCGGGCGTGCCGACGACCCGCGCACGGAGCTTGGCGGACAGGCGGGCGAGGTCGGCGATCGTGGGTTCGCGGTCGCCGGCGGCCTCGCGGAGCCACTGCAGGTGCGACTGCCCGGCGTGGGTGCGGACCTCGGACAGCGGGGTGTCCGGGTCGAGGGGCTCGCCGGTGTCCGGGTCGAAGCCGAGGTTCGAGTGCACCAGGAAGCCGTCGGCGGCCAGGTACTCGTCGATCTCCGCTTCCTTCGCCTTCGCCTCGGCCTCGGTGGACCCGGTGACGAAGGTCAGCCCGAGGAAGAACGCGATGTCCTCTCGCCGACGCCCGGCTGCCCGGGCGAGGTCGCGGGTCTCGCGGATGAGCTGCTCGGTGGCGTCGCGGTTCGAGGTCAGGATGAACTGGGCCTCGGCGTTCCGTGCGGCGAAGGCCCGACCGGCGGGCGAGGAGCCGGCCTGGAACAGCACCGGCGTCCGCTGCGGGCTCGGCGCGCTCAGGTGCGGCCCCTGCACGTCGTAGCGCTTCCCGTGGTGGTCGATGCGGTGCACCTTGTCGGGGTCGGCGTAGCCACGCACCGGGTCCTTCAGCACGGCGCCGTCCTCCCACGAGCCCTCCCAGAGCTTCGCGCAGACCTCGAGGTACTCCTCGGCCCAGACGTAGCGCTCGTCGTGCTCCTCGAGCCGGTCGGCGCCGAAGTTCCGGGCGGCGCTGTCGAGCGCGCTCGTGACGACGTTCCAGCCGATCCGTCCCCGGGTGATGTGGTCGAGGGTGGAGACCTTGCGGGCGAAGTCGAACGGGTGCGACTGGATGACGCTCGACGTGAACGCCAGGCCCAGGTGCTCGGTCGACACGGCGAGCGCGGAGAGCAGCACCGAGGGGTCGTTCGAGGGGATCTGCAGCCCCTCGCGCAGGTTGGTCGAGTAGTCGCCGCGTCCCGGTCCGTAGGTCCCGACGACGTCGGCGAAGAACATCGCGTCGAACTTGCCGCGCTCGAGGGTCCTCGCCAGGTCGGTCCAGAGCGTGACGTCGTCGAAGTCGGCCTGACGGGCGTCCGGGTGTCGCCAGAGGCCGTGCTGGATGTGCGACGTCGTGTTCATGACGAAGGCCGCGAAGCGCAGCGGGCGGTTCGGTGCATCGCTCATGCACCCCATGTTCCCCGTGGTGCCGTCACGAGGGGCAGTGAGGTGACACCGCGTTACGCGGCTGGTTCCACCGGACGTCGGAGCCGACCATGCTGCTGAGGCATGCCGACACCGACCACTGCTGCCGCGCCTCCCGTCCGCCGTGCCGAACCGACGACGGGCGCGACCCGCCGTCGCGTCGCCCTCGCCTCGTTCGTCGGCACGACGGTCGAGTACTACGACTTCTACCTGTACGCGACGGCGTCCGCCCTGGTGTTCGCGCCCACCTTCTTCCCGTCGGTGACGCCGGCGGTCGGGGTGATCGCGTCGTTCGCGACCTACGGGGTCGGCTTCGTCGCGCGGCCGCTCGGCGGGGTGATCGCCGGGCACCTGGGCGACCGCATCGGACGCAAGAAGCTGCTCGTCGCGTCCCTGGTGCTGATGGGCATCGCGTCGACCCTGATCGGGGTCGTGCCGTCGGCGGCGACCATCGGGGTCGGTGCCGTCGTCGCGCTGGTGTTCCTGCGGCTGCTGCAGGGTGTCGCCGCCGGCGCGGAGTGGGGCGGGTCCGCGCTGCTGTCCGTCGAGCACGCACCCGAACGGCACCGCGGGCTGTTCGGGGCGTTCACGCAGATGGGGTCGGCGGGCGGGATGCTGCTCGCGACCGGCGTGTTCACCCTGGTGCGGTCCCTGCTCGGCAACGAGGCGTTCCTGGCCTGGGGGTGGCGGCCGCCGTTCCTGTTCTCCGCGGTGATCGTGGCCGTCGGCCTGGTGATCCGGCTCGGCGTGCAGGACGCTCCGGTGTTCCAGGAGCTGCGGGCCTCCGGCGGGGTCGAGCGGTTCCCGGTCTGGCAGGCGATCCGACACCACCCGCGCGCGATCCTGGTGACCGCCGGGCTGCGCCTGGTGCAGCCCGCGCTGTACTCGATCCTGACGACGTACTCGCTGACCTACCTCGCGGCCGTGCGGGGACCGGCGGGCTCGGACGCCGGGCTGCAGGCGGTGCTCGTCATCTCGGCGGTGTCGCTCGTGTCGACGCCGTTCTGGGGGTGGCTGTCCGACCGGGTGGGACGCCGCGTGCTCACGATCTGGTCGGCCGTCGGCATCGCCGTGCTCATCTGGCCGTTCTTCGCGTTCCTCGACGCCGGGCCGCTCGTGCTGCTGCCGCTCGTGGCCCTGATCGGGATGTGCGTCTTCCACGACAGCATCTACGGGCCGCAGGCGGCCTGGTTCGCGGAGCAGTTCCCGACCGGGCGGCGGTACTCGGGGATGTCGCTCGGGTACCAGATCGGGTCGATCTTCTCGGTGGGGCTGACGCCGCTGCTCGCTGCGGTGTTCGTGGAGCTCGGTGGGGGCTCGCCGTGGATCCTGTGCGGGTACCTCGGGGTGTACGCGGTGCTGACCATCGTGGCGGCGGTGTTCGCGGTGGACCCGGTCGCGCGGGCGCGGGCCGCTGCGCGGGGCGGCGCGCGGGGCGGTGCGCGGGGCCGAGTCTCGCGGTGAGCGACAGTTCTCGCGCCCGGGCGTCCGTGAACTGTCGCTCAGCCCGAGACTCGGCGCGGCCAGCCCGAGACTCGCGGCGGCCGGTCCGCTACGTCCGCAGCACCACGTCGGCCAGGGACGCCGGGTCCTCGGCGGCGATGAAGTCCTGCTCCTGCGCCGCCCACCGGTCCCACTCGCGCGCGAAGGTGTCGCCGTCGCGGCCGATCGCCCGGTCCCAGCGGACTGCGTCGTCGGCCTCGAGCCACACCGCCAACGAGGCCAGCGGCACCGACGCCCGGGACACCGCCCCGCAGCCCTCGATCACGATCGGCCGGTCGGGGTCGACCGCGGTCCACTCCGCCGGGCCGTCGGCCACCCAGTCCCACCGGCGGTACCCGCTGGGAGGCCCGAGCACGTCGCGGACCACGGCGCCGGCCGCCGCGCGGAGTCCGTCCCACCCCGGGTAGACGTCGTCGAGGTGCACGACCTGCGCCCCCAGCAGCTGCGCGAGCTGGTCGCCGAGGGTCGTCTTGCCGGTGCCGGAGCGGCCGTCGACCAGGACCACGAGGCGTCCGCCCGACGCTGCCGCGGCGCCGGCAGCAGCTGCGGCGACGCCTGCGGCGAGGCCCCCGCCGCCCGACGGGTCCACCGGGTCCACCTGGTCCGCCGACTCACGCACGCCAGGTCCCCGCTGCCACGGCGACCGCGATCGACGCGACACCGATCCCGACGAGCACCGCGACCATCGCCCACTCCGGCCACGCGAACCGGGCGACCCGCGCCCACGTGCGTCGCCCGGGAGCCCCGAACCCGCGCGACTCCATCGCCACCGCCAACGTCGTCGCCCGTCGCAGCGCCAGGACCAGCAGCGCGAACGCCATCGACGCCCCGCGCCGCAGCCGTCCGGTGTCGGCAAGACCCCGCGCACGCCGCGCCATCGCGAGCTGCCGCCAGTCGTCCACCAGCAGCGTCATCATCCGGATGGCCGCGAGGGCCCCGAGCACGAACCGCGCCGGCAACCGCAGCACCTGCGCGAGCCCGTCGGCCAGGTCGGTGGGGTCGACGCGGATGAACAACGCGACCGCGGGCAGCCCCACCGCGAGCACGCGGAGCGCCGTCGCCAGGGCGAGCGTCAGCGACCCGTCGGTGACGTGGGCGAAGCCGAAGTCGAACCACTCCCGTCCGGAGGGCCGCCCGTACAGCGCGATGCTCACCGCCGTGAGCGGCACGGCCACCAGGACCGGTGACACCCGCAGCAGCAGGGTCCGCCCCGGCAGCCGCAGGAGGGGCAGCAGCGCGAGCTCGACCGCGAGGGCGACGGCTGCGGACACGACGTCCAGGCTCAGCACGAGGCACACGCCGAGCGCGAGGACGCCGACGAGCGAGGCCACCGGTTGGACGGCGGCTCGGTCGGTTCGGTCGGTTCGGCCTGGAGGCGCGGCTCGGCCCGCCGCCGTCGGCACCGTCTCCGGGGTGGTCGCCGTCGCACCCCCCTGGTCGCGTTCCACGCGCTCTTGGTTGCCTTCCACGCGCCGGGCGCCGTCCGCCGCGAGCACGACCTCGTCGGCGTCGAGCGCCCGGATCAGGTCGCGGTCGTGCGTGACGGCGACGACGGTGGTGCCGTCGTCGGCGAGTGCTCCGAGGTGCTGGACGACGGCGTCCCACGTGGACCGGTCCTGCCCGGAGGTCGGTTCGTCGAGCACGACGACCGGCGGCCGCGCGGCGACGACCGCGGCGATGGCGAGCCGTCGCTGCTCGCCGCCGGAGAGCGTGAACGGGTTTGCGTCGGCGAGGTGGGCGAGGCCGAACTCGCCGAGGAGCGCGTCGGCCCGACCCGCGGCGTCCGCAGCACCGATCGCGCGGGGGCCCGCCTCGATCTCCTCGCGGACCGAGCCGGCGACGAACTGGTGCTCGGGGTCTTGGAAGACGGTGCCGATGCGAGCGGCGAGTTCGCGGCTCGACCACGTGTGCGGCGCCGCGTCGAGGCCTGAGGCGAGCTCCGTCGTGGCCGCGAGCTCCCCCGCGACCGGAGGCAGGAGCCCCGCGAGCGTGAGGCCGAGCGTCGACTTGCCGATCCCGTTCGGCCCCGTGATCGCCAGGACCTGCCCGGCTCGGAGTTCGAGGTCGATCCCGCTTCCCACCCGCTGTCGCTTGCCCCGGGCGGTCCCGAGGTCCCGCGCTTCGAGCAGCGCGCCCGCTCCCGTGCCCGCCCCCTCGCCGAGCGGGCGAAATGCCGCGGTCCCCTCGACAGCCGACCCGGGCATTTCGCCCGTTCGCGCAGCCGGACGGAACTCGTCGCCCGCCACCTCTCCGGCCCCCTCGCCGAGTGGGCGAAATGCCGCGGTCCCCTCGGCAGCCGACCCGGGTATTTCGCCCGTTCGCGCAGCCGCAGCCGCAGCCGCAGCAGGCCGCCCGCGGGCCGCGCCACGCTCCGGCTCGGCGCCGGGCACCCACACCCCGGCCGCGGTGAGCGCGGCGCCGTGGCGGGCGAGCACCTCGGCAGGTGCGCCGTCAGCGACGACCCCGCCGCCCGGCTCGAGCAGCACGAGCCGGTCGACCAGGTCGAGCCAGGTGCCGATCCGGTGCTCCACCACGAGCAGGGTCGCCCCCGTCTCGTCGAGCAGTGCGCGCACGGCGTCGTGCACCTGGGCCACGCCGGCCGGGTCGAGGTTCGCGCAGGGTTCGTCGAGCACGAGGGCTCCCGGACGCATCGCGAGCACCCCGGCGAGCGCCAGTCGTTGCCGCTGGCCGCCGGAGAGCATCGCGGTCGAACGGTCGAGGGGCAGGTCGAGCCCGACGACCGCGAGCGCCGACCGCACCCGTGTCCAGGTCTCGGCGCGCGGGACGCCGAGGTTCTCGCACCCGAAGGCCACGTCGTCGCCGATCCGCGACATCACGGTGTGTGCCTCGGGGTCCTGCATGACGAGGCCGACACGCCCGCGGACCGCGCGGGGGTCGGCGCCGTCGACCAGGACCGAGCCCTGCACGGAAGCAGCGGTGTCGTCGGTGGGGTCGGGTTCGTCGGGCAGCACGGCGGCCACTGCCCGGAGCAGCGTCGACTTGCCGGAGCCGGACGGCCCGACGATCGCGACCCGCTCCCCCGGCTCGACGGTCAGGTCGACGCCACGGACGGCCCACTCGGCACGTTCGGGGTAGCGCCATCCCCAGTCGCGGAACGCGATTCGCGCGGCGCGCACGCCGACGACGTCCGGGGACGTCGACGACGGAGCGGACACCGTCACACCAGTTCGCGCGGCCGACGCCGGCTGTGCTCCCGGCCGGCCGCGAACGACGACAGCACGCCGGTGCGTGCGAGCGCCCGGACGACCAGCCACGAGCCGGCACCCGCGATGACGGCACCCGACACGATCGCGCACACGACGTAGACGACCTTGAACGCGGCGTCGAGACCCGGGTACCACAGCACGGTGTCGTTGATGCCGAGCGCGAGGCCGGCTGCGGCGCCCGCCAGGACGACGACCGGCAGCCGGTACACGCGGTACAGGAAGAGTGCGAGGACGATCTCGGCGCCGAGTCCCTGGACCAGTCCGGCCTCGAGCGTCAGCCACCCCCACTGCGTGCCGAACAGTGCCTCGACGGACGCGGCGACCATCTCGCCGTAGAGCGCGGCGCCGGGCTTCCGGACGACGATCGCGACGAGCGGGCCGGCGAGCAACCAGACTCCGCCGAACAGGGCCTTCGTTCCCGGGAGGACGAGGTCCATGACGGCGCTGATGGGTTCGTAGCCGAACTCCCACAGCCGGAAGACGACGCCGAGCGCCACCGCGAGCACGCTCGCGACGACGATGTCGACGACCCGCCAGCGCAGCGATCGCCGCGGGGCGGTGTGGACGGTTGATGACGTGCCAGAAGACATGGTGCTGGACTCCTCCCTGCGCCGGCATGATCCGGATCAGGTTCGACGGTCGGAGCGCCACTCGCTCCCTCTCAGCCCGGCGGTCCCGGACTCCCGTGTGTGTCCCAGCAGTCTAGACGTGGTCGCGACCACGTGACGGGTCGCGACCACACATCGGACGGGAGGCCCGTGGCGGGTCCGCCACGGGCCTCCCGTCCGGTGTGTCGCTACTTCTTCAGGACGCGCACCAGTTTGCGGAGCACGGTGCCGGTCACCCAGACGAGCGGGATGCTCACGGCGACGAGCGAGATGAGGTTCGGCTCGAACTCGAGGTCCTTGCCGGGGCGACGGATGTACGCGCCGACCGGGATCGACGCACCGCCGCCACCGCCGCCGCCGTTCTCGTCGTCCCCGCCGCCCCCGAAGCCGAACCAGCCGAGGGACACCGGGATGAGGGTCTGGTCGCCGACCTCGACGGGGTCTCCGTAGTTCGTGGAGACGCCGATCGGGCGTACCTTGTCTGCGATCTGCGTGACGATGTTGGCCATGCGCGCGACGCTACTCGTCCGTTCCTCCACAGGGCGGGCCACGCGCGCACGGGTACACAGCTGGTGCTTGTCTGCGGACGCGGACGGGTGTCACCGATATGTTGGCGCGACCATCACCTGGAGGACCGTTTGCACACCTGGCCCGGCAACCCGTACCCGCTCGGGGCGACCTACGACGGAAGCGGCACGAACTTCGCGCTCTTCAGTGAGGTCGCCGAGCGCGTCGAACTCTGTCTGTTCGACACCGACGGCAACGAAGAGTGCATCCCCCTCGTCGAGGTCGACGCCTACGTCTGGCACGCGTACCTGCCGAACGTCGGCCCCGGCCAGGAGTACGGCTTCCGTGTCCACGGCCCGTACGACCCCGACAACGGTGCACGCTGCAACCCGTCGAAGCTCCTGCTCGACCCCTACGCCAAGGCGACGAGCGGCGAGATCGACTGGGACCAGTCGCTCTTCGCCTACACGTTCGGCGACCCGGACTCGACGAACGACGACGACTCCGCGGCGCACATGATGAAGGGCGTCGTGATCAACCCGTTCTTCGACTGGCAGGGCGACCGCGCACCGCGCACGCCCTACGGCGAGACGGTCATCTACGAAGCGCACGTCAAGGGCCTCACCGAGACCCACCCCGACGTGCCCGAAGAGCAGCGCGGCACCTACGCCGGCGTCTCGCACCCCGCGGTCATCGAGCACCTGAAGCGACTCGGCATCACGACGCTCGAGCTCATGCCGGTGCACCAGTTCGTGAACGACTCGACCCTGCAGGACAAGGGGCTGTCGAACTACTGGGGCTACAACACCATCGGCTTCTTCGCGCCGCACTCCTCGTACTCGTCCTCGGGCGACCAGGGGCAGCAGGTGCAGGAGTTCAAGACGATGGTGCGGGAGCTCCACCGCGCCGGCATCGAGGTCGTGCTCGACGTCGTCTACAACCACACCGCCGAGGGCAACCACCTCGGGCCGACGCTGTCGTTCCGCGGGATCGACAACGCGGCGTACTACCGCCTGGTGGACGACGACAAGAAGTTCTACATGGACTACACGGGCACCGGGAACTCGCTCAACGTCGGGCACCCGCACTCGCTGCAGCTCATCCTCGACTCGCTGCGCTACTGGGTGACCGAGATGCACGTCGACGGCTTCCGCTTCGACCTCGCCTCGGCGCTCGCCCGCGAGTTCTACGAGGTGGACCGCCTGTCCGCGTTCTTCGAGCTCGTGCAGCAGGACCCGATCGTGTCGCAGGTCAAGCTCATCGCCGAGCCGTGGGACGTCGGGCCCGGCGGCTACCAGGTCGGCAACTTCCCGCCCCAGTGGTCGGAGTGGAACGGCAAGTACCGCGACACCGTGCGCGACTTCTGGCGCGGCGAGTCGTCGACCCTCGGTGAGTTCGCGTCGCGCATCTCCGGCTCGGCCGACCTGTACGAGCACGACGGCCGGACGCCCAAGGCGAGCATCAACTTCATCACCGCCCACGACGGCTTCACTCTGTACGACCTCGTCGCCTACAACGAGAAGCACAACGACGCCAACGGCGAGGACAACAACGACGGCGAGAGCCACAACCGGTCCTGGAACTCCGGCGCCGAGGGTCCGACGGACGACGAGTCCGTGAACGCCCTGCGGCTCCAGCGACGCCGGAACTTCCTGGCGACCCTGCTCCTCAGCCAGGGCGTGCCGATGATCGCCCACGGTGACGAGCTCGGCCGTTCGCAGTCCGGCAACAACAACGTCTACGCACAGGACTCCGAGCTCAGCTGGATCGACTGGGACACCGCGGACGACGACCTCGTCCAGTTCACGGCCGATGTCGTCAAGCTGCGCCACGACCACCCGACGTTCCGCCGCACCCGGTACTTCAACGGGCGCCCGGTGCGCCGTGGTCAGGACGAGCCGCTGCCCGACGTGGTCTGGCTGACGCCCGAGGGCGACGCCATGTCGCCGGAGGACTGGGACTCCGGTTTCGGCAAGAGCGTCGGCATGTACCTGAACGGCGACGGCATCCGCGGGCGTGACTCCCGCGGCGAGCGCGTCACCGACGTGGCGTTCATCACGTACTTCAACGCCCACGACGACGTCGTGACCTTCACGCTGCCGCCCGAGGAGTACGCACCCGGCTGGACGGTCCGCATCGACACCGCCGAGCCCGGTGCCCGCGACGAGATCGTCGAGGCGGGCACACCGCTCGACGTGCCTGCGCGCTCGATGATCGTCCTGCGCGCCGAGCCGAACCACGAGGTCTCGGTCACCCCGGTCGAGGTGCAGCACCACGACGGCGCCCCCGAGCCCCGGTCCCCGCAGGACGCCGTCACCCCGGCCAACCCGGCCGGTTCCACCGCACCGAGCGGCACCGCGCGATGACGACCGGCACGACGGGGGCCGGGCGTCGCGTGCCCGTCTCGACGTACCGGCTGCAGGTGTCGGCGGACTTCGACCTGGCCGCCGCACGCGACCTCGTCGACTACGTGCACGACCTCGGGGCCGACTGGCTGTACCTGTCGCCGGTCCTGCAGTCGGAGCCGGGCTCGAACCACGGCTACGACGTCGTCGACCACACGCACGTCGACACCGACCGCGGCGGTGACGAGGCCCTCCGGGTCCTCGCCGAGGCCGCGCACGCGGTCGGGCTCGGCGTGCTGGTCGACGTCGTCCCGAACCACGTCGGGGTCGCCACCCCGGCGGTCAACCCGTGGTGGTGGTCCCTGCTCGAACTCGGCCAGGGCTCCCCCGTCGCCTGGGCGTTCGACGTCGACTGGGACGCCGGCGACGGCAAGGTCCGGGTGCCGGTCCTCGACGACCGGCTGCTCGACGCGGTCACGCTCGACACGTCCGACCCCGAGCACCCGGTGCTCCGGGTCGGCGACACCGCGTACCCGACCGCGCCGGGCACCGCCCACCCGGGCGACTCGGTCGAGGCCGTGCACGCGCTGCAGCACTACGCGTTCGTGCACTGGAAGCGTGCGGACCACGAGCTGAACTACCGCCGGTTCTTCGCGGTGAACACGCTCGCGGCCATCCGGGTCGAGGAACCCGAGGTGTTCGCGGCGTCGCACGGCGTCATCGGCGGCTGGTTCCGCGACGGCCTCGTCGACGGACTGCGCATCGACCACCCGGACGGACTGTACGACCCCGCCGGCTACCTGCAGGACCTCGCCGAGCTGACCGGCGGTGCGTACACCCTCGTCGAGAAGATCCTCGAACCCGGCGAGGAACTCCCGAGCTCCTGGCCGGTCGACGGCACGACCGGGTACGACGCGCTCGGCGTCCTGGACCGTGTGCTCGTCGACCCCGCGGGCGAACCCTCGCTGACCGCGGCATCGGGCGCGGAGCCCGCCGACTGGCAGCAGCTGACGCACGACACCCGCCGCGGCATCGCCGACGGGATCCTCGGCAGCGAGGTCGAGCGACTCGCCCGACTGCTCGCGCCGGTCACCGCCGGGGCGGACGCGATCACGCACGAACGGCTCGTCGACGCCCTCGCCGAGGTCGTGGCGTCGTTCGACGTGTACCGCACCTACCTGCCCGAGGGCGCGCACCACCTCATCGCGGCGCTCGAACGCGCGGCAGAGGCCCGTCCCGACCTCGACGACGTCATCGACCGGATCGCCCCGGCGCTCGTCGACCCGGACAACGCCGCCGCGATCCGCCTGCAGCAGACGAGCGGCATGGTGATGGCCAAGGGCGTCGAGGACACGGCGTTCTACCGCACGTCCCGCTTGACGTCCCTGAGCGAGGTCGGTGGTGACCCGAGCGTGTTCGCGGTGTCCGTGGCCGACTTCCACCAGGCGCAGCGCGACCGGCTCGGCAGCTGGCCGCACACCATGACGACGCTCACCACCCACGACACGAAGCGCAGCGAGGACACCCGCGCACGCATCGCGGTCCTGGCCGAGCTCGGCAGCGAGTGGGCCGACACGCTCGACCGGTTGCAGTCCCTCGTCCCGCTCGAGGACCGCGTGTTCGCCGACCTCCTCTGGCAGGCGATCGTCGGTGCCCGTCCCGCGAGTCGTGAGCGGCTGCACGCCTACGCCGAGAAGGCATCACGCGAAGCCGGCGACAGCACCACCTGGACGGAGCCGGACCCGGCGTTCGAGGAGCGCATGCACGCCCTCGTCGACGCGGCGTTCGACGAGCCCGCCGTGGTGGCCGTGCTCGATGCCCTCGACGAACGGATCGACGCGGCTGGGTGGTCGAACGGGCTCGCGCAGAAGCTCGTGCAGCTCACGGCTCCCGGCGTCCCCGACGTCTACCAGGGCTCCGAGTTCTGGGACCGTTCCCTCGTCGACCCCGACAACCGCCGAGCCGTGGACTACGCCGAGCGGCGCCACGTCCTCGCTGAGATCGACGGCCCGGACGACGACGGCCCCGAGGACCTCCCGGCGATCGGGATCGACGGCGCCGCGAAGCTCCTCGTGACCGCCCGTGCACTCCGTCTCCGGCGCGACCACCCGGAGCTCTTCACGCGGTACCTCGCGCTCGAGGCGACGGGCAGCGCGGCGGACCACGTCGTCGCGTTCGACCGCGGCGGTGCCGTGACGATCGCCACGCGACTGCCGATCGGCCTCGAACGGGTCGGTGGCTGGGGTGACACCCTCGTGCACGCCGTCCCCGTCGACCGGGTCGACCTGCTCACCGGCAGGACCTTCCCGGCCAACCGGGGCATCGCCCTCGCGGACCTGCTCACCACCTACCCGGTCGCGCTGCTCGTACCGGCCGCCACGGTCGGGGAACCCGGCCACGCCGACACGGTGACCGACGCGTCCGACGCGGAACGGGCCTCCCGGTCGACCGCCCGGACCACCTCGGCGACCGAGTCCGACGCGCAAGCGGAGATCGACATCCTGGAGGGTCACGCATGACCGCACCCGACCGTTACGCCGTCTGGGCGCCCGAGCCGGACCGTGTCCGGCTGGTCGTCGACGACGTCGAGTACCCGCTGACCCGGGGCGACGACGACTGGTGGTCGACCGACGCGATCATGCCGGTCGTCGGCGCCCGCTACGGGTTCCGCCTCGGCGACGACGACGCGGTCCGACCCGACCCCCGCAGTCGCTTCCAGCCGGACGGGGTGCACGGCACGTCCGCCGTCGTCGACCCCGCGCGCTTCGCGTGGACCGACGAGTCGTGGACCGGGCGTCCGGCCCGCGGCGCCGTGATCTACGAGATGCACGTCGGCACCTACACGCCGGAGGGCACCCTCGACGCGGCTGCACAGAAGCTCGACCACCTGGTCGAGCTCGGCGTCGAGTTCGTCGAACTGCTGCCCGTGAACGGTGTGAACGGGGAGTGGAACTGGGGCTACGACGGGGTCGCCTGGTACGCGGTGCACGCCCCGTACGGCGGTCCCGACGCCTACGACCGCTTCGTCGACACGGCGCACTCACTCGGCCTGGGCGTCATCCAGGACGTCGTCTACAACCACCTCGGGCCGAGCGGCAACTACCTGCCGCTGTTCGGGCCGTACCTGGTGCAGGGGCTCGCGAACACGTGGGGCGACTCGGTGAACGTCGAGCACCCCGAGGTCCGTCGGTACGTCCTCGACAACGTGCGCATGTGGTTCCGCGACCACCACGTCGACGGGCTCCGGCTCGACGCCGTGCACGCGATCCGCGACACCACGCGGCCGCACGTCCTGGCCGAGATGGCCGACGAGACGGACGCCTACGGTTCCTTCGTCGGTCGTCCGCTGTCGCTGATCGCCGAGTCGGACCTCAACGACCCGGTGATGTTCCGCCCGCGGGAAGCCGCCGGGTACGGGCTCGCCGGACAGTGGTCCGACGACTTCCACCACGCCGTGCACGTGGCGCTGACGGGCGAGACGAACGGCTACTACGCCGACTTCGCACCGCTGTCGGCGCTCGCGAAGGTGCTCGACCACGGGTTCTTCCACGACGGCACGTGGTCGTCGTTCCGTGGCCGGCGCCACGGGCAACCGATCGACCGCGGGACTTCCCCGGCGACGGCCCTGGTCGTCACGAACCAGAACCACGACCAGATCGGCAACCGCGCGGCGGGCGACCGTCTGGCGGCGACGCTCGACGACGAAGGCCTCGTCATCGCTGCGGCACTGACGCTGCTGGGCCCGTTCACGCCCATGCTGTTCATGGGCGAGGAGTTCGCCGCGACGACACCGTGGCAGTTCTTCACCTCGCACCCGGAGCCCGAGCTCGGCAAGGCGACGGCCGAGGGCCGCATCCGCGAGTTCGCGGAGCACGGCTGGGACGAGTCGGCCGTGCCGGATCCGCAGGACCCGACGACGTTCACGAACTCGAAGCTCGACTGGGCCGACGTCAGTTCCGAGCGGGGTGCGGCGATCCTGCGCGCCTACCGGGTGCTCGTCGCCCTGCGCCGGACCGACCAGGCCTTCGTCGACCACCGGTACGAGGCGAACGCCGTGCGGTTCAGCGAGGACCGACGGTGGCTGGTGCTCACGCGTGGGCTGCTCGGACCGGACGTGACACCAGTGCACGTCGTGGTGAACTTCCTCGACGACGCTGCCGAGGTGCCGGTCCCCGGTGCCACCGGCGAAGAGCTCTACCGGTTCGGAGCGGCCGAGGTCGCGACGGACTGCGTGCGGTTCCGCGGGCGGGGCGTGGTGGTGCTGCGCTAGTCGCTGCGCTGCCGTCCGGGCGGGCCGGGCTTGCCCACGGGCGGGCCGGGCTTGCCCACGGGCGGCCGATCCGCGAAAGCGACAGTGTCCCGCGAACAGTTCGCGGGACACTGTCGCTTTCGCGGTACCGACGCCGGGGGGCGGAACGCCGACGCCGAGCGCCGACGCCGACCCAGCGGGTCAGGCCGCGTGGTCGGCCACCGCGTGCGCGTTCGTGCGCACGGACGGCAGCTTCCGGTGGTCCTTGACCAGGGAACGGGTCTCGCGGATGCGGCGGTCGATGCCCCACTTCGTCACGAGGGCCAGGCTCTCGCGCACGATGTTGCCGCTCATCTTCGAGACGCCGAACTCCCGCTCGGTGAACGTGATCGGGGTCTCGACGACGCGCAGACCGGCCTCGAGGGCACGCCAGCACAGGTCGACCTGGAAGCAGTAGCCCTTCGAGGCGACGCCGGCCAGGTCGATCCGCTCGAACGCCCGCGAGGTGAAGACCCGGAACCCGCCGGTGGCGTCGCGGACGGCGATGCCGAGGGCCAGGCGCGTGTAGAGGTTGCCGCCACGGGAGAGCAGTTCGCGGTACCAGGGCCAGTTCTCGACCTTGCCGCCCTTGATCCAGCGGGACCCGAGCACGAGGTCGTTCGTGTCCGCGAGCTCGAGCATCCACGGCAGGTACTCGGGGTGGTGCGAGCCGTCGGCGTCCATCTCGACGAGCTTGGCGTAGCCGTGCTCGAGGCCCCAGGCGAACCCGGACAGGTACGCGCCGCCGAGACCGTCCTTCACCGTGCGGTGCATGACGTGCACGCGGTCGGTCTCACGGGCGATGGCATCGGCGATGTCACCGGTGCCGTCCGGCGAGTTGTCGTCGACGACCAGCACGTGGACGTTCTCGTCGGTGGCGGCGAGCGTGCGCTCGACGATGGGACGGACGTTCTCCGCCTCGTCGTAGGTCGGGATGATGACCAGGGTCTCGCTCATGGTGCTCCTCGTGCTCCACATCGAATGTATCGGTCGGTGTTTGGGTCAGTCCGACGAGAGGTCTGCGAACACGATCAGATTGTCCGTGTAGTGCCCGGTGGCGGTGTCGAACACGCCGTCGCAGGTGATCAGTCGGAGCTGGGGGGTCGGGGTGGTGCCGTAGACGTCGCTCGTCGGGAACGCGGACTTGGCGGCGCGTTCCGAGCGGTCGACGGTGAAGGTGCGGGTGCTGCCGTCGGACATCGCGACGTGGATCTCGTCGCCGGCGACCAGTTCGTCGAGCCGGAAGAACACGGCGGCGCTCGTCGGGCTGTCGACGTGGCCGGCGATGACTGCCGGGCCGACCTCACCGGGGACGATGCCGTCGCTGAACCACCCGGCGCTGTCCCAGTCGACAGGCGGGTCGAGTTCGCCGGCCGTGCCGCGGTGCAGGTCCTCGAGGTTCGACTGCACGCCGATCGCGGGGATCGAGACGCTGACGGGGGTCGCCGCGGATCGGGCAGCGGGTACGGCCGGGTCCTGGAACCCCTCGATGCCCGACCCTGCAGGAGCAGAAGCAGAAGCAGAAGCCGACGCCGAACTCGACGGCGCCGCACCGGCCCGACCGTCCGACCCGTCGCTGCCGACGGTCGACGCGAGCGCCACACCGGTGACGCCGCCGCCCACGACGACCGCGGCGAGCACGGCCCCGATCACCACGCCACGACGTCCGAACACCGAACCACGCCCGGCGGACCGTCGGCCGGTCACGATGCCCCTCCGGCCGTCGTCGCGCAGCCGCCGAGCACGTCAGAGGTGAGCATGGTCGAACCGAGGGCGGCCCAGGCGTCCCCGTAGTAGGTCGGCGTGGTGGCAGCCGTCCGGTCGGCCCGCTCCAGGTCGTCGGCAGCCGCACCGGAGGAACCGGCCGCGTACTCGGCGGCGGCCCGGGCGGTGTACGCCAAGGCGTTCGTGTCCCCGGTCACGGCCGTGCCGCCCAGGTCGAGCTGCGCCGCGAGCTGCGTCGTCCGACGCAGGGTCGGGGCGAGCGAGCCGGCCAGGGCGCGGTCGTCGGCGGAGCAGGCCTCGGCGTAGCGGACGGGCGTCCGCATCGCGTCGTAGCCGTACAGCACGCGCTGGTCTCCCCCGGTGGCGGGCATCGGGTCGACGGTGCCGTCGGCGTGCACCTGCGACCAGTCGCTCGGCAGCTGCGACTCGTCGAGCACCGCCGCGGTCGCCGCGCGGGACCCACGGTTCAGCGCGGTCCAGCGGTCGTCGCCCGTGGCCTTCGCCAGCACCGCGAAGGCTGCCGGCGACGCGTACGAGGCGTTGTACCGGTACGGCTCGGAGTCCGCCCACGGCCCGGGCAGCAGGATCGTGCCGAGTTCCGTGGTCGCGGTCTCGTGTTCCAGGATCGCCGAGGCGATGCGCTTGCCGGCTGCCGTGTAGCGGTCCTCGCCCCACGCGTCTCCGGCGAGCACCAGGGCCCGCGCGGCGTCGAGGTCGGCGTCGCTGGCCGGCTGCTCGTCGGCGACACCGTCGTCGGGCGTCCAACGCCAGGCGAGCAGGTCGTCATCGGTCAGCATGTGCGTCTTCGTCCACTTCCAGATGTCGTCGAACCGGTCGCGGTCACCGTTCGCGAAGGCGATGAGCAGCCCGTAGGCCTGTCCCTCGCTGACGGTGTCGTCGCCCTGGTCGGTGCGGACGACGCGGCCGTCCTGCACGTACCGGTCGAGGAACTCCGTGCGGAGCTCCTTCGGGGAGCGCGCTGCGTCGGGCGCGCTGGTCGAGGTCGGGGTGGCGGCCGAGCCGCCCGAGGCCTCGGTGTCTTGCCCCCACGGGCGAACCGCGATGAGCGCGACGCCGACGGCGACGACCACCGCCGCTGCGGCGGTGACGGGTATCCAGGTCCTGCGGGTCATGCTGGCCTGCCTTTCCGTGGATGGTGACGATGGATCTGGACGGGAGGGGCGGATCACGTGAGCGTGTCGGCGCACGTGATCCGTGCCTCCCGGCCAGGGCGTCAGCGGTACAGCGAGCGGAGCGCTGCGATGGCCGTGTGGACGGCCTCCGTCATCGGGCGGTCGGCGGCTGCGCCGCCGCCACCCGTCTGCACGCCGCCGGTCGGCGTCGCGGCGGTGGCTGCGGCGTCCGTGACCGGCACGACCGTCAGGTCGCCCTTGCTGTCGTCGAGGACGAACAGGGTGGAGACCGTGTTGCCCGCGAGGTCGACGCTGGCGGTGCCCTGCTGGCCGCTGCCGGAGACGTCGAGCGTCCACTTGCCGGAGTCGACGGTGGCGTACTTGGTGGCGGTGCCGAACTTCGCGCCCTCGGCGATGGCGGTGCCCTCGGAGGTGCTCACGTCGACCTGCTTCGCCGTGGTGGCGGCCTGGACCAGCCGGAGCTTCGCCTTGCCGTCGCCGGGCTGCTGCAGGTCGTCGGTGAACGCCGTCGTCTTGAGGTCGGTGTTCTTGCCGTACGCGACGACCGTGCTCGCGTCGCCCTTGTCGACCTTGACGTCGGTGGAGATCACCGGCGTGGAGTCCGGGGCGTCCGAGGCCCGCATCGACAGCACGTAGGTGCCGACCGGGAGCTCCTGGTACTTGCTGACCTGGCCGTACGTGACGTCGTCGAGCTCGAAGATCGTCTTGCCGCCGGACAGGCTGGACAGTTCGACGTCGACGCCCTTGGTGTCGGGCGAGAGGTGGCCGACGCGGAGCCAGCCCTCGTCGGCGGTGGCGGCGGAGGCGGTCTGGGGTGCTGCGAGTCCGACGGTCGCGGCGACGAGGGTCGCTGCGAGTGCGCCGACGACGACGGTGCGGCGTCGCTGGGTGTGTGCGGTCATGGTCGTGCTCCTTCGGGTCGTGGTGCTGGTCGAGTTGTGTGCGGTGGTGCTGCGGGCCGCCCCGCGAGCGGGCGAAATGCCGGGGTCGGCGCCCGGAGCACCCGGGTGTTTCGCCCGCTCGGCGATCCGGGCAGCGATCCGGGCGGCGGGGCGGCGGGTCACGAGGCGCTCGTCGCGGTCGTGGTCGGGTCCGCCGGGGTGTACGTGACGGTGAGGCGTTCGCCCTCACGCTCGACCGACGCCGGCCGGAACGAATCGGGCATCGCCTCGAGGGTGGCGGCCACGCGCTCCGCCGAGGCAGCGTCGCTCGTGTGCAGGACGGCGGTGCGGAACGGCTGCCCGGTCTCGCCCGTGAGCGGGGTGAACCGGTCGACGCGGACGTCCTGGTCGGCGAGCACCTGGCCGAGCGCGATCATCGCTCGCGAGTCGACCTGACCCGCACGGAACTGCGACTTCGTGCCGTCGTCGGCCCAGAGCGCCGGGTTCGACGCCAGCTCGGTGCCCATGGTCTTCCGCAGGTCGCTGGCCCGGGTGATCGCGGTCTGTGCGGCCGTCGATCCCTCGGCGTGGATGCGTCGGACCTCGACCTGCTGGTCACCGGACCCGAAGGTCGCGACGGCCGTCGAGTTCTCGATCGCCTGGCGGATGTCGGACGACGAGTTGCCGCCGGTCCGCATGGAGTCCGTCGTGATGACGTAGTCCGAGTCCTTCCACCCGTTGGGCGACTGCCGCTCCACGGCTCCGTCGGTGTCGAGCTTGTAGTACCAGACCACGTTGTTCCGGGCGAAGCCGTCCTCGACGAGGTCGACCCACATGGCGTCGTCCACCAGCAGTCGGGAGGACTTCGAGACGTTGTCCCCGACCCACTGCTCGGCCTGCTGCATCGGCAGGTCGAGGTTGCCCAGGACGAAGCCGCGCAGCTGTGTTCCCCAGAGCGGCACCGCCACGACGAGCGCGACCGCGGTGGTGACGGCCCAGGTGATGCCGAGACCACGACGGGTCCCGGCGCCGAGGCGGGTACGGGTGCGGACCCGACCGGCGATCGCCAGGACGGCACGCTCGGCCGTGTAGGCGACCAGCAGGGCGGCGAAGGGGATGAGCATGATGACGTACGGCACCGGCAGGTACCCGTTCGGGCGGAACATCATCGCGAGCAGGAAGACGAGCATCGCGGCGATCGGACGGACCCGTCGCATGAAGAGCCCGACGACCGCGGCGGCCGAGCCGAGCACGATGAACACCGGGTCGAGCGCCCACCACTGCGACGCGGCGGCGTTGGCCAGGCTGCCCGGGTCGAACAGCGAACCCGATGCCGAGCGCGAGCCGAGCTGGTAGGTGATGCCCTCGAACAAGCTGACCCGACCGCTGCTCGGCAGCAGCTCGCCCTTGACCGCGGCCAGCAGCAGGTACCCACCGCCGATGATGACGAGGACGGCCCCGGCGACGCTCAGCGTGTACCGGCGGGTGCTCTTGTCGGCGCGACGGATCGCCATCCAGATGAGGAACGGCAGGGCGAGCAGGTACGTCTCCTTGGAGAGCACCGCGATGCCGAGGCACGCGGCGGCGCCGGCGAACCCGGCGAGCTGCTGGCGACGGCTCAGGACGAGGACGAACGCGGCGAGCAACCACGGCGTCGCGACGTTGTCGATGTAGACCGTGCGGTGGTACTGCAGGGCGAGCGGCGACAGCGCGAAGACGAGTCCGGCTGCGGCAGCGGTGATCCGGCTGGCACCGAGGCGGCGGGCCAGGACGAACAGCAGGATGCTCGAGACGGCGGAGAAGAAGACCATCGCCTCGCGGCCGGCCTCGACGGCGAACGGGTAGCGCGCGAACGCCCCGGTCAGACCGGTGTAGCCGGCGATCTGGATCCAGCCGAGTGGCGGGTGGTCGTACCAGTACGTGTAGTGCGTGATCTCGCCGAGGTGCATGATCGCCCAGGCCTGCGCCGTGTACGTGCCCTCATCGTCGATCCGCTGCGGGGTGCCGGACATGTTCCACGCTTGCACGATGACGGTGACGGCGACGACGGGCAGCAGCCACGTCAGGCTCGCGGCGTGCCGGCGGAACCAGGCGCCGATGCCGGTGTGGTTCCCCGCGACGGCACCGCGGATCGGGATGCCGGTGGTGTTGGTGATGCTGGCGGTCATCGGGTCCCTCCTGTGGTCGTGCCGGCGAGCTCACGCTCGGAAGACGAAGACGAAGACGACGAAGACGAAGACGTCGCGCCCGCGGACCCGGACCCGGTCAACTCCGACGCGAAGCCGACGACCTCGGCGGGCTGCTCGGCGTTCCGGTGCTGGCCCGTGTGCTCCGTCTTCTCCCAGCCGTTCTGCCCCTTGGCGTGGCGGACGACTGCTCGGACGGCTGCTGCGGCGAGGAAGATCTGGTACGGCACGAGACCGAGCACGAGCTTCACGTAGTCGCGGAACCGGACCTTCTCCTTGTAGATGCGACCGAACTCGTTGAGGCCGACGACCTCGACGGCCAGCAGCATGAGCGTCGGTGCCACCGGGATGAACGACACCAGGGCGATCGCCGTCGGCACCTTGACGAACAGGATCATCAGGACGCTGAGCGGGATGAGCAGACCGGTGGCCGCCTGGATGAACGGCATGGTCAGCATGTACCGGGCGAAGAAGCGCTGACGGAACGACGGCAGCTTCTTCCACTCCCCCTTGCCGAGCACCTGCAGGAAGCCCTGGTTCCAGCGCGTCCGCTGCTTGAGCAGCGAGGCGAAGGTCGGCGGGGTCTCCTCGCGGGTGACGGCCTCGGGGCTGTACGCGACGACGACCTTCGCGCCGTCGGCGGACAGGCGAACGCCGAGCTCGCAGTCCTCGGCGAGGCAGTGCGCGTCCCAGCCGTTCGACCAGTCGAGCCGTTCCTTCGTCACGAAGACGGTGTTGCCGCCGAGCGGGATGAACTTCGAGCCGGCGTGGAAGTGCAGGCGCGAGCGGAACCAGAAGTAGTACTCCAGGACGTTCCGGAGCGACCACCAGCTGGACTTGAAGTTCATCAGCTGGACGCCGCCCTGCACGACGTCGGCGCCGGTCTCCTGGAACCGCGAGTCCACCAGGGTGAGCAGGTGCGGGTAGACCTCGTCCTCGGCGTCGAACACGCCGACGACGTCACCGGTCGCGTACTGCAGCGCCAGGTTCATCGCCTTCGGCTTGTTCTTCGGCAGGGTGTCGTCGACGACCACCCGGATCAGCTCGGGGTGGCGGGCTGCGGCGGCGCGCACGACGGCATCCGTCTCCGGGTCGTCCTCACCGACGATCGCGATGATCTCGAAGTCGGGGTGGTCCTGCTTCGCGAGCATGTCGAGCGTCTGGCCCATGACCTCCTGCTCGTGCCGCCCGGGCACCAGCAGGGTGAAGCGGTGCGCGGCCGGGCGCGGGGTCTGGCTGAAGCTCGTCGACTTCAGCGCGTCCCGCGAGCGCCAGGCGTGCAGCATCCACCAGAGCGTCGTCAGCGCGACGATCGTGAGCAGCACGGAGATCGCGATGAGCGCGGAGTAGCCGATCCACTCACCCAGCGACCACGCGGCCTGCTGGACGGCACCGGAGCCTCCGGTCGGGACGTCGGTGGTCCCTCGGTTCGGGACGCTCGACGGAGCAGTCCCCTCGTTCGGCTGGAGCAGCGGCCCTGCGGCCGTCAGCAGCGTGGCGGAGATGGTCATGCGGCGAGCCCCTTCGTGCGACGAGCATCGGTGGAACGGAAGACGAGGGCCTTGTACGCGGCGAACCGGAAGGCGGTTCCGAGCACGAGGCCCACGCCGTTGCCGGCGACGTTGTCGGCGAGGGTCGAGGTGAACCCGAGGACGTAGTGCGAGACGAACAGGCAGGCCGCGGCGATGCCGAGCCCGATCAGGTTCGTGGCAGCGAAGAGCAGCCCCTCGCGCACGGTCTCGCGGCGGCCGGTCTGGCGCTCGGCGCGGAACGTGATGAAGCGGTTGCCGATCCACGCCACGGCGGTCGCCACGACGGCCGACACGATCTTCGCGGCGATGGGACCGTCGGGCATGACGGTGGCGCGCAGCAGGTTGTAGATGCCCAGATCGATGACGAAGCAGACGGCACCGATCGTGCCGAACGACGCGAGTTGCCTCGCGGTGGCGAGCAGGCGCGAGACCGTGCCGGGTCGCACGGTCGGCACCGTACCGGTGTCGGGTGACACCAGAACGGGGGTATCAGTTCGGGTCATGCCCCCGATTCGGGGGTAACGCGACTGCGGTTTGGGTGGGGTACGGGCTTACCCAGGCCTCTGCCAGTTCCACGACACGTGCTGTTCACACGGGGTACAGACGGACGGTCTGTGCAGACCGGACCGGTCTGTGCAGGTGGCCAGGAAAGCGGACGGGAGGCCCGTGGCGGCGTCGCCACGGGCCTCCCGTCCGATGGTGGGTCGCGTCTCAGGCGGGACGCTGCGCCGGGGACACGGTCTTGGCCGCGTCGCGCTCCGGGAGGTCACCCAGCGCCTCGTCGATGGCGGCGAGCGCGTCGGCATCGAGCGTGACGCCCGCGGCCTTGACGTTGTCGGTGACCTGCTCCGGACGCGACGCGCCGACGATGGCGCTGGCGACGTTGTCGTTCTGCAGCGTCCACGCGATCGCGAGCTGCGCGAGCGTGAGGCCAGCCTGGTCGGCGACGGGCTGCAGGCGCTGCACGGCCTCGAGGACCTCGTCGCGCATGAACCGCTTGATCATGTCCGCGCCGCCCTTCTCGTCCGTGGCACGTGAACCCTCGGGCAGGGGCTGACCCGGCTTGTACTTGCCGGTCAGCACGCCCTGCGCGATGGGCGACCAGACGATCTGCGACAGGCCGAGCTGCTTCGAGGCGGGGACGACCTCGCCCTCGATGACCCGCCACAGCATCGAGTACTGCGGCTGGTTCGAGATGAGCTGGAACCCGAGCTCCTTCGCCAGCGCTGCGCCGGCGCGGATCTGCTCGGCGTTCCACTCGCTGACGCCGATGTAGAGCGCCTTGCCCTGGCGGACGACGTCCGCGAAGGCCTGCATGGTCTCTTCGAGGGGGGTCTCGTGGTCGTAGCGGTGCGCCTGGTAGAGGTCGACGTAGTCGGTCTGCAGCCGGGTCAGCGAGCCGTTGATCGACTCGAGGATGTGCTTCCTGCTCAAGCCCGTGTCGTTGTGCCCCTTCGGGCCGGTGGGCCAGTAGACCTTCGTGAAGACCTCGAGCCCCGCACGCCGCTCGCCCTTGAGTGCTTCGCCGAGGACGGTCTCGGCGGCGGTGTTGGCGTACGTGTCCGCGGTGTCGAACGTGGTGATGCCGGCGTCGAGCGCTGCCCGCACGCACTGGGAGGCGACGTCGTTCTCGACCTGCGAGCCGTGCGTCAGCCAGTTGCCGTAGGTGATCTCGGAGATCTTGAGTCCGGAGTTGCCCAGGTACCTGAATTCCATGGTCCCGACGCTACTGGAGCCCGCCGACACGTGAGGGGCCCCGCGAGTGCCTGCCGCCCGCCGCGGGGTGGGGCGGGGGTGGGTAGCGGGGTGCGGTGCGGTCGGCCGCCGCGAGCGCGGATCTCGCGAGGGTGGATCCCGTCCCGCGAGCGGGCGAAATGCCAGCGTGCCCGACGGCGACACCCGGCCAATACGCCCGCTCGCGTCGTCGCTGAGGTCGCGACCGCGGGAGCCTCGCCGCGATGGGCGGGCTGACGCCGTCGCCGCGGTCCCGACCGCTGCGCTGACCGGCCGGGCGGGCAGCGCTGCGGTCCGCGCCGTCGGGCGCCCCCGCGAGCGGGCGAAATGCCGCGGTCGCCACGCAGCCGGACCCCGGTGTTTCGCCCGCTCGGCCGCGGCGCGATTCCTCCACAGGGGCGCCAGGATCGCGGGCCGTCCACACTGGAGGCACGACTCGCCACCGTCGCGCCCGCTCGGCTCCACGATGTGGAGATGACCGCCAGACGCCGACTCCCGTTGGCGCTGCGGGACGCCTCGTTCCGCGTCCGTGACGCACTGCATCGAGGGGTGTCCCGCGGCCGCCTCGAGGCACGTGACCTCGTCCGCCCGTTCCACGGCACCCGATCCGCGGTTCCGCCGCGAACCGTCGACGAACGCGCCCGGGCGCTGGCTCCCCGGCTGCGCCCCGACCAGGTGTTCAGCCACGTCACGGCCGCCGCGATCCTCGGCATCCCGCTCCCCCGCCGGTTCGAGGGCACTCCGCGGCTCCACGTGACGACGATCGGGGTCGATCAGGCGCTCCGCGTCCGCGGCGCCGTCGGACACCGCGCCCACCACGGCAGGGTCCGTGCGACCACCAGCCGAGGTGTGCGTCTGACGACGCCAGCGGACACGTTCGTCGCGCTGAGCACGATGTTGACGCTCGACGAACTGATCATCGCGGGTGACGCCCTCGTCGGGTGGCTCGGATGGGCGACCCTCGACGAGCTGATCCTGGCAGTCGGCCGGCGGCGCGGGCTCCGGGGCGTCGTGAAGCTGCGCCACGCTCTCGCCGAGATCAGGCCGGGTTCTCGTTCCCCGGGTGAGACCAGGGCACGGCTGACCCTCGTCCGCCAGGGACTCCCGGAACCCGCCCTGAACCACGACGTGATCGTGGACGGCCGGTGGATCGCGTGCGTGGACCTCGCCTACCCCGCAGCACGGGTGGCGATCGAGTACGAGAGCGATCTCCACCGCACCGACCCGGCCACCTTCCGGAAGGACCTCACCCGCGGTGAGCACTTGAAGGACGTGGACTGGTGGTTGGTCCGGGCCACGGCGGACGACGTCGGCCGAGGTGTCGATCGATTCGTACAGCGTGTGAGACGCCTCCTGCAGGCCGGGCTCAGCGCACCGCACGACCACCGCTTCGCGACGCTTCGGTGAACAATGGTTGACGCTTCAACCAAAAGGGTGCACACTGGCGTAGTATCAGGTTGATGCAGGCGCATAGATCGCGTCGCACCACAGACTCTCGTTCGGAAGAAGGACCACCATGACGCTCACCGCCACGACCATCCCCGGCTACCAGACCGGCACCTGGAAGATCGACCCCACCCACTCCGAGGTCACCTTCTCGGTCCGCCACCTCGCCATCAGCAAGGTCAAGGGCAAGTTCGAGACGTTCGACGCCACCGTCGTCACCGCCGAGAACCCCCTCGAGTCGACCGTCGAGGCGAACATCGACGTCGCGTCGATCAACACCGGCCAGGAGCAGCGCGACCAGCACCTGAAGACGAGCGACTTCTTCCTCACCGAGGAGCACCCGCAGCTCACCTTCCGCTCGACGAGCATCGAGGCCAAGGGCGACGACCTGCACATCGCTGGCGACCTGACCCTGCGCGGCGTCACCAAGCCCGTCGTCCTCAAGGCCGAGCTCGGTGGCTTCACGACCGACGGCTACGGCCAGGTCAAGTTCGGCGCCGAGGCGACCACGAAGATCGACCGCACCGAGTTCGGCGTGAACTGGAACGCAGCGCTCGAGGCCGGTGGCTTCACCCTCGGCAACGACGTGACGATCAACCTCGACGTCCAGTTCGTGCTCCAGGCGGCCTGAGTCCCTTCGGACTCGCTGCCTGACTGAGGGCACCGAACAGCACGACCCGAACCCGAGACACGCGCCCCGGCTCCCCACGGAGCCGGGGCGTTCGTCGTCCCCGCGGTGCTTCGGGAGTCCGCGCATGCCCACTGCCGCCCGTCGCCCGCCGCCCGCTGCGACGCGCGCGGGTGCTCCATCGCGAGCGCAACCGGGCGAACGGGCGAAATACCGGCCTCATCTCGAACTCGACCCCGGCATTCCGCCCGCTCGCCCAGGGACCACGCGCTGGCACGCCCCTCCGGTGTCAGCGAGTGCCGTGCGCACCGACCCCGCGCCGGCGTGAACGGGCGGAAACGTCCGGTGGGTACGCGCACGACTGCGGCATTTCGCCCGCTCGGCCGGGCTCCTCGGCGTAGCGTTGGGCCGCGGACAGGGGCACGCCCGCACGCGCGGGAATCCGCACACCGGCCCCCGAGTTACAACGACACACGCACGACACGCACCACCCGCCCGCACGCACCCGCACCACCCGCAAGCACGCACCACACGCACCACCCGCACCACCCGCACGAAGCACCGCACGCCAGCCCGACGAACAGGAGCACCACCATGGCCACCGACTGGATCGCGATGCAGGCCCTCGCGGCAGCCGAGTTCGGCCGCCGCGTCGCCGCCGTGACGGACTGGGACGCCGCCACCCCCGACTCCGAGTGGACCACCCGCGACCTCGTGACCCACGTGGTGGACGAGCAGCGCTGGATCCCGAAGCTCCTCACCGGGTGCGACTACGCCCAGGCCGAGGCGGACCTCGAGTCCATCGGCGACGACCTCGTGTCCGAGTGGCAGCGCTTCGCGACCGCGGCGACCGATGCCTGGCGGAACGCCCCGCAGGACACCCCCGTCCACCTCAGCACCGACGTCGTGCCGGCTGGCCAGTACCTCACCGAGCAGACCAGCGACATCACCATCCACACGTGGGACCTGGCGCGGGCGACCGGCACGGACGAGTCCCTGCCGGACGAGCTCGTGCAGGCGGTGTGGGAGTACTTCGAGCCGCAGATCGAGGACCTCGCGGCCACCGGCTTGTACGCCGCCCCGGTCGACGTCGACCAGGACGCCCCACTCCAGGTCCGCCTGCTCGCCGTCACAGGCCGCGATGCCAAGGTGAGCGCATGACCAACGCAGCACCGAGCAACGCCGCACCAGGCAACGCAGCACCGAGCAACGCCGCATCAGGCAACGCAGCACCGAGCACCGCAGCATCAGGCAACGCAGCACCGAGCACCGCAGCGACGACCGACACCACCCGCCTCGGCGCCTCCGGCCTCGAGATCAGCACCGTGATCCTCGGCATGATGTCCTACGGCGCCCCCGACCGCGGCTCGCACGCGTGGAGCGTCGGCATCGACGAGGCCCGCCCCTTCGTCCGTCGCGCGTTCGACGCCGGCATCACCACCTTCGACACGGCGAACGTGTACTCCGACGGCTCCAGCGAGGAGATCACCGGCACGCTCCTCAAGGAACTCGCTCCGCGTGAGGACGTCCAGGTCCTCACCAAGGTGTTCAACCGGATGCGCCCCGGTCGGAACGGCGCCGGGCTCTCCCGCGCCGCGATCATGCACGAGATCGACGCCTCGCTGACCCGACTCGGCACCGACTACGTCGACCTGTACCAGATCCACCGCTTCGACCCGGTGACCCCGATCGAGGAGACGATGGAGGCCCTGCACGACGTCGTCAAGGCCGGCAAGGCCCGCTACCTCGGCGCGAGCAGCATGTGGACGTGGCAGTTCGCGCAGATGCAGCACGTCGCCGACCTGCACGGTTGGACCCGCTTCGTCAGCATGCAGGACCAGTACAACCTGCTCGAACGCGAGGAAGAACGCGAGATGCACCCCTTCGCGCACGCGACCGGCGTCGGCGTGATCCCGTGGAGCCCCCTCGCCCGCGGCAAGGTCACCCGGCCGTGGGACGCCGAGGGCTCCGGTTCGCGCGCGAGCACCGACGAGTTCGGCAAGACGCTCTACCGCCAGGACGAGGACGCGAACCGCGCGATCGTGGGCGCCGTCGAGTCCATCGCGAGTGACCGCGGCGTGAGCATGGCGCAGATCGCCCTCGCCTGGGTCGCGGGCAAGCCCGCGGTGAGCGCGCCGATCGTCGGTGCGACGAAGGAGCACCACATCGACGACGCGGTCGCGGCCGCCGCGATCACGCTGACCGACGACGAGGTGACGCGACTCGAGTCCGCGTACACGCCCCGGGTGCCGTCCGGTTTCTGACGCACCCACGAGCGGACGGGAGGCCCGTGGCCAACTGGCCACGGGCCTCCCGTCCGTCTCCGGTCACGTCCACGACACGTGACACGCGGACGTTTCAGGCAACGGCGCCGCGCTCGCGCTCGAGGCGCGCGATGCGCACGAGCGCAGCGCGCTCGGTGCCCGTCTGGTTGCCGAGCACCCCACCGATCCCGTCGAGCACGAGTCCGGTCGCCCGGCCGACGGGCAGTTCGACGGGCCCGATCGCGGGGGCCCGCAGGCCGAGCATCGAGCGGTGGCGGGGGTCGAGCGTCGAGACGGCGCCCTGGAACAGCGCCTGGTAGCCGGGCCGCAGCAGCAGCGCGAGCGGTGGGTTCTTGATGAACTTGACGACGTCGCGGGTGCGGGCCGTGACGGCCAGTTCGCCGCGGTCGAGGTACCCGTCCATCTGGGCGCGGAGCTCGGCCTCGGACTCCGGGGCGTCCTCGACGCGCATGAGCCGGCCGGCGGTGGCCCACTCGCGGACGTAGGCGTCGGCACCGCCGGGGATCGGCCCGCCCCAGCGCTGCGCAGCGCGGAGGAACGCGTCGGTGAAGGCGAGGTGCACCCAGCGCGCCAGGTCGGGGTCGTTCGCCGCGTAGTCGCGTGCAATGCCGTGGCCGTCGACGTACTGGCCGCGAACGCGCTCGTGCAGGCGCAGCACCCACTCGCTCGCACCACGGGCGGTCGCGGTGTCGCCGTGCGAGACCGTGTAGATCCACCGGATGGTGCCGGCCAGTCGGCCGAACGGGTCCTCGCGGTAGCGGGAGTGGTCGGCGACGCCGGCGAGGGCTCCCGGGTGCAGGGCCTGCACGAGGAGTGCGCGGACCCCGGCGACGATCGTCTGCTTGCCGCCGTGCACCGCCCACGTCGCGGAACCGGGGCCGAAGAAGCCGGCGTCAGTGCCGTCCTCGAGTTCGTCGATCCACTCCGGCTTGCTCGTCGCCCCACCGGTGAACGTGTCGTTGAGGCGGGAGCGGAAGGCATCGGAGACGGAGGGCATGGCGTCATCGTCCGTCCGTCCCCTGGGAGCGCGCCCGGCTTCGTGCACCCCGATGGCGCCCGATGCTGGCCGATGCCGGCCGATGCTTCCCAGCGGGCGCCGGGGTGGCCCGCTAGGTTGGGACGCGTGAGCATCGACACGCCTCGTCCCTGGCTTGCCTCGTACGCCCCGGGGGTCCCGCACGACATCGAGGAACAGCACGGTTCCCTGATCGACCTGGTCGAGGAATCGGCGCGACGGTTCCCGGGCAGGGTCGCGCTCGAGTTCTTCAAGCGGACGACCAGCTACGCCGACCTGCAGGAGCAGATCCTCCGCGCGGCGAACGGCCTCCGCAAGCTCGGCGTCGGTGCCGGCGACCGGGTGGCGATCGTGCTGCCGAACTGCCCGCAGCACATCGTGGCGTTCTACGCGGTCCTGCGCCTCGGCGCGATCGTGGTCGAGCACAACCCGCTGTACACGCCGCGCGAGCTCCGCCACCAGTTCGAGGACCACGGCGCCAAGGTCGCGATCGCCTGGGACAAGTCCGTCGCGACGCTGCAGGACTTCCCTGCCGACGTGAAGCTCGACGCGATCGTGTCGGTCGACCTGACCCGCGCGATGCCCCGCAGCACCCGGCTCGCCCTGGCCCTGCCGGTGGCGAAGGCCCGCGAGTCCCGCGCGAAGCTCACCACCGCGGTGCGTGGCACGACGAAGTGGGACGACCTGGTCGGCACCCGCAAGCTGTCGAAGCGGCACCCGCGCCCGTCGACGGACGACATCGCCCTGATCCAGTACACCTCGGGCACCACCGGCACGCCGAAGGGCGCGGTCCTCACGCACCGGAACCTGCTGGCCAACGCCGCGCAGGCCCGCGCCTGGGTGCCGCAGATCCGTCGGGGCGACAACGTCGTGTACGCGGTGCTGCCGATGTTCCACGCCTACGGCCTCACGCTGTGCCTGACCTTCGCGATGAGCATGGCCTCGCGGCTCGTGCTGTTCCCGACGTTCGACCCGGCGCTCGTGCTCACCGCGATCAAGAAGCACCCGCCGACGTTCCTGCCGGCCGTCCCGCCGATCTACGCCCGACTGCAGCACGCCGCCGACTCGGCGAAGGTCTCGCTCGAGGGCATCGAGATCGGCATCTCGGGGGCCATGCCGCTGTCGCAGGACATCGTCGAACCGTGGGAAGCCCGGACCGGCGGGTACCTGGTCGAGGGCTACGGGCTGTCCGAGTGCTCCCCCGTGCTGATGGCGAACCCGGTGTCCCCGGAACGTCGCCTCGGCTCCATCGGTCTGCCGTTGTCCTCTACCGAGGCCCGCGTGGTCGACCCCGACGACAGCACGAAGGTGCTCGGCGTGGACGAGCCCGGTGAACTGCAGGTCCGCGGGCCGCAGGTGTTCCGCGGCTACTGGGGCAAGGCCGAGGCCACGGACGAGGTCTTCACCCCCGACGGCTGGTTCCGCACCGGCGACATCGTGGCGATCGGGGCCGACGGCTACGTCCGGATCGTCGACCGTCTGAAGGAGCTCATCATCACGGGCGGCTTCAACGTGTCGCCGTCCGAGGTCGAGGACGCACTGCTCAAGCACCCGAGCGTCAAGGAGGTCGCGGTCGTCGGCATCACGCAGGGTGGCAACGAGCAGGTCGTCGCTGCCGTCGTGCCGAAGGACCCGTCCTCGTTCGACGCCGCGGCGCTGCGGGCGTGGGCGCGCGACCAGCTGGCGGCGTACAAGGTGCCGCGTCGCGTCGTCGTGGTCGAGGACCTGCCGCGCTCGATGATCGGCAAGGTGCTGCGGCGGAAGGTGCGGGACCAGATCCTCGCCGACGACTGACGGCTGACGACTGACGTCGTCGGTGCCCGACGCGCGTCAGCGCAGGCGTCGCCCCGGCACCGCGAGCACGGCGAGCCCGGCCACCACGAGCGCGATGCCGAGCCATCCCGTCGCGCCGAGGTGCTCCCCGACGACGAGCACGGCGAGCACCGCTGCGACCACGGGCTCGAGCAACGACACCAGGGTCGCGACCGAGGCACCGACGGACCGCAACCCCACGGCGTACAGCGAGTGCCCGAGCACCGTCGGCACCAGGGCCAGGTACAGGAACACCGGCCAGTTGCCGCCCTCGCCGAGGTACGGTGCGCCGGCGAGGACCACCAGCACGACGAGCGGCACGGCAGCGATGCCGAACACGGCGCCGACGAGCCCCCGGCCGTTCGGCAGCCCCGCCGCGACGGCTTCGACCCCGGGCCCGCCGGGCACCGACACCGCCCCGGCCGCCGCGTGCAGTCCCCGCGCCACCGCCCACGAGTACAGCGCGTAGGTGAGTCCGGCGAGCAGGGCACTGGCGATCCCGAGCGCGAGCGCACCACCACCGCCGTCGTGCTCCGACCGCGCCAGGGTCACGACGACCATGCCGGCCACGCTCACCAGCGTGGCGACGATCCATCTGCCGGTGACGGGCCTCCTGTCCGACACCCACTCCACGAGCCCCGCGAACACGGGTGACGACCCGATGGCGATGGTGGTGCCGAGGGCGACGCCCGCGTCGGCGAGGGCCGCGTAGAAAGCGACCGCGTAGACGACGAGCGCCCCTGCGCCGAGCAGCGCCCACCCCCGCGTGCGACGCTCGGCGACGGCGCGGAGCGTGCCACGTCCGGCGACGGCGGCGAGCACGAGTCCACCGATCCCGAAGGTGACGGCGCCGAAGACGAAGGCGGGGACGCCCGGGGCGAAGTGCGTCGCGGTGCCGGTGGTCCCCCAGACCGCGGCGGCGACGACCACCGCGGCGAGCCCACCGGCGGGCGTCGGGACCCGGCGCGCGCTGGCGGGACCCGTCACGAGACGTGGATGGACGGGCGGCGGTGGACGTCGGGTTCGGCTTCGCGCAGGACCTCGCGCGTGACGGGTGCGACGTCGCCGGCCCCAGTGAACACGAACCGCAGGGCGTTCCGGATCGGGCTGCCCTCGTTCCACTCGAAGTAGATGCTCGGGACGACCCCGGCGGTGTCGCGGATCGCGAGCAGGGTCGAGGCGATGGTGTTCGGCACGTTGCCGGACCGGACCCGGAGCACACGGTGTCCGTGCACGACGTGCCCCTCGACCAGCAGGTCCTCTTCGAAGTCGGACGAGTCGGCGGGCAGCACCTCGAGGAACATCGTCGGGACGCGCGCCGGGATGCCGGAGTCGCGCCGTTCCTCGCGCCCCTTCGCACGGTACGCCTCGGCGGTGCCGGCACCCGGCTCGTTCGCGATGATGCAGACCGCGCTGAACTGGTCGGCATCCGCCTCGACGAACTGCCGGGCCGTGGCGTCCAGCTCGATCGACGACGCGCGGAGCTCGAACGACCGGCGCACCCGCGAGACGAGCGACACCACGACGATGGCGATGATGAAGATCGCCGCGATCCGGACGCCGTCGGGCCGCTCGATGACGTTCGCGACCGTCGTGTAGACGAACACGACCGAGATGACGCCGAACGCGATGGTGCGCTTCTTCTGCTGCCGGCGACGAGCCGACAGGGTGACCGCGACCGCGGCGCTCGTGATCAGGACGAGCACGCCGGTGGCGTAGGCCCCGCCCTGGGCGTCGACGTTCGCGCGGAACACGATCGTGATCAGGAACGCGATGAGCGTGAAGATGATGACGAGCGGCCGGGTCGCCCGCGCCCACTGCGGCGCCATGCCGTAGCGGGGCAGGAACCGCGGCACCAGGTTGAGCAGGCCGGCCATCGCGCTCGCGCCGGCGAACCACAGGATCGCGACGGTCGAGAAGTCGTAGATCGAGCCGAACACCCCACCGAGGTACTGGTGCGCCAGGAAGGCCAGGGCCCGCCCGTTCGCACCGCCGCCGGGCTGGAACTCGTGCTGCGGGATGAGGAACGTCGTCGCGATCGACGAGGTGATCAGGAACGAGCTCATGATCACGGCCGCGACGGTCAGGAGCCGCTTGGTGCCGCGGATCCGTCCCTCGGGCCGGGCGCTCGTGTCGTCGGATGCGTCACCGCGCACCTGCGGCATCACCGCGACGCCGGTCTCGAACCCGGACAGACCGAGCGCGAGCTTCGGGAACACGACGAGCGCGATGCCGACCATGACGAGGGGGTTGCTGTGCTGCGCGGTGAGCCCCGACCACCAGTCGCTGGCGACCATCGGGTGCTCGAAGACGTGCCAGAGCGCGACCACCACGACGACGGCGTTCAGCGCGAGGAACACCGCGACGAGGCCGACCGCGATGCCGATCGCCTCCTTGAAGCCGCGGAGGAACACGACGCCGAGCAACAGCAGCAGCGCGAGGGTGAGCGGGACGGGGATCTCGGTGAACCAGTGCGGCGTGTACGGGTTCTCGGCGATGTGCGCCGTGGCGTCCGCCGCCGACAGCGTCATCGTGATCATGAAGTCGGTGACGGCGAACCCGAGCAGGACGAGCACCAGGAGCTTGCCGGCCCACCACGGCAGGAGCTTCTCGAGCATCATGATCGACCCGGCACCGCGGAAGCTGTCGCTCGCGACCCGGCGGTACACCGGCAGCGCCCCGAACAGCGTGACGAGCACGAGCACGATCGTGGCGATCGGCGACAGCAGGCCGGCGGCGAGCGCCGCGATCGCCGGCTGGTACCCGAGGGTCGAGAAGTAGTCGACGCCGGTCAGGCACATGACCCGCCACCACGGGTGGGTCTTCTCGACCTCGACCTGGTGCGGACCCTGGTGGGATGCCCCTTGGTGGGCGCCTTGCAGCATCCAGCGACGCAGTCGGGTGCTGCGGTCGAGGGGTGGCTCCGTGGCGTCGCGCTGGGCGGCCCGCTCGGCGTCTGTCGCGGTCACGTGGACGATGCTAAGCCGTCCGGGTGACGCACGCGCGCACCCGGACGGCCCCTCTGGACAACCCGGTCCGGCTGCCGCCGGACAACCCGGTCCGGCTCCCGCCGGACAACCCGGTCCGGCTACCGCGGGGGCCTGGTGAACACCGCCACCAGCCCCGCCACCACCAGCAGGGCTCCGGCCGCCAGGCAGGCCGCCAGCAACAGGGTGGTCGGGTCGACCGAGAACACCGGGATCGCGCTCACGGCCATCGCGATCGCGAACACGAGCAGCACCACACCCCAGAAGATCGTGCCGAAGCGTGCACCACGGCGCGCCCGCGCGGGTTCCGGGGCCGGTACCGGCGCCGCAGGTGGGAACGTCTGGGTCGTCTCGTCGTCGTTCGTCATCGTCTTGTCCTTCACTCGTTGACGGTCAGCGCACGGGGCACGTCGGCGGCGCCCCCGAGGATCCACAGGTGCACGGTCGTCGTCCCGACCGCATCGGTACCGGCGGACCGTGCCGCCCGGTTCTCGACGGTGGTCGTGCCGAACAGCCCGCCGCTGCCGTCGTCGCCGGAGTCGCCGTCGGTGTCGACGCCGTACCCGACGCCGCTCACCTCGACCCGGACCGGCACGTCGGTCGGCAGCAGCACCTCGGCCCCGCCGGCGCCGAGCCACAGGTTCACGTCACCACCGGCGTCGGTCTCGTCGAGCCCGCGCAGGTCGAGGGTCGGTCCGCCGACGAGCATCGCGTAGTTCCGTTCCGACCCGGCGGCGACGCTGTCGACCCGCCAGGTGGTCCCACCGATCAGCGAGACCTGCGTACCGGCGGGGAGCACCCCGGTGACGACCAGCGCGACGACGCCGATCGTCGAGAACAGACCGAGGGCACCGTCGTCGCGTCCCCGGATCCCGGCGACGATGGTCGCGATCGCCAACACGGCGACCGCCGCGGCGACGCCGAGCACCGCCACCGGCCAGGCCTCCGCCTGCGCCCAGACCGCGACGCCGGCCCCGGCGACGAGCGCCAGCCCGAGCGACACGGCGACGTAGGCCGCGCTCGACCGTCGCTCGGCGCGGGTCGCGCGCCACGCGGCCGCCCGCTCCCGTTCGGCGCGCATCCGCTCGTCGTGTCGTCGCTGTCGGTCCTGCGGGGTGCCGGGGGCGTTCCACTGCCAGGAGGCCCGGCCCGCGTCGGACGCCTCCCCCGCGTCCGCCGTCCACGCGGCTCCACCGGCCGGGCGCGGGTCGTCGGGGCTCGTCCAGAAGTCGCGCCGCGTCCCCGCCGCCGCGGCGGCGTCAGCGTCGGGCGCCGGCCCGTCGGTGCGACGACGCGCGACCACCACGGCCAGCCAGACGATCCCACCGACGAGCGCGATGCTCCACGCCGTGCGCAGGGTCGCCTCGAGCCAGCCGGGCATCCCCCACGCCGAGGGCACGCCCTGCCACCAGATCCCCTGGACCGCGGGCACGAAGGTCAGCACCACGAAGACGCCGATCCCGATGAGCGCCGGGTCGAGCACGCCGCGGATCATCCGCTCGACGTGGATCCGTCCCGTGGTGTCCGGCAGCAGCGCCCACCCGACGGCGTATGCCAGGAAGACCGGACCGCCGAGCAGGGCGACGACGATCGCGACGCCGCGGACGACGACCGGGTCGAGTCCGGTGCGTCGGGCCACGGCACCGCAGACGCCGGCGAGCCAGCGGTCGTCGGTGCGGGGGACGTCGAGTCCGCGGATCCAGTCGAAGAACCGGGCCGTCGAGTCGGCGGTGCCGGCAGCCGGGCCGGGAGCCGTGTCGTGCTGGTGATCGGTCATGGTCTCCAGCATCCCGGCCCGCGGTGGCGGACACCATCGGGGTTCCCCCTGACCGGTCCCTGATCCCTGCCCCGAACCCTGCTGGTGCGGGCGCCCGAGTGCCAGGATTGGGCCCATGGCCACCGCTCGGATGACCCGCCCGACCCCCAGGGTCCTCGGCGGTGTCTGCAGCGGGTTCGCGACGCACGCCGGTCTGCCCCTGGGCGCCGTCCGGGCGGCGACGGCGGTCCTGGCCGTGTGCGGCGGGGCCGGGGTCCTGCTCTACGCGTGGCTGTGGGCCACCACCCCGAGCGCGACGGTGGCCGCGACGTCACCGCTCAAGGCCGTCCTCACGGCGCCCCGTGCGAACGGCGACGCCGACGCCGACGCCGACGCGACCGTGACCGTGAGCCGTCGAGCACCCGTCGTGGAGATCCTGCTCGGACTCGCACTGCTCGCCGCCGGGGGCGCGATCGTCGCCGTGCGCCTCGGCGCCCAGGTCCCGCTCGAGGTCGTCGTGCCCGGCGTCGTGGTCGCCACCGGTGCTGCCCTGGCCTGGCGGCAGTTCGACGCCCTCCGCACCGTCCGGGCCGCGGCGTCGTCGACCCTGGTCGTCCGGGCGCTCGGTGCACTGGTGCTCGTCGTGCTCGGCATCCTGCTGTTCTTCACCACGAGCGACCGGCCGAACGTGTGGACGGTGCTCAGCGCAGCGGTCGCGGTGCTGCTCGGCGTCGCCGTGGTCGTCGCGCCCTGGGTCGTGCGGCTCGTCCGGGACCTCGCCGACGAGCGCGCGGCACGGGTCCGCGACCTCGAGCGCGCCGAACTCGCCGCGCACCTGCACGACTCGGTGCTGCAGACGCTCGCGCTCATCCAGCAGAAGGCCGAGCCCGGATCCGACGCCGCACGGCTCGCCCGGGCGCAGGAACGCGAACTGCGGTCGTGGTTGTTCGCCGAGCAGACCGAGCCGGCCCGTGACCTCGGCGCCGAACTGCGCGACGCCGCCGCCGACATCGAGGCCGAGTACCCGGTCCGCATCGACGTCATCGCGGTCGGCCCGTCGCGCACCGACCTGCCCGACGGTGTCGTCGCCGCTGCCCGCGAGGCGATGCTCAACGCCGCCCGGCACGCCGGCGGCACGATCAGCGTGTACGCCGAGACCGCGCAGGACGTCGTCGAGGTCAGCATCCGCGACCGTGGGCCGGGCTTCGACCCCGACGCCGTGCCCGAGGGACGGTACGGCGTGCGCGAGTCGATCACCGGGCGGATGCACCGACTCGGCGGCCGGGCGACCATCGCCCCGGGGCCCGGTCGCACCGGGACCGAGGTCCGCCTCCGGCTGCCGCTCGCGCCCACCGACCGCCACCACGAGGAGGACGCATGACCGAGCCCGACCTGCTCACCGTCGCCATCGTCGACGACCACTCCATCTTCCGAGCCGGCGTGCGCGCCGGACTGCCACCGGGCCTCCAGGTCGTGGGTGAAGCCGCCACCGTCGACGAAGCCGTGACGCTCGTGGCGACCACCGCACCCCGTGTCGTCCTGCTCGACGTCCACCTGCCCGGCGGAGCCGGCGGTGGCGGCGCCGAGGTGATCACGCAGTCCGCTGCCGAGCACCCGGGCACGCTGTTCCTCGCGCTGAGCGTGTCCGACGCGGCCGACGACGTCGTGCGGGTGATCCGGGCCGGGGCCCGCGGGTACATCACGAAGAGTTCGTCGAGCGCCGAGGTGGCCGAGGCCGTCCGACGGGTGGCGGAGGGCGACGCGGTGTTCTCGCCCCGCCTGGCCGGCTTCGTGCTCGACGCCTTCGGTGCGGTGAGCGGCGAGACCGCGCAGCACGACGCGGAACTCGACCGGTTGTCGGCGCGCGAGCAGGAGGTGATGCGCCTCATCGCGCGTGGGTACGCCTACAAGGAGGTGGCGGCGGAGCTCTTCATCTCGGTGAAGACCGTCGAGACCCACGTGTCGAGCGTGCTGCGGAAGCTGCAGCTGTCGAACCGGCACGAGCTGACGGCGTGGGCGCTGCAGCGCAAGCTGCTCTGAGCGCCCACGCGGTCACTTCGCGCTGATCCGGGCTGTGGATGGTGCAGTCTTGTTCACCGCCCCGACGGTCTCACTTCGCGCTGATCCTGGTGTACTTGTTGACCGCCCACGGCACGAACACGACGAGCATCACGGCGATCCCGATCAGCACCGTCACGATCGGGTGCTGCATCGTCCAGATGTCCGGCACCGGCGCCGACCCGACGTTGCCGAACAGCTCACGGGCCGCCTGCACGAGCGACGACACCGGGTTCCACTCCGCGAACACCCGCAGCACCAGGGGCAGCGTGTCGCTCGGCACGAAGGCGTTCGAGATGAACGTCAGCGGGAACAGGATCATGAACGAGGCGTTGTTGATGACCTCCGGCGTCTTGACGCTCATGCCGAGCAGCGCCATCACCCAGCTGAACGCGTAGCTGAACAGCAGCAGCAGCGCGATGCCGGCCAGGAACTCGAGCGGCGACGAGTTCACCCGCCACCCGACGGCCAGCCCGGTGAGCATCATGATCGCCATCGAGATCGAGTTGAGCACGAGGTCGGAGTTGGTCCGGCCGACGAGCACCGCGGACGCCGACATCGGCAGCGTGCGGAACCGGTCGATCAGGCCTTCCTTCAGGTCCTGCGCCATCGCCGACCCCGAGAACGTGGCCCCGAAGACGACGGTCTGCGCGAAGATCCCCGCCATCAGGAACTGCGTGTAGTCGGTGCCCTCGACCGCGATCGCGCCGCCGTAGACCTGGCTGAAGAGCAGGACGAACATGATCGGCTGCAGCACGGCGAACACGAGCATGTCCGGCGACCGCTTGATCTTGATGAGGTTCCGCTTGGTGACGGTCCAGCCGTCCTCGAACCAGATGGCGACCGGCGAGGTGACGACGACGGGCAGCTGCCGACCCGGCGCGATGGTGGTGGCGGTCATCGGGCCGTCTCCTTCTGCTTGGTGGCGGCGGCTTCGTCGGCCTCGTCCTCCGTCGCGGCGTGGCCGGTGAGCCGCAGGAACACGTCGTCGAGGGTCGGTCGGCGCATGCCCGCGTCGTGCAGCTCGATGCCGGCGTCGCCGAGGTCGGCGAGCACCCGTTGCAGCGCGGTGGGGCCGGCCTCGACCGCGATGGCGTGGGTGCGGCCGTCGCCAGAGGCCTCGACGTCGCCGACACCGTAGCGCCGCAGGACGGTCGTCACGGCGTCACCGTCGGTCTCGTCCACCAGGGTCACGACGACCCGGTGGCCGCCGACCTGCGCCTTGAGGTGGTCAGCGGTGCCCTCGGCGATGACCCGGCCGTCGTCGATGACCGCGATGTCGTCGGCGAGCCGGTCGGCTTCTTCGAGGTACTGGGTGGTGAGCAGGACCGTGGCGCCCTCGGCCACCAGGTCCTCGATGATCCCCCAGAGCGCCAGCCGGCTGCGGGGGTCGAGGCCCGTGGTCGGCTCGTCGAGGAACAGCACGCGCGGGTTCATCACGAGGGCCCCGGCGAGGTCGATCCGTCGCCGCATGCCACCGGAGAAGCCCTTCACCGGGCGGTCCCCGGCCTCGGCCAGGTCGAACACGTCGATGAGCTCACGGGCACGCTCCCGCGACGTCTTCCGGCCCAGGTGGTAGAGCCGCCCGATCATCTCGAGGTTCTCGAAGCCGGTCAGGTTCTCGTCGACCGCGGCGTACTGCCCGGACACCCCGATGGACCGCCGGGTGGCCTGCGGATCGGCGATCACGTCGATGCCGTCGATCGTGGCCGTCCCGGAGTCCGGGGTGATGAGGGTGGTGAGCACCTTCACGGTCGTGGTCTTGCCGGCGCCGTTCGGCCCGAGCAGCGCCTTCACGGTGCCCTGCGGCACGGACAGGTCGAGTCCGGCCAGTGCGTGCACCGGCCCGGACTTCGACCGGTAGGTCTTGGTCAGCCCGGAGGCTTCGATGATGGCCATGTCGCTCCCTTGTCGACCACGGAGAATATCAGTGGGTCGGTGGGAACTCGTGACCGGTCACTCAGATGCCGAAGTCACCACCGAAGTCACTGGAGCCACCGCCGAAGTCGGATCCGCTGTCGCCCCAGCCCGCACTCTCGAACCCGCCGCCGTCGGACGCGCCACCATCGGACGCACCGCCGTCACCGGAGTCGGCTCCAGTGTCCTCCGAACCACCGTCACCCGCAGCGTCAGTACCGCCATCGAACGATCCGGGGTCCGGCAGGAAGGCGCTCATGATCGCCGAACCGATGACGTAGCCGGCCACGGTGCCGAGGATCGAGGCACCGATCATGCTCCCGAACGACGGTCCGCCGCGCTGCCCACCGAAGCGGCCACCACCGCCGACGCCACCGAGCGAGCGCTCCATGAAGCCCGGCTGGCGGATCTCGGACCGCGTCGCCGACTGCGCGAGCGAGCGGGGGTCGTCGCCGCGCGGGGCCTCACCGGGAGGCGCCGTGCGGGTGAACTCTTCGTAGACCATGCGGCGCTGTTCGTCGGTCAGCTTGGCGAACGCCTCGGCATGGACCTCTTCGATGCGCTCGGGCGGCGCCGTGCGGAGCAGGTAGCGGTACCGCTCCACCGCGCGCTCGTCGTCGGTCGTCGCGCCCTGCTGCTGCGCGGGTGCACCGCCCCACTGCGGCACGCCGTACTGGCCGCCCTGCTGCTGCCCGGCCGGCACCCCCGTCGGCGCGGGCTGGTGGTACGACTGCTGGCCGTACCGGTAGCCCTGCTGCTGCGGTTGCTGCGGCTGCCCCCACTGGTTCTGCTGCGCGTCGTACTGCTGCGCGTCACCGGTGCGGTCGCGGTCCGGACGTCCGAGCAGGCGGTCGAGGAATCCCATGGTCGATGCTCCTTCGGGTGCACGGGTGATCCGGTCGGACCGCCCGTGGCCTGCCACCCTATGGAGCGCGGTCGGCCGCTGACTGAGCGCCCGCTCAGAGTCAGCCGTGCGCCGCCGCGTCCGCGGGCGCACCGTGCACACCTGCACGACCCGTGCCGGGTTGGCAGCACCGTGCGCGCCTACAGCACCGCACCCAGCGGTCAACCCCGCACCAGAACGCGGACCCCGCACCGTGCGCACCACCCACCCGACGGGAGGCCCGTACCCGACCCGACCCGCGCCTCCAGTCCGCACCGTGCGCACCTGCACGACCCGTGCCGGGTTGGCAGCACCGTGCGCGCCTACAGCACCGCACCCAGCGGCCAACCCCGCACCAGAACGCGGACCCCGCACCGTGCGCCGGCCACACCTGCCGCGCGCACGCGCCGACTCAGCCCGCCGCCGCGCCCGCCGCGGCGCCCACGGCGAGCGCGGCCGTCCACACCGCGTGCAGCTCATCGGCCGCGCCGGGGTGCGCCACCAGGAACGGCTCCCCCACGGGCGGGAAGCCCTCGACCGGACCGGAGCGGGTCAGCACGATCCCGCCGGCCTCGTGCACGAGCAGCACGGCGGCCCCGTGGTCGACCGGGTTGAACGCCGACACGCACCCGCCGATCCCCCGCTCGGCCGCCACCTGCGCGATGGTCAACGTGCCGGAGCCCTGCACCCGCAGCGTGCACGACCGGTCGGCCAGGGCGTCGAGGAACGCACCGAACCCGGGCCACGGCCGGTGCCCGTCGAGCTCGGTGCCGACGACCGCACCGGCGAGCGGCCGCGGGGTGTCGTCCAGCTGGAGCGGACGGTCGCGCAGGGTGGCACCGCGTCCGCGCCGTGCCTCGAGGACCTCGCCCCGCCACGGGTCGGCGACGACCCCGACGAGCGGCCGGCCACCGCGGGTCAGGCAGAGCGACATCGACGTCCAGGGCACGCCGTTCGCCAGGTTCGTGGTGCCGTCGACGGGGTCCAGGTACCAGCGGTGCCGGTCGCCGGGTGCGTCGCCGTACTCCTCGCCGGTGAAGCCGTGCGTCGGGAACGCCATCCGGACGCGGGACCGGACGTGCTGTTCGACCAGTCGGTCCACGTCGGTGACGAGGTCTGCGGGGTTCGCCTTGGTCCGTACCTCGCTGACGGGGTGCTCGCGGGTGAAGGCGATGACCTCGTGCGCGATGCGGTGTGCCAGGGCTTGGGCGCGCGAGGCGACCTCGGTCTCGGTCGGTTCGCGGTCCCGTTCCGGCCAGCCGTCCCGCTCCGCCGACGACAGTGCGGCGCCGATCGCGCCGACGTCGTTCGTCGTGATCGAGTCGACGCCGAGCCGTGCCGCCCAGAGCGCCGGTTCGGCCTCGTCGACGGTCCAGACGGCGACCCGCAGCCCCAGGGCGTGCGCGACCTCGATCGTGCGCGGGGTGAGGAACGCGATGTCGAGGTTCAGGGTGGATGGGGTCAAGGCCTCCAGGTCGGCCGGAGCGGGCGGGTCGAGCGACTCCCACGCGAGCCAGACGTCGGCGTCGGGCAGCACCGAGCGGACCGCGGCCATCGCCGCCGGCGCTCCGCACCACGCCACGGTGGTGGACGCGGTGGAACCCACGACGGTGCGGGCGGCGACGAGTCCGTCGGCCGCGTCCGTCAGGTCGACCAGCAGCACCGAGTGGCAGCCGTCGAGCCGTTCGAGGGCGGCGTCGAGACGCGGGATCCGGTCGAGGCCGTTGCCGAGTCGGGCGACGTCGCACCAGGCGACGTCGGACACCCGTCGGGCGTCACCCCACATCCGGCCGAGCGTCTCGTCGTGCAGCAGGACGGCGACGTCGTCGGCCGTGCGACGGACGTCGACCTCGATGACCTCGGCGCCGAGTGCCTCGGCGACCGCGATGGCGGGCAGGGTGTTCTCGCGCCGGACGCGCGGCGCACCGCGGTGGGCGACGAGCCGTGGCGGACGCACGCCGGGCCTCCCGGTCGGGCTGGTGGCGACCACCCGGTCGGCGGGCGCCGACACCGGGGCGCTCATCGGGTGCCCTCGAGCAGCGCGCCGTCGCGGTACACGAGCACCTCGCCGAGGCGGACCCCGGTCTCGGTGCCGACCGCCGGGGGTGCTCCGGTGACGAACGCGCGGAGCTCGGCGCCGTCGGCGGCCAGCACCACCTCGGCGAAGTGCCCGCGCATCAGCACGCGGGCGACGGTCGCACGGATCGGCGAGTCGTCGGTGAGCACCACCTGCTCGGGTCGGATCAGGACCGCGTCCGCGACGGTGGGGCTGACCGACGTGCCGGCCAGGAACCGGCCGGCGACGGGGCTCGTCGACCCGATGAACGACGCGACGAACCCGGTGGCAGGGCGGGCGTACAGCTCGGTGGGCGTCGCGATCTGCTCGATGCGGCCGTCGTGCATGACGGCGATCCGGTCCGAGATGCTGAGCGCCTCGTCCTGGTCGTGCGTGACGATCACGGTCGTGATGCCGAGACGCTGCTGGATGCGCCGGATCTCGTCGCGGACGCTCACCCGGAGCTTCGCGTCGAGGTTCGACAGCGGCTCGTCGAGGAGCAGCACGTCGGGTTCCTGCACGATCGCCCGCGCCAGGGCCACGCGCTGCTGCTCACCGCCCGAGATCGCGGTCGGCTTCGAGCCGGCGTGGTGGCTCAGTCCGACGAGCTCGAGTGCGTCGCGCACCCGCTCGGCGACGCGCTGCTTCGGCACCCGTCGGGTCCGCAGCGGGAACGCCACATTTTGCGTCACCGTCATGTGTGGCCACAGCGCGTAGTTCTGGAACACCATCGCGCTCGGCCGACGCTCCGGACCGATCGACGTGACGTCGCGGTCCCCCATCGTCACGACGCCGCCGTCGGCGGGCAGGAACCCCGCCACCATGCGGAGCGTCGTAGTCTTGCCGCAGCCGGACGGCCCGAGGAGCGAGACGAGCTCGCCCTTCGCCACGTCGAGGTCGATGCCGGCGACGACGTCGCGTCCGCCGAGCGTCTTGCGCAGTCCGCGGATGCTGAGTCCGCCGGATCGGGTCCGGTCCGTCGTGCTGCCGTCGGCCGGGAGGCCCGTGGTGCGATCCGCGACGAGCGTTGCGTCCGTCATCTGGTCGCCTTTCGTGCTGGTGTGGGTCATCGGATCTGGAAGCCGTCCGCCAGGCGGCCGCCCATGATGTGCTTCCGGGCGAGCAGCAGCAGGACCACGGACGGGATGCTCAACGCGATCGCGAACACCGCGGAGACCTGGCGTGGGGAGTTGAGGACGAGCGAGTACATCGCCGTCGGCATCGTCATGTACGTCGGGGCGCCGACCAGGTACGTGCCCTGGGCCTCGTCGAACGACGCCAGGAACGACATCACCATCGCGACGAGGATCCCCGGCCACGCGATCGGGAACGTCACCCGCCAGAAGGTCCGCCAGCGGCTGGCCCCGGCGTCGCGCGCTGCTTCCTCGAGGGACCGCGGGACGGCCGAGAACGCGGCGGCAGGCAGCCACGTCATGAACACCACGCACCCGAGGACGTGCACGATGAGGATGCCCGTGACCGTGTTCATGAGGTTCAGCGCGGTGAACATGGCCGACATCGTGACGAAGAGGCCCATCTTCGGGAACGCGTTCGTGGCGAACAGCCCGACCAGGACGAGCCGCCGCCCGGGGAACTCGATGCGGCTGATCGCCCACGCGGCGGGCAGACACACCACCGCGGCGATGAGGACCGTGAGCGGGGCGAGGACGAGCGAGTTCTGCACCGCGACCGCCAGGCTCCGGTCCTCGAACACGGTGCCCCACCACTGCAGGGTCCAGCCGTCGGGCAGCAGGTTCGGGTAGGTCCAGGTCGTGGCGAAGGCACGAGCCGCCAGCCAGAGGAGCGGACCGAGCACGAAGACGGCCAGCACGACGGCGGTGGCCCAGACGAGGGCGTTGCCGGGGAGTCGCTTGATCACGGCTGCTCCTGCTTCTGCTGCTGCTTCCGCAGCTCGCCGGCGTTCGCCCGGACCGTCGAGCGGAGGTAGAACACGCTCGCGGCCGCGGCGAAGGCGAACACGATGAACGCCATCGCCGTCGACTGCTGCGGGCGGTTGTAGGCCTGGAAGTACTTCGAGATGTCGACGCCGAGCATCGTCGGGGCGTTCGGACCGGTGAAGTACGGCACCGTGAACGAACCGAGCACCCCGATCACGGTGAAGGTCGTCGCGATGACGAGCGGGGTCGCCGCCATCGGCAGGAGCACCTGCCAGACCACCCGCCAGGTGCTCGCGCCGGCGTCCTTCGCGGCCTCGACCAGGGCGTCCGGAGTTCCCTGCAGCGCGCCGGCGATCATCAGCACCGCGAACGGCAGGCTCGTCCAGACGCTGCCGAACACCACGGCGACGAGGGTGTAGCCCCACACCGGGACGTCGAGGCCGAACTGGGCACCGAGGCTGCGGAGGAAGCCCTGCGCATCGGTGAACGTCAGGACCGACCAGCTCGCGATGACCACCGGCACGAAGAGCGGGACCACGGCCAGGACGCTGAGGCTCTTGCCGAGGAAACCACCGCGGAGCCGGAGGATCACCGCCACCGCCACGGCGAGCGCCACGGTCAGACCGGTCGACAACGCGGTGACCCCGAGCGTCGCGACAAGGTCGCGCAGGAACGTGGCGTTGCCGAGCAGGGTGCCGTACACCGCGAACGAGAAGCCGCGCACGGTGTCGCCGCCGATGTCCGCGAGTGCCTGGTTCAGGCCGCCGGTGAACCCGAGGCTGAACAGCGCGGCGTTCACCACCGGTACGCCGACGAACAGGACCACGACGAGGACGGGCGCCGCGACGAGGGCGAGGCCCTGCCACCGCCGACGGCGGTCGAGCCGCTCCTGGACGGACAGCCGACCTGCGGGGTCCGCGGTGCCGTGGGAGGGCGACGGGACGGGCGGGAGGCCCGTGGCGGAGTCGCCACGGGCCTCCCGGTCAGTTGCCGGGCCGTCCTGGACGGTCTGGGTCACTGCGGGACCTTCGCGTCCCACGCCGCGTTCATGTCGGCGGCGAAGTCGCTCTGGAACCCGAGGCGGAGCTGCGAGGGGTTCGCGTCGGCGAACTGCTCCGCGACCGACGCCGGCAGGCTGTCGAGCGGGATGACCGGGTAGCCGGAGACGGCGCTCGCGACGAGTTGCTGCCCCTTGGAGCTCAGGACGAAGTCGGCGAGCTGTTCGGCGGCGGCCTTCTTGGCCTTCGGCTCGGTCTTCGGGATGCCGAGGAAGCTCGCGCTGCCGGTGAACGACGGGTCGGTGATCTGGATCGCCTTGACGGTCTTCGGGATCACGCCGGTCTTCTGCGAGGTGATGAACTGGTCGCTCCACACCGGCGCCATCGCGATCTGGCCGCTGCCGAGCAGCTGCACGACCTGGTCGTTGCCGTTCGGGTAGACCCCCTTCTGGTACGTCGAGGGGCCGAGGTCCTTGAGCGCTGCGAAGCCCTTGTCCCACTTCGACTCGAGCGACTTGTCGTACGTCGTCTGCATCGTCGCCTGCTCCTCCGCGGTCAGGTACTTCGCGAGCACCGTGGCGACGAACGAGCCGCCGGAGCCGCCGGACGACGGGGAGTTGTACGCGAACTGACCGGGGTTGGCCTTGATCCAGGCGAGGAGGTCATCGAGGGTCTCCGGCGGGTCCGTCACCTTGCTCGAGTCGTAGGCGAGCAGGACGCTCGAGGCGCGGTACGGGATCGCGCTGTCGCCGCCCTGCTGCTTCGTGGCCTCGGGCACGTCCTGCAGGTTCGGGATCGTGCTGTCGCTGACCGTGCTGAGCAGTCCGGCCTTGCCCGCGGTGCTGACGAAGCCGGCGTCGACCAGGTCGTACGCGACGGACTTGCCGGCCTTGACCGCGGTGGCCAGGTTCGCCTGGGTCTGCGCGTCGTGCTCGCCGTGCAGGTCGATGCTCGTGCTGACGTGGATCTTCGGGTGCGCCTTCTCGAAGGCGGGGATGAGCGACTTGTCCCAGAGGTCCTGGACGTTCGTGTCGCCGCTGATGAACACGGTGAGGTTCGTGGTGCCGCCGCTCGTGTCCGCGGCGTTCGAGGCGTTGGCGCTCTGGACGCAGCCGGACAGTGCGACGGTCGCGGCCGCCGCGATGGCGAGGCCGGCGAGGACTCGGGTCTTCACGTGGGTTCTCCCTGTTCCGTGGGGTGGGGTCGTGCGGGGTGGGGGTGGCTTGTGCGGGTCGTGCGGGGTGGGGGTCGTGCGGGTCGTGCGGGGTGGTGTGGCGCGGGCCGTGTGGGAACGTTCCCGCGCCGAGGTCGAGTGTGGCGCTGCCGGGTGAACGCCGGGTGCCGCGGGCGTCGCCGCCGGGTGAACTCCGGGGGCCGCGGTCGGCGCAGCGCCTGCTCTGGTGCGAGGTTCCGTACTCCGTGCCCGTCGCACGACCCCGCACCGAAGACGGAACCTCGCACCGTTCGCGCCGGCCCTCGCACCGTGCGAGGTCACCGCGACATCGGCACCCGCGCGTTCCGGAGCTTCGCGCGGAACGTGGACTCGTCCCACACGTCCTTCCAGCCGTACCGGATCACACCGCGCACCTCGGGGAAGGACCGCAACCGGTCCTCGCGGTACTTCTCCGCGATGACGACGTCCTCCGCCGACCGCCCTCCGCGAAGCCGGGGATCGCGGTACTTCACCTCACCGTCGAACTCGATCACCACGCCGTGGTCCGGAAGCCAGAAGTCCACGACGATGTCCGGCTCGCCGAACGTGGTGAAGCGTTGTTGCAGCACCGGAGTGGGTGCGCCGTACTCGTCCAGACGGACCCGGACCAGAGATTCCCCGACCGAGTCGGCGGCAGCGTCCGCGAAACCGACGGACTGCGCGGCACGGCGCCGGCCCTTCCGGCCCCGCCGCGCGACCCCGTCCAGGACGGCGTCGCGGTCAGCGCCGAGGGCGAGGAGTCGGTCGAGGGCGACCACTGCTTCGGTCATCGGCAACGTCATGGCGAGATCCACGGCGGTCCGGTCGAAGTCCGTCAGGGTCAGGCCGTCCGCGCGGAACCGCCACGTACGCGCCATCGACGGGTCGAAGTCGGCGTGCACGACGAACGTCGCGTTGGTCGTCCGCGCATCACGACCAGGTCTGATCAGGTGGACTCGCTCCGGCCAACGGCCCACGTGCGGCACACCGATGACCGCTGCCGCCGAGAGGTGCGACACGACGAAGCGTGGTCGGATCCTGTCGACGAGCGATCGCACGAGCACGTGGTGCCGCTGCTCGGGGCGGAGGCCCTTCCACCGCTCGGCGTCGGCGTACCGGCCGTGCGCGATGCGGACCAGTTCCCCGGCTCGCGCTCGGACGCGGATCGCCGCAGCCTCGTCCGGCCGTGACTCGTGCGCGACGAGGACCTTGCAGTCGGGGACGGCGGGGAAACGTTGCGGAGCAGCCATGCACGGATGGTGACGCTTGTCTCGCACGGTGCGAGGACCGCGGGATCAAACTGTGGACAGCCGCGCCCGTCCACAGTCGCGAGCGGGCAGATCAACAGCTGCGAGACTGTCCCGGTGAACACACGCACCTGGGGTTGGCTCGCAGCCGTCATCGACGTCGTCCTCATCGTCGTCTTCGCGCTCATCGGCCGTTCCTCCCACGGCGAGGGCAACACCGCACTGGGGATCTGGACCACCGTCTACCCGTTCCTGGCGGGCTGGGCGATCGGGTACGTGACGAGTGGAGCCTGGGCCCGCCCGCTGCGCTTCTGGCCGACCGGTGTCGTCGTCTGGATCCTCACGGTGTTCGTCGGCATGGCGATCCGCGTCGCCACGGGTCAGGGCGACGTCGACGGCAACCCGCTGCCGATCTCCTTCGTCATCGTCGCCACCGTCGTGCTCGGGGTGTTCCTGCTCGGTTGGCGCGCGATCGCCCGCGGGGTGCTGCGCTTCACCGCGTCGCGGTCCCGGCAGGACGCCGCCGCGACCGAGGCGTGAACGGCAGCCGCGTGAACGGTGGCCGCGGGTCCCAGCCGACCATCCTCGACGTCGCCGCACGAGCAGGCGTCTCGAAGTCGGCGGTGAGCCGTGTCCTCTCCGGCACCGGACGGTTCTCCGATGAGACTCGCGAGCGGGTCGAGCGCGCCGCAGCCGAGCTCGGGTACGTCGCCAACGCCATGGCACGCGGGCTCGTCAGCGGTCGGACGCACACCATCGGCATGCTCGTCCGCGACGCGTCGTCGATGGTCTACACCGCACTGCACGCCGTGATGGAGCGACGCGCGTCCGAGCTCGGCTACCGCGTCGTCACCACCACGGGTGTCGGCCGTGTCGAGGACGAGAAGTCCGCACTCGCCGCACTCGTGTCGATGCGGGTGGACGGCCTCGTGGTCTGCAGCGGCTTGATGCCGTCGGCCGACATCGCCGAGTTCGCCCCGCGGATCGCCACCGTGGTCGCCGGTCGGCCCGAACTCCACCCGGCACTGTCCAGCGTGTACTGCGACGAGGTGGACGGTGGCGCGACCATCGCCGACGCCGTCGCCGACGCCGGCCACGGCACGGTCGCCGTACTCACCGTCCCGCTCGACAACGCGATCACGCAGCACGCCCGCTCGACGGCGATGGTCGAACGGCTCCGCGCGCGTGGTGTCCGGGTCATCGACATCGACGCCAGCTTCGTGCGACCACCGGACGACCTCGCCGCTGATCTGGTCGACGCGATGCACGAGTCGGACGTGACCGCGGTGATGTGCCCGACGGACCGGCTCATGCTCGACGTGTGCGAGGCGCTCGCCCGCCGCGGTGTCCGGGTCCCGCACGATCTGTCGGTCACCGGGTTCGACGGCGTGTACCCCCTCGCGAGCGACTGGATCGGGTTCACGACACTCGAGCAGCCGATCGAACGCATCGGCCGCGAGGCGATCGACCTCGTCATCGGCCGGATCGACGACCCGACGCGTGCCGTCGAGCACCGCTCGCTCCGGGGCACGGTCGTGCCCGGTCGCACGCTGCTCCCCCGCTGACCTCGCCGACCTCGCCGACCTCGCCGACCTCGCCGACCTCGCACCGTGCGAGGAGCATGCGCGAACGGTGCGAGGTTCCGTACTCGGTGCACCATGCTGCGCCTCGCACGGACGCCGGAACCTCGCACCAGACGCACGACGCACAGCCCTCAGAACAGCCCGCTGCGCGGCCCCTCGTCCGGACCGTCGAACCCGCGGAACATGTCGGACACGAGCGCCTCGATCTGCGGTTCGACCAGGCGCTCCACCGCCTCGGCGATGCGCGGCCGGTGGTCGATGAGCGCCAGGCACACCGCGGTCCCGGTCGAGCGAGCGCACTCGTCGGACAGCTCGATCTCGTGCCGGAGTGCCGCCTTCGCCTCGTCGGACAGCGGCTCCCGTGGTGTCTGCTCCCCCGCGCCCGTCCCCGCCAGCTCCCCGAGCGTGAAGAGGAACGGCGAACCCGGCGAGGGCTCGGGATCGACGTCGAGGCCCTGGAACTCGGGCGACAGCCCCTCCGCCGGTTGGTAGCCGGCGTGCCGCTTCCGCGCCGCCGCACGCTCGAGCTCGCGCTGCAGCAGCGGCAGGTTCTTGGCGGTGTAGTCGTCGACGGCGTCCTCGACGATGGTCGAGATCCGGCCGATGAGCGCGTGCTGGACGGCGTGCGGGACGTCCTGCCCGAAGCCGGCGGCACTCGCGATCGGGGATCCGGTGCACTTCCGGCAGATGCGGGTGCGCGGGCGGGCGGTGCCGATCTGCCAGCGCGGCAGCCAGCGCAGCCAGACGTCGACAGCGCTGCGCACGCGTCCGTCGATGCCGTCCATCCCTCAACGATACGGAGCGGAGGCGCGGATCACCCGCTCATTCCGCGCGCCTGCCCAGAACGGCCGGGTTCTCAGGCCTTCGGTTCCGTCACGAAGTCGATGAGCTCCTCGACGCGGCCGAGCAGCTGCGGCTCGAGGTCGGCGAAGGTGCGCACCTGCCCGAGGATCCGCTGCCACGCCCGCGCGATGTCGGCCTGCTCGGCGTTCGGCCACCCGAGCGCCTGGCAGATCCCCTTCTTCCACTCGATCGACCGCGGGATCGTCGGCCAGGCCTGCAGTCCGACACGGGCGGGCTTCACGGACTGCCAGACGTCGACGAACGGGTGCCCGACGACGAGGACGTGCGCGCCCCACTTGCCGCGCATCACGGCGTCGGCGAACCGGGACTCCTTCGACCCGGGCACCAGGTGGTCGACGAGCACGCCGACGCGACGGTCACGGGTCGGCTGGAACTCGTCGAGGACGTCAGCGAGGTTGTCGACGCCGGAGAGCTCCTCGACGACGACGCCCTCGACGCGCAGGTCGGTTCCCCAGACCTTCTCGACCAGTTCGGCGTCGTGCTTTCCCTCGACCATGATGCGCGAGGGCAGAGCCACCCGGGCACGCTGCGACTCCACCGCGAAGGATCCGGACGCGGTGCGGAGGCGACCACCGTCGGACGCCTGCCGCACGGCGGGCGCGGCCCCGGGCCTCCAGTCCGAGTGAACGGAACCCAGCGAACCCGGCGACCCGGCAGCAGCTGCGGCAGACCGGCCGACCGGCGCCTGCGGGCGGCCCAGCGTGACGAGCTCGCCCTCGAGCAGGAACTGCCCGGTGAAGGGGAACGAGCGGGTGCGGCCCTTCCAGTCCTCGAGCGCGATGTTGCCCGCCTCGAGTCCGACGACGGCACCGGCCCACCCGGAGTCCGGGTCCTCGAGCACCATGTCGCGCTCGAGCGGCACCTGCCGCACCTTCTTCACCCCGCGGGAGCGCCAGTCTCCCGAGAGCACGTCCCCGCCGTACCGGTCGTCGTCCACCCGCACGAGGGTACTGTCGACGTCGGCTCGGACGACGTCGACCGCGCCGACACCCACCATCTCGACGGAAGGCCTCCCGTGCGCGCAGCCATCATCCACGCCCCGAACGACATCCGCGTCGAGGAGCGCGACCGTCCCTCGGTGCTCACCCCGACGGACGTCGTCGTCAAGGTCGTCGCCGCGTGCGTGTGCGGCTCGGACCTGTGGCCGTACCGCGGCGTCACGAAGACGAAGGAGCCCCGGCCGATCGGGCACGAACTCGTCGGCGAGGTCGTCGCCGTCGGCGACGCGGTCACCGACCTGCACGAGGGCGACTTCGTGATCTCCCCCTTCACCATGAACGACGGCACCTGCCAGGCCTGCCGCCACGGGATGACCAGCGGCTGCGACCACCTGTCCGGCTTCGGCGGGAAGGACGCGTACGGCGACCCGGTCGGCGGCGCCCAGGCCGAGTACGTCCGCATCCCGGATGCGTCCGCGACGCTCGTCGCGGTGCCCGGACCCGTCGACCCGGCGCTCGTGCCGTCCCTGCTGACCCTGTCCGACGTGTTCTCCACCGGGCACCACGCTGCGGTGTCGGCGGCGGTCGGTCCGGGCAAGACCGTCGTGGTGGTCGGCGACGGCGCGGTCGGCCTGTCCTCCGTGCTCGCGTCGAAGCGACTCGGCGCCGAGCGCATCATCGCCATGAGCCGGCACGCCGATCGCCAGGCGCTGGCACGCGAGTTCGGCGCGACGGACATCGTGTCCGAGCGCGGCGAGGAGGGCGTCGCGGCGATCCGCGCGCTGCTCGGCGGCGACCTGGCCGACTGCGCGGTCGAGGCCGTGGGCACCGAGGAGAGCATGGACCAGGCGCTGCACTCGGTGCGCGCGGGCGGCAACCTCGGTTTCGTCGGGGTCCCGCACGGCGTGCCGACCATCGGGACGCGCTACCTCTTCGACACGAACATCGCCGTCGCGGGCGGGATGGCGCCGGCACGGAAGTACATCCCGGAGCTGCTGCCCGACGTGCTGTCCGGAGCGATCGACCCGGGGCGTGTGTTCGACCTCGAGCTGCCGCTCGACGAGGCCGCCGAGGCGTACCGGGCGATGGACGAGCGCCGGGCGATCAAGGTGCTGCTGCGGCCGTAGGCACCGGTCGCTCGCGGGCGCCCGGCCGGCGTCCGGCGCGCCTGGGTCGGGGCGGCACGTTTCGCGCAGCAGAACGCGTGTTTCGAATCGGTAAACAAACCTTTCAGTAAAGAAGGTTGTCCGTTACAGTCCTCGACATGACCACACGAGGACGCACCCCCGGCCAGCCCGGTCTGCTGCGCGTCCTGAACGACCGTGCGGCCCTCGAGCTGCTGCTCGACGACGGCCCGCTCACCCGCAACGAGATCGCGCAGCGCACCGGGCTCAGCAAGCCCACCGCCGCCGAGATCATCCGCCGGCTCGAGTCGGCTGCGCTCATCCGCCAGGCCGGCACGGACACCCAGGCCGGGCGTCGCGGGCCGAGCGCCGTCGTGTACGAAGCGATCACCGACCGCGACCTCGGTGTCGCAGTCGACGTCCAGCTTGTCGACGTCCGGTCGACCGTGGTGGACGCCGCCGGTCGCACGTTCCCGGTCGCCACGCACCGGATGTCCGAGGCCGAGGTGCGCTCCCCCGGCGCCGACATCGTCGCCGCAGCGATCTCCCGCGCAGCCGCCGCGGCCGGTGTCGACCCCGAGCTCGTCACCGCCGTCGCGGTGGGTGTGCAGGCGAGTGTCGACCACGCCACCGACACCCTCATCTTCACCGACGGACTGCCCGGCTGGCCTCGTGAGCAGGTCAGCGCGACCCTCTCCGCCGAGCTCGGGGTCCACGTCGTCGTCGAGAACGACGCCAACCTCGCCGCCATCGCCGAACGCAACATGGGCGCCGGTCGGGCTCCCGGGTCGTTCGCGCTCTTCTGGATGGCCGAGGGCCTCGGCATGGCCCTCGACCTGCACGGTCACCTGCACACCGGCGCCTCCGGTGCCGCGGGTGAGATCGGCTACCTCAGCGTGCCCGCGGACGCACGCTCCATCGACCCGACGGCCACGATCGTCGCGGACCTCATCTCCGAGTCCGCGATCATCGCCCTGGCCGCCGAGCACGGGATCACGGCACCGGACGGCACCGCAGCCGACTGGCGCCAGGTGCTCCCGCAGCTGCCCGGCCTGCCCGAGCAGCACCCCTTCACCGTCGCCCTCGGCGAGCGCGTCGGGCACAACGTGCTCCCCGCCCTCGCCGTGGCCGATCCCGAGACGGTCGTCCTGCACGGCCCGACCGGGATCGCCGGTGGCCCCGCCCTGGCCGCCGCCGTGACCGCCTGGCTCCGGACCCGCTCGCGCTGGTCCACCGCCGTGGTCGCGCCCGGCGTCCCCGACACCCCCGTCCTGCACGGTGCGCGGCACGTCCTCATCGACGTCGTCCGCACCGCGCTCGCGGACCGGCTCGAGCGCATCAGTGACGATGCCCCGACGCCGGACCCCGTCGAGCGCCCCTGAACGTTCCACCCGCACCACTCGAGGCACCATCACCCAGCCCTGTCACAGGGCTCTTCGTCGCGCCCGGAAACGGGCGGCGCCCGGAAACGGACGGCGACGGAGCGAGACCAGAGAGCGAGTACCGCCTTGTCCCTCCCCGAACCGAACGTCCCGCGCCGCCGGGTGTTCCGCCGCATCGCCACCGCCACGGCCGTCGCCGCCGTCGGCGCACTCGTCGTCGCCGGCTGCAGCTCCGGCAGCAGCGCCGACTCGATCGAGAAGAGCGCCCCGAAGGAACTCAAGGGCACCGTGTCCCTGTGGCACTTCTTCACCGGCCGTGAAGCCGGCGTCGTGAAGACCGCCGTCGAGGGCTTCGAGAAGGCCAACCCCGACGTCACCGTCGACATCCACGCCGGTCAGGACGACGAGAAGCTGCAGAAGGCGATCTCGTCCGGCCAGAACATCGACGTGGGTCTGTCGTACTCGACCGCGATCGTCGGCAGCTTCTGCTCCTCGGGTGCCTTCCGCGACCTGTCGCCGTACATCAAGCGCGACAAGGTCGACCTGTCCGACATCCCGAAGGCGGTGCAGTCGTACACGCAGTACAAGGGCACGCGCTGCACCCTGCCGGCCCTCGCCGACGTCAGCGCGCTCATGTACAACAAGCCGCTCCTCGAGAAGGCGGGCATCACGACTCCACCGAAGACGCTCGACGAGCTGAAGACCGACGCGCTGAAGCTGACGACGTACAACGCCGACGGCTCCATCAAGCAGCTCGGCTTCAACCCGCTCATCGACTTCTACGAGAACTCCCCCGAGCACTGGGCGCCGATGGTCGACGGCTCGTGGCTCGACAAGGACGGCAACAGCGTGATCGGCACGTCCGACGCGTGGAAGAAGCTCATCACCTGGCAGAAGGGCTTCGTCGACGAGATCGGCTACGACAAGCTCAAGGCCTTCACGTCCGGCCTCGGGCAGGAGTTCGCGGCCGACAACGCGTTCCAGACCGGTCAGGTCGCGATGCAGATCGACGGCGAGTACCGCACGGCGTTCCTCAAGGACCAGAAGCCGGACCTCGACTACGGCACGTCCCCGACCCCGGTGATGGACGGCCTCGGCAACTACGGCTCGACGTACATCGCGGGCAACGTCGCGGGCATCGCGAAGGGGTCCAAGAACCCCGAGCTGTCGTGGGCGCTCCTGAAGTACCTGTCCACCAACACCGACGCGCAGGTCACGATGGGCAACGGTCTGAAGAACATCCCGACGCTCACCTCGGCGCTGGAGTCCCCCGACCTCGAGGTCGACGAGAACTACAAGACCTTCGTCGACGTCGCGGGCAACAAGGACACGATGACCTCGCCGGGCACCGCGGACGGTGCCGCCTACATCGGCACCTTCACGAAGTTCTGGCAGGCCTACCAGCAGAACGGCGGCGACCTCGACGCGAAGCTGAAGAAGCTGGACTCCGACATCGACAACGCGAACCAGCTGGCTGGTCCGTGATGAGCCTCACCACCAAGACGACCGGCCGGGAGGCGCGGCTCGCCCGCGCAGCCCGGCCCACGGGCCCGACGGGGTCCGGTCCGGTGCCCCCGACGGCTCCGCGACGTCGGCCCCGCTCCGCAGAGTCCCGGCGCCGCCTCGTCGCCCTGACGATGCTCGCGCCGGCCCTTGCGGGCCTGGTGATCTTCTTCGCCTACCCGCTCGTCGCGTCGATCTTCTACTCGTTCACGCGCTACAACCAGCTGCAGGAGCCCGAGTTCGTCGGGCTCCTGAACTACAAGTTCCTGTTCACCCAGGACCCGCAGATCGGGCCCGCGGTCGTGAACACGTTGTGGTTCGTCGTCATCCTGGTGCCGGTCCGGATCGTGTGCGGGCTCCTGGTGGCCGGGCTGCTCAGCCGGGCCAAGACGGCCACCGGGTTCTGGCGGACGCTGTTCTACCTGCCCGCCCTGGTCCCGCCGGTCGCGAGCGTCGTGGCGTTCGTGTTCCTCTTCAACCCGGGCACCGGGCCGGTGAACCAGATCCTCCGGGTCTTCGGCATCGACGGCCCGCTGTGGTTCAACGACCCGGCGTGGTCGAAGCCCTCGCTCGTGATCCTGGGCGTCTGGGTGATGGGCGACATCATGATCATCTTCCTGGCCTCACTGCTCGACGTGCCGCGCGACCTGTACGAAGCCGCGTCGCTCGACGGTGCGAACGGCGTGCAGCAGGTCCGGCACATCACCTTGCCGACGATCGCCCCGGTGATCGGGTTCGCCGCCGTGACGGGGGTGATCGCCGCGCTGCAGTACTTCACCGAGGCGGCCGTCGCCTCGGGCGTCGCGAGCGGCAAGGCGACGATCGGTGGCGGGACCGCCGCCCAGCTCGGCTACCCGGGCACCTCGCTGCTCACCTACACCGAGCTGCTCTACCAGCACGGGTTCGCGAACTTCCAGTTCGGCTACGCGTCCGCCATGGCCGTGGTCCTGTTCGTGATCACCGCCGTGGTGCTCGTCTTCACGATGCGTCGAATTTCTGTATTCAGGCCGGAGGCCGACCAATGAACACTGCCCGGCCGGAGGAGTCCTGATGACCGCTGTGTCCCAGTCCCCGCTCACCCGGGCGCCCCGGGGTTCCGCTCCCCGCACCGGCAGGCCGCGCGGCCGCACGCTCGTGTGGATCGCCGAGCACGCCGCCCTGGTGGCCCTCGGCGTCCTGACCATCGCCCCGATCGTGTTCGTGGTCCTGACCTCGCTGATGTCGAGCAACCAGGCCCTCACGGCGTCGATCGTGCCCCGGCCGTTCGACTTCTCGAACTACGCGCGGGTGTTCACCGAGCTGCCGCTCACGCAGTGGTTCGGCAACTCGTCGATGTACGCCGTCCTCGCCACCGCGTTCATGCTCCTCAGCTCGGTGCCGGCGGCCTACGCGCTCGCCCAGATCAAGTTCAGGGGCGCGAACCTGATCTTCACGGTGATCATCGTCGCGATGCTCCTGCCGCCGCAGGTCACCGCGGTGCCGGTCTACGTGATGTGGTCGCACCTGCACCTGACCGGCACCCTGTGGCCGCTCATCCTGCCGAACCTGCTCGGCGACGCCTTCAGCATCTTCCTGCTCCGCCAGTTCTTCATGACCATCCCGAAGGAGTACGGCGACGCCGCCCGCATGGACGGCTGCAGCGAGTGGGGCGTGCTCTGGCGCGTGGTCGTCCCGATGGCCCGCCCGGGCATCGCGTCGGCGGCGATCTTCATGTTCTTCCACTCGTGGAACGACTACTACGGCCCGCTCCTGTACGCGTCCGAGAACCAGGCCGCCTGGCCGGTGGCGTACGGGCTCGCCACGTTCCGCGGGCAGCACGGCACCGACTGGTCGATGACGATGGCGATGACCGTCGTCGTCATGGTCCCCGTCGTCATCATCTTCTTCTTCGCACAGAAGGCATTCGTCGAGGGCATCGCGCTCACCGGCGTGAAGGGATAGCAGCTCCAGTGAAACTCACAGTCGTCGGTGGCGGATCCACCTACACCCCCGAACTCGTGGACGGCTTCGCCCGGCTCCGCGACCAGCTCCCCATCGACGAGCTCTGGCTCGTCGACCCCGACCCGGTGCGCCGCGAACTCGTCGGCGGTGTCGCCAAGCGGATGTTCGCGCACGCCGGACACCCCGGCACGATCCACGTCACCGACGACGTGGTTGCCGGGGTCACCGACGCCGATGCCGTCATGTTCCAGCTCCGCATCGGCGGGCAGGCCGCACGGCAGCAGGACGAGACGTGGCCGCACGAAGCGTGCTGCATCGGCCAGGAGACCACCGGTCCGGGCGGGTTCGCAAAGGCGCTCCGCACCGTGCCTGTCGTCCTGGAGTACGCCGAACTCGTCCGGAAGCACGCCAAGCCGGACGCCTGGATCGTCGACTTCACCAACCCCGTCGGCATCGTCACCCGCGCCCTGCTCGAAGCCGGACACCGCGCCGTCGGCCTGTGCAACGTCGCGATCGGGTTCCAGCGACGCTTCGCGAAGGAGTTCGGCGTCGCCCCCGACCACGTCCGGCTCGACCACGTCGGCCTGAACCACCTGACGTGGGAGCGCGGCGTGCACGTCACGGGCGCGGACGGCGTCGAGCGCGACGTCATGGCGGACCTGCTCGCCGAGTCGGACGGTGCCCTCGGCCGGACGGCGGAGAGCGTGCACATGCACCCGGACCTCCTCCGCCTGCAGCACGCGATCCCCTCGTACTACCTGCGGTACTTCTACTCGCACGACATCGTGCTGCAGGAGCAGCTGCACGAGCCCACCCGTGCCGAGGCCGTCATGGAGACCGAGCGGGCCCTGCTCGCGAAGTACGCCGACGAGTCCGTCGTGACGAAGCCCGCCGAACTCGAGCAGCGCGGCGGCGCCTACTACTCCGAGGCGGCGATCGACGTGCTGTCCTCGATCCTCGGCGACCGCGGCGACGTGCAGGTCCTGAACGTGCGGAACGACGGCACGTTCCCGTTCCTGCCGGACGACCACGTCATCGAGGTGCCGTCGCGCGTCACCCGCCAGGCGATCACGCCGTTGCCGGTCTCCCCGCTCGACCCGGACATGGTCGGTCTCGTGTCGCACGTCGCCGGGTACGAGCGGCTCGCGCTCGACGCCGCGGTGCACGGTGGCCGCGACCGGGTGCTCCGTGCGATGTGGGCGCACCCGCTCGTCGGGCAGGTGGACAAGGCGGAGCAGCTCACCGACCTGCTCCTGGCCACGAACGCGGAACACATCCCGTGGGCGCGATCGGAGCAGGTGACGTGGGCGGGCTGAGCCGGACCGGCGCGGCGGGCCCGGCCCGAGCCTCCCGTCCGCCCGCGCCGGTCCCACCGGACGCGACCGACGTCGTGCTCGCCGTCGACGGCGGCGGGAGCAAGACCGACGTCGTCGCGATCGCGCTCGACGGGACCATCGTCGGGCACGCGCGCGGTCCGGGGTCGAACCCGCAGACGCGGGGCTGGGACCTCGCCGGCCCGATCCTCGACGACGTCCGCGCGCGGGTCGTCAGCGAGCTGGGCGACCGGCGCATCCGGACGACGCACGTGTACCTGGCCGGGCTCGACCTGCACGACGAGCTCGTCGCCGCGACCGCGGCCCTCGCGCACTGGGCCGAGGACGGCGGCGAACCACACGTCCTGGACAACGACCTGTTCGCCCTGCTGCGGGCCGGCACCCTGTCCCCCGACGCCGCGGCCGTGGTGTGCGGCACCGGGATCAACGCCCTCGCGGTGCGGGCCGACGGCACGACCGCACGGTTCCCGGCCATCGGGGACGTCTCCGGCGACTGGGGTGGCGGCGCGTGGCTCGGCAACCGGGCGCTCTGGCACGCGGCTCGGGCCGACGACGGTCGCGGCCCGGCGACGGCGTTGGTCGGCGCGGTGCCGGCGGCGGTGGGCCTGCGCAGCGTCCGCGAGGTCACCGAGGCCATCCACTTCGGCCGCTTGGACCAGCGGGTGTTCAACCGGCTCTGCCCGGTGCTGTTCGACGTGGCCGGAGCCGGCGACGCGGTGGCCCGGAGCGTCGTGGAGCGGCAGGCGGAGGAGATCGTCCTGCTCGCCGCGGTCGCACTCGAGCGGTTGGGTCTCGGCGGTTCGGCGGCCGAGCCGGTGCCCGTCGTGCTCGGCGGCGGGGTGCTCGCTGCTCGGCACCCGTTGCTCGTGGACGGTGTCGTCGACGGGCTCGCTGCCCGGGTCCCCGGAGCGGTGCCGACCTGGGTGACCGATCCCCCGGTGCTCGGCGCAGGGCTCGCGGCGCTGGAGTCGGTCGACGCCGACGACGCGGCGCTCGAGCGGTACCGCGAGGCCGTGCGCTCCCGGGCCTTCGCGAGCACGACCGCGCTGATCCGCTGACGCCCGCGGGCGCGGGCGCGGCGGGCGCGCGGCGCGCCCGCCCGCCCGCCGCGAGATTTCGCGCTCAGCGACAGCTCACGGCCGCCCGGTCCCGTGAACTGTCGCACAGCCCGAAACGTGACCACGACCGGACCGGAGGCGCGGCGCCAGCCCGCGCCGCGCCTCCAGTCCGACCGGCCCCGCGCCTACGCCCGCGCCAGCATCCCGAGCGTGTCGACCACGCGGTTCGAGAAGCCCCACTCGTTGTCGTACCAGGCGACGACCTTCACGTGCCGGCCCTCGTCGACGCGGGTGAGCAGCGAGTCGAAGATGCTCGACTCCGGCCGCCCGGTGATGTCCGTCGACACGAGCGGGTCCACCGTGAACGCCAGGACCCCGGCGAGCGGACCGGCAGCCGCGGCGCGGTAGGCCTCGTTCACCTCGTCCACGGTCACGTCCCGCGACACGACGGTGTTCAGCTCGACGATCGACCCGACGGGCACCGGCACGCGGATGGCGTCACCGGACAGCTTGCCCTCCAGGCGGGGCAGCACCAGCCCGATGGCCTTGGCCGCCCCGGTCGTCGTCGGCACGATGTTCACGCCGGCAGCGCGGGCCCGACGCAGGTCGCGGTGCGGCCCGTCCTGCAGGTTCTGCTCCTGCGTGTACGCGTGCACGGTGGTCATGAACCCGTGTTCGATGCCCGCAAGGTCGTCGAGCACCGACGCCAGGGGTGCGAGCGCGTTGGTCGTGCACGACGCGTTCGAGATCACCGTGTGCACGGCCGGGTCGAACGTGTCCGAGTTCACGCCGTACGCGATGGTGGCGTCCGCTCCGGTGGCCGGCGCACTGATCAGGACCCGTCGGGCGCCGGCGGTCAGGTGGCCGGCTGCCGCGTCGCGTGCGGTGAAGCGTCCGGTGGACTCGAGGACGACCTCGACGCCGAGCTCGGCCCAGGGCAGGTCCGCCGGCGACGTCGACGCGAGCACGCGGACGCGGCGCCCGTCGATGACCAGCGTGTCGCCGTCGACCTCGACGGTGCCGTCGAACGGCCCGAGGGCGGAGTCGTAGCGGAACAGGTGCGCGAGCGTGTCGGGGGCGGTCAGGTCGTTCACGGCGACGACCTCGAGGTCGTCACCACCCCGTGCGAGCAGGGCGCGGAGCGTGTTGCGGCCGATGCGGCCGAAGCCGTTGATGGCGATGCGGGTCATGTGGAGTTCCTTTCGTTCCGTGGTCCATGCTCACGGGCCGGGAGGCACGACTCCAGTGGCAGGGAAGCCAGCGTCCGAAAGGATCTCGCCACCACCGCCGCGACGGCGCGGTCAGTCCTGGAACGTCCGGCGGTACTCGGTGGGCGAGGTCCCGAGGATCCGCCGGAAGTGCGTCCGCAGGTTCGCGTTGGAACCGAGGCCCGCACGCTCGGCCACCTGGTCGACGCCGAGGTCCGACTGCTCCAGGAGCTCGCGCGCGAGGTCGACGCGCGCCCGCAGCACCCACTGCATCGGCGTGTACCCGGTGTCCTCCACGAACCGGCGTGAGAACGTCCGGGTCGACACCGTGGCGTTCCGCGCGAGCGCTTCGAGCGTGAGCGGCTCGGCGAGGTGCCGGAGCGCCCACTCCCGGGTGTCGGCGAACACGTCGCCGAGCGGTTCGGGAACGCTCCGCGGCACGTACTGCGCCTGGCCGCCGCTGCGGTACGGGGCGCTGACGAGCCGTCGCGCGACGTGGTTCGACAGTGCCACGCCGTGGTCCTGTCGGACGATGTGCAGGCACAGGTCGATGCCGCTCGCGGCGCCGGCGCTGGTCAGCACCGAGCCCGCGTCGACGAACAGCACGTCCTCGTCGACGTCCACCTCGGGGTACCGCTCACGGAGCACCCGCGTGTAGTGCCAGTGCGTCGTCGCCCGGCGGCCGTCGAGCAGCCCGGCTGCCGCGAGCGCGAACGCCCCGGTGGAGATCGCCGCGATGCGGACGCCGCGCTCGTGGGCCCGCGCGAGTGCCGCGACGACGTCGGCCGGCGGCGCGGAGTCCGATGGGCGGCGGTAGCCGGGCACGAAGACGGTCTCCGCCCAGTCCAGTGCCTCCAGCCCGTGGTCGACCGCGTAGGCCAAGCCGTCACCGCCGGTGATCCGACCGACCCGGGGGCCGCAGACCCGCACCTCGTAGGGCATGCTCGGCCGGTTCGAGAACACCTGCGCGGGGATCCCGACGTCGAGCGGTTTCGCGCCGTCGAGCACCAGGACCGCGACGCGGTGCAGTGGGGTCCGGGCCATACCGGCGACGCTAGCCGAACACGTCACCCTCGCGTTCTCCACAGATCTGTCAGCCCCCTCCCCTAAGATCAGCACACCACGTACGCTCCGTACGTGCCGTACTCACCGGAGGCCCTCGTGCCCATCGCAGCCGACTACCCCACGTACTCGCGCGCCCGCGAGCACTTCAAGGACATGCTCGACGCCACCGCGACCGGCCGTACCGTGACGGTCGCCCGCGACGGCGCCGTCTCCGCGATGCTGCCCGTCGACCGGCTTCGCGACTACTTCTTCCGGACCGTCTCCCCGCGGGTCAGTGTCTTCCGCGAGGCCGGCGCGGTCGTCGCCCTCATGGAGGGGCGCCCGTTCGTCGCCCAGGGAACGGACGTCGACGACGCACTCGACGACCTCGCCCTGTCGCTGCGGGAGTACGCGGTCGACTGGGAAGACCGTCTCCAGCACGCCCCGAACCACCACGACGCGTGGGCGCTCGTCCAACTGGTCAAGCTGTCCACGGACGCCGAACTGCGCGACTGGTTGGAGCGCGGCGGTGAGTAGCCCGAGGCACCCTGCTCCGAACCGCGAGCACCACGACACGTTCTGCACGACCGAGCGCTGGACACTGGTGCGCGGCGCCACCGGTCAGCCCGTCCGGCACCATCGCACCTACGAGCTCGTGCTCTGGGACGCACGCGTCCTGCGCACCCGGATCTCGAAGCCCGTCGACCGGTCGACCTACGGTGCGCGCATGTGGGCGCACGTCCTGCGCCACCAGCTGCAGGTCGATGCACCGGCCTTCTGGCGCTGCGTCGACGACGGCACGCTGCCGGACCGGGGCAGCCCCGTGCACCCGGCGCCCGCGAACGCCCTCCCGCTGTACCTGGTGCGGGCACTCCACGACCTCGGTGTGCCCGAGTCGGAGATCCTCGATCTCGGACCCGCCGGCGCTGCCGGACTCCACGCCGAGCTCCTGCGCCGGGCGGCCGAGCCGTCCTGATCGTCAGGCGTCGCGGACGGCCAGCACCCGGTGCGGCGATGCCCGTTCCGCTCGCCAACCGGTCGGCAGCGTGTCCCGCAGTTCCGCCAGGGTGAAGGACCGGCGGATCGACCGCAGGCCGTCGACCCGGACGAAGGTCCCCGCGGACACCAGCGGCGACGCCAGCGCGTACGCCCGGTAGGCCTCGCGCGACCGACGGATGTCCGAGTGCACGCTGCGACCCGACGCGAGCGCCTCCGAGTCCGCCAGGAACCCGTTCCGCTCGTCGTCGCCCAGGTGGTGCAGGACGTGGTTCGACACCACGACGTCGAACCGCTCGCCCGCCGTGACCAGGTCACCGCTCGACTGCTGCCGGAAGGTGACACCCCGCGGTGCCCGCCGGTTCGCCGCCTCGATCGCCCGCGGGTCCGGGTCGACCCCGACGACCTCGACGTCGAACCCGTCGCTCGCCGCCCACCGCACGACGGCCCGGGCCAGGTCGCCGCCGCCGCACCCGAGGTCGAGGACCCGGGCGCGGCCGTGCACCGGCAGGGCCGGTACGACGTGGGTCCGCCACGCCGAACGCCAGCCGCTGACCAGGGCGTTGACGAGCGCGAAGCGCCGGAAGGTCCGCGCGAGCGCGCGCGGGTCGCAGTCCGGGTCGTCCATGAGTTCGGTCAGGTCGACCTCGCGCGTGCGCAGGTCGAGGACCGGGAGGCCCGTGGAGCCGCCGTCGGGACGGCTCACGTGCGCACCATGGTCAGTCGCGCACTCTCGACCGTGAGACCGGGGCCGAAGGCGAGCGCCACGACGGCAGCACCGTCCGGGATCCCGGCGTCGAGGGCCTCGCGGAGCACGAACAGCACGGTCGCGCTCGACATGTTCCCGTGGTCGCGCAGCACCGTCCGGCTCGCCGCGATCGCCGTGTCCGGCAGGTCGAGCGCCTGCTGCGTGCGGTCGAGGATCGCGCGGCCACCGGGGTGCACGGCCCACACCGGCACGTCGGCGGCGGGACCGTCGAGCAGCGACGCGACGGCTTCGGCGACGCTCGTGCCGACGAGCTTGGGCACGGCGGTGCTCAGGACCATCTCGAAGCCCTCGTCGCCGATGTTCCACGCCATCTCGCCGGCGCTCTCGGGCACGACGGCGGTGGCGAACGCGTCGAGGCGCAGGCCGGGGCCGTCGGCGGTGACCACGACGGCGGCGGCACCGTCCCCGAAGACGCTGTTCGCGACGATCTGGTCCGGGTCGTCGCTCGCGCGGACGTGCAGGGTGCAGAGCTCGGCGCAGACGACCAACACGACGGCGCCCGGGTCCGCCTCGGCGAACGCGGCCGCGATCCGGAGTGCCGGGAACGCCGCGCAGCACCCCATGAACCCGATGTGGTGGCGGAAGACGTCACGACGCAGGCGGAGCTCGGTCACGATGTCCAGGTCCGGGCCGGGCTGCGTGAACCCGGTGCACGACACCGTGACGACGTGCGTGACCGAGGCCGCGTCGACGTCTGCGCGGGCCAACGCGTCACGAGTAGCCTCGACGAAGAGCGTCGGTGCGAGTTCTCGGTAGCGGTCGTTGCGGGTGCCCGTCGAGGGCGAGTGCAGCGCGCCGTCCGTGTCGCGGAACACGCCCGCTGGACGGCTCCGGTCGAGTTCGGCCAGCACGGTGTGCCGGTGCTCGACCGCCGAGGCGTCGAAGGCTGCGGGGACGAGCCGCCGGCCGAGACGACCGAGTTCGGGCTGCGCAGCGAAGAGGTCTCGCACGGCAGCCTGCTCGAGCGTCGTCTCCGGGACGGCGGTTCCGATGGCGCGGATCGTTGCGGACACGACTCATCCTGTCACCGGGTCGCTGACGCGTCCCCAGGTTCTCCCACACCGCGGAACGGACACAGCACCGTGGTTTCCCACGGTGCTGTGTCCGGAACCTGGTTCCGCGGAACGGAACTGCACGGAACGGCGACTACGCCTGCTGCGCGCGCTCCAGCACCAGCTCGCGGACGCGGGCGGCGTCCGCCTGGCCCTTCATGGCCTTCATGACGGCACCGATGATGGCGCCGGCGGCCTGGACCTTGCCGTCCCTGATCTTCGCGAGCACGTCCGGCTGGCCGGCGAGCGCCTCGTCGACCGCGGCGGTGAGCGCCGAGTCGTCGGACACGACCTTGAGCCCGCGGGCCTCGACGACCTGGGCCGGCGAGCCCTCGCCGGCGATGACGCCCTCGAGCACCTGGCGTGCCAGGCGGTCGGTCAGGTCGCCGGACTCGACGAGCGCGATGACCTCGGCGACGTGCTGCGGCGACACGAGGTCGCCGGGCTCGGCGTCCTGCGCGTTCGCGACCCGGCTGATCTCGCCGGTCCACCACTTGCGGGCGGCCTGCGGCGCAGCGCCGGCGGCGACGGTGCCCTCGACCTGGTCGAGCAGCCCACCGTTCACGACGTCCTGGAACTCCAGGTCGGCGAAGCCCCAGTCACCCTTGAGGCGACGGCGGCGAGCCACCGGGGCCTCGGGCAGGGACGCACGGAGCTCCTCGACGACCGCGGGGTCGGGCACGACCGGCAGCAGGTCGGGCTCGGGGAAGTAGCGGTAGTCGTCGGCGTCCGACTTCGGACGGCCGGCCGAGGTCCGGCCGGTGTCCTCGTGCCAGTGACGGGTCTCCTGCGTGATCGAGCCGCCGTCGGCCAGGATCGCGGCCTGGCGCTGGATCTCGTAGCGGATCGCACGCTCGACGGCACGGAACGAGTTGACGTTCTTCGTCTCGGTGCGGGTGCCGAGCTTCTCCTGGCCGCGGGGGCGCAGCGAGATGTTGGCGTCGCAGCGCAGGTTGCCGCGCTCCATGCGGGCCTCGGAGACACCGAGTGCACGCACGAGGTCGCGGATGACCTGCACGTACGCGGCACCGAGCTCGGGGGCACGGTGCTCGGCACCGAAGATCGGCTTCGTGACGATCTCGACGAGCGGCACACCGGCGCGGTTGTAGTCGACGAGCGAGTACTCGGCACCCTGGATGCGGCCGGTGGCCCCACCGACGTGCGTCAGCTTGCCGGCGTCCTCTTCCATGTGGGCACGTTCGATCGGGATGTTGAAGATCGTGCCGTCGGCCAGTTCGACCTCGACCTCGCCCTCGAACGCGATCGGCTCGTCGAACTGCGAGACCTGGTAGTTCTTGGGGTTGTCCGGGTAGAAGTAGTTCTTCCGGGCGAACCGCGACGACTCGGCGATCGAGCAGCCGAGCGCGAGCCCGAGCTGGATCGAGTACCGGACGGCCTGCGCGTTGACGACGGGCAGCGACCCGGGCAGCCCGAGGTCGACCGGCGTCACGTTCGTGTTCGGCTCGCCACCGAAGAAGTTCGGCGCGTCCGAGAACATCTTGGTCTTCGTCGCGAGTTCGACGTGCACCTCGAAGCCGAGCACCGGCTCGTAGCGCTCCAGTGCCTCGTCGAAGTCCATGAGCGCGTCCTTCTGCGCCATCAGATCACACCTTCCTGCGCAGCCGACTGCTGACTCTGGTCGAGGTCCGGGATCCGGTCGATGAGCGGGGCTCCCCACTGCTGTTCGAGCAGACGCTCGAGTGCCGCACCGTAGCGGTACAGGCGGGCGTCCTCGCGCTGCGGGGCCATCAGCTGGACGCCGACGGGCAGGCCGTCCTCGGGTGCGAGGCCGTTCGGGATGCTCATGCCGGGCACGCCCGCCAGGTTCGCCGGGATCGTGGTGAGGTCGTTGAGGTACATCGCGAGCGGGTCGTCGATGCGCTCACCGATCGGGAACGCGGTCGTCGGGGCCGACGGGCTGATGAGCAGGTCGACCTGGTCGAACGCGGCCTGGAAGTCGCGCTGCACGAGCGTGCGGACCTTCTGCGCCGAGCCGTAGTAGGCGTCGTAGTACCCGGCGCTCAGGGCGTAGGTGCCGAGGATGATGCGACGCTTCACCTCGGGACCGAACCCGGCCTCGCGCGTGGCGGCCATGACGTCCTCGACCGTCGCACCGTTCTCCGGCGTGACGCGCAGGCCGAAGCGCACCGAGTCGAACTTCGCCAGGTTCGACGAGGCCTCGGCCGGCAGGATCAGGTAGTAGGCGCTGATCGCGTAGGCGAACGACGGGGCGTCGATCTCGACGACGACCGCACCGGCCGACTCGAGCAGCGCGACGGTCTCCTGGAAGCGCTGGGTGACCCCGGCCTGGAAGCCGTCGCCACCGGCGAGCTCCTTCACCACGCCGACGCGCAGGCCGCGCAGCGTGTCCGCCTGCAGTCCTTCGCGGGCGGCGGCGGCCATCGAGGGCCAGGCGTCGGGGATCGAGGTGGAGTCGCGCGGGTCGTGCCCGCCGATGACGTCGTGCAGGAGCGCGGCGTCGAGGACGGTGCGGGCGACCGGGCCGATCTGGTCGAGGCTGGACGCCAGGGCGATCGCGCCGTAGCGGCTGACCCCGCCGTAGGTCGGCTTCACACCGACGGTGCCGGTGACGGCGCCGGGCTGGCGGATCGAGCCACCGGTGTCGGAGCCGAGGGCGATGGGTGCCTCGTGCGCGGCGACGGCAGCGGCCGAGCCACCGCCGGACCCGCCGGGGATGCGGTCGAGGTCCCACGGGTTGTGGGTCGGTCCGTACGCCGAGAACTCGGTGGTCGAGCCCATCGCGAACTCGTCCATGTTGGTCTTGCCGAGCGGCACGAGGCCGGCGGCGCGGAGCTTCGCGACCGGGGTGGCGTCGTACGGCGGCATCCAGCCTTCGAGGATCTTCGAGCCCGAGGTGGTCGGCATGTCCTGCGTGCACAGGACGTCCTTGATCGCGATCGGGACACCGGCGAGGGGCCCGAGGTCGTCGCCGGCCGAGCGACGCGAGTCGATCGACTTCGCGACGGCGATGGCGTTCTGGTTGACGTGCAGGAAGGCGTGCACGTCGCCGTCGACGGCGGCGATGCGGTCGAGGTGGGCCTGCGTGGCCTCGACGCTCGAGACGTCGCGCGCCACGAGGGCGTCGGCGAGCGCCGCGGCGCTCATCCGCGTGATGTCGGTCACTGTTCTTCTCCCAGGATGGCGGTCACTCGGAACCGTTCGCCGTCGGAGTCCGGCGCTCCGGAGAGCGCCTGCTCCTGCGTCAGCGTCTGGCCGACGACGTCGGGTCGGGTGACGTTGCCGAGCGGCACGGGGTGGCTCGTCAGCGGGACGTCGTCGGTCGCGACCTCGGCGACCTTGGCGACGCTCTCGACGATGTGCGACAGCTCCCCGGTCAGCTTCTCGATCTCGTCGGGCGTGAGTGCGATACGTGCGAGGTTCGCCAGGTGCGCGACCTGCTCGCTCGTGATGTCAGGCATGGTGCTCCGTCGATCGGTTCGTGGACGTCCGACAGTCTATTGGCTGCGGTCGATCACGCAGGCGCGGCTGTGGACGGCTGCCTGGAGGCCCGTCACCGGTCCGGCGGACCGGTGACGGGCCTCCAGGCGGCGTGGACCCGAGCGGTCACTTCCCGTTCTGGTCGCCCGCTGCCGGAGCCGCCGTGGCGGCGGGTGCCGCCGGTGCTGCCGGCGCCGCAGGTGCAGCCGGAGCAGCGGGAGCCGCCGTCTGCGTCGGCGTGGTCGGCGTCGACTGGTCGGCCTGCGACGCGCCGGATCCCGACGACGCCGAGGACTGCGACTGCGACGACTGCGACGAGTGGCTCGCCTGCCCGATCATCGCCTGGCTCGGCGTGGGCAGGGCGTCCCCGCCGACCGTCTGGTCCAGGTACGCCATCATCGACTTCCCGACCCCGAACTTCGCGCTGTACCCGGTGGTGCCCTGCAGGAACGGCCAGTTCGCCAGGCTCACGCTCCCCTGCACGTTCCCGATCCAGGTGGCGTTCGTGTACTTCGTCGACGACGCGACGAGCCAGTTCTGCACGTCGCCGTCGGTGGTGCCGGTCTTCGCGAACTTCGGCACGCTGTCGCCGGGGTTCGCACTGGCGGCGGTGCCGGAGCCCGACAGCACGCCCTGCAGCGCGTAGTCGACGGTGCCGGCGACGTCCGCCGAGACGCCCTGCGTGCAGGACGACGGCGTCGGGGTGATCTTCGTGCCGTCCGACTCGGTGACCGAGTCGATCGCGGTCGGCGTGCAGACGACGCCGCCGTTCGCGAAGCCGGCGTAGGCCTCGGCCAGGTCGATCGGCGACAGCTCGTTGACGCCGAGGATCGACGAGGGGGTCTGCCCGAGGGCACCGCCGTCGGCGCGGTGGATCCCCATCGACTGCGCGAGCTGCGCGATCTTGCAGAGGTCGAGCTGCTTGCCCATCGCGCCGAAGGCGGTGTTGATCGACTCGACGGTGGCGGCCTGCACGGTCATCGACGCCGGCACGGACTCGGCGTTCGCGACCGGCCACGTCCCGCCGCTGACGTTCTGGCAGGAGTTCGTGAACTCCGAGTTCTGGAACGTGTGCTCGGTGGTCGACACCGACTCGGAGAGCGTGTGGCCGGTCGCGAGCCACTCGGCCAGGGTGAACACCTTGTAGGTGGAGCCGGTCTGGAACCCGCCGGAGTTGCCGTAGCCGGAGTCCGCGCTGTAGTCCACCGCGGTCGACCCCGCTGCGGCGTTGTCGCCCTGCGTGTACGACGTGTTCTGCACCATCGACATGATGCGTCCGGTGCCGGGCTCGACGGTGACGTTGGAACCGCCGACGTCGACGCCCGCCATCGTGGCGGGCACGTAGGTCGACAGTGCGGTCTGCGCCTGGCCCTGCAGGTCGAGGTCGAGCGAGGTGTGGATCTGCAGGCCCTTGGTGTCGAGCGTCGCGATGCGCGCCGCGGCGGTCTTGCCGAACGCCGGGTCCTGCAGCACCTGGTCGCGGACGTAGTCGCAGAAGTAGCCGGCGTCGTAGTTCGTCGCCGCGGTCGAGCAGCCGTTCGCGGTCTCGGTGATCTTCGGCGTGACCGGGGTCGCGATGGCCTTCGTCATCTCGGCCTTCGTGATCGACCCGTGCGCCTGCATGCGGCGGAGGACGTAGTCGCGTCGTTCCTTGGTGAGCGCGTAGCCGTTCGCCTGCCCGTTGTCCTTGTCACCGGGCACGTCGATGCGCAGGTTCGAGGGGTTGTTGAGGATCGCCACGAGCGTGGCCGACTGCACGAGCGACAGGTCCTTCGCGTGCACGCCGAAGTAGTACTCGGCACCGGCCTCGGCGCCGTACACCCGACCGCCGAGCCCGACGATGTTCAGGTACCCGGTCAGGATGTCGTCCTTCGAGTACTTCTTGTTCACCGCGATCGCGTACCGCATCTCCTGCAGCTTCCGCTGCGGGGTGACGCCGGCTGCGTCCTCGTAGCAGGCCTCCACCTTCTTCGCCGTGGCGGCCTGGTCCTTGCCGGTGAGCTCCTCGCACTGCTGCACGAGGACGTTCTTGACGTACTGCTGCGTGATGCTCGATCCGCCCTGGACGTCGCCGCCGACGACGGTGGCGGCGACTCCGCGCAGCGTGCCGAGGACGTCGATGCCGCCCTCGTCGTAGTAGCGGGGGTCCTCGGTGTCGATGGCGGCCTGCTTGAGCGTGTCCGCCATCTGGTCGGCCGTGACGTTCGTCCGGTTCTCGGCGTAGAACGACGCGATCTTGACCTGCTTGCCGCCCTTCGTCGCGTACACCGACGACACCTGCTGCGGCGTCTGCACGTCGAGGTAGCTCGGCAGGTCCTCGAAGAACGCGACCGCACCCGAGGTGCCCTCACCCGCGACGGCGACCGCGGGCGTCACCGCGACGGCGACGAGCATGCCGGCGAGCACGGACATCACCACGAACATCAGGAGAGCACCAGGCCATCGCACCACACGCATGCCCCGAACCGTAGGGAGGCGGGCTGTACTGGTTCTGCCGTGGAACCGACTGAGGCTGCGCCGTCGCTCAGGTTGCCGCTCAGGCACCACCTGTCGCGGGTCGCGATCCGCGCGGGGTCGCGGATCCGGCCGGGAGGCCCGGTGCGGCCCCGGCACGTCGGCCGCCGGTCACGATCCGGTCACGCCCAGGGCCTCGCCCCGTCAGTCGCGCGGCTGCAGGTCCTGCGGACGGACCAGGTACATGTCGACCGACGCACCGACGACGCCGTCGTCACCGGTGCTGCCGCGTCGGACCTGCTCGCGGACGAGGTCACCGCGGCCGATCCCGATCAGGGCGACGTCGTGCAGCGATGCGGTCCCCGGCTTGAGGTAGTCGTTGTGCCCGACCGGACGGCGGAACAGGTCGCCGGCGGCCAGCGCGTCGGCACCGCCGGCCAGGTTCATCACGGTGGCGCCGAACGACGAACCGCCCGGGTCCGTGCCGTAGTACCCGGACCCCGCGATCGGGTCGCTGTGCGCGACACCGACGAACACCTCGTCCGAGGCGACGTCCAGGTCCGCCGCCGACCGGACGTCGCTGCCCGGTGACCCGAGCACGGTGAGGGTGTCGGCGCTCATCCGTCCGGAGGCGAGCGCCATGAGCGCCGTCGTCGACCCGTACGAGTGCGCCACGATGTTCAGCCGGGGCTGGTCGCCGTCGCGGATCTGCCGCAGGCCGTCGACGGTGCGCTCGAGTCGCTGCGCCCCGGAGTCGGCGAGGCTGAGCGACATGATGTTCGACAGGTCGGGCGTGCGGTAGCCCATCCACGCCACGACGGCGACGCCCGTCCCGTCGCCGGAGCCACCGGCGGCCAGCGGCGCGAGGGTCGCCTGTTCGCTCGCCAGGTCGTTGGCGGTGTTCGTGAAGTCGGCCATCTGCCCGGTCACGGTGAAGAACATCCCGGGGACGATGACGGTGACGTCCGCCGCGGTGTCGAGGTCTCCGATGCTGATCGCCGCTCGGCCCGCCGCCCGGGTGTCGAGCGTGATGAGGAACCGCTGCGGGTCACCGGGCTCGCGCCGCAGCGAGTCCCGCACCTGTCCGAGCATCGCGGCGTGCGCGGCTCCGGTGTCGGGGTCGGCGAGTCCGGTGGTCAGGGTCGACCGGTTCGCTCGGTCGCGGACGACGTACGGCACGCCCTCGAGGTTGCCGATGATCGACGGCGCGTGGACCAGGAGCGTGCCCTGTTCGTCGGCGCCGAGTCCCGCCCACCACTGCGCGACGACGGCCGCCGCGGGCGGGTCGTCCTGTGCGGTCGCCACGACACGGCGGTCGTCGGCGGCGCGGCGCAGGTCACCGGCGCCGAGGACCCCGAGGTCGTCGAGGAACGCCCGACCGTGCGCGTCGGCGACGGTGTCGACGTCGATCTGTCCCCCGGTCATGACCGGCTGGGGCACCGCGTGGCGCTCGGAGACGAGCGCGACCGTCACGGTGGCCGTGGCGGCATGGGTCGGAGGCGCGACGGGGGCCTCGATCACTCCGAGCGAGTGCATCGAGGCGGTGAGCAGAGCCGCGGCGATGAGCAGCAATCGGGTCTCCCCCTGGAAGGCCGTCCCGTCGTCTCCCTGCAGACGACGGGTGATGCTCTGTCGAGTGTAAGGAGAATGCCCGAGGATCGGTCATGCGCGATGCAACTTGTCCCCCGAACTGGGTGCGTCGCACGGCGCGCCGCAGTGTGCGCCCACGTCGACGGCGTGCTCGTCGCCCCGGCTCAGCCCTCGGGCGCGGGCACCTCTGGCTCGGGGAGCGCGCTCGGCCCCTCGGTCACGAGCAGGTGGAACTGCTCGGCGTCGATGATCCGGAGCCCCAGCTGCTCGGCCTTCGTGAGCTTCGACCCGGCCCCGGGACCCGCGGCCACGAAGTCGGTCTTCTTGCTGACGCTCGACGCCGCCTTGCCGCCGGCGGTGATGATCGCCTCGAGCGCGCCCTCGCGCGTGTACCCCTCGAGGGACCCGGTCGCCACGACCGTGACGCCGCTCAGGACACCGCCCTCGATCGCCGCGCCCCCGGGGCCGGGGTGGTCCGGCGTGGTGAACTGCACGCCCGCCGACGTCCAGCGGTCGATGATCTCGCGGTGCCAGTCGACCTCGAACCACGCGAGCAGGGCGTCGGCGATGATCCCGCCGACCCCGTCGACCGCCGCCAGTTCCTCGCGCGAGGCGCTGCGGATCCGGTCGAGCGACCCGAAGTGGTTCGCGAGCGCCCGCGCCGCGACCGGTCCGACGTGGCGGATGCTCAGCCCCACCATGATGCGCCAGAGCGGTTTCGTCTTCGCCGCGTCGATGTTCGCGAGCATCTCGAACGCGTTCTTCGACGGGAAGCGGCTCGGCTCGCCGGTGTAGTCCGCACCGCGTGCTTCGGGGTCGAACGGCGGGTCGGTCTTCTTGCGCGCGCGGCTGAACGGGGTCACGCGCTTCGGGGCACCGGCGTCGTCGACCTTCTCCATGCCGGTCTCGGCGTCGCGGACGATCACCTCGATCGGGACGATGTCCTGCATCGTCAGGTCGAACAACCCGGCCTCGGTCACGAGCGGCGGGGTCTCCGGGTGCAGCGGCTGCGTGAGCGCTGCGGCTGCGACCTCGCCGAGGCCCTCGATGTCGAGGGAACCGCGCGATGCGATGTGCTCGACACGACCGCGGACCTGCGCGGGGCAGCTCTTCGCGTTCGGGCAGCGGAGGTCGATGTCGCCTTCCTTCGCGGGGGCGAGCTCGGTGCCGCACTCCGGGCAGTGCGTCGGCATCACGAACTCGCGCTCCGTGCCGTCGCGCAGGTCGACGACCGGCCCCAGGACCTCGGGGATGACGTCGCCGGCCTTCCGCAGCACTACGGTGTCGCCGATCAGGACGCCCTTCGCCTTGACCACCTGCTGGTTGTGCAGGGTGGCCTGGCGGACGACCGACCCGGCGACCTCGGCCGGGGCCATCACCGCGAACGGGGTCGCACGCCCGGTCCGCCCGACGCTGACGACGATGTCGACGAGCTCGGTGTGGACTTCTTCCGGCGGGTACTTGTACGCGATCGCCCACCGGGGTGCACGAGACGTCGAGCCGAGTTCTTCGTGCAGGGCGAGGTCGTCGACCTTGATGACGACGCCGTCGATCTGGTGCTCGACCGAGGCGCGGCGGTCCCCCGTGGAGCGCACGAAGGCGTTCACCTCGTCGATGGTGTCGAAGACCCGGTAGTGGCTGCTCGTCGGCAGGCCCCAGGTCTCGAGCAGCTCGTAGACCTCGGACTGCGAGCGGACGTCGGTCTCCTGCTCGAGCTCGCGCACGGGCCACGCGCCGATGCCGTGCACGAGCATCCGCAAGCGCCGGAGCCGGTCGACCATGAGCGCGCGCTTCGCCTCGGACTTGCCCTCTTCCTTCTGGCGGAGGGACCCGGCGGCGGCGTTGCGCGGGTTGGCGAAGACGCGCTCCCCCGCCTCGCGCTGGTTCGCGTTGAGCTCGTCGAACTCGGCGACCGGGAAGAAGATCTCGCCGCGGACCTCGACCAGGGGCGGGTGGCCCGTCCCCGACAGCCGGTCCGGGATCGTGCCCATCGTCCGGACGTTGCCGGTGACGTCCTCGCCCACGACGCCGTCACCACGGGTCGCCGCCGACACCAACCGGCCGTGCTCGTAACGCAGGTTGATCGCGAGGCCGTCGATCTTCAGCTCGGTCAGGAACCGGACACGCTCGGCACCGGCGTCGCGCTGCACCTTGACGGCCCACTCGGTGAGCTCGTCCGGGCTGAACACGTTGTCGAGCGAGAGCATCCGCTCGGCGTGCTCGACCGGTGCGAACTGCGTGGTCTGCGCCTGCCCGCCGACGGTCTGGGTCGGGCTGTCCTCGGTCAGGAGCTCCGGGAACCGCTGCTCGATCGCGGCGAGCCGTCGGACCAGCACGTCGTAGTCGGCATCGGCTTCCGGTGATCCGTTGTCGCCCTGGTAGTACGCCTGTCGCAGCTCGTTGATGCGGGCCCGCAGCCGGTCAACCTCGCGCCCGGCCTGGGCGGCGTCGAGCCCGTCGGGGTCGATGGTCTCGAACGTGGCGTCGGTCTCGCTCATGCCATCAGTTCTACCGTGTGCCACCGACGGCGCGTGCAGCGGACCCACCGCCCGGGAGCGGCGGTCTCAGGCGTCGACGGGGACGGCGCTGACGGTGCTGTCGATCGTGCACTGTCCGAGCACCCGGGTGCCGACGTAGACCACGGCCGTCTGCCCTGGGGCGACCCCGTGCAGCGGCTCGTCGACGTCGATCACGAGCACGTCGTCCTGCACCCGCGCGGTCGCCGGCACCGGGTCGGCGTGCGCCCGGATCTGCACGTCGCACGCGAACGGCGTCTGCGGGTCTGCGGGTGCCGTGCCGGCCCACGTGAAGCGGGAGCCCGACATCGACGACACGGCCAGGGCCTCCTTCGGGCCGACCACGACGGTGTTGTCCTTCGGGCGGATCTCGAGCACGAACCGCGGCCTGCCGTCGGCGGCGGGGCGCCCGAGCGACAGTCCGCGGCGCTGCCCGACCGTGTAGCCGTGCGCGCCGTCGTGCGAACCGACGACGGTGCCGTCGCGCTCCACGACGTCACCGGTCTCGCTGCCGACACGCTCGGCGAGCCAGCCGCGGGTGTCGCCGTCCGGGATGAAGCAGATGTCGTAGGAGTCGGGCTTCTGGGCGACGGTCAGCCCACGCTCGGCGGCCTCGGCCCGGACCTCGTCCTTCGACGGGGTCGCTCCGAGCGGGAACATCGCGTGCTGCAGCTGCTCGGCGGTCAAGACCCCGAGCACGTAGGACTGGTCCTTCGCCCACGCTGCCGATCGGTGGAGTTCGCGGGAGCCGTCCGGGCCGGTGACGATCGAGGCGTAGTGCCCGGTCGCGACGGCGTCGAAGCCCAGGGCCAGCGCCTTCTCGAGCAGCGCCGCGAACTTGATCCGCTCGTTGCACCGCATGCAGGGGTTCGGGGTGCGGCCGGCCTGGTACTCGGCGACGAAGTCGTCGACGACGTCCTCCTTGAACCGGGCCGAGAAGTCCCACACGTAGTAGGGGATGCCAAGGGCGGACGCGGCGCGCTGGGCGTCCATCGAGTCCTCGATCGTGCAGCACCCGCGACTGCCGGTGCGGAGCGTGCCCGGCATCCGGCTCAACGCCAGGTGCACGCCGACCACGTCGTGCCCGGCGTCGACCGCCCGGGCAGCAGCCACCGCCGAGTCGACCCCACCGCTCATCGCCGCCAGAACACGCATGCCTCCAGGGTAACCCGCCGACGAACCCGTACCGCTGGCGTACCGTTGGTCGAGCGATGGCCACGACGGGGAACGACTCATTCGACTTCCGGTCCGTCCTGTTGTCCGGGTTCCTGCCCGCGGCACTGTTCGCCATCGGCGAGGGCGCGATCATCCCGATCATCCCGATCGCCGCGGACTCCCTCGGCGCGACCCTGGCGTTCGCGGGCTTCGTCGCGTCGCTCATCCTGGTCGGCGAACTCATCGGCGACGTGCCGTCGGGCATCGTCGTCGCGCGGATCGGCGAGCGGAACGCGATGATCGGCGCCGCCCTGGTGTCGGTCGGCGGCCTGGTCGTCTGCACGACCGCGGCGAACGCGTGGGTGCTCGCGCTCGGGGTGTTCCTGGTGGGCGTCTCGACCGCGGTGTTCGCCCTGGCACGGCACGCCTACATGACCACCGCGATCCCCGTCCGCATCCGTGCCCGGGCACTGTCGAGCCTGGGCGGGGTCTTCCGCTTCGGGTACTTCGTCGGGCCGTTCCTCGCCGCCGGCGTGATCCACCTGACCGGCACCACCGCGAGCGCCTTCTGGATCCACGTCGTGTGCTGCCTGGCGGCGGCGACCGTGCTCCTGGTGCTGCGCGACCCGGCGACGGGCGCACGCGGTCTGCGGTTGCCGCCACGGGCCTCCCGGTCGGGGTCGGACGCGACCGGCGTGACGGAGCCGTCCACCGACACCGGAGCGGTCTTCGTCGGCAAGGAGGCGCACGGCCTCTTCCGGACCCTGCGCACGAACCGGGCCGTGCTGCTGCGGCTCGGCAGCGGCGCCGCGCTCATCGGCGCGATGCGCGCCGGACGCCAGGTGATCCTGCCGCTGTGGGCGGTCAGTGTCGGGCTGAACGACTCGACGGCCGCGTTGATCATCGGCATCGCCGGTGCCGTCGACTTCGCGCTGTTCTACACGAGCGGCCAGATCATGGACCGCTGGGGGCGGTTGGCGAGCGCACTCCCCTGCATGCTCGGGCTGAGCATCAGCTACTTCCTGCTCGCCTGGAGCGGGCACCTCGACGCGCGGGTCGGCTGGTTCGTGGGGATCGCGATGGGGATGTCGCTCGCCAACGGCGTCGGCTCCGGCATCCTCATGACGCTCGGCGCCGACCTCGCCCCGCGCGACGACCCGGCGCCGTTCCTCGGGGCCTGGCGGTTCACCGGCGACTTCGGGTCGGCAGCGGCACCGCTCGTGATCTCCGGGGTGACGGCCGTCGCGACGATCGCGGTGGCCAGCGGCGTGATGGGCGTGCTCGGCCTGATCGGTGCCGGAGTGCTGCTGCGGTACGTGCCGCGGTACCTGCCGCGCCAGCTGCGCTGACGCGCGCCGCGCTGCGCGCAGCCGTTTCCCACGACTCGGTGCGAGGTTGCCCACTCGGTGCGCGCTTTCTGCGCCGCACGGAGTGATCAACCTCGCACCACCGACGTCCACCGACGTCCGCCGACGCCGGCCGACGTCCGCCGACCAGGGACCGCTCGGTAGACTGCCGCTGCTCGCGGGAGTGGTGGAATCGGTAGACACGCAGGATTTAGGTTCCTGTGCCCCAGGCGTGAGGGTTCGAGTCCCTCCTTCCGCACCGACCGTTGCGTGCTCGCGCATCTCATACCACCGAGGGACGTTCCGGTCACGCGCGGACGGTACCCTCGTCGTGCGGGTGACCCTCCCGTCACCGCATCTGCACGACCGGAAGAGACATGCACTCCGTCGCACTCGCCCTGATCCCATGGCTGGATCCGCAGTACATCCTCGACCACTTCGGGGCGGTCGCCGTGCTCGTCGTCTGTGCGATCGTCTTCGCCGAGACCGGTCTGCTGATCGGCTTCATCTTCCCGGGCGACAGCCTGCTCGTCATCACCGGCCTGTTCGCGTTCGACCGCGGCGGCGAGATCGGCGGCATCCCGATCTGGGTCGCGGCCCTGATGATCGGCGCTGCCGCGTTCCTCGGTGGGGAGCTCGGCTACTACATCGGCAAGAAGGCCGGCCCGCCGATCTTCGAGCGCAAGGAGAGCGGTCTGTTCTCCAAGGCGAACGTCGAGCGGACCAACGCGTTCTTCCACCGGTTCGGCCCGCTCGCGGTGATCCTGGCGCGCTTCGTGCCGGTCGTCCGCACCTTCGCGCCGATCGCCGCCGGCGTCGGCCGCATGGACTACAAGAAGTACTCGCTCTACAACGCCATCGGCGCCGTCGTCTGGGGTGTCGGCGTGACGTTCCTCGGGTACTTCATCGGGCACATCCCGTTCGTCGCCCACATCGTGCGCGAGTACATCGACATCATCCTGCTCGCCGCCGTCCTGGTCACCGTCGTGCCGATGGCGCTGACGTACATCCGGAACGCCCGCAAGGCGAAGAAGCGCGAGCACCAGGCCGAGTCGACGGCCGTCGACCCGCAGCTGTAGTCGGACCGAACACGACAGGCCCACACCGTTCGGTGTGGGCCTGTCGTCGTCGCAGGTGGGCAGTTCAGAGCCCGAAGTGCTCCCGCACGACCGGCGCGATGCCCCGGAACGCCTTGCTGCGGTGCGACAGCGCGTTCTTCTCCTCGCGGGTGAGCTCGGCCGACGAGCGGTCGGCGTCGTCCGGCCGGAACACCGGGTCGTAGCCGTGGCCGCCGTCGCCGACCGGCGCGGTCAGCACCTCGCCGTTCCACACCGCCTCGACCACGTGCTCGAACCCGTCGGGCGTGACGAACGCGGCCGCGCACACGAAGGCGGCGGTCCGCTCCACGACGCCGTCGAGGTTCTGCAGCAGCAGCGCGATGTTGTCGGCGTCCGACCGGGTGCCCGCGTACCGCGCCGAGTGGATGCCCGGGGCACCGTCGAGCGCGTCGACCGCGATGCCGGAGTCGTCGGCGAGCGCCGGCAGCCCGGTGTGGGCGACCGCGGCACGCGCCTTGATCAGGGCGTTCGCGGCGTAGGTGTCGCCGTCCTCGACCGGCTCGGGGCCGTCGTAGCCGACCAGCTCGACACCCTCGCCCAGCGCCGACCCGAGGATCTCGCGCAGTTCCACGACCTTGCCCTGGTTGTGGGTGGCCAGGACGACGGTGCCGGTCACGCCAGCCCCAGCACGGTCTTCTGGATCGCCGCGAGCGACTGGTTGCCGGCCAGGCCCAGGTCGAGCAGGACGTTCAGCTCGTCGCGGTCGAACGGCGCGTGCTCGGCGGTCCCCTGCACCTCGACGAACTTGCCCGACCCGGTCGTGACGATGTTCATGTCGGTGTCGGCGGCGGAGTCCTCGGTGTACGCCAGGTCGAGCATCGGTTCCCCCTTGACGATGCCGACCGAGATCGCCTGCACGCTGTCGGTGAGCGGGGTGGCCTTCTTGCCGATGAAGCCCTTGCCGCGGCCCCACTCGATCGCGTCGACCATCGCCACGTAGGCGCCGGTGATCGACGCCGTGCGGGTGCCGCCGTCGGCCTGCAGGACGTCGCAGTCGATGACCAGGGTGTTCTCCCCGAGGGCCTTCGTGTCGACCACGGCGCGGAGCGAACGCCCGATCAGCCGGGAGATCTCGTGGGTGCGGCCGCCGACCTTGCCCTTGATCGACTCGCGCTGCATGCGCTCGTTCGTCGACCGCGGCAGCATCGAGTACTCGGCGGTGACCCAGCCGGTGCCCTTGCCGGCGAGCCAACGGGGCACGCCGTTCGTGAACGAGGCGGTGCAGAGCACCTTGGTGTTGCCGAACGAGATGAGCGCGCTGCCCTCGGCCTGCGTGCTCCACCCCCGCTCGATGGTGACGGGACGGTGTTCCTCGGCCTGGCGGCCGTCGATGCGGGTGGTCATGGTGTCCTTTCGGTCCGGCCTGGAGGCGCGGTGCGGGTCATCGGGGCGGGCGGCGGCTGGCGGCTGGTCGCCGCTCAGGCCCGCCCACGGGCAGCGTGATGGCGCCGGTCTCGAGGTGGCCGACGCGGACGATCTCGGGGCCGAGGAACCGGCGGGCGAGCCGCAGGAACCCGTCCTCGTCGTCGCCGGTCGACTCGAACGAGTACGTCGGGGCGGTGGTGGAGGTGCGTTCGAGGCCGTGCTCGACCAGCCGGCGGTACACGTCGCTGGCGGTCTCCTCGGCACTCGACACCAGGGTGACGTCCTGGCCCATCACGTACTGGATGGCCGCGGACATCAGCGGGTAGTGGGTGCAGCCGAGCACGAGGGTGTCGACGTCGGCGGCGCGGATCGGGTCGAGGTAGCCGGCGGCGACCTCGCGCAGCTCCGGTGACGAGGTGTCCCCCGCCTCGACGAACTCGACGAACCGCGGGCACGCCGCCAGGGTCAGGCTGACGTCGGAGGCCACCGCGAAGGCGTCCTCGTAGGCGCGCGAGGTGATGGTGCCGACCGTGCCGATGACGCCGATGCGCCCGGTCCGGGTCTGCTTCACGGCGGCGCGGGCGGCGGGCTGGATGACCTCGACCACCGGGATGCCGTACGCCTGCTCGTACCGTTCGCGGGCGTCGCGGAGCACGGCCGACGACGCCGTGTTGCAGGCGATGACGAGGGCCTTGACGCCGAGTTCGACCAGGTCGTCCATGACCTCGAGCGCGTAGCGGCGGACGTCGGCGATGGGCTTCGGGCCGTACGGCGAGTGCACGGTGTCGCCGACGTACCGGATGCTCTCGCGCGGCAGCTGGTCGATGATCGCGCGGGCCACCGTGAGCCCGCCGACCCCGCTGTCGAAGACTCCGATCGGTGCATCCGTCACGGTGACCAGCGTACCGACGCGCGCTGCGGACGTCGGGACTGACCGCCTGCGCGCCGCGGGCCGGGCGCCCGAGGCGATCCGGGCCTCCAGGAGGTCACGTCGCTAGTGTCGACAGCGTGACCAGCGCGCTCCTGACGGACCAGTACGAACTCACCATGGTCGACGCGGCCCTGAAGGACGGCACCGCCCACCGGCGCTGCGTCTTCGAGGTGTTCGCCCGGCGGCTGCCCGACGGTCGTCGCTACGGCGTCGCGGCCGGCCTCGGCCGGTTCCTGACCGCCCTCGGCGACTTCCGCTTCGGCGACGACGAGATCGGGTTCCTGCGCGACCGCGGGGTCATCGACGAGGGCACCGCAGCCTTCCTCGCCGACTACCGGTTCACCGGGGACGTCCGGGCGTACCGCGAGGGCGAGGTGTACTTCCCCAACTCCCCGATCCTGCAGGTCGAGGGCACGTTCGCCGAGGCCGTCGTGCTCGAGACGCTCGCCCTGTCGGTCTTCAACGCCGACTCCGCCATCGCCTCGGCCGCCGCGCGCATGGTCTCCGCCGCCGACGGGCGTCCGCTCGCCGAGATGGGCTCCCGCCGCACCGGCGAGTGGAACGCCGTCGCCGCAGCACGGGCCGCGTACATCGCCGGGTTCGGCGCGACGAGCAACCTCGAGGCCGGCCGCACCTGGGGCATCCCGACGATGGGCACCGCGGCGCACGCCTTCACCCTGCTGCACGACTCCGAGGAAGAGGCGTTCCGGTCGCAGCTCGACGCCCTCGGCAACGGCACGACGCTGCTCGTCGACACCTACGACATCGAGCAGGCCGTCGAGACCGCCGTCCGGCTGACCGACGGCAAGCTCGGCGGTGTCCGCATCGACAGCGGCGACCTGCCCTCGGTCGTCGCGGCCGTCCGGGCGCAGCTCGACCGGCTCGGCGCGACCGACACGAAGATCACGGTCACGAACGACCTGGACGAGTACACGATCGCGGCCCTCCGTGCGGCCCCGGTCGACTCGTACGGCGTCGGCACCTCGGTGGTCTCCGGCTCGGGGCACCCGGCCGCCGGCATGGTCTTCAAGCTCGTGGCGCACCAGTCCGCCGACGGCGACGACTGGGTCGCCGTTGCGAAGAAGTCGGCGGACAAGGCCTCGATCGGTGGCCGCAAGGAAGCCGGCCGACGCCTGCGCAACGGTGTCGCCACGGCCGAGGTCGTGCTCACCGCCGGACAGGTCGGCCCCGACGAGCGCCCCCTGCTCGTGCCCGTGGTCACCGGCGGCGTGGTCGATCCGGCGTTCCTCGGAGCACAGGGCGTCGAGGCCGCGCGGGCGCACCACAAGCGGGCGAAGGCCGAGCTGCCGGCGGACGCCGCGCGCATCGGTCGCGGCGACCCCGCGATCCCCACCCTGGTGATCTAGCGCGCCGCTTGGTGAGCAGAAATGGTCGGGTCCCCGAAGGAGACCCGACCATTTCTTCTCACGATGCGCAGGCTGCGCCTACTCGGACTTCATCTTCTCGTAGATGGCCTTGCAGTCCGGGCACACCGGGAACTTCTCCGGGTCGCGGCCCGGGATCCACTTCTTGCCGCACAGCGCCTTGACCGGCTTGCCGGACAGGGCGGACTGCAGGATCTTGTCCTTCTTGACGTAGTGCGAGAACCGCTCGTGGTCGCCGGGTTCGATCGCTTCGTCTTCGAGGAGCTTCTCGAGCTCCCGGTCCATCACGTCGAGGCCGCCGCCTGGTTCCGTCATGCTCATGGGTACAGGGTACGACGGTCTGCGCACGTTGGTCTGCGCACCTTGCGCTCGTTCCGGAACGCTAGTTGCGCTGCGCCGCTGCCAGCAGGTCCGGGCCGCGCCGGTCGAACAGCCGCCCGCCCGCGAAGATCCCGATGACGAGCACGACCACGCCGATCCCGATGCCCACCGCGAGCGTCAGCATCGACCACGGCTCAGCGCCTCGGACGAAGGCCAGCACCGCGAGCCACGCCGCCGGGACGGTGCAGACCACGATGCCGATCACCATCATCGACTGCGCGACCGTCGCCGTCACACCCGCGGCCTGCGGCTGCTGGAACGGGTGGTCCCCCGGCCGCACGGTCGGGTAGGGCAGCAGCACGGACACGACGCTCGACAGCCCGAGTCCGGACAGCAGGGCGCTGGCGCTCACGCCGATCAGCAGCGGGAACACCGTCCAGTCGTCGAACAACCAGGCGGACACCGCCGAGCCGGCCACGATCGCCGGCGCACCGACGACGAGCACAGGGACGACACGGCCGAGACGGTCGCTCCACCCGGGAGCCCCGGAGGCGACGTGCAACCACACCGCGGTGTTGTCGTACGAGACGTCGTTGTGCGGCAGGAACCCGGCGATCAGCGCCATGAGCGGCAACGGCACGAGCGCGGTCCAGTGCCACGGCACCCCGGCGACCCCGAGCGGGATGACGACGAGCGGGACGAACAGGATGATCAGGTACGAGGTGCGGTACCGCGGGTCGCGCACCCAGTAGGTCAGGGCGCGGGCGGCGACGGCGGCGACCGGTGTCGAGCCGAGCCGGTCGAACCAGCCGAGCCCCTGGTAGCGCCGGGTCCGGGTGCGACCGTCGACGGTGTCGAGCGCCCGACCGACGAGCGCCCACCACGCCCAGGTGAGCAGGGCGACGACGGCGATCGCGACGAGCAGCTTGAGGAACCCGGTGCCGACGTGGCCGCTGGCGACCTCGGCGGGCACGGCCCAGGCGGCACCCCACGGTGTCCACCCCGCGACGTCCGCGACGCGTTGCATCTCGGCGCCCTCGGGGTCGAGCCAGTCGACGCGCAGCAGCAGCGAGACCGCCGGGATCGCGAGCACGATGATCACGAGCGCGACGAGCCACCCGGCGTCGCGGGACCGGTGCGGACCGATCAGCCGCGAGCCGACGGTGCAGCACACGCGGACCAGGAGCGCGCAGGTGGCGATCGCGAGCAGGCCGCCGATCACCGCGAGCACACCGGTCCCGGCGTCACGCGCCCAGGCGATCGACTGGGCGACGGCCACGACGACGACCCCGATCACCGGGATACCGATCAGCCCGGCGACGACGAGGCCGATCGCGAGCCCGCGACGGCCGATGCCGAACACCGCGAAGCGCCGCGGGTCGAGCTGGTCGCTCCGTCCGACGACGAGCGGGACGACGGTGAACGCGAACGCGATGAGCGTGCCGACCGGCACGGTGACCGCGCGGGCCGTGTCGGGGTCGGCGGAACGCAGCGCGACCGTCTGCGTCGCGACGAACACGGCGGCGAGGAGCCCGACGAGGCTGCCGAGCACGACGAGCACGGACCGGCGGGCGCTGCCGCGGACCTCGCCCGCGAGCAGGTCGGCCCTCAGCCGGAGAAGCTGTGCAACCATTCCATGCTCTCTGCCACGACGCGGCCGCCCGCGAGTTCGACGAACTTGTCCTCGAGGCTCTTGCGACCGCGCACCTGGGCCATGGTCCCCGAGGCGAGGACCTTGCCGCCGACGATGATGGCGACGGAGTCGCAGGTGCGCTGCACGAGCTCCATGGAGTGGCTGGAGAGCACGACGGTGCCGCCACCGCGCGTGTAGCGGCGCAGGATGTCGGTGATGGTCGCGGCGCTCACGGGGTCGACCGACTCGAACGGTTCGTCGAGCACGAGGACCCGCGGCGAGTGGATGAGCGTGGCGGCCAGGGCGATCTTCTTCGCCATGCCCACCGAGTAGTCGGCGACCTGGCGACCGAGCGCCTCGCCGAGCCCGAACGCCTCGGCCAGGTCGGTGCTGCGCTCACGAGCCGTGGCGCCGTCGAGACCGCGCAGGGTTGCCGAGTAGTAGAGCAGCTGCGCACCGGTGAGGCGGTCGAACAGCCGCAGGCGGTCCGGCAGCACGCCGAGGCTGCGCTTGGCGGCCGTGGGGTCGGCCCAGACGTCGTGGTCCAGGACCGTCACGGACCCGGCGTCGGGACGCAGCAGACCGGTGATCATCGACAGGGTGGTCGTCTTGCCGGCGCCGTTCGGGCCGACCACGCCGAAGATCGAGCCCTGGCGGATCTCGAGGTCGACCTCGTCGACGGCGAGGGTCTGCCCGTACCGCTTGACCAGGCCGTCCGCGGCGAGCACGACGGGCTGCAGCTTCTGCGGGGCCTTGGGTGCGGTGGCCCGGGGAGCACGCTTCTTCGCGGCGGGGCTCGTCGCGGCGTCCGTCTCCGGTGCGTCGGCCTCCGGTGCGCCCTGCGCTGCGTGCGCGGTCGCGTCCGTCGCCGACGTCGCGTCGCTCGACGCGGGGCCGGGAGGCACGGTGCCGGTCGTGCCGGCGGCCTTCGCCGGTCGCTTGGTGCGTTGCTTCGTGGGGCGCGCCTTGGCGGGTCGGGCGCCGGTGGTCGTCGTCGGGGCCGCTGCCGCGGCAGGGGCCGCGGGACCGGGCGCTGCGGTACCGGGCGCTGCGTCCGACTGCGGCTCCGTGACCGGATCGGTGTCGGCGGCCGTGGTGTCGGCGGCCGTGGTGTCGTCGGTCATCTCGTCATCAACGGAGGCGTCGCGCGCATCCGGTTCCCCCATGTCGTCGTCGTCGGCGTCGTCCCCCGCCGCGGCGTCCACCCGGTCGGCGGCACGCTCGTCGGCGTCCTGCTCGTCGGTGTCACTCGCTTCGGTCATCCAGGCAGCGTCGGTCGTGGCGTACACGTCCTCGTTCTCTGCTCTGGCGGCCATCGCCCAACCGTACCAACGCTCTCCGGACAGCGGGGAACCGCCCGCTCCAGTGTCACGAAATGAGTACGAAGCGCGGCGGACCTACCCCTTGAGCGGGTGTTTCCGTATCATTCACCAGGGCACGAAGGAGTGTTCACCACTTGGAAACCTGCTCCGGCGGGCTCTCCGACACCGTGCAGCAGCCGGCCCTCGTGGCCCGCGGCGTCCGGTTCTCGGCGAACTCGGACGTTCCGCGAGCAGACTCGACGAGGCCCGCCCGTGCCCCAGGGCGCGCGGGCGGACACCAGAAGGGACCAGCATGACCACGCAGATCGTGATCCTCGCAGCGGGGATGGGCAGCCGGCTCGGCCGCAGCCTGCCGAAGCCGCTCACGGAGCTCAGTGACGGCCGCACCATCATGCAGCAGCAGTTCGACAACATCCGCGCCGCGTTCGGTTCGAGCGCCCGCGTGACGATCGTCGTCGGCTACAAGTCGGAGCACATCGTCGAGGCCTTCCCCGACGCGTCCTTCGTCTACAACGAGTCCTACGACTCCACCAACACCTCCAAGAGCCTGCTGCGCGCCCTCAAGGCGACCGGCAAGAGCGGTGTCCTCTGGATGAACGGCGACGTGGTCTTCGACCCGATGGCACTCGTCCGTGCGGCCGACATGATCGACGAGGACCACTCGTTCGTCAGCGTCAACACCGACAAGGTCTCCGACGAAGAGGTCAAGTACACCGTCGACGCCGAGGGCTTCATCCACAAGCTCTCCAAGCAGGTCGTCGGTGGGCTCGGCGAAGCCGTCGGCATCAACTACGTGTCGGCGAACGACAAGCAGGCCCTCATCCGCCAGCTCGGTCGCGTCGACGACCAGGAGTACTTCGAGGGCGGCATCGAGGCTGCCATCGCCGAGGACGGGCTACGCTGGTCCCCGATCGACATCTCCGACCTGTACGCGGTCGAGATCGACTTCGCCGAGGACCTCGAGCGCGCGAACAACCTGTTCGCCTGAACCTCCGTCAGGACCCCTTCGGCGGTTCCGCCCGAAGGGAAACCGTGACCACAGCGAGCGCGCCGACCGTGCCCGCGGCTGCCGCACCAGCGGCGACCCGGAGCGCCGGTCGGCGCTATCGTCATGCCCTCTGGCTGCTGACCGTCCGCGACCTCCGGGTCCGGTACTCGACGTCGGCGCTCGGGTACGTCTGGTCGATCCTCGACCCGCTCGTGATGTCGGCGATCTACTGGTTCGTCTTCACCCAGGTGTTCCACCGTGGCTCGGTCGGTGAAGACCCGTACATCGTCTTCCTGCTCTCCGCGCTGCTGCCCTGGATGTGGTTCACCGGGGGCGTCTCGGACTCCACCCGGGCGTTCATCAAGGAGTCGAAGCTCATCCGCTCGACGACGATCCCCCGTACCATCTGGGTCGCGCGGATCGACGCGTCGAAGGGCATCGAGTTCCTGCTGAGCCTGCCGGTGCTGGCGGCCTTCGCGATCGCGACGGGTGCGCACCTGCACTGGCAGGTCGTCTTCTTCCCGCTGGCGATCGTGCTGCAGTGCGCGCTGGTGTACGGCCTCGGCCTGATCGTCGCGCCGCTCGTCGTCTTCTTCCGCGACCTCGAGCGCGCGACCAAGCTCGTTCTGCGCTTCCTGTTCTACGCATCGCCGATCATCTACGGCACGCAGGCGCTGCCCGACGCCCTGCGACCCGTCGCCGCGGTCAACCCGCTCACCGGCATCTTCGGGATGTACCGCGCCGCGTTCTTCCCGAGCCAGCTCGACTGGCTCGAGGTCGGGGCGTCGGTGGTCATCACGGGCATCGTCCTGGTCATCGGCTTCGCGGTGTTCCGACGCAGCGAGCACCGCGTGCTGAAGGAGCTGTGATGACCGCCACCGACCAGACCCGACGCACCGAGACCGTCGCGCCGGTGATCTCCGTGCGCGACGCCGGCATCTGCTTCAAGCGCAACCGACGGGCGAGCCGCAACTTCAAGGACCTCTTCGCCGGACGCGGCCGCCGCAAGCGTGCCGACGAGTTCTGGGCGCTCCGCAACGTGTCGTTCGACGTCCGTCCGGGCGAGGCGATCGGCGTCGTCGGTCGGAACGGTCAGGGCAAGTCCACGCTCCTGAAGCTCGTGGCGCAGGTGATGCTGCCGGACGAGGGCCGGATCGACGTCGGGGCCGGCGTCGCGCCGCTCATCGAGATCACCGGTGGGTTCGTCGGCGACCTGTCCGTCCGCGACAACGTCTACCTGACCGCCGGCCTGCACGGCATGTCGCGCGCCGAGATCCGTGCCGCCTTCGACGAGATCATCGACTTCGCCGAGATCGCGGACTTCGTCGACACCCCGTACAAGCACCTGTCGAGCGGCATGAAGGTGCGCATCGCGTTCGCGGTGATCTCGCGGCTCGACGAGCCCGTCATCCTGGTGGACGAGGTCCTCGCCGTCGGCGACAAGGCCTTCCGCGAGAAGTGCTACAAGCGGATCGAGGAGCTCCTGGCCGGCGGTCGGACGCTCTTCTTCGTGTCCCACAGCGACAAGGACCTGCGCCGCTTCTGCGACCGCGGTCTGTACCTCGACAAGGGCCGGCTGCAGCTCGACGGCACCATCGAGGAAGCGCTGGCGCAGTACTCCGCCGACTACGGCGTCTGACCGGTCGGGTACTCCCCCTCCACAACCAGGGCACCACGGTGCCCCCTCCACAGCAACGGGTTCCCGGGTGCTGCGCCGGGGCCCCACCGTCGGACCCTCCCCCTAGCGTTCCCCCCATGCACCACCCAGCACCCGCGTACGCCGTCCCGTTCACCATCGACCGCTCGCAGGCTCCGCGCCGGTACGACCTCGTCAACACCGGGGACGAACCGGTCGACGGCCTGACCCTCACCCACCTCGGCAACGGCTACAGCCCGCCGCTGGCGGTGCACCGGCTCGAACCGGGTCGACGTCTGTCCGTCGCCGTGTTCGGCGCGGATCCGCAGGACACCGGCGTCGTGATCGTCCGCTGGCGCCGTCCGGACCGCTCCGAGTACGTGTGGCGGATGTCACTGGTCGGTCAGGGGTTGCACCCGTGACCGTGTCCGGACGGGGCTCAGCGTTCGCCGCGCTCGGCAGCGACGGTGTGCCAGCGCTCCAGCAGCCACTCGACGGCAGCGTGGAACCGGGCCGTCGCGGCACCGGGCGTGGTGTCGCCGAAGTAGCGCGCCACCCACTGCTGCAGCTTGGCGAGCTCGGCGGCGTCCCCCACGGCGGCGTCGATCCGAGCGAGCACCGACGGCGCGTCGGCCGCGGTCAGCCAGTTGGCGTCGCTCAGGTAGCCGCGTTCGTCCACATCGGCCTCCGGCGACACCGGGCGGGTCACGATCAGGGGCTTCCCGACCGCCAGGCGGTCGTAGATCATCGCGCTGATGTCGGTGATCGCCACGTCTGCGTCGGCCAGCTGCCAGCCGAGCTCGCCGCCCTCGTCGTGGACGTGGTGCGCGGTGGGGTCGGCCGCGTTCGCCGCCGTGATCGCCGCGACGATCCGCTCGTGTGCCGTTCGGTACGCCGGGTCGAGCACACCGCTCCGCGGGTGCGGGCGGTACACCAGGCGGTGGCGGGGCGACGCGAGCACCTGCTCGGCGATGGTGGTGCCGTGGGACGCGATCGAGCCGTACGCCGCGGCGCCGCGGTCGCCCTCCCACGTCGGTGCGTACAGCACGACGGTCCGGTCGTCGGCGGGGTACGGTGCCGCGCCGGCGAAGTGGTCGGCCTGGGGGCGGCCGATCGCGATGGTCCTGGCGTCGAGGTCGTAGTCCCACAGCGCCTCGGCGAGCCGGCCACGCGCGGCGTCCCCAGCGATCAACGCGTAGTCGTACGCCTTGAACTGGTTCGTCGTCATGTACATCTTGTCGCTCTCGCCGTGGTTGACGAAGACGTGCCACATGCGCCCGTACCGCATCATCTGGAAGTTGCGGGCGTTCTGGTTGACGTACAGCACCACCTTCGGCGCCTGGGTCTCGACGAACTGCTCCAGGTCGACGACCTGACGGGCGTACACGGCAGGGACCGGCGACTCGTCGATGAGCGTGGTCATCGTGCCCGGGCTGCGCGCGATGATCGCGACCGGGTGCGTCTTCGCCAGTTCGGCCAGCGGCGCGTACCACTGGCGCACCTGGTACATGTTCACGGGGCCGTCGGCGAAGTAGACCGCGATCTCGATCGTGCCGGGCGCCGGCGCCGCGACCGACGGCAGGCGACGGGCGAGCTCCCGGCGGCTCCGGCGCGAGGCGAGCAGGCGCTGGGCCAGGCGCACGGCGGTCCGCACGTCACTGGTGATCGGCATGGACTGTCTCCCGTTCTGCGGTGGCGGTGGCGGTGGCGGTGGGGTTCGGGGTGGTCAGACGACGGGCGGGCGCCCGGCGAGCGTCATCCGGGCGACGGTCAGCCAGCTCATCGGTCGGGTCGGTCCGCAGTCGGTGGTCCGTCCTTCGCGGATGCCGACGAACCACGTCGTCAGGCGTCGCGGGTGTCGCCACCAGCGCGCGACCTGGATCGCGGCCCACGAACCGACGTAGAGCGGTCGGAGCGGTGCCGGCAGGTTCCGTCGGGCCAGCCACACCCGGTTGCGGGCGTTCAGGCGGTAGTACTCGGTGTGCCGCGCCGGGTCGATGGCCGGGTGGTGGGCGACCAGGTCGCCGGCGTACCAAGCACGTCGACCGGCGTCCCACACGCGCCACGCGAGTTCGATGCCCTCGTGCGCGTAGAAGTACTCCGCTCCCCAGCCCCCGACGATCCGGTACACGTCCATCGGCAGCACGACGGCGCCCTCCCACACCGAGAACACCGGCGACGAGTGGTCCGGCTCGCCCTTGCGGATGCGCGGGACCCAGCGCCGCGGGTTGGCAGCGCCGGTCGGGTCGACCACGCGGGGCTGGAGCAGTCCGAGCGAGGGGTCGCGTTCGAAGCGGCCGACGGCGTCCTGCAGGAACGTCACCGAGGGGATCGAGGCGTCGTCGTCCAGGAAGAACACGTAGTCCCCGTCGACGACCTCGGCACCGGCGTTGCGGCCGGCCGGGATCCCGAGGTTCTCCGGCAGCGCCAGCGTCCGCACCCCGTCCGGCAGGCCGGTCGGCTCCCAGCCGTTGCCGACGCAGACCACGTCGAGTTCGACGCCCTGCTGCGCGAGCACGCTGTCGAGCCCGCGGCGCAGGTCGTCGGGCCGGGTGCCCTGCGACAGGCTCACGACGGCGACACGGGGTCGCTTCGGGTGCGCGACCGCGTGGCGACGAACGGTGCTCGGGGTCACGGTGCCATCGGTCACCGCGCCGTCGGGCACCGCGGTCGCGAGCACGCTGTCGAGCCCGCGGCGCAGGTCGTCGGGCCGGGTGCCCTGCGACAGGCTCACGACGGCGACACGGGGTCGCTTCGGGTGCGCGACCGCGTGGCGACGAACGGTGCTCGGGGTCACGGTGCCATCGGTCACCGCGCCGTCGGGCACCGCGTCGTGGGGCACCGCGTCGTCGGTCACGCCTTGACCCGCTTGGACGCGATGATCGCCAGGAAGTGTCCGACGGTCGCCAGCACGGCCAGCGGCAGCAGCGCCCCGACCAGGATCCGGCTGGCGAGCGTGTCGCCGATCGCCAGTCCGATGAGCGCGAACAGGAACGCGAGCATGCTCAGCTCGACCGAGTGGTACAGGCGGTGGAACGGCAGGAACCGCGCCAGGCGGCGGAGCGAGGCGAGCTTCCGGCCGGACGGCGCGGTCGAGGCGTCGCGTCGGTCGACGAGCTTGTCGAGCCCCGCGTTCGCCCGGGCGACGTGCACCATGTCGTTGAGGGCCTTGTTCAGCACGATCACCAGGCCGAGTGCGCAGCCGATCGTGGTCCACATCCAGTCGGCGCCGTGGATCGGCCAGGTGGCGGCTCGGATGCCCAGCGCCACCGGGATCAGTCCCTCGGTCGTGTAGTGCCCGACCTTGTCCAGGAACACCCCGGCGGGCGAGCGGGTGCCACGCCACCGTGCGACCTCGCCGTCGCAGCAGTCCACGAGCATCTGCAGCTGTCCGAGCACCAGGGCGAGCGCTGCGCCCCAGATGCCGGGGATGAGCAGGGCCGCGGCGATGCTCCACCCGACCAGGATCATCAGGCCGGTCACCTGGTTGGCGCTGACGCGGGTCTTCAGCAGCACCCAGGTCAGGTACGGCGAGACGTCGCGCAGGTACAGCGACGCCGTCCAGTGCTCGGCGTTGGCGCGGGCGCGGACCTCGTCCGGCTGGGCGACGGCCCGCAGCTCGGCGATCGACGTCGGGCGTGCGGATCCGCGGCCGTGGGTGGCGGGGTCGGTCATGGGGTCACCGTCCGGTGTGGGTGGTCAGCTCGGAGGTACGGGTGAGGAACCCGATGATGAAACCGAGCCCCCATCCCACGTGGATGCAGGGCAGCACCACGAGCAACCAGAGGAAGGTCGCCACCCCGGACCGGCGCGCGACGGCGACCGACCCGAGGACGACGAAGAGCAGGTACACGGCGGGCACGGCGAACCCGAGGAGCGCCCAGGCGACCGGGCTGCCGAGGGCTGCGCCGACGACACCGACGACGCCGGCGAGGATCCCGACGGCCATGGCGGCGACCATCGCGGGCGGCACGAAGTACCGCAGGCCGTTGTTCGCGGGGAACCGACGGGCGAGCTCGCCCCGCCACAACCCGGTGGCGACGAACTGCCGCACCAGGCGCTTCAGGCTCGGCCGCGGGCGGTACGTGACGACCAGCTCGGGCGTGAACCACACCGTGCCGCCGGTCTGGCGCAGGCGTCGGTTGAGTTCCCAGTCCTGGCCGCGCTTGATGCCCTCGTCGAACAGGCCGACCTCGAACAGGCGGTCGCGGCGGAAGACGCCGAGGTACGCGGTCTCGGCGGGGCCGGCGGTCCCGCCGACGTGGTGCGGGGTGCCGCCGAGGCCGACGCGGCTGCCGTACGCCAACGCGACGGCCCGCTCGAACGGGCTGCGGCCCTCGGCGCGCATGATGCCGCCGACGTTGTCCGCTCCGGACTCGAGCAGGGTGCGGACGGCGATGCGCGTGTAGTCCGGTGGCAGCACCGAGTGCGCGTCGACGCGGACCACCACGGGGTGCACCGACGCCGTGATCGCGACGTTCAGGCCGGCCGGCGTGGACCCGACCGGGTTGTCGATCGCCCGGATGCGCGGGTCGGCCGCGCTCATCTCGGCCACGAGTTCGTTCGTGCCGTCGATCGAGGGGCCGAGCGCGAGGATGACCTCGAACACGCCGGTGTAGTCCTGGTCGAGCAGGCTGGCGACCGCAGCGCGGACCTCGGTGACCTCGTTGAGCACGGGCATCACGTACGAGACGCCCGGCAGGGGCTGTCCGTCTGTCTGCATGCGTACCTCGGGGTGCTGGCTGGGTGCACGGGACGCACCGGGGCGGTGCCGCCCCGCAGAGCGACCATGAGCCTATCAAGACCCGAACCCGGAACCTGCGGGGCGCCCGCGACGTGACCCGCAGACGGACGGGAGGCCCGGCGCACGTCGTGCACCGGGCCTCCCGTCCTGTCCGTGGTGGCGTCAGCCCTTGCTGTCGTACGTGCCCAGGGTCACGTCCGCCTCGCGGGACTGCCCGTTCCGGAGGTAGCTGATCGTCGTCGACGCGCCGCCTGCGAAGTAGCGGACCTGCGCCGTCAGGTCGGTGGCGTCCGAGACGGTCGCCGAACCGATCTTCGTGACGACGTCACCCTTCTGCAGACCGGCCTTCGCCGCCGCACCGCCGGACGAGACCGACTTGATGAGCGCACCCATCTGGGTCGCGCTCGCGTTCTCCGAGGCGTCGCCGACGGTGGCACCGAGCAGGCCGTGCGTGGCCGAGCCCTTGTCCTTGATCTCGTTCGCGACGCGCTTCACCAGGTTCGACGGGATCGAGAAGCCCACGCCGATGCTGCCGGCCGCCGAGTCCGACGACGACGAGCTGCCGGCCGAGGCGATGGCCACGTTGATGCCGATCAGCTTGCCCTTCGCGTCGAGCAGCGCACCACCGGAGTTGCCCGGGTTGATCGACGCGTCGGTCTGGATGACGGGCAGCGAGACCGTGGTGTTCGCGGACGAGCTGCTGCCGTTGTCGCCGTTGCCCCAGAAGTCGAACGGGCCGCTGCCGCCGTTGCCGCCCTCGTTCGAGTCGCCGCCCTCGCTGGGAGCGCTCGACGTGACCTGGATGCTGCGGTTCAGGGTCGAGACGATGCCGTCCGTGACCGTGTTCGACAGGCCCAGGGGCGCACCGATCGCGACCGCGGTGTCACCGACGTTGAGCTTCGTGGAATCGGCGAACTCCATCGGCTTGAGGTCGGTCGCGTCGATCTTGATGACCGCGAGGTCCACCGTCGGGTCGGTGCCGATGAGCTTGCCCTCGTAGATCTTGCCGTTCGAGGTCGTCACGGTGATCGAACCGTTCGAGCTGTCGCCGTCGAGCGTCACCACGTGGGTGTTCGTGACGATGTAGCCGTCCTTGCTCATCACGACGCCCGAACCGGTGCCGGCCTCGTTGCTGGACGACACGTTGATCGTCACGACCGACGGCGTCGCCTGAGCAGCGACCGCGGTGACGACCGTCGCGGAGTCGTAGTCGTTGACCGTGAGGTTGCCGCCCTGCGACGAACCGGAGGACGACGTGACGGTGCCGCCCTGCGACGACCCGGCGAGCCACCCGGCACCGCCGCCGACCAGACCCGCGACGACCAGTCCGGCGATGATCGGCAGGACGAGCTTGCCGCGCCCGGAGCGGGTGGTGGTCGTGGTGGCCGCTGCACCCGCGGTTCCGTCAGCGAAGTAGTGGCCGTTGCGCTGGTTCGCGCCGTCCACGTCGCCGAAGGCGCTCGTGGCGGACTGCGGTGCCTGCGCCGACGCCGTCGCGTACTCCGACGAGGACGCGGGGGCAGCGGCGGAGGCCGGCTGGGCGTACTCGCCGTACCGCGGCTGGTTCGCGGTCGGCTGCTGGCCGTACGGCGGCTGCTGGGCCTGGCCGTGCTGGCCCTGCTGGCCGTACTGCGACTGCTGACCGTACTGGGACTGCTGGTTCGGCTGGTTCTGGCCGTACTGGGACTGCTGGCTCTGGCCGTACTGGGACTGCTCGCCCTGGCCGTACTGCGACTGCTGGCCGTACGGGCTCTGCTGGGCCTGGCCGTACTGCGGCTGCTGGTTCTGCCCGTACTGGCTCTGCTGGGCCTGCCCGTACTGGCTCTGCTGGTCGGCGGCGGGCTGCTGGCCGTACTGGGACGCCTGCCCGTACGGGGAGGTCTGCTGGCCGTACCCGGCCGGCTGCTGGCCGGCATCGCGCTGCTGGTCGCCCGAGAGCGTCGGGTACGGGGCCGTGTAGCGGTCCGTGGGGTGGTCGGTCGCCGACGGGATCACGTCGGTGTGGTCGGCGCTCGTGGCGTCGTCGGACCGCTCGGCGTTCTTGGACTGCTCGGCGTCGTTGGGCTGCTCGGCGTCGTTGAACTGCTCGGAGTCGTTCGGCATCGACGTGTTCCCCTTCGTGGCCGCTGCGGCGGCGTCCTCACTGGCGGCAGGCGATGCCGCATCGTCCGGACGGCGGTCGTCGCCCTGCCCGTTGGGCGTGGTGTCGGTCATGCTGGACGTGCTCCTTTCAAGCTCGTGCAGTCTGTCGCAACCACCTGAGCGGTGCTTCTGGCGACGCTGGAAGCATCCTCTGCCGATCTTATGCGTGGGCTGTGGGTCCGTCCCCGGATCGCCGTCGGACGGCCAGCTAGGTTGGGGTCCGTTCAGCGCGACACGTCGTCGCCGTCACCGGAGGGAACCACATGCGGCAGGCAGGACCCTGGTTGCGAGCAGCCGAGGGAGCGATGCTCCTGGGACCCGACGGCGTCCCCGCGCCCACCGTCTTCGCCGAGATGAGCGCCCTCGCCGCGAGCACCGGCGCGATCAACCTCGGGCAGGGCTTCCCCGACCAGGACGGCCCCGCCGAGGTGCTCGAAGCCGCGGTCCGCGCCATCCGGGACGGCGTCAACCAGTACCCGCCCGGACGCGGGACGGTCGACCTCCGCACCGCCGTGGCCGAACACCAGCAGCGGTGGTACGGCCTCGAGGTCGATCCTGACCGGCAGGTCCTGGTCACCGCCGGCGCCACCGAAGCCCTCGCCGCGACGCTCCTCGCCCTGGTCGAACCGGGCGACGAGGTCATCACGTTCGAACCGTTCTACGACGCCTACGGTGCGCTCGTCCGGCTCGCGGGCGGCACCCACGTCACCGTGCCCCTCACCGCTCCGGACTTCCTGCCGGACGAGGACACGCTGCGCGCCGCGTTCACCGACCGCACCCGCGTCGTGCTCGTCAACACGCCGCACAACCCGACCGGCCGGGTCCTGCCCGACGAGGTCCTGCGCACGATCGTGGAACTCGCGACGCGGTACGACGCCCTCATCGTCACCGACGAGGTCTACGAGCACCTGACGTTCACCGTCCCGCACACGCCGATCGCGACACTGCCCGGAGCCGCCGAGCGGACGGTCTCGATCTCGAGCGCCGGCAAGACCTTCAGCACCACCGGTTGGAAGATCGGTTGGCTCACCGCTCCCCCGACGCTCGTCGACGCGATCACGACGGTGAAGCAGTACCTGACCTTCGTCAACGGCGCACCGTTCCAGCCGGCCGTCGCCGTCGGACTGCGGTTGCCGGATGCCGTCTTCACCGGGATCGCCGCCGAACTCGCCGCCAAGCACGAACTGCTCGCCTCGGGGCTCCGGTCAGCGGGCTTCGACGTCATGCGGCCGGACGGCGGGTACTTCGTGATCGCCGACACCGCGCCGCTCGGGTACGACGACGCACGGGCCTTCTGCCTCGAGCTGCCCGCCCTGGCCGGGGTCGTCGGCGTGCCGGTGTCGGCCTTCGTCCGGCCGGAGCACGCCGCGGGCTACCGGTCCCTCGTGCGCTTCGCGTTCTGCAAGCGGCGTTCCGTCCTCGAGGACGCCGCCGGCCGCCTGGCACGCCTCCACGCGCCGTCCTGAGCCCGATCCCGCCACCGGCGCAGTCGCGACCACGGATCGGACGGGACCTGCCGGTCAGGGGCGAGCCGTGCCTCCAGGCCGGGCGCGCAGCGCGACGTCGTACCGGCGGAGTGCCAGCGACGGGTTGACCTGCCGGACCGCCTCGGTCACAGCGGTGTCGACGGTCGCGACGAGCTTGCCGGGCGCAGAGCCGGCCGACGCCACGGCGACACCGGAGGGGTCGAGCACCACCGAGGCGCCGATGCCGATCGGCGGCGTCTGGCCGACACCGACGACCCAGACGGTGTTCTCGATCGCCCGCGCGGTGAGCAGGGTCCGCCAGTGGTGTTCCTTGCCGGGGCCACGCACCCACTCGGCCGGCAGCACGACGACGTCGGCCGCACCGTGCTCGGGCGCTGCCAGCCGGCGGGTGACCTCGGGGAAACGCAGGTCGTAACAGGTCTCGAGCCCGATCCGGAGGCCTTCGAACTCGAAGACCGGCAGCTGCTCCGGGTCGCCGGACTCGATGCGGTCGGACTCCCGCGACCCGAAGGCGTCGTAGAGGTGCACCTTCCGGTAGGTCGCCGCGAGCTCGCCGGTGGGGAGCACTGCCACCAGGGTGTTGCGGAAGCGCGTGGGTTCGTCCGCGGTCGCTGCGTCGGTCGTCGCTGTTTCCGTCGACTCGGCGTCGGTCGTCTCGGCGTCGGTCGTCTCGGCGATCCCGACGATCAGTGCGACACCGGTGTCGCGGGCGATGTCGCGCAGCCCTGACACGAAGGGGCCGTCGAGCGGCTGCGCTGCGGCGACGAACCGGTCGTCGATGTCGGCGGTGAAGTACGACGAGTACTCCGGCGTGACGAGCAGCGCCGCTCCCCGCGCCGCTGCGTCGACCGCCGCGGTCCGGACGGTCTCGAGGTTGGCCACCGGGTCGTCCACGGGAGCGAACTGCGCGGCGGCGATCGTGAGGGTGCCCATCCGCCGAGCGTACCGGCGCACTGCGGAGCGTTCCGGCGTGGAGGATCCCGGGAACGAGGAAAGCCCCGGTCCTTTCGGACCGGGGCTTTCGTGTGACGCTTGGTTGCGGGGGCAGGATTTGAACCTACGACCTCTGGGTTATGAGCCCAGCGAGCTACCGAACTGCTCCACCCCGCGGCACATTGAATAGCCTACACACGGTCGTGGCGGGGCACAAATCGTGTGCCCCGCCACGGCGTGTCAGCTGCCGTCTTCGGCTGCGGTCGCGGCCTCGATCGCCTCTTGCAGGCGCTTGTCGGCCTCGGCTGCAGCGACCAGGTCGTTGTCGGCGTAGGCCTGCTGACGGTCCTGCAGGGCGTCGTTCGCGTCGGACAGCGCCTGCTGCAGTGCGTCGTTGTCCGTGGTGCCCGAACCGGTCGAGCCACCGGTCGACCCGGAGCCCGAGTCGGAACCGGAGTCGGACGAGCCCGACCCGGACGAACCGGAGTCGCTCCCCGAACCACTGGCATCGGAGTCTCCGGCAGCAGCACCCGAGTCACCGCCGAACAGCGAGTTGAGTGCCTCGTCGAGGGTGTCCTCGAACGCGATCTTGTCGCCGAACGCGACGAGCACCTTCTGCAGCAGCGGGTACGAACCGCTCGACGTCGACTGCACGTACACGGGCTGCACGTACAGGAAGCCGCCGCCGACCGGAAGGGTGAGCAGGTTGCCCTGCTTCACCGTCGAGTTGCCGCGCTTCAGGATGTTCAGCTCCTGCGACACCGTGGTGTCCGAGTTGAACAGGTTCTGCACCTGCGCCGGGCCCGGGATGTTGTCGGTCTTCGGCATCGTCAACAACGTGAGCTTGCCGTAGCCCGACGCCTTCTTGCCCTTGCCTGCACCTCCCGCGTCGGAGTCGGCGGCCAGGTAGCCGGTCAGCACGTTGCGGTTGTTCGCGCCGGCGGACTGCTGGGGGATGTAGGTCGTGTACAGGTTGTACGCGGTCTCCTGCCCCGGCACCTTCATCGTCAGGTAGTACGGATCCTGCAGGTTCGCCTTGCTCGCGGTCGTCGTCGTCTGCGCGCCCAGGGCGTTCGTGGTCGTCGACGTGTCGGCGGCGCTCGCATCCGTGTCGGTCGACCCCGTGGTCGTGGGCTCCTGTGGTGTGTTCCATGCGTCGTCACCCGAGTAGAACGAGTTCGCGTTCGTGACGTGGTAGGTGCCGAGGATCGACCGCTGCACCTTGAACAGGTCCGTCGGGTAGCGGACGTGGTCCAGCAGCTCGGCGCTCATGCTCGACACCGACTTGACCGACGTCGGGAAGATCTTCTCCCACGTCTTCAGCACCGGGTCCTTGGTGTCCCACGCGTAGAGGGTCACCTTGCCCGTGTAGGCGTCGACCGTGGCCTTCACCGAGTTGCGGATGTAGTTGACCTGGTCGGTGCGGTACGCCGAGGACTCCGAACCGGCGATGCTGTCCGACAGGCTCTGGCTCTGCGAGTACGGGTAGGCATCGCTCGTCGTGTAGCCGTCGACGACCCACTGGATGCGGTGGTCGACGATCGCCGGGTAGGCGTCACTGTCGACCGTCAGGTACGGCGCGACCTTCTGGACACGCGTGATCGGGTCGCGGTCGTAGAGGATCTGCGAGTCCTTGTTGACCGCGTCCGACAGCAGGACCTGCTCCGACTGGAACTTCGCCGCGTAGACGAGTCGGTTGAAGAAGTTGCCCACACTCGGTCCGCCGTCGCCGGAGTACGTCGTGGTGGCGTTGCCGCCGTTGTCGTCGTCGGATCCGGACGGGTAGTCGAGCTCGACGTCCTTCGAACCCTTCGGCGCGCCGACGATCGAGTACGCCGGCGAGGTCTCGCCGAAGTACACGCGCTGCTGGAAGTCACCCAGCGCACCGTTCGAGGGGATGCCCGACTCGAGGAAGACCGGCTTGCCGTCGCTCGCGCGCTGGTTGCCGAAGGCCGCGGTCACGCCGTAGCCGTGGGTGTACACGAACGCCCGGTTGTACTGGGTGTTCGCGGCCGAGCTCAGGCCGTCGAGGTCGATGTCGCGCACCGCGATGACGGTGTCCTCGGTCTCGCCCTTGACGTCGTACCGGTCGACGTCGAGCTCGTCCGGGAACTGGTAGTACTGCCGGTACTGCTGCAGCTGGCTGAAGGTGTCGGAGACGATCTTCGGGTCGATCAGGCGGATGTTCGCCGTCGTCTGGGCGTCCTGCGCGAGGGCGCCGGAGCTGGCCTCGGTCGTGGCGTCGTAGTTCTGTTCCTTGACGTCGGAGACACCGTAGGCGTCCCGCGTGGCCTTGATGTTCCGCTCGATGTACGCGGACTCGTAGGTACGCTCCGAGGGCTTGACCTGCAGGCGCTGGACGATCCAGGGGTAGATGCCCCCGATGACGATCGCGGCGACGAGCAGCAGGCCGGTGCCGACGATCGAGATGCGCCAGCGGCCGATCACCGCGGTGACGATGAACAGGATCGCGACGATCGCCGCGATGCCCGCCATGATCTCGCGACCCGGGATGACCGCGTTGACCTCGGTGTACTGCGCACCGGTGATGAGCGAGTTCGACTTGGTGAGCGCCGCGTACTGGTCGAGCCACAGGCTGACGGCCTGCAGCGCGATGTAGAGCGCAGCGGTGACGGCGAGCTGGATGCGCGCTGCTCGGGAGATCCGGACTTCACGTCCCCCGAAGCGCAGCGCGCCGTACAGGTAGCAGGCGGCGAGGGCGGCGAGCCCCGCGATCAGCACCACGGCCGACGAGTACGCCACGATCGAGCGCCAGAACGGCAGCTCGAAGACGTAGAAGCCGATGTCCATGCCGAACTGCGGGTCCGTCTTGCCGAACGGGGTCCGGTTGAAGTACTCGAGCACCATGCTCCAGCGCCCCGAGGTCGACAGCCCGGCGAAGATGCCGAGCACCACCGGGATGCCGATCATGACGGCGCGGCGCAGCGGTTCGATGACCTGCTGGTACCGGTCCAGCTGCGAGTTGAGCTTCGCGTAGACCGGGCGGTACCGGAAGGCCAGTCCGATGCTCAGGAATACCGGGATCGCCATTCCCAGGAAGCCCGCGAGGAACATCAGGGTCCCTGCGATCCACCGCGTCGTGAGGACCTGCTGGAACCCGAGCTGCGCGAACCACGCGTAGTCGGTGTACAGGCTGGCGAAGATGAAGAAGCCGATCACCAGTGCGGCCAGCACGATGATCGTGACCACGATCGGGACCCGCGGCGAACGCCGCCCCGAGGTGGACGAGGTTGTCGTCACTTGATGTGCTCCAGACGTGTCGGACCGGCGGGCCCGGCTCGCGGCGGGCCGTCAGTGCACTGATCCTATTGGACCGGGCGGACTGTGAAACTGTGCGAGGACTCAGGAACCCGGTCAGGAACCGCAGCGGACGAGCTTCGCGGTGCTCTTCCCGTCGGCGATGGTCTGCAGGTCGGTGACGGCCTGGTCGAGCGTCGACACCTTGTAGACGTCGAGCCCGTCCGGCACGTGCCCGACGACCTCGCCGCAGTTGTCGGCCGGGGCGAGGAACACCGTCGCCCCCGCTTCCCGCGCTCCGTAGAGCTTCTGCCGGATGCCGCCGATGGCTCCGACCTCGCCGTCGGCGGTGATCGTGCCCGTCCCCGCGACGTGCTTGCCGCCGTTGAGCTTGCCGGGTGTGATCTCGTCGATGATCCCGAGCGCGAACATCATGCCGGCCGAGGGGCCACCGACGTCCTGCAGCTTGATCGAGACGTCGAACGGGAAGTCGTACTTCTCCGTGACGCCGACGCCCAGGAGCGCGGTGCCCTGCTCGTCGCGCGGGGTCACCCGGACGTCCTTCGTCGCACCGTCGCGCTCGATGGTGACGGTGGCCGGGGTCGACGTGCCGTGCTTCGCGACGAGCTCCCGCAGCGAGGTGGCGTCGGCGTTCGTCGTGAGCGAGGTGCCGTCGAAGGCCGTGATGACGTCGCCCTTCTCGATCGGGCCGTCGGCAGCCGAGCCGGGCTGCACGGTACCGACCTCGAGTTCGGTCGGCAGGTCGTTCCCCTGCTGGATCAGTGCTGCGGCCACTGCGGACTGCTGCGACGCCTGCATGTCGGCGGAGTCCTGCTGGTTCACCTGCTCGGTCGTGGTGCCGGTCGGGTAGATCGCCTCGACCGGGATCACGGCCTCGGACTTCGTGAAGATCGCCCGGACGACGCTGGTCCACGACGGACGGTTCGTCGCGTCGCCCTGGATGCCGACCGTCAGCATGTCGAGCGCCCCGGCGGTGGGGTAGGTCTCGTGCCCGGAGACCTGGATCAGCTTGACGTCCTTCGCGTCCTTGCCCGTCCCCTGCTTCTGGGTCCCGATGGTGTTGTAGACCGGTCCGGGGACCTCGATGAGGTACGGGCTCGGCAGCACGCTCGCCAGGATCCCCAGCACGACGGCACCGATCACGAACGCCCACCCGACGGTCCTGGCACGCGAACGACGACGGGGCGCGGGGGTGAAGAGGGTCACGCGGGGTCCTTCCAGGGGCGGTCGCCGGGCCTGACGGCGGGGCGGTCGTCCGCGCCGTGCGGCGGGACTGTTCGCCCTCGGCGCAGCGGTTCGGGCGTTCCCACGGGGGCATCCCAGGTGCGGCCCCGTGAGCAGCGATTAGCGTAGTCGGCATGCCTGATGAACCACAGCCGGGGCCGGACGACGACTTCCAGGAGATGCTGCGCAAGCTGCTCTCGGGCGAGGGCCAGATCGACCCGTCGCAGCTCGCCGGTGCGGCCGGCCTGCCGAACGACCCGGCCTTCGTCGCGAACCTGATGAGCCAGCTGCAGCGTGCCGCGCAGTCCGGCGGTGACGGCATCGACTTCTCCGCGACCGCCGAGCGCGCCACCGCGATCGCCCGCGAGGGCGGCCACGCCGTCGACCCGGTGGCCTCGCAGGCGGCCGACCAGGCGTTCCAGGTCGCCGCCCTCTGGTTGGACGAGGTCACGACCGTGGCCGAGCTCACCGCCACCCCGAGCCTGTACACGCGGGAGCAGTGGGCGAAGGCGACGGTTCCGGTGTGGACCCAGATCGCCGAGCCCGTCGCGTTCAGCATCGCCGATGCACTGACCGAGGCCATCGACCAGCGTGCTCCCGAAGAACTCAAGGCGATGCTCGGTGACGTCTCGAAGGCGATGCGCGGCGTCGGCGGTGCCCTCTTCGCCATCCAGCTCGGCCAGGTCGTCGGCCAGCTGTCGAAGGAGGTCGTGTCCGGCGGCGACGTGGGTGTCCCGCTGCTGGACGAGCAGGTCGCAGCACTCCTGCCGCAGAACGTGGCCGAGTTCGCCGAGGGACTCGACGTCTCCGAGGACGAGGTCCGCATCTACCTGGCGGTCCGCGAACTCGCGCACGCACGGCTCTTCCGCTCGGCGCGGTGGCTGCGACTGCACATCATCTCGTCGATCACGGACTACGCACGGGGCATCCACATCCCCTTCGACCGCGTCGAGGAGCTCGCCGCGGACATCGACCCGACCAACCAGGAGCAGCTGCGGGACGCGCTCGCCTCCGGTGCGCTCATCCCGCCGCGCACGCCCGAGCAGGACGCTGCGCTGGCACGGCTGGAGACCATGCTCGCGCTCGTCGAGGGCTGGGTCGACACGGTCACCGCCGCCGCCACCGTCCGGCTGCCGAAGAGCGGCGCCATCGCCGAGATGGTCCGCCGTCGCCGGGCAGCCGGAGGACCCGCCGAGTCCGCGTTCGCGACGCTCGTCGGCCTCGAACTGCGACCCCGCCGTCTGCGCGAGGCCGCCGCGATGTGGCAGCGGGTGACGGACGAGCTCGGTGCCGAGCAGCGTGACGCACTCTGGTCGCACTTCGACCTCGTCCCCACGTCCGACGACGTCGACGCACCGGACGCCCTGGTCGCCCGTCTGCGGAACCCCGCGCAGACCGAGGAGGACGACGCGTTCGACAAGGCGCTCGAGGACCTGCTCAACGACGCCACCGGCGCCCGTCCGCACGAGGACGAGTCCGGCCGCATCGACGACGGCGCCCCGGGCACCGACGAGACAGGCACCGACGAGGACCGCCCCGGCGACCAGCCCCGCTGAGTCCGGCACCGTCGAGTTCTCCACAGATCCACCACCCGGCCCCACGCGTGCCCCCGACTCGGGCACCGTGGGGTCATGGGCATCCGCATCGATCCGACACTCGAGTTCGTCTGGCGCGACCCGACGACGGTGCAGCTCGGGGTCGATCCGCCTCGTGCCGTCGTCGACGTCCCGACCACGGGCGAGGAACGGTTCCTCAGTGCCCTGCGGCGTGAGACGGGGCGCGAAGCGCTGAGTGGCCTCGCCGTCACCTCGGGCTGCCCACCGGACGTCGCCGCGCGCGTGCTCGGTGCGGCGTCCCCCGCGGTGATCGACGTCCTGCCCGAACCGCTCGAACGGGTCGAGGTGCACGGGGCCGGCGGGTTGGCGGACACGATCGCGGCCCACCTGTCCGGTGAGGGCGTGACCGTCGCGCGGACATCGTCCCCGCGGGGCGGCCCGGTCGAGCTGCCGGAGCACGAACCCCGGCTCGCCGTGGTGGTCGCCGACCACGTCGTCGACCCCGCGCTCCGCGCAGCCTGGACCCGCAGGGGCGTGCCGCACCTGGCTGTGGTGGTGGGCGACGGCCGCATCCGCCTCGGGCCGTTCGTGGTCCCGGGGGCCGGCCCGTGCCTCCAGTGCGCGGAGTTCGCACGCGTGGACGACGACCCGGCGTGGCCCGCGATCGCGTCGCAGCTGTGGGGACGACCACCGGCGCCGCTGTCACCGTGGCGGTCCGCCGCGGTGGCCGCGGCCACCACCCGGCTGCTCGTGCAGCGCCTGCCGCTCCGGTCGCAACGTGCCGACCCGGACCAGGTGGTGTTCGACCGCGACGACCTGGCCGTCAGCCGGTGGTCGGTGCCGCCCCATCCGCGGTGCGCGTGCCGAGCACTGCCAGGAACCGACTCGGAGCGCGGGCTCCCCCACGCGTGGAACCCTGTCTCGACCACGTGATCGTCACGGTCCGCCGGGCGCGGGTCAGGCCGACGTAGAACAGGCGACGTTCCTCGTCCACCTCGGTGTCGGTGGTGGCGTGCGAGATCGGCAGGAGGCCCTCGGCGGCACCGGCGATGACCACGTTCGGCCACTCGAGTCCCTTGGACGAGTGCAGGGTCGCCAGGGTCACGGCGTCGACCTCGGGCTCGTGGTGGGTCGCGGCACGGTCCACCAGGTCCTGGGTGAACTGCTGCATGGTCGTGCCGGCGGGGGCGTCCTCGGCCAGGCCCATGATCGCCTGCAGCGCTTCCCACTGCTCGCGGACGGCGCCGGTGCCCTCGGGGGCGGTCGACGTCCACCCACTGACCTGCAGCACGAGGCGGACACGGCGGGTCAGTTCGTCGTCGGTCTGCCGGATCGCCTCGCCGCGCATGTGGTGCACCGCGAGCTTGACCTCGGGCCGGTTGAAGAAGCGCGTACCGCCCTGCACCCGGTAGGGGATGCCGTTGCGGCCGAGCGCGGACTCGAGGGCCGCGGACTGGGCGCCGACGCGGAACAGCACCGCGCAGTCGCCGTACGACGCTCCGCCGGCGACGAGTTCCGCGATCCGTCGGGCGATGGTCTGCGCCTCGTCGCCGTCGTGCACGCACGGCACAACGACGGGGTCGGGACCGGACTCTTCCGTCTGGGCGACCAGGTCGAGCGCGCCCGGTTGCCCGCGCATCAGGGCGTTGGCGGCGTGCACGACCTCGCGGGTGGAGCGGTAGTTCCGCTCGAGTCGCACGACCGAGCCGCGGGGGAACTCCGAGCCGAAGCCGAGCAGGTAGTCGCTCGACGCACCGGCGAACGAGTAGATCGTCTGGCTGGCGTCGCCGACGACGCACAGGTCGTCGCGGCCGCCGAGCCAGGCCCGCAGCAGGTCGTGCTGCACGGGCGAGACGTCCTGGTACTCGTCGACCACGAAGAACCGGTACTGCTGCCGCACGTAGGACGCCACCCGCGGCTCCGACTCGACCATGCCGAGCGTGGCGAGCAGGACGTCCTCGAAGTCGAGCTGTCGGCGGTCGTCCTTCAGGCGCTCGTAGGCCTTCATCAGGTCGATCACCCGGCGCGGCGAGGTGTCGCGCGGCATCACCCTTTCGGCGGCGGCAGCCTCGTACTCCTCGAGCGAGAGCATCTGCACCTTGCGCCACTCGACCTCGGCGGCCAGGTCGCGCAGCACCGGGGTGTCGACCGACATCCCGACGGTGTCCGCGGCGTGCGCGATCATCCGGCCCTTGGACTCGACGATCTTCGGCGCGTGCCCGCCGACGGTGTCCGGCCAGAAGTAGCTGAGCTGCGCCATCGCCGCAGCGTGGAAGGTGCGCGCCTGCACCGTGCCGGCGCCGAGCGAGCGGAGTCGCGACCGCAGCTCCCCGGCGGCGCGGGTGGTGAACGTCAGCGCGAGGACGTGGTTCGGTGCGTAGGTGCCGGTCGCGACGCCGTAGGCGATGCGGTGGGTGATCGCACGGGTCTTGCCGGTGCCGGCGCCCGCCAGGACCGCGACGGGGCCGAGCAGGGTCCGGGCGACGGTGCGCTGCTCGGTGTCGAGAGCGGCGAGGAGTTCATCGGGCGACGGCGGACGGACCTCGGCCGAACCGGCCGAACCGGCCGAACCGCCTGCACCGCCCGGACCAGCGCCAGCCGGCACCGGCCCACCACCAGCACTGCTCACGGCAGGTCCAGCGGCCCGCCGTACCACTCCTCGATGATGGCGCGGGCGATCGAGGTCCGACCGGGCAGCAGCAGGGTGTCCCCCGCGCGCTCCCGGATGTCCTCGCGCGAGAACCAGCGCACGTCGAGGATCTCGACGCCGTCGGGCCGGGCAGTGGACGGGTCGCCGTCCACTGCGCGGGCACGGAAGCCGACCATCAGCGACGCGGGGAACGGCCACGGCTGCGAGCCGAGGTACTCGGGCTCCTCGACGTGCACGCCGGACTCCTCGAAGACCTCGCGGCGGACGGCGTCCTCGAGCGACTCCCCCGGTTCGACGAACCCGGCGAGCAGCGAGTAGCGGTCGGCGTCCCACGCGGCGTTCGAGCCGAGCAGGATGCGGTCGTCGGCGTCGACGACACCGACGATGATCGCGGCGTCGGTACGCGGGAAGTGCTCGTGTCCTTCAGGGTCGCGGCGCACCCACCCGCCGGTGACGACGTCGGTCGCGGACCCGGTGCGGGGCGAGAAGCCGTGGACGGCGTGCCAGTTCGCCATCGCCACGGCCTCGACCGCCAGGCCCTGGTCGCGCGGGGACAGCTCGGTGCCGAACATGCGCAGGCTCTCCCACGCGTCGTCGGACGGTTCGATGGCCGACGCGGTGGCGTCGTCGACGAGGGCCGCGACGAAGCGGGTGCCGGCGGGGGCGTCGGCAGCGTCGGACACGGCGCGGCCGAGGTACAGCGTCACGGTGCCGTCCGGCACGTCGGCCGCGGTCACGAACCGCAGGGTTCCGTCGGCGTTCCGGAGCATCTCCGAGCCGTGCACCGGCAGGTACCGGGTCGCTGAGTCCTCGCGCAGGACCCGGTCGAGGTCCGACGTCGTGCGGAACTCGGCGTCGCGGTCGAGTTCGTTGCGGGACAGCGGGAGCCGGGAGGCGAACTCGACGGTCACGGCAGAGGGCTCCTCGGTTCAGGTGCAGGCGAGGCCTGCGGGCGGGGCGTGCGGCAAGGCGTACTGGGAAGGCTTCGGGAACAGCGTGGCGTGCACCGGTGCAGGCGTCACGCACCTACCCTGAGGGGCATGGCGGGATCCCAGTTCACTCTAGCCGCGTTGGCGACGACGGCCGTGCCCGGTCTCGTCGTCACGGGCACGCGCACGCTCGGCTCGGCCGCGGCCGGCGACTACGAGTCGGCTCTCCTCCGCGACGCCGACGGCGCCCTGACGGTCATCCGACGTCCCCGGAACCAGCGGGCGGAAGCCCGGCAGTCGGCCGACCTCGTCGCGATCCGTGCGCTGAGCGCCGGGATCCGCACGCGCCTCCCGTTCGGTGTGGCCGAGTACCGCGGTCAGGCGCCGATCGGATCGACCCGCGCCATCGTCACCACCCGACTGCCGGGCGCGCACCCGACGCTCGCGTCGTTCGCCGAGCGCCCCGAGCTCGCCACGAGCGTCGGCCGCGCCCTCGCCGCGATCCACCAGCTCCCGACGAGCTTCGTCTCGGACGCCGGCCTGCCGTCGCTCACCCCGTTCGAGGTGCTGCGCTCCGCAGTGTCCGTGATGGACCGCGCCGTCGCCACCAAGCTCGTGCCCGCCGCCCTGGTCGAACGGTGGGAGGGTGCCGCGCGCGACCAGCAGCTGTGGCAGTTCACCCCGACCGTCGTGCACGGATCGATCGGCACCGGCGTGCTGCTCGTCGACGGCGACGCCGTCAGCGGGATCCTCGACTGGGGCGAGCTCCGACTCGGCGACCCGGCCAAGGACCTCGCCTGGGTGCTCGCCGGCCGACGCGACGCCTTCGACACCGTCCTGAGCGCCTACGAGGCGAACGGCGGCGGACGCGACCGTCAGCTCGCACAGCGCGCCCGGGTGCACCACGAACTCGAGACGGCGCACTGGCTGCTGCACGGCGTCCAGGCGAAGAGCACCGAGGTCGTCGACGACGCGGTCGCGATGATGCACCGGCTGGTCGACGCGGTGCACGCGCCGAGCGCGGAGCCGCTGCAGTCGGTGTCCCCCGAGACGATGGAGATCGGCGAGGTCGAGCAGTTGCTGTCGTCGACCGAACGCCGACACGGCTGACCTCCGCTCCGACGTTCCGGCTCGTGTGCCGCGCTCACCTCTGCCGAGCGGTCACGTAACGTCGTCTGCCCCGCGTTCGAGCGACCGTCCACGACCAGTCCGCAGCCGCCGACGGGCTGTCGTGACCAGTGGCGGTCGCGCTGGGCGGTGAGCGCGACTGCCTGGAGGCCCGGTGCCGGTCCGCGAGACCGGCACCGGGCCTCCCGGGTGGCGGGCTGGGCGCGGCGCGCTCCCCGCCCGCGTCCGGCACCGAGCGGTCACGACTCCCCGCCTTCCGAGCACCGACCGGCCACGAACCGTCGGCCGGCGAGCCGCGCACTGACGGCCTGTGACCGGTCGCCGTGCACGCCGCGGGATGTCGCGACCCCTCGTCGGTCAGCCGATCGCGGCCGTCCAGGCGCGCTCGAGTCCGGCACGGTCCAGCAGCTCGGTCGGACGCACCTCGAGGTCGTCCGCGACGAAGTAGAACACGGCGTCGACCTGGTCGAGCGGTCGACCGGTGAACTCGGCGTAGGCCACCCGGTACAGGGCGAGCTGCAGCGTCCGTCGGGCCAGGTCGTCGGCACCGGACGGCGCCTTGCCCGTCTTCCAGTCGACGACCTCGGCACGCCCGTCGATCTCGTAGACGGCGTCGAGCTTGCAGACGACGCTGTGCCCGAGGAACGGGATGTGGATCTCGCGCTCGACCTCGACCGGCGTGCGGCCGGCCCACCGTGAGCGGGCGAAGGTGGCCTGGAAGTCGGCCAGCCGTCGGGCGTCGTCGTCCGTGACCACGGCGTCCGGCGAGGCGTCGACCAGGTCGTCGGCGTCGAGGTCGAGCTCGTCGCCCCACACGTCGAGCGTCTCGAGCGACCCGCCCGTCCGGGCACGCTGCTCCACCCACTGGTGGAAGAGCGTACCGAGCCGGGTCGCTCGGTACGGGCGCTCCGGCATCGGCCGCCGCAGGCGTTCGGCCACCTTGTCCGGCTCGGTGAGGTAGTCCTTGAAGCCGGAGGCCGGCACGCGGTGCGGGACCACGACCGCGTGCTTCGCGTTCCGGGTCGCGCGTCGTTCGGCGAGCAGCAGGTCGATGTCGGCCGCGTACCGGCCGGAGGCACCGGGGTTGGCGTTCCGGACCCGCTCGGCCGCCGCTAGCACCCGGGGCGCCCGCTGCCCGAACGGCACGTGCGGCCAGAGCTGCTGGGCGCCGTCCTCGCCGAGGGGGTTCTCGTCGTGCACGGTGGTCTCCGGGATCGCGGTGCCGTCGACGACCCCGGCCTCGACCAGGTCGTGCAGGTACGGGCTCGGCTCGGTGGGGCGCACGCCGCCGGCCCAGAACGAACCGGACACGAGCAGGTCGTGGCGGGCACGGGTCAGCGCGACGTACGTGAGTCGGCGTTCCTCGTCCTCGTTGCGGGCCTTCACCTGCTCCTTGAAGGCGTCGATCGCGGTCGTGACGTCCTTCTGGATCTCCTGCCCGCGCCACGCCAGGCTCGGCAGCTCGGCGCCGTCCCCCCGGAACTCGTACGGCAACCGGCCGAAGCCGAGCCACCCGGACGAGCCCTCCTGCGGCCGCGCGGGCAGTCCGCCCTCGACCATGCGCGGCACCGCGACGGCGTCCCACTCGAGGCCCTTCGACCCGTGGATCGTCAGGATCTGGACCGTGCCGGCTTCGGGTTCCTCGGAGCGCGGGCCCATGTCGTCACGGCGGGCGGCGGCGTCGATCCACCCCAGGAAGGAGCCGAGGTCGGCACGGTCGTCGGTGGACACGAACCCGGCGAGCTCGTCGATGAAGGCGTCGAGGTACGCCCCGCTGCCCTGCTCGTGCGCCGCGACCTCGATGTCGAGCCGCATCTCCTGCATCACGAGCGTCACGAAGTCGACCAGGTCGCTGCCGGCCCGCGACCGCAGCATCGCGAGCTGCGTGCCGAGCGCCCGCATCCGGCTGCGGCCGGCGGGCGTGATGCCCTCGAGCGCGCCGTGCTCGTCCGGTGCGGTCGCCACGAAGTCCAGGGCGTCGACGATCGAACCGTGCTCGCCCGCAGCCACCGAGGCGCGGAACGCCGCCGTCAGCTCGTCGTCGAGCCGCTGCTGCGTGTGGTCGCGCTGGAACAGCCACCGCGCGAGGTGGTGCAGGGCGACGACGTCCGCCGCGCCCACCCGCCACCGGGCACCCGCGAGCAACCGGATGAGGTCGTTGCCGGCAGCCGGGTCGTGCAGCACCCGCAGGCACGCGACCAGGTCCACGATCTCGGGGCGCTGGAGCAGACCGCCGGTGCCGAGCACGTGGAAGGGCACAGCACGCGCTCCGAGCGCCGCGGTGAACGACGCCAGGTCCTTGCGGGCACGGAGCAGCAGGGCCATCGACCCGGTCGGGTTCCGCTTCCGGTGGCCCTGGAACCAGGCGGCGACCTCGTCGGCCTCTTCCGGCAGGGTCTCCGGGAACACCGCCCGGACCGTCCCGGCGTCCGCACCGGGTCGCGGTGACAGGCGCTCGACGTCGACCTCGGATGCCTCGGACAGCGGCGCCACGATCGCGTTCGCCCCCGCGAGGACGTCGACCGGGTTCCGCCAGCTCGTCGACAGCGCGAACGTCACGGGCCGGACCGCATCCGGCTCGGTGCCGCCGAAGTCGTGCGGGAAGCGTGCGAGGTTCGCGGCACTCGCACCGCGGAACCCGTAGATCGACTGGTGCGGGTCGCCCACGGCCATCACCGAGTGCCCGCGGAACAGCCGGGCGAGGAACCGGGTCTGCACCACCGAGGTGTCCTGGTACTCGTCGAGCAGCACGACGCCGAACCGCTGCCTCAGGTCCGTGACCACCCGCGGCGCGGACTCGGCCGCGGCGAGCGCCAGGGCGATCTGGTCGGAGAACTCGACGAAGCCGCGGTCGACCTTCTGCCGCCGGAACTCCGCGACCAGGTCGGCGAGGGGCTCCAGCGCACCGATCGCGGCGACGGCGTCGGTGATCGCCTTGTACGGCTTGCCACGGTTGCCGGGCAGTTCGAGCAGGTCGGAGAACTCGACGGCGAACCGGCGGAGGTCCTCGGGTTCGACGAGGTGCTCGGACGTGGCCCCGGCGAGCGCCACGACGGCCGCGGTGAGCGTGTCGACGTCGCGGTCGAGTCCGGCCAGTCGGTCGTCACGCGCGGCCACCACGACGCGGCGGGCCAGCTGCCAGGCGGACGGTTCGGTCAGGACCTGCGACTCGCCGTCGCGGCCGACGAGCAGGGCGTTCTCGCGGAAGACGGCGTTCGCGAACGCGTTGTAGGTCGACACCGTGGGCGCTTCGAAGGCGTCGCCCGGGGTGATCAGGCCGACGTCCTCGAGTGCACGGATGCGGTCGTTGATGCGCACCGAGAGCTCGCCGGCGGCCTTGCGGGTGAAGGTCAGGCCGAGGACCTCGTCGGGGCGGACCATGCCGTTCGCGAGCAGCCAGACCACCCGCGACGCCATCGTCTCGGTCTTGCCGCTGCCGGCTCCGGCGACGACCAGGGCGGGGGTGAGCGGGGACTCGATGACGGCGCGCTGCTGTGCGGTCGGGCGGGGGCGGCCGAGGGCGTCGGCGATGGCGTCGGCGCCGTGCTGGACCACAGGCGCAACGAGGACGTCCGTCGTGTCGGTCGTTTCGGTCACCAGGTCACCTCCGAGACCACGTGGATGCGGCACTCGACGCCGGTCCGGGCCTTCTCGCAGTGGTCGTCCACGTTCGCCAGGAAGGTCCGTCCGGCCATGCCGCGCGCGACCCCGTGCAGGCGTTCCCGGTAGGCGTCGCGCGCCTCGGCGTCGAACGCTTGCTGGGTGCGCTCCGAGTAGGCCTGCCCGCCGCGGGGGTTCTGCACGAACACGAGTCGGGCGTCCGTCATGGGCGAGCCGGCCGGAACGCCCTCGACCGCGCCGTCCTCGATCGCCAGCTGGTACGCGCCGAGCTGCGGGTGCTCCGGCATGTCGTTCTTCTCGCTCGGCATCGAGCGTCCGGTCTTGAGGTCCACGACGCTGACACGGCCCTCGGGATCGACCTCGATGCGGTCGATGCTGCCGCGCATCCGGGCGGGGCCGGTGACCAGGGCGAACGAGGTCTCGGCGCCGAGCAACCGGCGGCCGGCGCCCGCGAAGGTCCGCAGGTAGTCGCTGAGCCCCTCGATCATGCGGCGGGTGCGCGCGCGTTCCCGATCGGCCACCCACGGCGACTCGAAGGTCAGTTCGTCCCACCGGGCCTCGACCCGTTCCCACAGCGACTCGACGTCGATCTCGGTCGCGTGCTCCATCGCCTCGTGCACGATCGTGCCGATCCCCATCGCCGGACTCGGCGCACCGCCGCCGAAGGTCTGCACGAACCAGTGCACCGGGCACTCCTCGAACGTGCCGATGCGCGACGGTGAGACGGACACGGTCGGTGCGACGGGTTCGCCGCCCTCGACGTCGGGCACAGGGTCGGCGTCGAGGTCGACCAGCGGCTCGTCGGTGGTGGGCTCGGCGAGGCCGTACCAGTCGTCCGGTGCGGCCCCGGGGACCTCGGCCTCGGCCAACCGGGCCAACGCCGAGGCGGCCTCGTGGTCGCCGGACAGGACGACCCGACGTCGCAGGGACCCGGCCAGTCCGCGCAGGGACAGCGGGTGCACGGTCGGCTGCCGGTCCGGCGGCACCGGCACCAGGCGGACGAACGGCGACGGGGACTCGTCGTCGTTGGCGACGGTGCCGATCACGACCTGCGTGGTCGCGCGGGAGACGGCGCGGGCGAACAAGCGGAGTTCGTCGGCGACCACCGCGGCGCGGTCGTCGATCGGCGAACGCTCGGCCCCCGACGCCGCACGGACCAGGCCGTCCGGGTCGAGCAGACTGCCGCGCTCCCGGGTGTTCGGCCACACGCCGTCCTGCAGTCCGAGCACCACGACGACGTCGCACTCGAGTCCGATCGTCGCCGAGGGGGTGAGCACCCGGACCCGGCCGGCGGTGCGGTCGGGGCCGATGGAGTCCTCGGGCAGGTCGGCGCCGAGCAGGTCGTCGACGAACACCCGGGCCGGGGCGTCCGGGGTGCGTTCGACGAACCGCTTGGCGGCGGTGAACAGGCCGACGACGGCGTCGAGGTGCCGGTCCGCTTCGCCGGCTCCGACCCCGCCGGCTGCGGACTGCCCGCCCCACGACTTCGCGAGGCCGCTGCGCTCCCACAGGCCCCAGAGGATCTCCTCGATGCTCGACCCGGCCTCGGCGTCGGCGTGTGCCTGCACCAGGCTGCGCGCGAGTCGTGTCGCCCGTCTGGCGAAGCCGGCGTCGACCGTGGCCAGACGCTCCGGGGCACCGAGCGCGTCGATCAGGAGTTCGTCGGCCGTGCGGGTGCCGTCGCCGGCGAGCTCTTCGCGCCGCAGGGCGAGCCGCAGCCGGCGCATCGCCAGGGTGTCGAGTCCGCCGAGCGGCCCGGTGGCGAACGCGGTGGCCAGGGCGGCGTCGAGGGGCAGGACCCCGAGGGCGACCGCCGCGGCGTCGAGCAGTGCCCGCGCCGCCGAGTCGTCACGGGGGCGGACGGGCGCGGCACCGGCGGTCGCGGGGACCTCGGCCACCGAGAGCGCACGCACGAGCTCGGGGATCGCGGCGCCGCTGCGGGTGACGACGGCCATCCGGTGCCACGGCACACCGTCGAGCAGACGGTGCTCGCGGAGCCGTCGGGCGACGGCGACGAGCAGCGCCGACCGGCTCGCCGCCTCGAGGTGCACGACGGCGTCGGCTCGGGCGTCCTCGTCACTCGCCGTCGCCGCGCGCTGCCGACCGGCCGCTGCCGTGCCGATGCGCCCCGTGATCCCGGAGACCAACGACCGGATCGGCGCGGGGTACCGGTGCACGGTGCCGAGGAAGAGTTCGTCGACCCGGTCCACGCCGAGCCGCACGGCCAGGCGCCCGAGCACGTCCGGTTCGGCCCCGCGGAACGCCGAGGCGGCGATGTCCGGGTCGCCGAACGCGACGACCTGCACGCCGGACCGGGCGAGCGCACCGAGCAGTGCCACCTCGCCCTCGACGAGTTCCTGGGTGTCGTCGACCACGATGAGTCCGAGGGCGGCGATGCTCGCCGGGAGTTCCCCGCGCAGCACGGCCGCGGTGGCGAACGCGACGAGCTCGCCGGAGTCGAGGCTGGTCGCGCGGAACGCGGTGACCGAGGCCCGGTACTCGTCGACGAAGTCACCGACGGCCCGCCACTCGGGTCGACCGCCCTCGTCGCCGAGCTCGCGCATGTCCTCGGGCTCGACGCCCACCGCGACCGCACGCATCATGACGTCGCGCAGCGCGGTCCGGAACCCGGCGCGCTCGCGCACCACCGCGGTGATGGGTTCGGGCCAGTCCGGACCGGTGCCGTCGAGCTCGTGACCGGCGAGCAGGTCGGCGATGATGCGGTCCTGCTCGCCACCGGTCAGCAGCGTGGGCGCTTCCTGCCCCTGGACCGCGGCGGCGTGCGCGACGATCTGGAAGGCCAACGAGTTCACGGTCCGGGCGAGCGCTCCGGGCACCACGCGGTCGACGGCGGCGGCGAGGCGGTCACGCAGGGCAGTGGCAGCGGTCCGCGACGAGGTCAGCGCGAGCACGGTGGCGTGCCCGTCGGGGCTGATCGCGTCCGGCCGGCGCAACCGGTCGGCGACGAGCCGGGCGAGCGTGGTCGTCTTGCCCGTGCCGGGAGCGCCGATGACCGCCGCGTGCCGGCCGTCGGGCAGCGCGAGCACGGCGGTCTGGGTCGGGTCGTCGACCAGGGCGCGTGCGACGCCGACGTCTGCGGGGGCTGGCGTCAGCGTGGTCTGCGGCACGCTCGTACGGTACCCACGACCGCCGACACCACCCGGCCCGACGCGGGCGCGGCGCGCACCCGGGCCGCCGAGTGCGCCCGCGGCGAACGTCCGATGTCCTCCGGGACCGCTCGGATACGCTGTGCTCGTGGACATCAAGATCGGCATCATCAACAGCCCGCGCGAGATCGCGTTCGAGACCGCCCAGACCGCCGACGAGATCGAGAAGGCCGTGTCTGAGGCCCTCGCGTCGAAGGCGACGCACCTGTCGCTCCAGGACGAGAAGGGCCGTCGCTTCATCGTTCCGGTCGCCGCCCTGGCGTACGTCGAGGTCGGCGCGGAAGAGGCACGCCGCATCGGCTTCGTCGCCTGACGACGTGGAACTGCTCTTCGCCGTCCTCGGCGGCCTGATCATCGGCGGGATCGCGCACGTGGTCCTGCCCTGGCGCGCCAGTCGTGGCGTCTTGATCGGGCCCGCCGTGGGCGGTATCGCCGCTGCCGTGCTGTGGGAGGCACTGACCTGGGCCGGGTGGCGGTACGACGCCACCTGGATCTGGGTCGTGGCCCTGGTCGGTGCGGGCGTCGTCGCCCTCGTCGTCGAGTGGCTGCTCGGGACGCGCCGCGACAAGAGCGACGTCGAGTACTACGAACGACTCAAGGCCCGCGGGGCCTGAGCCGAGCACGGGACCGCCGCGCCTAGGTGTAGTTCCCCGTGAGGTTGTGAACGCGATCTGATGGGGTTTGGCCGCCGAGGCCGGTGTGTGGTCGGTGGTGATTGTAGTGATGCAGCCAGTCCGCGTAGGTCGCGGTTCTGGCTGCATCACTGTCGTAGTGACGGGCGTAGGCCCATTCCGCGGCGAGGGTCCGATTGAACCGCTCGACCTTCCCGTTGGTCTGCGGCCGGTAGGGCCTGGTGAAGCGGTGCTTCGCGTCACCGAGGGCGGTCGCGAAGTCGCGGGATCGGTAACACGCACCGTTGTCGGTCATCACGGCCTCGACATGGATCCCCGCGGCGGCGAAGAACGTGTTTGCGCGGGCCCAGAACCCGGCAGCGGTGGCGCCGAGTTCGTTGTCGTGGATCTCTGAATACGCCAGCCGGGAGTGATCATCGACCGCGTGGTGCAGGAACCGGTATCCGCGAGAGGCGCGACCGCCCCGACGAGCAGCACGATCACGATTCGAGCCGGCGGCGCGGTCCTGGGCAGACCCGCGTCCGTGAGCGCGCCAGCCGCCACCATCTGGGATGCGGCCTTGCTTCTTGATGTCGACGTGGACGAGCTCACCCGGCCGGGACTTCTCGTATCGCACCGGAGTCGGCCGGCGAACCGGGAGCCCGGTTGCTTGGTCAATGTTGCGCAGCAGCGGCATCCGGAACCGGTCCAGGACACGTCCGACTGTCGAGCGGGCCAGGCCCAGGTGGAACGCAATCCGGTGCGGTCCCCACCGCCGGGTGACCCGCAACGCGAGGATGCGGCGTTCCAGCCGGGACGGGACTCTGGTCGGACTCGACAACGGCCTCGACGACCGGTCGGCCATCGACAAGCCCGCTCGGTATCGTGCAGCCCACTTCGCTGCCGTCGCTGGCGAGCACTGGAACCGTTCCGCGGCCCGACGGACCGGCCAACCATCGACGACGATCAGCCGAGCAAGGCGTTCTCTGCCCGTTGGAGTGAACGGGGCATTAGCGTGAGTCACGAAGACCTCCGGTGACGACGTGGTGTGTGGTAACTCACATCGTCCCGGAGGTCTTCACTTACGTCACCCGTTCACAACGTCCCGGGGAACTACACCTAGGCCGTCAGGCCGAGCGCGTCCATCCGACGGGTGTGCGCCGCGATCAGTTCGGTCCAGACCGGCTCGAGCCGCTCCTGGTCCTCGCGCGCGTGCGACGCCAGCGCCGACCGCGCCACGAGCAGGGTGTCGCCGACCAGACGCCGACCCCACATCGCCAGGCGCGAGCCGACCTCGGGGTCGTCCTCGATCCGGGCGGTCAGTTCCTCGACGACCGCGGGTTCCTCACGCGCGTCGAACACGGAGCGCAACCGCTGCCGCACGTCGTTCGGCAGCGACCGCAGCAGGTTGCCGAACAGGTCGTTCAGGATGCCGGCCGTGACGTAGCCGGTCAGCATCGACTCGTACCAGTCGGCGCCGCTCGTGCGCTCGAGGAACCGGTCGATCGCCTCGCGGTGCGGCGCCATCAGTTCCGCCGGGTCCGACCCGTTGCGTTCGATCTCGGCGACGATCGTGCGGTGCCGGTCGAGCGCCGTCGTCGCGAGCACACCGGTCACCAGGCGACCGGACAGCGTCGGCGCCGAGGCACCGGCACGACCCATCGTCTCGTAGACGGAGAGCTGCAGGTACGCGGCCTGGCCCAGGTAGACGTCGAGCTCAGGGGTGACGTCGTCGAGCGCCAGACGCTTGACCTGGCTTGCGTTGCGCGGGTTCCGCGACGCGAGCCACGCTGCTGCGAGCTGCGCCGCGCGCTTCCGGTTCCACCACGACACCACCCGGAGAGCATAGCGGGAACCGCCTCGCGCCCCGCTCCACCCGCCCATCGGTAGACTGGCCCGGACTTCCACCAGAACTAAGGTGATTCTTTGACTTTCGCAGACCTCTCCATCGAGCAGGACATCGTCGACGCGCTCGCGGGCAAGGGCATCCTCGAGCCCTTCCCGATCCAGCAGCAGACGATCCCGCTCGCCCTCACCGGCCAGGACATCATCGGCCAGGCCAAGACCGGTACCGGCAAGACCTTCGGGTTCGGCCTCCCCCTCATCCAGCGCCTCGGCGCCGACCCGGCGCCCGGCGTCAAGGCCCTCGTCGTCGTCCCGACCCGCGAACTCGCGGTCCAGGTGACCGAGGACCTCGAGGTCGCCACCTCGAACCGCCCGACCACCGTCGCGGCGATCTACGGCGGCAAGGCGTACGAGGGCCAGATCGAGCAGCTCAAGGCCGGCGCCCAGATCGTCGTCGGCACGCCCGGGCGCCTCATCGACCTGCAGCGCCAGCGACTCCTCGACCTGTCCCACGTGCAGGAAGTCGTCCTCGACGAGGCCGACCGCATGCTCGACCTGGGCTTCCTGTCGGACATCGAGCGCATCTTCCAGGCCATCCCCGAGGTGCGGCACACGATGCTGTTCTCGGCCACGATGCCCGCGCCGATCGTGGCCCTCGCCCGCCGGTTCATGAGCCGTCCGGTGCACATCCGGGCGACCGACCCGGACGAGGGCCTCATGCAGGCCAACATCAAGCACCTCATCTACCGCGCGCACTCCCTGGACAAGGACGAGGTCATCGCCCGCATCCTCCAGGCCGAGGGCCGCGGCAAGACCGTGATCTTCACCCGCACCAAGCGTGCGGCGGCGAAGCTGGTCGAGGAGCTCAAGGACCGCGGGTTCAACGCCGCAGCGGTGCACGGTGACCTCAACCAGGAGCAGCGCGAGCGCGCGATGGCCGCCTTCAAGGCCGGCAAGCGCGACGTGCTCATCGCCACCGACGTCGCCGCCCGCGGCATCGACGTGGACGACGTCACGCACGTCATCAACCACACGATCCCGGACGACCCGGACACCTACCTGCACCGCGCCGGTCGTACCGGCCGTGCCGGCAAGACCGGCATCGCGGTCACGTTCGTCGACTGGGACGACCTGCACAAGTGGACGCTGATCGACAAGGCCCTCGAGTTCGGCATCCCCGAGCCCGTCGAGACCTACTCGTCGTCGCCGCACCTGTTCGAGGAACTCGACATCCCGAAGGGCACCAAGGGCCGTCTGCCCGGTGCCTCGTCGCACGCCGCGTCGGCCGGTGCCCCCGCCGAGAAGCGCAGCAGTGACCGTCCGGCGTCCGGTCCGCGTGACGCGTCGCGTTCGCGGTCGCGCAGCCGCACCCGGTCAGGAGGCTCGGAGCAGCCCGCCTCGCAGGCTCCCGCCACCGAGTCCGCGGCTCCGACCTCCGCGCCCACCGACGACACGTCGGCCACCGAGGGCGGGACCACCGACGGCGCCGCGAAGCGTCGCCGCCGTCGCCGCCGTCGCGGAGCCGGCACCGGCGATGCCTCGGCGACCGCCTCGGCACCGCAGGGTTCGTCGGACGGCGAGTAGCGCCTCCAGACCGAAGGGTCCGTCGCTGACGCGACGGGCCCTTCGTCGTCCCCACCTGCCGACTGCCCCCGCGAAAGCGACAGATTGCCGCGAACTGTCGGCGGGAATCTGTCGCTTTCGCGGAGGGGTCGGGCCGCGCCGAGCGAGAACTGTCGCTTCGGTGGGGACGAGCCTCGGGTCAGGACAGGCGCGCACCGGGGCCGACCACGGGGGCGCTCCCGGTGGCCTCGGACAGGATGGCGTCGAACGCGACCCGAGCCGTCCGGTGCTCGCCGAGCCGGTTCGGCTTGCCCGTGCCGTGGTAGTCGCTCGAACCGGTGACGAACAGGCCGTAGCGCGACGCCCAGTCGAGCAGGGTGCGCTTGCCGTGCGCCAGGTTCTCGCGGTGGTCGACCTCGAGCCCGCCGAGCCCGGCGTCGACGAGGTCGCGGAGCATCGGCTCGTCGATGACGATCCCCCGCGACGAGGCTGCCGGGTGCGCGATGACCGGCACACCACCCGCCTGTCGGATGAGTTCGACGCCGCGCAGGGGCGACGGCGCCTCGTGCGGTTCGTAGTAGCCGGACGCCGGGTGCAGGATGCCGCGGAACGCCGCGCTCCGGTCGGACTCGAGGCCCCGCGCGACGAGCGCGTCGGCGATGTGCGGGCGGCCGATGGTGGCCCCGGGGCTCGCCTGCGCCAGGACGTCGGCCCAGGTGATCGGGTGGTCCTCGCCGATGCGGTCGACCATGCGGTGCGCGCGGGAGAGGCGGCCGGAGCGGATGCGGTCCGTCTCCTCGACCAGGCCCGGGTCGTGTGGATCGACCAGGTAGCCGAGGACGTGCACGCTGCGGAAGCCGATGCGCGTGCTGAGCTCGAGACCCGGCAGGAGCGTCAACGGCAGCTCGCGTGCGGACCCGGACGCGTCGGCCCAGCCGGCGGTCGTGTCGTGGTCGGTCAGCGCGACGGCGTCCAGGCCGGCGGCCGCGGCCGCTCGGACGAGCTCCGCGGGTCGCTCGGTGCCGTCGGAGACACTCGAGTGCGCGTGCAGGTCGATGAACGGGTCGGGCACGTCGACAATGCTATCCACAGGTGAGGGGCTGCACAGGACGCCGGTGCAGCGCGGTGCGATGATGGGGGCATGGCCGACACGACTCCCCGCGCGACGAGCAACCGATCCACGACCCCCGGGTCCTCGACCTTCAAGGACTTCATCGGGTCGCAGTGGGCCGACCGCGAGCAGACGATCCCCGAGCCCCGCGAGCAGGCCGCCTTCGCTGCCGAGCGTCGGGCCCGCATCTCCGAGCTGCACCCGGGCCGCACGATCGTCGTCCCCGCCGGACAGGCCAAGGTCCGCTCGAACGACTGCGACTACCCCTTCCGCCCGCACTCCACGTTCGCGCACCTGACCGGGTGGGGCACCGACACCGTCGTCGGCTCCGTCCTCGTGATGACGCCGAACGGCTCCGGGCACGACGCCACGCTCTACTTCCGTGCCACGGCCGGTCGTGAGTCGGAAGAGTTCTACGCGAACCCCGAGATCGGCGAGTTCTGGGTCGGCCCGCGTCCCTCGCTCGACGCCGTCGCCGCCGACCTCGGGCTGGCCACGGCCGACCTCGGTGCCTTCTCGGACGTCGCCGACGGGCTCGACGCCTCGGCGCTGCTCGTGCGCGAGGCCGACGACGACCTGACCCGCACCCTCGACGCACGACTCGGCAGCGCCGTCGGCGGCGCGCCGGAGACCGACGACGCACCGGCGACCGACGACGTCCTCGCCCGCGACCTGTCCGAGCAGCGCCTGGTGAAGGACGCGTACGAGGTGGGCGAGCTCCGCAAGGCCGTCGACGCGACGAAGCACGGCTTCGACGACGTGATCGCCGACTTCGACGCCGTCCTGGCACACCAGCGGGGCGAGCGCATCGTCGAGGGCACCTTCAACCGCCGGGCTCGTGCAGACGGCAACACGGTCGGCTACGACACGATCGCCGCCTCGGGCCACCACGCCTGCATCCTGCACTGGACCCGGAACGACGGCGCCGTGCAGCCGGGTGACCTGATCCTCATCGACGCCGGGGTCGAGGTCGACTCGTTCTACACGGCCGACATCACCCGCACGCTGCCGGTCAGCGGCACGTTCTCCCCCGTGCAGCGCATGGTCTACGACGCCGTGCTCGAGGCAGCAGACGCCGCGTTCGCCATCGTCAAGCCGGGCATCACGTTCCGCCAGGTGCACGCCACCGCGATGGAGGTCATCGCCCGCAAGACCGCCGAGTGGGGCTTCCTGCCCGTCTCGGCGGAAGAGTCGCTCGAGCCGGACAACCAGTTCCACCGCCGCTACATGGTGCACGGCACGAGCCACCACCTCGGCCTCGACGTGCACGACTGCGCGAAGGCCCGTCGCGAGATGTACATCGACGGCGTCGTGCAGCCCGGCATGGTGTTCACGATCGAGCCCGGTCTGTACTTCCAGCAGGACGACCTGACCGTGCCCGAGGAGTTCCGCGGCATCGGCGTCCGGATCGAGGACGACATCCTGGTCACCGAGGACGGGGCCGAGAACCTGTCGATCGGCATCCCCCGGACCCCCTCGGAAGTGGAGGGGTGGATCGCCCGCTCCGGCCGCTAGCCTGAGCGGGTGACGACGCCCGACGCCTCCACCGACTCCCGCACGCCGCAGTTCTCGATCGAGGTCGAGCACTTCGACTCCCCCGACGCGCAGCGACTCCGAGCCGCGCAGCGCCTGGAGATCGACCGTGCCTACGGCGGCGACACCGAACCCGGCGAGAAGCCGACGGCGGACTCCATCGCGGTGTTCTTCCTGGCGCGCGACGAGGCCGGCACTCCGCTGGCGTGCGGCGGACTGCGGGTCGTCGACGACGGCATCACCGAGATCAAGCGCATGTACGTCCGGCCGGAGTCCCGCGGCTCGGGTGTGGCAGCCGCGCTGCTGCGTCGGCTCGAAGAGGCCGCGCTGGACCTCGGGTCACCGGCGCTCGTGCTCGAGACGGGGAACGAGCAGAAGCGCGCCGTCGGGTTCTACGAGCGCGAGGGCTTCACGCGCATCGCCAACTTCGGCCCGTACGTCGGCGCCCCGCTGTCGATCTGCTACTCGAAGGTGCTGTAACCCGAGCGCATCGAGCCAGGGCCCACCGACCCTGCAGGCGTCAGGCGCGCTCGTCGCCCTTCGGGGACGACGGGGTCGACGAAGACGACGGTGCCGGCGGCGTCGCACCGGGCACCCGCTCGCCGTACTGCGGCGGGTCCTGCGGACGACGCTCGGGGATCGCCGGCCCTCCCGAGGTGGGTCGGTCGGCGGGGGCGGCGGCCGACGGGTCGGCGTTCTCGCCGTACCGGGGCCCGTCGTTCGTGCCGTACCGCGGCGCGCTCGACGCACCCGACGCCGTGGGCGCATCCGTCTGACCGTCGGGAGCCGACGTGCCGGGCTGCTGCGGGCCTCCTGGCTGCTGGTGGGGTGTGGCGTGTCCGCCGTACGGCGACTGCTGCTGCGGCGGGGCGGGACGCCACGGCTGCTGTCCCTGCACCGGTGCGCCGGGAGCGCCCTGCTGGGGCTGCTCGTTCCAGTGCGTGGACGGCGTCGCACCGTGCTCACCCAGGATCCGCTGCGCCTGACCGGTCAGCTGCGGGTTGACGACGATCTGGTAGTTCGTGGCGAGCACCTGGTGGACGCTCGTGAAGTCGCGCTGTCGCTTGGTGATCGCGAACGAGACGATGCCGTAGAGCATGCCGAACGCGGCGCCGATGATCGCGGCGGCGAGGATCAGGCCACCGGAGCTCGGCGAGAAAAGGGTGAGCACGATGCCGAAGAAGATGCCGAGCCAGAGACCGGACAGGGCTCCGGCGATCGCCGCACGGCCGTAGGTCATCTTGCCGGTGACGCGCTCGACGGTCTTCAGGTCGTTGCCCACGATCGAGAGCTGGTTGACCGGGAAGTCGGCGTCGGCGAGCTTCGCCACGACGCGCTGCGCATCGGGGTAGCTGTCGTACGTGCCGAGGACGTCGCCCTTGGGCAGCGTCGGGAAGGCCTGGGCGGTCCTGCCGGCGAAGGGACTCTGATTGCTCACACAGCCATCATTCACCGCGCACCTTGCAATCGCACGTGCACCGCCGGGGAAGCGCCAGCACGCAACCGACTACGCTGGGTCGGGTGAGCGCCACGAAGGTCTTCGTCGCCCGCCTCGCCGGGTGCTCCGTCTTCGACCCCGCGGGCGACCGCGTGGGCAAGGTCCGGGACGTCCTGGTGGTCTACCGCCGGGCCGATCCCCCGCACGTCGTGGGGTTGATCGTCGAGGTGCCGGGCAAGCGCCGCATCTTCGTCAGCGTCGGCCGCATCACCTCGATCGGTGCCGGCCAGGTCATCACCACCGGGCTCGTCAACATGCGCCGCTTCGAGCAGCGCGGCGGCGAGGTCCGGGTGATCGCCGAGATGCTCGGTCGCAAGGTGCTCATCAAGAACCAGCGCATCCGCGCCACCATCGAGGACGTCGCGATCGAGGACCGCGGGCAGGGCGACTGGGAGGTCGCACAGCTCTTCCTCCGCAAGCCGAAGACCACCCCGTCGCCGTTCGGCAAGGGCCCGACGACGTTCGCGACGTGGAACGAGGTCACTGAGGACGAGCTCCCCGGCGAGGCCCAGTCCGCCGAGCACGTCATCGCCGCGTACTCCGACCTGGTGCCCGCCGACCTGGCGAGCACGCTGCTCGACCTGCCGGAGGAACGCCGGTTCGAGGTCGCCGAGGAGCTCCCCGACGACCGGCTGGCCGACGTGCTCGAGGAGATGCCCGACCAGGAGCGCGTCGAGATCCTGTCGCGGCTCGAGGACTCCCGCGCGGCCGACGTCCTCGACCAGATGCAGCCGGACGACGCCGCCGACGTGCTCGCGCAGTTCTCCGACGAACGGAGCGAGGCGCTCCTGCAGCTCATGGAGCCGGAGGAGGCGCAGGACGTCCGCATGCTCCTGGAGTACGAGCCGGACACCGCCGGTGGTCTGATGACCACCGAGCCCGTCATCGTCTCCGCCGACGCGACCGTCGCCGAGGGGCTCGCACTCGTCCGCCGACACGACCTCGCCCCGGTGCTCGGCGCCGCGGTGTGCGTCACGCTGCCGCCGTACGAGCCGCCGACCGGTCGGTTCCTCGGGCTGGTGCACTTCCAGCGCATGCTCCGCTACCCGCCGAACGAACGGCTCGGCACGCTCATCGACCAGCAGACCGAGCCGGTCCGGGTCGACGCGAGCGCCGCCGAGGTCACCCGCGTGATGGCGACCTACAACCTGCTGTCCGTCCCCGTGGTCGACGACGCCCACCGCCTCGTCGGGGTGGTGACGATCGACGATGTCCTCGACCACGTCCTGCCGGACGACTGGCGAAGTCAGGGCGAGGGGGAACCCTCACCGCTTCCACGCCAACGCCCGCGCAAGACACCCGTGACGACGGGAAGGAGGACCACCCGTGGCCCGAACGGATGAGAACCGTCGTGATCGCGAGCGCTCCGACGTCCGCCTCGACTCCCCCAAGGGCATGCGCACGCGCGTGCTCCCGACCCGCCGTCGTGGCGGACGCGGTGACACGTTCGGTCGCGCGACCGAGGGCATCGCACGGGGCATGGGCACGCCGTGGTTCCTCATCGGCCTCACCCTGTTCTGTGTGGTCTGGATGGGTTACAACACCCTCGCGCCGAAGCCGTGGCAGTTCGACTCCGCCGCGATCGGCTTCACCGCGCTGACCCTGGTGCTGTCGCTGCAGGCCTCGTACGCCGCCCCGCTCATCCTGCTCGCGCAGAACCGGCAGGACGACCGCGACCGCGTGCAGTTCGAACAGGACCGGCAGCGTGCGGAGCGCAACCTGGCGGACACCGAGTACCTGGCGCGCGAGGTCGTCGCGCTCCGGCTGGCGATGCGCGACATGGCGTCGAAGGACTTCATCCGTGCCGAGTTGCGGTCGCTGCTCGAGGAACTCGACCGGCGCGACGCCGACGACGCCGGCTACGCGAGCGAGCCCGGCAGCTCCACCCGTGGCTGACGCGGCTCCCGCCGACGAGCAGCTGGGCACGGCGGTCCTCGCCGCGCTCGGCCGCGTGATCGACCCCGAGATCCGTCGGCCCGTCACGGAACTCGACATGATCCGTGGTGTCGACGTGCAGCCGGGAGGCGCGGTGCGCGTCGACCTGCAGCTCACGATCGTGGGGTGCCCCGCCGCCGACACCATCGAGCGCGACGTGCGCGTCGCCGCCGGTTCCGTGGACGGGGTGTCGTCGGTCGACGTCGACGTGTCGGTGATGGCCCCCGCGACGCGTGCCGCGCTGACCGAACGCCTGCGGGCCGGCCGGCCGAACGGCATCCAGTTCACGGCGGACTCGCTCACCCGGGTGATCGCCGTCACGAGCGGCAAGGGTGGTGTCGGCAAGTCGACGGTCACCGCCAACCTCGCCGTCGCGCTCGCCCGCCGGGGCCTGCGGGTCGGGATCGTCGACGTCGACGTGCACGGCTTCAGCATCCCCGGGCTGATGGGCCTGACCGACGAGCACGGCGTCGCGCCGCGTCCGACCCGGGTGGACAGCATGATCCTGCCGCCCGTCGCCCACGACGTGAAGGTCGTGTCGATCGGGATGTTCGTCGACGACGCCTCCACCGCGGTGTCCTGGCGTGGCCCGATGCTGCACCGCACCGTGAACCAGTTCCTGACCGACGTGTTCTTCGGCGACCTGGACGTGCTCCTGCTCGACCTGCCGCCCGGTACCGGCGACGTCGCGATCTCGGTCGGCCAGCTCCTCCCGCACGCCGAGGTCCTCGTCGTCACCACGCCCCAGGCCGCCGCGGCCGACGTCGCCGAGCGCAGCGGGATCGTCGCACGCCAGACGGGCCAGCGGGTGATCGGGGTCATCGAGAACATGGCCGGGCTCGTGCAGCCCGACGGCTCGGTCCTGCACCTGTTCGGCGAGGGCGGTGGCGCCGAGACCGCCGCACGGCTGTCCCGCGGGCAGGACGCCCCCGTGCCGGTGCTCGGCAGCGTGCCGCTGTCCGTGCCGCTCCGTGAGGGCGGGGACACCGGCCTGCCGGTCGTGCTCGGCGCGCCGGAGGACCCCGCGGCAGTCGCCCTCGCCGCGATCGCCGACGGCATCACGACGATGGGGCGCGGACTGGCCGGACGGAAGCTGGGTCTGTCGCTGTCCTAGGCTCGTCAGCATGAGCATGGATCACGTCAGCGTCGACTGGGACCGCGCCCGCGACACGAACCGGGCGAACTGGGACGACCGGGTGCCGATCCACGAGGGCGCCTACGCCGTCGACGAGCTGTCCGACCCGGCGCACCGCTCGGACGTCGTGCGCGACGACCTGCCGGCCCTGACGCCGTGGCTGCCGGACGGCTCGCTCGCCGGCCTCGACGTCTGCCACCTGCAGTGCCACATCGGCACCGACACCGTGTCGCTCGCCCGCGAGGGAGCCCGGCTCACCGGCGTCGACTTCTCCCCCGCGGCGCTCGCCTCCGCCGCCGGCCTCGCGACGCGGCTCGGCATCGACGTCACCTGGGTGGAGACCGACGTGCTCGACGCCCGCGCTGCCGTCTCCGGCGACTTCGACGTCGTCTACACGAGCATCGGCACGATCTGCTGGCTCCCCGACCTCGACCGCTGGGCCGCACAGGTCGCCGGCTTGCTGCGCCCGGGCGGGGTGTTCTTCATCCGCGACGGCCACCCCGCGCTCTACGGCCTCGACGAGACCGCCGACGAGCTCGTCACCCGGTACCGGTACTTCCCGGACGGCACCGCGCAGCAGTGGGACGACGCCGGCACCTACGCCGGCGACGGCACCGTGGCGAACACCCGCACGTTCGAATGGCCGCATCCGCTGTCCGAGATCGTGAACGCGCTGCTCGGCGCCGGACTCCGACTCCGCCGCCTGGACGAGGGGCGCACCCTGCCCTGGCGCTTCAGTCCCCGCATGGAGGACACCGGTGACGGCTCGTGGGCGTGGCCCGACGCTGATCGCGACCGGGTCCCCCTGACGTACACGATCGTCGCCACCCGCGACTGACGACGGGCGCCTGCCATCCGCTCGGCGCGCGCCTGTACGTTCGTTCATGGACAGGTCGTTCCACCCCGGAGCATTATGCAAGGGCATTGCACAATGCCCTTGCGGAATGTGACCGCCTGGGCTCCACCCGCCGAACGACGACGTCCGGCCGAGGACAGGAGAACCGTGTGAACCAGAACACCCGAGTACGGATCGGCCTCGTGGCCACCGTCGCCGCAGTGATCGCCGGCGGATCCCTCGCCGCAGCACCGGCCATCGCCGCGACACCGTCGTGCGCGACCGCGTGGACCGCCGGCACCGCGTACTCCGGCGGTGCCACCGTCAGCGAGAACGGATCGAACTACACCGCGAACTGGTGGACGCAGGGCGACGACCCCGCGACGCACGCCGGGGCGACGGGCAGCGGCCAGCCGTGGACGTCGACCGGCGCCTGCTCCGGCACGGGCACGGGCACGGGCACGGGCGGCGGGACCACTCCTCCCGGCGGGGGGACGACGACCCCCGGCACGGGCGGGAGCGGCGGCACGGCCAGCGGACTGGTGTTCAGCCCGTACAAGGACATCACCGTGAACCTCGACTGGAACACGAACGTCATGAACACCGCGGTCACCGGGACGCGGATCCCGGTGGTCGGCTCGAGCAACAGCCTGGTGTCGACCCGGGAGCCCGGCCTCAAGGCGATCACCCTCGCCTTCGCGACCGGCACGTGTGGCAGCGAGAACTGGGGTGGCGTCGCGGCGGATGCCTTCGCGAACGCCAACATCCCGAAGCTCGACGCCGCCGGGGTGGACTACATCGTCAGCACCGGTGGAGCCGCCGGTTCGTTCAAGTGCTCGGGCACCGCACTGCAGTCGTTCATCGCCCGGTACGCGACCCCGCACATGATCGGCGTCGACTTCGACATCGAGAGCGGTCAGTCGGCCGCCGACGTGCAGAACCTCGTGAGCGCCGCAGCCCTCGCCCAGGCGAAGTACCCGGGCATGCGCTTCTCGTTCACGCTCGCGACCCTGGCCGCCAGCGACGGCTCGTACGGCGGGCTGAACAGCACCGGCGACGCCACCGTGAAGGCGATCAAGGCGTCGACCCTGACGAACTACACGATCAACCTCATGACGATGGACTTCGGCCGCGCGACCACGGCGAACTGCGTGCTCTCCGGCTCCACCTGCCAGATGGGCAAGTCCTCGATCCAGGCCGTCACGAACCTGCAGCACACGTACGGCATCGCGTCGTCGAAGATCGAGGTCACCCCGATGATCGGCGTCAACGACACCACCGACGAGGTCTTCACCCTCGCCGACGTCGACACCCTGTCCGCCTACGCGAAGGCGAACGGCCTCGCCGGGATCCACTACTGGTCGCTCGACCGGGACACGCCCTGCGCCTCGACGACGGCGTCGTCCACCTGCAGCTCCGTCCCGAGCGCACCGGCACTCGCCTGGACGGATCGCTTCCTCGCCGACCTGAAGTAGTCGTCACCACACCGAAGACGGGAGGCCCGGTGCCAGCTGGCACCGGGCCTCCCGTCCGTCTCGTGGTCACGTGACGGGCGTCAGGTCGCTTCCGCGTCGAACGGTGGCGCTTCTCCCGCGGCCAGCGGCACGACGGGAGCCGTCGCGCGCACCTTGGAGGCGGTCACCTGCGCGGTCTGGACCGCGGCGGCGCTGCTGGCGCTGCCGGAGTCGAGGAGCGCATCGCGGATGATCCGGCGGGGGTCGTACTGTCGCGGGTCGAGCTTCTGCCACTCGATGTCGTCGAACTCCGGGCCCATCTCGTCGCGCATCCGCTCCTTCGCGGTGTCGGCGAACCGGCGGACGGCCTTCACGAACTCGGCCAACTTCTGGGCGTACATCGGCAGGCGCTGCGGCCCGAGCAAGAGCACGGCAATGATCCCGATGATCAGGATCTTGTCGAGCGGGATGTTCACGTGAGCGAGCCTAACCCGTACGGCTCCGATGCACCCCTAGAGTTGTCAACCGAACGGAGTGTGCGTGTCAGAGAAAGAGTCGAACTGGAAGTTCGCCGAGGACATCGTCTCGGAGTCCGAGGCGATCGCCCGCGCTCGTGAGCACTCCCTGGAGCTCGGTGTCGAGGCGATCTCGCCCGCGATCGGCGCGCAGATCGGCGTCATCGCCGCAGCCTCCCGAGCCACGAGCATCATCGAGATCGGGACGGGCCTGGGAGTCTCCGGGCTGTACCTGCTCGGCGGCGCGCCGGACGCGACCCTGACCACGATCGACGTGGAGGTCGACCACCAGCAGTTCGCCCGCGACGCCTACATCAGCGCCGGCACCGCCCCCGCTCGGATCCGGCTCATCCCGGGCCGCGCGAACCAGGTGCTCCCCCGGATGAACGAGGCGTCGTACGACGTCGTCCTGGTCGATGCCGACCCCGAGCACGTCATCGAGTACGTCGAGCACGGGCTGCGGCTCGCGCGCCTCGGCGGGACCGTCCTGGTGCCGCACGCGCTGTGGCGCGGACGCGTGGCCGACCCGGTCAAGCGCGACCGGGCGACGACCGACTTCCGGCTGCTGCTCACCGAGGTGTCGACGTCGGGGGCGGTGCGCAGTGCGCTCTCGCCGGCTGGTGACGGGCTGCTGCAGTTGACGAAGGTCACCGCGTAGCAGCCGTCCCCACCGGTCACTCGAGGTGCCGCAGGTACCGCTCCGGGGACTCGAGGAACGACCGCTGGTTGCGCACCAGGTCGAGGTCCTCCCACTCGGTGCGCCGGAACCCCCACTCGCCGACCTCGTGGATCGTCGCGCCGGGGAACGCCGCCAGGACCGGTGAGTGCGTCGAGAGCACGACCTGCCCGACCCCGCTGTCGACGATCGACCGCAGCAACGCGATGAGCGTCAGGCACCCGGAGAAGGACAGCGCCGACTCCGGTTCGTCGAGGATCCAGAGCCCCGGCCACTGCGCGCGGTCGATGACGAAGTCGAGGAACGACTCACCGTGGCTGCGCTCGTGGAACACCGGCTCGGGGCGGGAGTGGTTGGGGTGGTCCTCGAGGTAGGTGAAGAAGCCGTGCATGGTCTCGGCACGCAGGAAGAACCCACCGCGGGGCGCACCGAAGTCACGGCGGAGGACGATGTGCTGCCACAGCGACGACTCGGACGGACGCGTCGAGTGGTTCGCCAGGGTGGAGCCGCCCTCTGGTGACATGCCGAACCGGAGCGCGATCGCCTCGATCAAGGTGGACTTGCCGACACCGTTGTCACCGACGAACACCGTCACCGGGTCGAGGTCGAGCCCCTCGTCGAGCAGCTGCCGCACCGGGGGCAGCGTCGCCGGCCAGACGTCCCGCGGCATCGGGTCCGGGTCGCGGTACTCCTCGACGCGGCGGATCGGCATGTGGGTCCTCGGCACGAGGCCATCCTGCCGGACCCGACCGACAGCGCGACGGGCGCGCACGCCGACGGCGCGGCGCCCCGGACGCAGACGACGGGCCCGGCGCGTACACGCTCCGGACCCGTCGTTCTGGTGCTTTCGACTACTAGGCCGAGACGACCTCAGCGAGTGCGTCATGGAGTTCCTTGGCCTCGGCATCGTTGACCGAGACGACCAGGCGGCCTCCTCCTTCGAGCGGAACCCGCACGATGATGAGTCGACCCTCCTTAACAGCCTCCATCGGCCCGTCACCGGTCCTCGGCTTCATGGCTGCCATCAGATGTCCCCTTTCGTGCAGTACATGCCCGCTCATTATCTCGTATTGATGGGGCAACTGCGAAACCGCCCAGGTTGGGGGTGTCGGATCGGCGGTTCTTCGCGGGTTCCGTTCGTAACCTTGGCGGATGCCGAACATCCGCTCCATGCGCCGTCAGTCCCCCAGCGGACGTCCCGAGCGGTCCGAGCCGACCGGCAGGTCCGACGACGCAGTGCCCGCTGGCCTGCGGATCGGCGCGGCGTTCACCTGGCGCATCCTCGTCGTCGGTGCCGGCCTCGCCGTCCTGGTGGCGCTGGTCGTGCTGCTGCAGGACATCGTGGTGCCGTTCCTCATCGCGCTGCTGGTCTGCGCGCTCCTCATGCCGATGTCGTCGTTCCTGCAGCGGCACCGGTGGCCGAAGTGGACGGCGGTACTGTCGAGCCTCGTGGCGCTGGTGCTGGCACTCGGTGGGCTGGCGCTGCTCGTCACCGAGCAGGTGCGGTCCGACCTGCCGTCGCTCGAACGCCGGCTCCACCACAGCGTGCAGTCCCTGCGGACCCTGCTCGACAGCGAGCCGTTCGGGATCACAGCGAAGGACGTCGACTCGTGGGTGTCGAACGGCTTCGACTACCTGCAGGAGCACGCCTCGACGATCCTGTCCGGGTTCCAGGCCGCCGGCACCGGCGCCGTGCACGTGCTCGAGGGGCTGTTCATCATCGTGTTCACGACGCTGTTCGTGCTCATCGACGGCCCGCGCATCTGGGGGTGGGTCGTCCGGCTCTTCCCGCGCCGGGCACGTGCTCGCATCGACGTCGCCGGGCACGCCGGCTGGAAGACCCTGACGAGCTTCATCCGCGTCCAGCTGGTCGTCGCCGTCACCGATGCCCTCGGCGTGACCATCGGAGCGCTCGCCCTGCAGATCCCGCTGGCGATCCCGATCGGCGTCATCGTCTTCTTCGGCGCGTTCGTCCCCGTCGTCGGGGCGATCGTCGCCGGTGCGGTCGCGGTGCTCATCGCCCTGGTCTTCAACGGCTGGGTGCCGGCGCTCGTGATGCTCGGCATCGTGGTCGTCGTGCAGCAGCTCGAGAGCCACGTCCTGCACCCGTTCCTGACCGGTACGGCCGTCAAGGTCCACCCGCTCGGAGTCGTCCTCGGGGTGACCGCGGGCACGACGATCGCGGGTGTCGTCGGCGCGTTCTTCGCAGTGCCGTTCATCGCCACCGTCAACGCGATGGTCGTGGCGGCGGCGAACTGGCGGCCGGGTGACCCGGAGCCGATGTCAGCGACGGTGCCGAAGCGCGAGCGGAGCGGTCCCGCCGCACGGCTCCTGGCCCGCGCCCAGGCCCGTGAGCGCCGTGCCGATCACGGCGGGGTCCAGTCGTAGCCGTTGATCCACCAGCAGTAGTACAGCCAGACCCACTGCAGCCCGACGAACGCCACCACGACGGCCACCCGGTACACGCGGGACCGCGGCAGCGCCACGATGCCGAGCAGCGGCGCGATCGGCACCAGGATCCGCCAGGTGCTCGACTGCGGGAAGAACACGGCGAGCAGGTACACGACGTAGGCGATGCCCCAGAGGCGCAGCTCGATCCCGAGCACCCGGGCTGCGGGCATGCAGACGAACGCCACGAATCCGACGACCACGACGGCCAGCAGGACCCCGCCGGCGGGCTGGTGGAACCACCACCCGAAGCCCTGGATCCACGGCGCGAACGGCACGAGCTCCTGCCACCCGACGTAGGACGACCGCCAGGCGAGCTCGGTGTCGGTGTACGCCTTGGGCACCCCGGTGACGGCCCAGGCGATCGCCGGCCACGCCAGGCCGACCAGTCCGGACACGACCGCGACCACGGCGGGCGGCACGAGGCGGCGCAGGGTGAGCGGTTCCGACGACCGCACCCACGCGGGCCGGATCGCCCAGGCGCCGACGAACAGCACGACGAGCAGCGCGAAGGCGAGCCCGGTCGGCCGGGTCATCCCGAGCAGCAGCACGACGGGCAGCATCGTCCACCACCGCCGGTCGACCATGAGCAGCAGCGCGACGAGCAGCAGGAACAGCCCCATCGACTCGGCGTAGGCCACCTGGAACATCGCCGACACGGGCGCGACGCAGAACAGCACCGTGGCGAAGGTCGCCCGCGCCGGGTCGAGGAAGCGCCCCACCAGGCGACGGAACACGAGCGCAGCGCCGAGTCCGGCGAGCAGCGAGACCGCCACCGCGACGAACTCGAACGACGCTCCGGTGAGCAGCATCAGGCCGCGCACCAGGAACGGGTACGCGGGCATGAACGCCCACGCGTTCTCGGTCACGTGCCCCGCGGCGTCCACGGGCAGGGTCGACGGGTAGCCGCCGGTCGCGATGACGCGGTACCAGGCGCCGTCCCAGATGGACGCGAACGACAGGTACGCCGGGTGCTGGACGGTGAACGAGTTCGCCGCCTGCACGCTCGCGAAGGCCTGCATCATCAGTCCGGTGACGAACCGGGCGAGCACGTAGACGACCGTGATGCGGACCCACCACGGCACGACCCGGTAGCGGGCGCGCCAACGGGTGCGTGCAGGGGTCGGCCGGGTGGCCCCGGCCGTCGTCAGGCCGTCAGCCACCGACGGAGGCCGGCCTCGACCGCGGTGATCTGCGCGACCGGGACCTGCTCGTCGTCGTGGTGGGCGAAGACGGGTTCGCCGGGTCCGTAGTTGACCGCGGGCACCCCGAGCGCCGAGAAGCGGGCGACGTCGGTCCAGCCGTACTTCGGGCGGGGCTCCGGGCCACCGACCGCCGACACGAAGTCCTGCGCGAGCGGGGCGTCGAGGCCGGGGCGGGCACCGGCGGCGAGGTCGACGATGGTCACGTCGTAGCCGTCGAAGAGTTCGCGGATGTGCGCCACGGCCTCGTCGGCCGAACGCGACGGCGCGAAGCGGTAGTTCACGTGCACCATCGCCTCGTCCGGGATGATGTTGCCCGCGATGCCGCCGCTGATCCCGACGGCGTTGAGGCCCTCGCGGTACTCGAGCCCGTCGACCGTGACGGTGCGGGGCTCGTAGGCGGCCAGCGTGGCGAGGATCGGTGCCGTCTTGTGGATCGCGTTGTCGCCGATCCAGCTGCGGGCGCTGTGCGAGCGCTTGCCGAACGTGCGGATCTCGGCGCGGAGGTTGCCGTTGCAGCCACCCTCGATCTGCGCGCCGGACGGCTCCCCCAGGATGGCGAAGTCGGCGGCCAGCAGTTCCGGGCGGGTCCGGGCGAGACGACCGAGGCCGTTCAGCAGGTCGCTGACCTCTTCGTGGTCGTACCAGACCCACGTGACGTCGACCGAGGGCTCGACGAGGTCGTACGCGAGCTTGAGCTGCACCGCGCAGCCGGCCTTCATGTCGACGGTGCCGCGACCCCAGAGGATCTCGGTGCCGTCCTCGGCGGTGCGGAACTCGGTCGGCAGGTTGTCGTTGAGCGGCACGGTGTCGATGTGCCCGGCGATCACGACGCGGCGGTCGCGGCCGAGGTTCGTGCGGGCGACGATCGCGTCGCCGTCCCGGATCACCTCGAGGTGCGGCAGCGGTGCGAGCACCGCCTCGATCGCGTCAGCGAGGGCCTGCTCGTTCCCCGACACCGATTCGATGTCGCAGATGGCACGGGTGATGTCGATGGACGAGGCGGTGAGGTCGAGCTGCTCCGGCATGCGGTCACCTTATCTGCCGTCGCTCCCGTCGCGCTGGCCCACGGCACGGCGGCCGGGAGGCACGGTGCGGTTCCGCAGCGTCCGTCCGGTCGGTCCGGTGCTCCCGTCCAGTGCGTCGGTACCCTGGTGCGGTGACCGACACGACCGCTGCCACCGACCCGACCGCCACCGCCGACCGCCCGACGCACGCCTGGGGCCACGGCCTCGCGACGATCGCCGCCGACGGCACGACGCTCGACACCTGGTACCCGGAGACCCACCTCGGCCCGCTGCCGACCAACGCGGTGTTCCCGGCAGCACTGCAGGCGCACGTCGGCGACGACACCCGCCGCGAGGTCCGGATCGAGGCCGTCACCACCGAGGTCACCATCGACGCCGCCCCGACCAGCACCGAGGACGCGTACCTGCGTCTGCACCTGCTGAGCCACCTGCACGTGCGTCCGAACACCATCAACCTCGACGGTGTCTTCGGGTACCTCCCGATCGTCGCGTGGACGAACGCGGGGCCGGTCCACCCGGAGTCCCTGACCCGCCTGCGCCCGTCGCTGCAGCGCGCGGGCATCGCCGTGCACGCCATCGACAAGTTCCCCCGTCTGGTCGACTACGTCGTGCCGGACCGCGTCCGCATCGGTGACGCCAACCGCGTCCGTCTCGGGGCGCACCTGGCGCCGGGCACGACCGTCATGCACGAGGGCTTCGTGAACTTCAACGCCGGCACCCTCGGCGACGCCATGATCGAGGGCCGTGTCTCGCAGGGCGTCGTCGTCGGCAACGGCACCGACATCGGCGGCGGGGCGTCCATCATGGGCACGCTCTCCGGCGGCGGCACGCACCGGGTCTCCCTGGGCGAGCGCGCGCTGCTCGGTGCGAACGCGGGCCTCGGCATCTCCCTCGGCGACGACTCCGTCATCGAGGCCGGCCTGTACGTCACAGCCGGCACGAAGGTCGTCCTGGTCGGCGCCGCACCGAACCCGGACGGCACGCCGAAGACCGTCAAGGCCGCCGAGCTGTCCGGTACCCCGAACGTCCTGTTCCGCCGCAACAGCGTCAGCGGCGCCGTCGAGGCGCTGCAGCGCAAGGGCGAGGGCATCCAGCTCAACACCGCGCTCCACGCGTAGGCCTGGCCCCGCGAAAGCGACAGAGTCTTGCGAACTGTTCGCGGGACTCTGTCGCTTTCGCGGGTGAGAACGCGCGTCAGCGCGCGGGGAGGTCCCGCTTCGGCGCACCCACGTAGAGCTGCTGCGGGCGACCGATCTTGTTGAGCGGGTCGTTGTTCAGCTCGCGCCACTGCGCGATCCAGCCGGGCAGGCGGCCGATCGCGAACAGCACCGTGAACATGCGCGGCGGGAAGCCCATCGCCTTGTAGATGATGCCGGTGTAGAAGTCGACGTTCGGGTACAGCTTGCGGTCGATGAAGTACTGGTCGCTCAGCGCGATCTGCTCGAGCTCCTTCGCGATGTCGAGCAGGTCGTCCTGCACGCCGAGGGACTCGAGTACCTCGTCCGCCGACTCCTTGACGAGCTTCGCGCGGGGGTCGTAGTTCTTGTAGACGCGGTGTCCGAAGCCCATGAGCTTCACGCCGCGCTCCTTGTTCTTCACCCGCTCGACGAAGCGCTGCACCGGCTCGCCGGAGTCCTTGATCTGCTGCAGCATCTCGAGCACGGCCTCGTTCGCGCCGCCGTGCAGCGGCCCGTACAGGGCGTTGATGCCGGCCGAGATCGACGCGAACATGTTCGCCTTCGTCGAGCCGACCAGGCGGACCGTCGCGGTGGAGGCGTTCTGCTCGTGGTCCTCGTGCAGGATGAGGAGCCGGTCGAGGGCCTTCGACAGCACCGGGTTCGGCTGGTAGGTCTCGGCCATGGTGCCGAAGTTCAGGCGCAGGAAGTTGTCGACGAACGACAGCCCGTTGTCCGGGTACAGGAACGCCTGCCCGATGGACTTCTTGTGCGCGTACGCGGCGATGACCGGCAGCTTGGCGAGCAGCCGCACGGTCTGCAGCTCGACCTTCTCCGGGTCGTCGACGTCCATGTCGTCCTCGTAGTACGTCGACAGGGCACTGACGGCGCTGGACAGCACGGACATCGGGTGCGCGGAGTGCGGGAGCGCGTCGAACAGGCGCCGGAGGTCCTCGTGCAGCAGGGTGTGCCGACGGATGCGGGCATCGAAGTCGGCGAGTTCGGACTCGTCGGGCAGCTCGCCGTAGATCAGGAGCCACGCGACCTCGAGGAAGGTGCAGTTCGACGCGACCTGGTCGATCGGGTACCCGCGGTACCGCAGGATGCCCTCGTCGCCGTCGATGTAGGTGATCGCGCTCTTGGTCGACCCGGTGTTCACGAACCCGTAGTCGAGCGTGTTCATCCCGGTCTGCTTCTTGAACGTCGAGATGTCTATCGTGGACGCGCCGTCGACGCTCGGCAGGATCGGGAACTCCGCGCTGCCGCCCGGGTACGTCAGCGTCGCGGTCTCGCCCGTCTGTTCGGCGGCGGGACTCACGGGCACGGGCGTCGTGGGCGGTGTGGCCGTCTTCTGAGCGTCGTTGGCAGTGTCAGTCACGTTGACAGCCTAATCGCGGCGTCTGTCGCTCGTGCACACATCGATGGTCACGACTTGGTGGGAACCCCCGGTTGCGCTCCGGGCGGAATGCACGATCCGGCCGGTCGCGGGGTCCGTCCCCGCGCTACGCGGTGCCGAGCCGACGGCTGCTGGCCAGCCGCTGGGCCGCCGCGGCGATGCGCTCGTCGGTCGCGGTGAGGGCCACCCGGACGTGCTCCCCGCCCGCCGTGCCGTAGAACGTGCCCGGTGCGACGAGGATCCCGCGGTCGGCCAACCACGACACCGTGTCGAGCGCGGGCTCACCGCGGGTCGCCCAGAGGTACAGGCCGGCCTCGCTGTGGTCGATGCGGAAGCCGGCGTCCTCGAGTGCCCGTCGGAGCATGTTCCGGCGCGCCCGGTAGCGGGCCTTCTGCTGTTGCACGTGGGTCTGGTCCGCGAGTGCGACGATCATCGCTTCCTGCACCGGCAGTGGCGGCATCAGCCCCGCGTGCTTCCGGACCGCGAGCACGTCGGCGAGGATCCGGGCGTCACCGGCGACGAACGCCGCACGGTACCCAGCGAGGTTCGACTGCTTCGACAGCGAGTACACGCTGAGCACGCCGTCGACCGAGTCGCCGACGACGCTGGGGTCGAGGATCGTGGGGGTCGGGGTGGTCGCGTACTGCGGGTCCCAGCCGAGCTCGGCGTAGCACTCGTCACCGACGATGACGGCACCGAGTTCGCGGGCGCGGTCGACCGCGACGCGCAGGTCGTCGATCGAGAGCACGCGGCCGTCGGGGTTGCCGGGCGAGTTCAGCCACACCAGCTTCGTCGTCGCCGGCCACGCCGCCGGGTCGTCCGATGCGAGGGCGTCCGCACCGACCAGGGCCGCGCCGAGCTCGTAGGTGGGGTACGCAGCGGCGGGGAACACCACGGTGTCGCCGGCGCCGATGCCGAGCCAGAGCGCCAGGCCGGCGATGAACTCCTTCGACCCGATCGTCGGCAGCGTGTGCGCCTCGGTCAGCTGCACCCCGTGCCGGCGGCCGTACCAGTCGGCGATGGCCTGCCGCAGCGCCGGGGTGCCGGCGACCTGCGGGTAGGCGTGCGCGTCGGTGGCGTCGGCGAGAGCACGCCGGACGACCTCGGGGGTGGGGTCGACGGGCGAGCCGACGCTCAGGTCGACGATGCCGCCCTCGTACCCGGCCGCGCGCTGCTTGAACGGGACGAGCTGGTCCCAGGGGAAGTCGGGCAGGTCGAGCGCCACGTGCGTGTCCGGCTCAGCCGCGGGGCGGTTCGGCCATGACGACCGGGTGGTCCTTGTGGATCACACCGACCTTCGCGGCGCCACCGGGCGAGCCGACTTCCTGGAAGAACTCGACGTTGGCCTTGTAGTAGTCGGCCCACTCGTCGGGCAGGTCGTCCTCGTAGTAGATGGCCTCGACCGGGCACACCGGCTCGCACGCACCGCAGTCGACGCACTCGTCGGGGTGGATGTACAGCGAGCGGTCGCCCTCGTAGATGCAGTCGACGGGGCATTCGTCGATGCAGGCACGGTCCTTGACGTCGACACAGGGCTGGGCGATCACGTAGGTCACGGTTCGGGTGCTCCCTTCGACGAGCGGGTTCGAGTCTACTCGCGGCCCGGGGCCGTCCGGGACCGCAGCCCCGACAGGTCCGGCCACGCGAGCACCAGGGCGGCGATGACGGCGGGGGCGAACGTCCACACGTACCCGGCCGCGTTCGCCAGCACGAGCGGCGAGCCCTGGCCGCCGACGGAGACGAGCACCTGCGTGGCGACGAGGATGCCGATGCCGATCGCGGCGACCATCGCCCGCGACCGGTACAGCAGCCGGATGCCCACGGTCAGCCCGATCACGAGCAGCGTGGTGATCACCATGCCGATCGGGAACGCGGCGGCGCCGACGGTCTGCTGGTGCGTCACCGTGCCCAGTCCGCCGGTGACGAGCCCGAGCACGAGCGCGACGGCGACCGCGGCGACCTTGCCCTGGCCGGACATCTCGGCGTAGGTCTGCGGTGCCGGGGGCTGCGGGTCGGCGTCGTGCCGGAAGGCCTCGACGGCGGGGGCGTGCTCGCGGACGCCGTGCGGCATCACCCACGACAGCGCGGTCGGGTCGGCGGGGTCGACCGGGTCGACGGTGACCTGCGAGCGGTACTGCTCGACGGCGGCACGCACCTTCGCCCGCACCGGCAGGACGTCGACGGTGACGTCGGCCTCCCCGGTCTCCGGGGCGACGATCATCGAGAACGCGACCTCTTCGGCCCGGGCCGCGTACCGAGCAGCGTGGTGCACACGCACGTGGTCGGGGTGGCCGTACCCGCCGTCGTCGGCGTAGCTCACGACCGCGTCCGCCCCGGTGGAGCGGATCGCGGCACGGACGTCGTCGACGACCTCGCCCAGGTCGGCGGCGGTCAGCGAGTCGACGGGGGCGTCGTCGGCGGCGGTCGCCCGGCCGTCGGGCCCCCACTGCATGCCGGAGTCGACGTACCGTCGTTCCGGCAGGTCGGTGGGCCGCGCACCGCGACCGCCGAGCCACAGGTGCGCCGGGCCGCCGAGGGCCGCGAGCGCCGCGTCGATCTCGGTCTCGCGGTGCGCGGCGACGCGCTGCGCGTCGCCGGCCAGGGGTGCGAGCCGCTCGGTGAGCATCTCGCCGCGCTCACCGCGGGTAGCCGTCAACACGGTGACCTCGGCGCCGAGCTCGAGCAGGGTCGCGATCGTCCCGCCGGACGACAGGGTCTCGTCGTCGGGGTGGGCGTGCACGAACAGGACGCGCTCGGGGCGCGTGACGGAGGCCTTCGACATCGCCCCCAAGGGTACGGGACTAGCGGGCCGTGACGATGTAGGTCGCGGTGACGCCGTCGTCGCCGTCCGAGAACGTGAGCACGACGCGGTACCCGTCGCTGCGGAACATCCCGAACGCACTCGACGAGTCGGCGCGCTTCGCCGACTCGGTGTAGCCGGCGTCGGCGAGCTGCTGCGCGGCGGAGGCGAAGTCGTCGACCGAGCCGGCACGCACCTGCACGACCCACCCGGAGCCGTTCGGTCCCGCTCCCCCGCCGAGCACCGTGCCGTCGACGAGCGGCACATCGGACGACGGGAACCCGTCGGGCACCTTGCCGTCAGAGGTGACGTTCGCACCCTTGAGCGCCGTGTCGAGTGCACCGTCGATGCCGCCCGCGACCGAGGACATGCCGTCCTGGATCGCCTTGCCGTCGATGCCCGCGACGCCGTCCGCGACCGTCGAGGCCACTGAGGACCCGAGGTCCGTCGCCTGCTTCACGGAGTCGGACGAGCAGCCGGTGAGTCCGGCCAGGGCGATGCCGGCAGCGACGGCGGCGATCAGCGGGGTACGGAGGGAACGCATGCGCCGACGGTAACGGGTGAGCCGGGAGGCACGGCGCGAGTTGGCTGTGAACGTCCTGTCCCCGGGGCGGTCACCCGCGCGGCGGGGCCGCCCCGCGCCTCCCGTCCGCCCGTCAGGCGACGTAGGCGCGCGTCGCGGCGACCAAGGCGTCGACGCCCACCGGGATCGCGGTCTCGGCCTGCGGCGCGTAGAACGGCGAGTGGTTGCTCGGGATGTCGTCGCCGCGGCGGAACAGCTCCGGGTCGGTGATCCCCGTGAACCAGTACACGAGCGGGACGCCCGCCGCCGTCGCGAGCTGCCCGACGTCCTCCGACGCCATCGCCAGCCCGATCTCCAGCTCGCGCGCACCCGGTACGGCGGCGCTGACGGCCGCGAGCACCCGGGCAGCGGACTCCGCGTCGTTCACGGTCACCTCGGCACCGGGCGACCGCACGATCGTCGGCTCCGGCAGCCCGCCGGCGTCGCTCTCGGCACGGACGATCCGCTCGATCGACGCGATGATCCGCGCCCGGGTCTCCTCGTTGCGGGCACGCGTCGAGATCTCGATGACGGCCTGGTCGGGGATGATGTTCGCGCGGGTGCCGGCGTGGAAGCTGCCGACGGTGACGACGCCGGCGTCGCTCGGCGAGACCTCGCGCGAGACGACGGTCTGCAGCCGGACGACGGCGGACGCGGCGGTGACGACCGGGTCGAGGGATGCCTGCGGCGCGGACCCGTGCGCCCCGCGACCGTTGAAGGTCACGGTGAGCCGGTCGCTCGACGCCATCACCGGGCCGGAGCCGATCGCGACGATGCCGACCGGGGCCGGAGCCGAGTGCTGGCCGAGCACGACGTCGGGCTTCGGGAACCGGTCGACCAGGCCGTCCTCGACCATGGCGCGGGCGCCGGAGATGACCTCCTCCGCCGGCTGGAAGACGCCGACGACCGTGCCGCTCCACTGGCCCCGGGTGGCGACGAGGCGCTCGAGCGTGCCGAGCAGCCAGGTGACGTGGATGTCGTGGCCACAGGCGTGCATCGTCGGGACGTCGTTGCCGTCCTCGTCGGTGCCGCGGTGCTGGCTGGCGTAGGACAGACCCGTCCGCTCCTGGACCGGCAGGCCGTCCATGTCGGCGCGGAGCCACACGACCGGGCCCGCGCCGTTCGACAGGACGCCGACGACACCGGTGCCACCGACGCCGGTGGTCACCTCGATGCCACCGAGTTCGGCGAGCCGGTCGGCCACGATGCCCGCAGTGCGGTGCTCCTGGAAACCGAGCTCGGGGTGGGCGTGCAGGTCCTGGTACAGCGAGAGGAGGTCGAGGGTCACGGCATCCACCGTAACCCCCGACCTCCTCAGGTCGTGCTCTTGCTGACGCGACGCGTCGCTTGGTGCTTACGCGTCCTGACGCTTCAGGCGGGCGTACGAGCGCTGGCGGGCCTGCGCGTCGAGCTCGACCTTGCGGATGCGGACGACGGCCGGGGTGACCTCGACGCACTCGTCCTCGCGCGCGAACTCCAGGCACTCCTCGAGGGAGAGCTGGCGCGACGGCGTCATCGACTCGAAGGAGTCGGCGTTCGCCGAACGCATGTTCGTGAGCTTCTTCTCCTTCGTGATGTTGACGTCCATGTCGTCGGCGCGCGAGTTCTCGCCGATGACCATGCCCTCGTAGACCTCTTCGGTGGGGTTGACGAAGAACGTCATCCGCTCCTGCAGGTTCGTGATGGCGAACGGCGTGACGACACCCGAGCGGTCGGACACGATCGAGCCGTTGATACGGGTCTGGATCGGGCCGGCCCACTCGTCGTAGCCGTGCGAGATCGCGTTGGCGATGCCGGTGCCGCGGGTCTCGGTCAGGAACGACGTGCGGAAGCCGATCAGGCCGCGCGACGGGACGATGAACTCCATGCGCACCCAGCCGGTGCCGTGGTTCGTCATGTTCTCCATGCGGCCCTTGCGAGCGGCCATGAGCTGCGTGATCGCGCCGAGGTACTCCTCCGGCGTGTCGATCGTCATGTGCTCGTACGGCTCCTGCAGCTTGCCGTTCTCGTCACGCTTCGTGACGACCTGCGGCTTGCCGACGGTGAGCTCGAAGCCCTCACGACGCATCTGCTCGACCAGGATGGCGAGCGCGAGCTCACCACGGCCCTGGACCTCCCACGCATCGGGACGACCGATGTCGAGGACCTTGAGCGAGACGTTGCCGATGAGCTCGCGGTCGAGGCGTTCCTTGACCATGCGGGCGGTCAGCTTGTGACCCTTGACCTTGCCGACGAGCGGGCTGGTGTTCGTGCCGATCGTCATCGAGATCGCCGGGTCGTCGACCGTGATGGTCGGCAGCGGGCGGACGTCCTCGGGGTCGGTCAGCGTCTCACCGATGGTGATCGTGTCGAAGCCGGCGACGGCGACGATGTCACCGGGGCCAGCCGACTCGGCCGGGTAGCGCTCGAGGGCCTTGGTGATGAGGAGCTCGGTGATGCGGGCGTTCACGACGGTGCCGTCGTGCTTGACCCACGCGACCGTCTGGCCCTTCTTCATCGTGCCGTGGAAGATGCGCAGCAGCGCGAGACGACCGAGGAACGGCGACGCGTCGAGGTTGGTGACGTGGGCCTGCAGCGGGTGCTGGTCGTCGTACTTCGGCGCGGGGACGTGCTGCAGGATCGCTTCGAACAGCGGCTCGAGGTCGTCGTTGTCGGGCAGCGAGCCGTCAGCCGGCTTGTTGCGCGACGCGGCACCGGCACGACCCGAGGCGTAGACCACGGGGACGTCGAGGATCGCGTCGAGGTCGAGGTCGTCGACCTCGTCCGACAGGTCGGACGCCAGGCCGAGGAGCAGGTCCTGCGACTCGGAGACGACCTCGTCGATGCGGGAGTCGGGGCGGTCCGTCTTGTTGACGAGCAGGATCACCGGGAGCTTCGCGGCGAGCGCCTTGCGGAGCACGAAGCGGGTCTGGGGCAGCGGGCCCTCGGACGCGTCGACGAGCAGGACGACACCGTCGACCATGGAGAGGCCTCGCTCGACCTCACCACCGAAGTCGGCGTGACCCGGGGTGTCGATCACGTTGATGGTGATGGGGCCGTCCGCGCCGAACTCGGTCGCGTGCTTGCCGTTGTAGAGCACCGACGTGTTCTTCGCGAGGATCGTGATGCCCTTCTCGCGCTCGAGGTCGTTCGAGTCCATCATGCGGTCTTCGCCCTCGAAGTGGGCGTCGAACGAGTTGGTCTGCGTGAGCATCGCGTCGACGAGGGTGGTCTTGCCGTGGTCGACGTGTGCCACGATGGCGACGTTGCGCAGGTCGGACCGGGTGGCGAGCGCCATACAGGACATCCTTCAATTTCTGGGAGAGTGTCGGGCCAGTGATTTGTCGGCACCGCACCCGCGGGCAGAACGCCCGACACGCCAGTCTACCGGTAGTTCGCAACCGTCAGGAGTACAGCAGATGAGCCGACGGCGAACGTGGGTCGAGATCACCATCGTGCTGCTGCTCTCACTGGGTGCCAGCGCGCTGTACTCGATCCTCCAGATCATCGACGACCTGTCGCAGACGACCCCGCTCGGCGAGCAGTCCACGGCACTCAACACGTCGTCGACGACGGTGCAGTACGTCGACCTGGCCCGGCAGCTGCTCGGCATCGCAGTGGACCTGGCACCGGTCGCGCTCGTCTGTTTCCTGCTGTGGAGCACGTCCCGCCCGCACCTGTCCCGGCTCGGCATCGACCGGTTCCGGGTGAAGCCCGACCTGGGCGGTCCGGCGCTCATCGCGCTGTGCATCGGGATCCCGGGGCTCGCCCTGTACTTCGCCGGGCGTGCGCTCGGCATCACGGTGAACGTGGACCCCGCTGCCCTGAACTCGTACTGGTGGACGGTGCCGGTCCTCCTGCTGTCCGCGATCCGCTCCGGCCTGCAGGAAGAGGTCATCGTGATCGGGTACCTCTACGCCCGGCTCGGCGACCTGGGCTGGGGGCGGTGGCAGGTGATCCTGTCGACGGCACTGCTGCGCGGGAGCTACCACCTGTACCAGGGCTTCGGCGCGTTCGTCGGCAACGCCGTGATGGGCATCGTGTTCGGCTGGATCTACACGAAGTGGGGCCGCCTGATGCCCCTGATCATCACGCACTGCCTGCTCGACGCCGCGGTGTTCGTCGGGTACCCCTGGGTCGCGAGCGCGTTCCCCCGGTTGTTCTCGTAGCGTGAGCACATGAGCATCCCCGAGGTCGGCGAGTCCGCGCCGACGTTCACCCTGCCGGGCATGATCGTCCGCGACGGGGTCCGCACCGACGACGAGTACGACCTGTCGTCGGAGATCGGCCGGACGGTGGTGCTCGCCTTCTACCCCGGCGACGCGACGGCCGTGTGCACCGCGCAGCTGTGCAGCTACCAGGCGGAACTCGACGAGTTCGACGACCTGGGTGCCGTGGTGTGGGGCATCAGCCCGCAGGCCCTCGACTCGCACGAGACGTTCGCACGCGGCTCCTCGCTCACGTTCCCCCTGCTGAGCGACACGGCCGGATCGGTGATCCGCGACTACGGCGTGCGTGCGCCGGGGATCGGACTCCGTCGGTCGGTGTTCGTGATCGGTCCCGACGGGGTCGTGCGGTGGCGGCACGTCGGGCTGGTCGGTCTGCGGTTCCCGAAGGCCGAGACCATCCGTGAACAGATCGAACTGCTGGTCTCGTAACCGGACCCCGCGGCTTCGGCCGTTCCCGGCGTGGGGAATCCCGGAATCCGTCTCCATGGGGTATTGACACCCGAACTGGGGGCGACGACCATTGTCGGCACGAGAGGTCCACGCAGGATCTGCCTCCCCGGGGAATCGGGTCGTCCGGAGATACGCGCTGGTGTGTCACACCCGCTCCCCGGGCGTCTCCGGGGAGGCATCTCGTAACCTCGTCCGGTGCACACCACCATCGTCGCCCCGGGTCTTCGCCGTCTCGCCATCGTCCTCTGGGTCGTCGCGGTGGCGCTCGTCCCCCTGGCACTGCTCGGTGGCAGCAACCCGTGGCTCGTCCCGGTCCCGAGCATCTGCATCGCGTTCGTGGCGTGGGCCGCCCTCTGGCGTCCGCGCATCGAGCTGACGCCCGAGCACCTGCGGATCGTGGATGTCCGCCGCACCAGCACCTACACGTGGTCGCGCGTCACCGAGGTGCGCACCAAGTACGGCATCGAGGTCGTCACGAGCGAGGGCGTCCGCCGCGTCTGGACCGCGACGCGCCCGACCGCGCGGCTCACCGCGCAGGTCCAGGGCCGACCGGGAGGCCCGGATCACCTCGACGTCGACGCTGCGGCCGCGCGGATGCTGGCCCTCGTACCCGCCCCGGCTCCGCAGGACGGCCCGCCGCCCGCGACCGTGACGGCGGCGCCGATCACCCACCGGGTGCACGGCTGGACGGTCCTGGCGTTCGTCGTGCTCGGGATCGCGGCGTCGCTCGCGGCGGCCCGGCTGTAGCGCCCGGAGTCCCCTCCCGTCGACGCAGAACGACACCCCCGACGTCGTGCGACGTCGAGGGTGTCGTTGCGGGTCGTGCGACCGCGGGACTACTTGGTGTAGCCCACGTCCTGCCACTTGACCGAGGACTGCTGGAACTGCGCGGGCCCGTAGTTCACGAGGTCCTTGCGGACACCCCAGGCGTACGGCTCGGCGAACAGTGGGATCGTGCCGGCGACGGCGACGATCTTCTTGTCGATCGCCTGCGCGTCCTTGATGCGGGCATCCGGGTCGAGCTCGCCGTTCGCCTTGTCCCATGCCGCGCCGAGCGAGTCGTCCGTCACACCGGTGTAGTTCTGACCGGCGTCGGCGGGGTAGTAGATCGACTTGAGCGACGAGATCGGGAACGGCGTGCCCTGCCACGCGAAGTACGTGGCGTCGAAGTCACGCGTCGTCGTGGTGATGTACTTCGTGAAGAAGTCGTCCGAGGGGACGGTGTCGATCGTGACCTTGAAACCGGCGAGCTTCGTCTGCTGCTGCACGAGCTGCGCGACGTTCGCCGAGTTCGGGTTGTCCGACGGGATCACGAAGCGGACGTCGAGCTCCTTGCCGCCCTTGGTCGCGTAGCCGTCCGAGCCGACCTTCCAGCCGGCGTCCTCGAGCTTCGACTTCGCCTTGTCGGTGCTGTAGCCGTAGACCGACGACACGTCGTCCTGGTAGCCCTCCTGACCGGGCAGGTACGTCAGGTTGTTGAGCACGTCACCGGGGCTCTTCACCGGCGACAGGATCGCCTGGGCGAGGACCTTGCGGTTGATGGCCTGCGCGAACGCCTGGCGCACGTCCTGGTCCTTGAAGACGTCCGAGGTGCCGTTCAGCGTGATCTGCCGCTGCGTGGTGCCGAGCGAGCGCTCGATCTTCGAGTCGGAGCGCGAGTTCGCCGTCTTGAGGTTGTCGGCGCTGCCGTTCAGGTTGAACGCGTCGAGTTCCTTGTTGCCGTACGCCTGGGCGACACCGTCGCGCGAGACCGTCTTGAAGACGATGGTGTCGAGCTTGCCCTCGTCGCCCCACCACTTCGGGTTCTTCTCGAAGGTCACGACGCCGCCGTTGGCGTCGAAGGACTTCAGGATGTACGGGCCACCGGAGACGTAGGTCTTGCCGTCGGCGGCGTACGGGCCCTTGGCCCAGGCCTTGTTGAAGTGGTCGGGGGTGTCGACGGCCCAGTACGGGTAGATGGCGCCGAGGACGCTCGCCCAGTCGGCGTTCGTCTTCGAGAACGTCATGATGACGTCGCGCTCGTCCGAGCCCTGCTTGACCGAGTCGACGTCCTCCCACACGTTGGTTGCGAGGGGCGCGAATGCCTTGTTCGTGCCGTTCAGCGCCTTCCAGTTGGCGATGACGTCCTTCGCGCTGATCGGGGTGCCGTCGGACCACACGGCCTTCGGGTTGATCTTGATCTCGACGGTCTGGGGCGAGTCCTTGGTCAACTCGACCGAGGTCGCGTAGTCCTTGTTCGCCTCCCACTCGCCGTTCTCCTTGAACTGGATGAAGCCCGGCAGGTAGGTCTGCGAGATCGTGGTGTCGTCCACCGTCCCGGAGTCCAGGTTGGCGAGCTGCCAGTTGGCCGGTGCGGTGTCGATCGGCAGGGTGATCGACCCGCCGTCCTTGACGTCCGCGCGGTCCGCGACGGTCCAGCCGGTCGACTTCAGCGTCGACTCGGCGACTGCGGAGCTGCTGTTGCCCGCCTGTCCACCGCCGGAGCAGCCGGCCAGCACGACGGCCGCAGCCGCAGCGGTGGCCAGCACGGCGATGCCCTTGATCCTCTTTCGCATGGCGAGGATTCCCTTTCGTTGTGGTTCGCGCAGTTCGCGCTGGAACGCGACGACCCCCGCCGCCACGCCTGTTGGTTGAGAACCCTAGTCACATCCGAAGGCTCCACAAGGGGTGATGCGCGGAATCGAAACATGCTCGTAACGAATGTTGCATAGCGTCACAACAGAAGTCCCACCCCTCCGTCGCGAACGGCTAACCTGTCGCCACCGACAACGCCGTCCGGACGGACGGCCGCACCCCACGAGGTCCCAGTACATGCTTGCCTTCATCGCAAAGCGGATCGTCAACTACATCGTCCTGACGATCGTCGCGACGACCCTCGGTTACATCCTCGCCAGCAGCACCCTGAACCCGGCTGCCCGGTTCCTGGGCCGCAACCCGGCCGTGCCGCAGGGCACGATCGACGAGTCCCTGCGGAAGCTCGGCGCCGATCCGGGCACCCCGCTCATCGTCCGGACGTGGACCTGGTGGTCGAACCTGATCACGCACGGATCGCTCGGCATGAGCACGCGCGGCACCGAGGTGACGGCCGACATCGTCGCCCGCTCCGGCACGAGTCTGCGCTTGCTGGTCATCGGCACCCTGCTCGGCGCGATCCTCGGGGTGCTGCTCGGCGTGTGGAACGCCGTCCGCCAGTACCGCACGTCGGACCAGGTCTCGACGTACCTGTCGTTCGCGGTGCTCGCCACCCCGACCTTCGTCATCGCGGTCGTCCTGATGATCCTCGCGACGGCGATGAACCAGGGGCTCGGCACCCAGGTGATCCGGTTCACGGGTGAGTACACGCCGGGGGTGAACGGGTTCTTCCCCGTGCTCGGCGACCGACTGATCCACCTGTTGTTACCCACGATCTCGCTGACGGTCGGCGCCGTCGCCACCTACTCGCGGTACCAGCGCTCCGCGATGCTCGACGTGTTGTCGAACGACTTCATCCGCACCGCGCGGTCGAAGGGCCGGACGCGCGGATCGGCCATCATGCGCCACGGCGTCCGCGTCGCCCTCATCCCGATGTCGACGTTCTTCGCGTACTCGTTCGGGCTGATCCTGACCGGCGCGAGCATCACCGAGCTGGTCTTCAGCTGGCACGGAATGGGCGAGTACTTCGTCCAGGGCATCACCAACAACGACATCAACGCGGCCTCGGGCACGATCCTCTTCACGGCGATCCTCGTGCTCATCGCAGGAACCCTCGCGGACCTGCTCTACGCCGCGCTCGACCCGCGAGTGAGGGTGTGACCCGTGTCTGTTCTCGACCCCACGACCACGACCACTGCCGGTGACCCCGGTGACGGCAACGCCGGCACCCCGGCGCACGTCATCGAGGTCAAGGGCGGCCGCACGCCGCTCTGGCGCAAGGTGTTCGGCACCTGGCGTGCCCGCATCGGTGGCGGCGCCCTGCTGCTCATCCTGCTGTGGGCCTTCGTCGGCCCGCACCTGTACCACTGGAACGCTGTTGACTCCGACGGCCTGGCGTTCGGCATGCCGCCGAGCGCCGCGCACTGGTTCGGCACGAACGACATCGGCCAGGACATCTACGCGCAGACGCTCGTCGGCCTGCAGAAGTCGCTGCTCATCGGCCTCATCGCTGGTCCGGCCGCCACGCTGATCGCCGGCATCGTCGGTGCGATCGCCGGCTACTTCGGCGGCACCGTGGACCGCGTGCTCGTGTGGGTCATCGACCTGCTGCTCGTGATCCCCTCGTTCTACGCGCTCGTGCTCCTCAGCCCGGTGTTCAAGAACCTGACGTGGGTGGCGCTCATCGTCGGCCTCGCGGTGTTCAGCTGGATGGTGATGGCCCGCGTCATCCGCGGCCAGACGATGTCCCTGCGCGAACGCGACTACGTCAAGGCCGCCCGCTTCATGGGCGTCCCCTCGTTCACGATCATCCGACGGCACATCCTGCCGAACGTGGCGTCCCTGCTCATCATCGACGCGACGCTCGGCGTCGGGGCCGCGATCCTGGCGGAGAGCTCGCTGAGCTTCTTCGGTTTCGGCATCCAGATCCCCGACGTCTCGCTCGGCACCCTGCTCGCCGCCGGCAGCCAGTCCGCCGTCACCCGCCCGTGGCTGTTCGTCCTGCCCGCCGCGACCCTCGTCGCGACCGTGCTCTCGACCAGCCTGCTCGGCGACGCCCTGCGCGACGCCATCGACCCCACCTCCGGAGCCAACCGTGACTGAGCCGTTGCTGACCGTGTCCGACCTGTCGGTCACGTTCAACCCGAAGACCAAGCCCGTCTACGCCGTCCGCGGGGTCGACTACACGGTGGCCCCCGGCGAGTTCCTCGGGATCGTCGGCGAGTCCGGCTCCGGCAAGTCGGTGTCCTCGATGGCCGTGATGGGTCTGCTCCCGTCGTCCGCCCACGTCGAGGGCAGCATCCGCTTCGACGGCCAAGAGCTCTTGGGCAAGAACGACCGCGAGATGTCCCGCCTGCGCGGCGGCGACATCGCGATGGTGTTCCAGGACCCGCTGTCCGCCCTGACACCCGTGTACACGATCGGCCAGCAGATCATCGAGGGGCTGCGACTGCACGACCGCTCCCTCACCCAGCACGCCGCCCGCACCCGCGCCGAGGAACTCCTGCGCGTCGTCGGCATCCCGAACCCCGCTCGGCGCCTCGACGCGTTCCCGCACGAGTTCTCCGGCGGCATGCGGCAGCGCGCGATGATCGCCATCGCCATCGCGAACGACCCGAAGCTGATCATCGCCGACGAGCCGACCACCGCGCTCGACGTGACGATCCAGGCGCAGATCCTCGACGTGCTGCAGACGGCGAAGGACATGACCGGCGCCGCCGTGGTCCTCATCACGCACGACCTCGGAGTCGTGGCCGGCAACGCGGACCGCGTCGCCGTCATGTACGCGGGCCGCATCGTCGAGACGGCTCCGGTCGAGCCGCTCTTCCGCGAGCCCGTCATGCCGTACACGATCGGGCTCCTCCGCTCGATGCCGAACATGACCGCTGCCCGCACCGAACGGCTCGTGCCGCTCGAAGGCCGCCCGCCCCTGCTCACGCAGAAGCCGACCGGCTGCCCGTTCGCCGATCGCTGCCCCGCGGTCATCGACGCCTGCCGCGACGGTGAGCCCGCGCTGGTCGAGCCGACCGTCCCGCAGAGCGGCGACAACCCGGTCCTGACCGGGACCGTCCCGACGATCGGCAACGGCACGCTGCTCGACGACCACACCGCAGCGTGCATCCGTCGCGACGAGATCGCGGCGGGCACCCTCGAGCGGTCGGAGATCTTCCCCCGCCCCGAGGACATCCCCGAAGCGGCGGTCGACCACGGCGACGACGTCGTCCTCGAGCTCACCGACGTCGTCAAGACGTTCCCGCTCACCAAGGGCGCGCTCTTCCGCCGGCAGATCGGCGAGGTGCACGCGGTCGACGGCATCTCCCTGACGCTCAAGCGCGGGCAGGTGCTCGGCCTGGTCGGTGAGTCCGGCTGCGGCAAGACCACCACGATCATGGAGATCCTCGAGCTCGCCGGCGCCCAGCAGGGCACCATCCGGGTGAACGGCGTCGACACCGCGTCGCTGTCGAAGAAGGACCGCCTGGCGATCCGCCGCGACATCCAGGTCGTGTTCCAGGACCCGATGGCGTCGATCGACCCCCGGCTCGACATCGGTTCGGTGATCGGTGAGCCGCTGACGGTGCACGGGGTCGCGAAGGACGAGATCCGCCGCCGGGTCCGCGAGGTCCTCGAGCTCGTCGGGCTCGAGCCGAGCTACATCGACCGGTACCCGCACGAGTTCTCCGGTGGCCAGCGGCAGCGCATCGGCATCGCCCGCGCGCTCATCGTCGAACCGAAGATCCTCGTGCTCGACGAGCCCGTCTCGGCGCTCGACGTCTCGGTGCAGGCCGGCGTGATCAACCTGCTCGAGGACCTGAAGCACCGCCTCGGCCTGTCGTACCTGTTCGTCGCCCACGACCTGTCCGTCGTCCGGCACATCGCCGACGACGTCGCGGTCATGTACCTCGGCCGCATCGTCGAGTACGGCGACGGCGACAAGGTGTTCTCCGACCCGCAGCACCCGTACACGCGGGCCCTGCTGTCGGCCGTGCCGGTGCCGGACCCGTCCGCCGAGGCCGCCCGCGGGCGGATCCTGCTCGACGGCGACCTGCCCTCCCCCACCGAGCGCATCGACGGCTGCCGGTTCCGCACCCGCTGCCCGCTCTACCAGCTCCTCGACGAGGGCCGGCAGGAACAGTGCCGCACCGTCGACCCGCGCCTGCAGGACGTGCACGGCCGCGGCGTCGCGTGCATCCAGACCGACCAGGAGCACCTGCTCACCGAGCGGGTCGGCGCGGTCGTCTGACGACGCGGGTCACGTTCACCGTTCCACATCGTGAGCAGGAATGGTCGGGTCCCGTTGGCGGACCCGACCATTTCTGCTCACCAAGCGCGGCAGTGGACGTGACCAGAGGACGGACGGGAGGCCCGGCGCACGTCGTGCGCCGGGCCTCCCGTCCGTCTCGTGGTCGCGATCGCGAGCCGCGTCAGCCGCCCAGCGACAGGCTCAGCAGCGAGACCACGAGGAGCGCCAGCGCGACCGCACCGACGATGACGGCGGGGCGGTCCCAGCCGCGCACGGCGTCGCCGTCACCGGCGACGGCACGCTGCTCAGCCCACCGGTCGAGCAGCACGGTCATCTCGTCCGGCTGGCGCAGCACGGCACGCTCGCCGCGCCGGGCCGGCTTCGGCCGGGGCAGCGATGGGCCGCCCCAGCACTGCACGCGACGGCCTGCGACCGTCTCGATGACGATCTGCCAGCGGAGCTTGACGTCGGCGACCGCGTGCCACGGCACCACGGTGCGGCGGAGCGGGTTGACGACGGTGACGGCCGTGTCGTCGATGCGGATGCACGGGCGGTACGTGAGCACCCACAGGACCCAGACCAGCACGGCGATCGGTCCGACGGCGTCGAGCACCACGATCCAGCTGCCGCGCACCGCCGCGTCGACCAGCAGGAAGAGGCCCAGGACGGCGACGAGGCCGGCCGCCACGGCGCCTCTGCGACCAGCGCGGAGGACGACGGGACGTCCGGCCTCGTTCGTGTCCAGCAGGATCAGCGTCCGAACTCGAACCCGGCGCCGGGGATGGCAGCCAGGAGGTCCTTCGTGTACTGCTCCTTCGGGGCGGCGAAGACCTCGTCGGTCGTCGCCTTCTCGACGATCTTGCCCTGGCGCATGACGCACACGTTGTCCGCGACCAGGCGGACGACCGCCAGATCGTGCGTGATGAACAGGTAGGTCAGGCCGAGTTCGGTCTGCAGCTCCGTCAGCAGGTCGAGGATCTGCCCCTGCACGAGCACGTCGAGCGCGGAGACGGCCTCGTCGAGGACGATGACCTCCGGCTTGAGCGCGAGCGCGCGAGCGACGGCGATGCGCTGCCGCTGCCCGCCCGAGAGCTCGTTCGGGTAGCGGTTGACCATCGACTTCGGCAGCGCGACCTGGTCGAGCAGCTCGAGCACGCGGGCCCGGCGCGATGCCTTGTCGCCCACCTTGTGCGTGGCGAGCGGCTCGGCGATCGTGTTCCCGACGTTGTACATCGGGTCCAGCGAGCCGTACGGGTCCTGGAACACCGGCTGCACACGGCGGCGGAAGTCGAAGAGGTCCTTGCCCTTCAGCGCGCCGATGTCGATGCCGTCGAACTGCACGGTGCCGCTCGAGATGCTCTCGAGCTGCAGCACCAGCTTGGCGACGGTCGACTTGCCCGAACCGGACTCGCCGACGAGCGCCGTGGTGGTGCCCTTCGGGATCGCGAACGACACGTCGTCGACGGCCTTGAGCTCGCGGGTGGCGAGGCTCTTGCCACGCAGCTTGTAGATCTTCTCGAGGTTCTTCACCACGATGAGGTCCTCGGCGGGACGGTGCTCCCGCTCCTGCGCCCGGGCGATGAGCTCGGCGTCGTCGTTGCCGGCGTCGGCGATCTCGATGCGCTCGTGCTGCACCTTCGACTGGATGCGGCGGCTCGCGAGCGAGGGCGCCGCGGCGACCAGGCGCTGCGTGTACGGGTGCTGCGGGTTCGCCAGGATCTCCTTCGAGGGACCGGCCTCGACGACCTGGCCCTTGTACATCACGACGAGCTTCTCGGCCCGCTCGGCGGCGAGGCCGAGGTCGTGCGTGATGAACAGCACCGAGGTGCCGAAGTCGCGGGTCAGGCTCTCGAGGTGGTCGAGGATGACGCGCTGGACCGTGACGTCGAGCGCGCTCGTCGGCTCGTCGGCGATGAGCAGCTGCGGGCGGCTCGACAGACCGATGCCGATGAGCACGCGCTGTCGCATACCGCCGGAGAACTCGTGCGGGTACTGCTTGAGGCGGGTCGAGGCGTCGCCGAGGCCCGCTTCCTTCAGGACCTCGATCGCACGGTCGCGGACCGCCTTCTTGCCGGTGGCCATGCCGTTCGCACGGATCGCCTCCTCGACCTGGAAACCGATCGACCACAGCGGGTTGAGGTTCGACATCGGGTCCTGTGGGACGTAGCCGATCTCCTTCCCGCGGATCTCGGACATCTCCTTGTCGCTCAGCCCGACGAGCTCGCGCCCGTTGAACTTGATCGACCCGCCGGTGACCTGACCGGTGCCGGGCAGCAGCTTGATGATCGCCTGGGCGCTCGTCGACTTGCCGGAACCGGACTCGCCGACGATGGCCAGACGCTCGCCCTGCTCGAGGGTGAGGTCGACACTGCGCACGGCCTGCACGAGACCGGACTGCGTCTTGAAGCCGACCTGCAGGTTGCGGATCTCGAGCAGCGGGGCGCCGTCGGCGTTGGTGCGTCGGCCGGTGGGGTTGGTCAGCGTCTCGCTCATCGGCGGGCCCTCGCCTTCGGGTCGAGCGCGTCGCGCACCACGTCACCGAGGAGCAGGAACGCGAGCACGGTGATGGACAGCGCGGCCGACGGCCAGAAGATCGTCGACGGGTTGGTGCGGATCGACGTCTGCGCCGTGCCGATGTCGAGACCCCAGCTGAGGGCCGACGGCGGCAGTCCGATGCCGAGGAACGACAGGGTCGCCTCGGCCACGATGAACGTGCCGAGCGACACGGTCGCGACCACGATGACCGGAGCCAACGAGTTCGGGATGACGTGGCGCACGAGCGTCCGGAACCGGCTGGCGCCGAGGGCCGCCGACGCCATGACGTAGTCGGCCTGCTTGGCGCTCAGGACGGCACCGCGCATGATGCGGGCGATCTGCGGCCACGCGAAGGCCGAGAGCACGAGCGCGACGGTGATCGCGTTCCGCGCGGGGATGACGGACATGATCACGATCGCACCGAGGACGGTGGGGATCGAGAAGAAGATGTCACCGATGCGGGACACGATCGTGTCGAGCCAGCCGCCGTAGAACCCGGCCAGCGCACCGATCACGATGCCGACGATGGACACCAGGACCGTCGCGACGATGCCGACGATGAGCGAGTTCTGGGCGCCCCAGATCACGCGGGCGTAGACGTCGGAACCCTGACGCGTGAAGCCGAGGATGTGCCCGGCCTCGGGTCCGCCGTCACTGTTGTCGAGGTTCGACGCACGCGGGTCGACGTGGGCGAAGAGCCCGGGGAAGACCGCGACGACGATGATCAGCAGGATCAGGATCGAGGAGATCCAGAACGTCGGGCGGGTCCGCATGGACTCCCAGGCGTCGGTCCACAGGGAACGGGTCTTCTCGTCCTCGTTGACCTGGTCGATCGCCTGCAGGGGCGTTTCCTCCAGCGGGGCGACGAAGTGCGTCGCCGAGCGGGGTGCGGCGTTACTTGGCATAGCGGATCCTCGGGTCCAGGACGGCGTAGAGCAGGTCCACCAGGAGGTTGGCGAGCATGAAGATGATGACCATCACGGCGACGAAGGAGACCACCGTCGGGCCCTCGCCGAGCTTGACGGCGCGGAACACCGTGCCGCCGACACCGTTGATGTTGAAGATGCCCTCGGTGACGATCGCACCGACCATCAGGTTGCCGATGTCGACACCCAGGTAGGTCACCACGGGGATGAGCGAGTTCCGGAAGATGTGCACGCCCACCACTCGACGACGGGGCAGGCCCTTCGCGGTCGCGGTACGCACGAAGTCCGCCGTGGTGTTCTCCGCCACGCTCGCGCGGGTGAGCCGCACGATGTAGGCGAACGACACGGACGCCAGCACGATCGCCGGCAGGATCAGTTCGTCCCACGGCGCCTGCCCGGACACCGTGACCCGGAACAACCCGAGCTTGATGCCGAACACGTACTGCAGCACGAACCCGACGACGAAGGTCGGCACCGAGATGAGCAGGAGCGACACGACCAGGGCGGTGGCGTCGAAGAGCTTGCCCTTACGCAGACCCGCGATGACGCCGACGACGATGCCGGCGACGGCCTCGAACACGAGCGCGAGGATCGCGAGGCGAGCGGTGATCGGGAACGCCGAGGCGAGCTGCTGGCTGACCGGCAGACCCGAGTAGGTCACGCCGAGGTCGCCGCGGAACACCCCGCCGATCCAGAGCAGGTACTGGACGATGAACGGCTTGTCCAGGTTGTACTGCTGGCGCAGGGTCTCGATGACCTGCGGCGACGGCTGGCGGTCGCCGAACAGCGCTGCGATGGGGTCGCCGGGCAGCGAGAACACCATGAAGTAGATGAGGAACGTGGCCCCGAAGAACACGGGGATGAGTTGCAGGAGGCGCTTGCCGAGGTACCAGAGCATCAGATCCCTGCCCGGTCCGGAGCGATGTCGATCAGGTTCATTGTGGTGAGGGGTGGACGTTCCGAGGGTCGGCACGGATGTCCGGTTCGGGCGGCGGCGCCCGATGTGGTGGGGAGGTGTTGCCGCCGAGGTACGGGGGTTCGAGGACCGTTGTGGTCCCCGAACCCCCGTCCGGTGGTCGCGAGGCAGGATACCTGCTCGCGCTTTGGTCTCTGGGAGACCTAGATCAGTTCTTGACCTCGATGTCGTAGTACAGCGGCACCGAGTTCCAACCGAACTTCACGTTGGACACGTTGTCTGCGTTCCAGACACCGGTGACGTTCGAGTACCAGAGCGGGATCTCCGGGAGGTCCTTGAACAGGAGCTCCTGGGCCTGGTCGAAGGCCTTGTTGCCCTCTTCGACCGTGGCGGCCGAACGGCCCTCGGCGAGCAGCTCGTTGTACTCCTTGGAGTCGTACCGCGAGTAGTTGTTCGACGAGCCCTCACCCATGGTCGGGCCGAGGAAGTTGTACAGCGACGGGTAGTCGGCCTGCCAACCGGTGCGGCTGCCGCCCGTGAGCTTGTCGTTCGTCTGGAGGTCAAGGGCCTCCTGGAACGTCGGGATCGCGTTGCCCTCGGCCTTGATGCCGAGCGTGTTCGAGATCGAGTTCGTGACCGCGGTCACCCACGCCTCGTGCCCACCGTCGGCGTTGTACGTGATGGTGAGGGTGTCGTCGTACTTCGAGATCTTGTCGGCCTCAGCCCACAGCTTCTTGGCCTCGGACTCGTTGTAGTCCAGGACGTCGGAGCCGTCGAGGTCGTCGTTCCAGCCCGCGATGACCGGCGACGTGAAGTCCTTCGCCGGGGTGCGCGTGCCGTCGAAGATCTTGTCGGTGATCTGCTTGCGGTTGATGGCCATCGAGACGGCCTCACGACGGAGCGTCCCTTCCTCGCCCTTCCAGTGGTCGAGGTAGAACGGCAGGTAGATCGCCTGGAAGATGGCGGCCGGCTGGTTGACGTTCGAGTCCGGGAAGTCCGACTTGTACGTCTTGAAGGCGCTGTCCGGCACGGCGTCGAGGACGTCGAGGTTGCCGCCCTGCGCGTCGGAGTACGCGGTGTCCTGCGAAGCGTAGAACGTGATCGTCAGACCACCGTTCTTCGGCTTGCGCTTGCCCTCGTAGTCCTTGTTGGTGACGAGCTTGATGGACTGGTTGTGCGTCCAGGCCTTCTTGCCGTCGAGCTTGTACGGACCGTTGCCGATCGGGTTCTCACCGAACGCCTTGGTGTCGTCGTAGAACGAGGACGGCAGCGGCACGAACGCCGAGTAGCCGAGCGACAGCGGGAAGTCCGACTGGGCCGACTTCAGCGTGACGGTGAACTCGTCGTCGTCGACGACCTTGAGGCCCGTGAGCTCCGAGTCCTTGTCGGCGTTGTAGCCCTCGATGTTCTCGAAGAAGTAGCTGGCGCCCTGGGCGTTCGACTTCTGCGCGGCCCAGTTCCAGGCCTTGGTGAAGGACTCCGCGGTGACCTTCTCGCCGTTCGTGAACGTGTAGTTCGTGTTCAGCTTGATGTCGAAGGTCTTCGAGTCATCGGTGTCGATGCTCTTCGCGACCTCGTTGACGGACTTGCCGTCGGCGTCGTAGGACACGAGGCCCTCGAAGAGCGAGTCGATGATCTTGCCGCCACCGGTCTCGGTGGTGTTCGACGGGATCAGCGGGTTCTGCGGCTCGCTGCCGTTGGTCGTGACGATGCCGGAGGCGTTGGACGAGCCCGAGCCACCCCCACTGTTGCTGTTGCTGGAGCAGGCGGTCAGGGCGAGTGCTGTGGCCCCGAGCACGGCGAGGGCTGTGAGCCCGGCGCGCTTCTTGATCAAGGTTCCTCCTGGTGCATGGGACGCGCAAGGGCACAGCGGTGTCACCCGGGCGCGTTTGACATCTGCACTGTAGGCAAGGTGGACAGCAGCCTCCAAACCCTGGAGCGAACGGTTACAAGCCGGTAACCAACTTGCACGATCCTTGCGAGAAGATGCAAGATTCGCGCGCTTGCTGAACGCCCTCGCGCTTTTGTTGCATCTGCATGAAACTTGTTGCACTGCGACACAGTTCTGTGCAAGGAAGATCTGTTCCGAGTCCCCCTCAGGACCCGGGCATCCGCGCCGCACCAGCCGTACCGTGAACACGTGCTCGCGAACGACATCCCCCATCTCCACGTCCCCTCCTCCCCCACCGTCAGCGGTGATCCCGGGGACGGCGGAGCGGCCTTCGTCGCCGTCTCGCGTCCGGACCTCGAACAGGACGCGTACCGCAGCACCATCGAGCGCGTGACCGCCGAGGGCGTGGTCCGCTGGACGTCCGGTGACCGCGACTCCTCGCCGGCCCTGTCCCCCGACGGTCGCTCGCTCGCCTTCCTCCGGTCCGTCCGGGACGACCACGGCGTCGCACACCCGCAGCTCGCCGTCGCACCGGTGCACGGCGGCGAGGCCCGCGTCGTCACCGCGCTCCCCCTCGGTGCCGGCGACCCCGTTTGGTCCCCCGACTCGACACGCGTCGCCGTGACCGCACGCTTCCCCGAACCCGGACGCTACGGCTCCGCAGTCCCCGGCGGCGACCGTCGCCCGGCAGCGGCCGCCGAGGCGCCGCGGCTCGTGTCCCGGCTCGACTTCCACGTCGACGGCACGGGGTACCTGCTCGACAAGCCGCAGCAGATCGTGGTCGTCGACGTCACCGACCCGGCAGCGGCACCGGTGGACTCCCCGCTCACGAGTGCGCCCTGCTCGGTCTCCGCACCGGCCTGGTACCCGGACGGCGGCGCGCTCCTCGTCGTCGCCCCGCGAGACCTCGGTGTGCGTGAGAGCCACGACGACGACCTGTACCGCGTCGACGCGTCCGACGGCACGATGGCGCTGGCGGTCCGGACCGAGGGCTCTGTCAGCTCGATCGCGATCGCCCCGGACCGTACCGTCCACTACGTCGGGGCGTCGCACCGCGACGGGCGACTGGTCGGCGAACCCGAAGGGCTGTGGGTCGCGGCGCACGACTCCGAACCGGTCCGACTGACCGCCCGCGAGACGGTCGACGTCGCAGGGATGCCGGTGTTCCACCGCGACGACGTCCTCGTGCAGGTGCTCGACCGCGGCACCGTCACCGTCCGTCGTGTCCCGGCCGGCACGACGGCTCCGCTCCGGCTGGACCAGCTGGGGGTCGTCCTCGGCGGCCGCCTGGTCGTCTCGGGCTTCGACGTCGACGGGGACGTCCTGGTCGCCACGGCTGCCACGACGGACTCGCCCGGCGAGGTGCACGTGGTCGACCTGACCGCGTCCGACGATGCCGTCCCGACGGCGCTCACCGACTACGCGGCCCCGCTCCGGTCCGAGGCATCAGCCCCCGGTGTCCGCCGCATCGAGGAGCTCAACGGCACAGCTCCAGACGGCACCCCGGTGCACGGCTGGGTCGTCCTGCCCGAGGGCGAGGGGCCGCACCCCGTCCTCCGGGTGGTGCACGGCGGACCGTTCGGCCAGGACACCTGGGCGTTCTTCGACGAGGCGCAGGTCTACGCCAGTGCCGGGTACGCCGTCGTCATCGGCAACCCGCGAGGATCCGGTGGCTACGGACTCGACCACGGCCGCGCGGTCATCGGGGCGATGGGCACCGTCGACGTCGACGACGTGCTCGCCCTGCTCGACGCAGCGCTCGAGCGCCCCGACCTCGACGCGGCACGCGTCGGCATCATGGGCGGCTCCTACGGCGGGTTCATGACGAGCTGGGTCGCCGCCCACCACGGCCAGCGGTTCGTCGCCGCGTGGAGCGAGCGCGCCGTGAACGCGTGGGACTCGTTCGCGGGCAGCTCCGACATCGGTTGGTACTTCGCCGACGCGTACGTCGGCGCCGACCCGGAAGAGCAGCGTCGCCGCAGCCCGCTGACGTACGCCGCGCAGGTCACGATCCCGTTCATGGTCGCGCACTCGGAAGCGGACTGGCGCTGCCCGATCGAGCAGGGGCAGCGCCAGTTCGTGGCCCTCCGGCGCGCAGGAGTCGACGCGTCGTTCCTCGTGTTCCCCGGCGAGGGCCACGAGCTCTCCCGCTCCGGCACGCCGTGGCACCGCGTGCAGCGGTTCGAGCACGTCCTCGCCTGGTGGGCGGAGCACCTGCCCGTCACGCCGGTGGACGCGGGTCGCTAGGCGAACGCCTCCACCGGCGGGCACGCGCACACCAGGTTGCGGTCGCCGTACGCCTGGTCGATCCGGCGCACCGGCGGCCAGTACTTGCGGCCGCTGATGCCCGGCAGCGGGTAGACGGCCTGCTCGCGGGTGTAGGCGTGCTCCCACTCCCCCGAGATCACCGACGAGGCCGTGTGCGGGGCGTGCACGAGCGGGTTGTCGTCCGCCGGCCACTCTCCGCGCTCCACCGCCGAGGCCTCGGCACGGATGGCGAGCATCGCGTCGACGAAGCGGTCGAGCTCGGCCAGGTCCTCGCTCTCGGTCGGCTCCACCATCAGGGTGCCGGCGACCGGGAACGACATGGTCGGGGCGTGGAAGCCGTAGTCGACCAGGCGCTTCGCGACGTCGTCGACGGTGATGCCGGTGGCGTCGCGCAGTGGCCGCAGGTCGAGGATGCACTCGTGCGCCACGAGGCCGTCCTCGCCCGTGTAGAGCACCGGGAACGCGTCGCGCAGTCGGGCCGCGATGTAGTTCGCTCCGAGCACGGCTGCCTCGGTCGCACGGGTGAGGCCTTCGAGCCCCATCATCCGGACGTAGGTCCACGTGATGGGCAGGATACTCGGGCTGCCGTACGGCGCCGCGCTGACCGGGCCGCCGGCGTGCGCCAGGCGGTCGTCGGCCTCGGCCGCGGTCGAACCGGGCCGTCGGTCGGCCTGCTGCGCGAACGGGTGCCCCGGCAGGTACGGCGCCAGGTGTGCCTTCGCCGCGACCGGACCGACACCGGGTCCGCCGCCGCCGTGCGGGATGCAGAAGGTCTTGTGCAGGTTGAGGTGCGAGACGTCGCCGCCGAAGTCGCCGAAGCGGGCGTGGCCGAGCAGTGCGTTGAGATTCGCGCCGTCGACGTAGACCTGGCCGCCGGCGTCGTGCACGGCGTCGCAGATCTCGCGGATGTCGTGCTCGTACACGCCGTGGGTCGACGGGTACGTGATCATCAGCGCCGCGAGGGTGTCGGCGTGCTGTTCCGTCTTCGCCCGCAGGTCCTCGAGGTCGACGTTGCCGTTCTCGTCGCAGGCGACCACGACGACCTTCATGCCGGCGAGCACCGCGGACGCGGCGTTCGTGCCGTGCGCGCTCGACGGGATGAGGCAGACGGTGCGCGCGGTGTCGCCGTTCGCCAGGTGGTACCCGCGGATCGCGAGGAGTCCGGCGAGCTCGCCCTGGCTGCCCGCGTTCGGCTGCAGGGACACGGTGTCGTACCCGGTGACCTCGGCCAGCCAGGACTCCAGGTCACCGATCATGTCGAGGTAGCCCTCGACGTCGCCGCGCGGCGCGAACGGGTGGATGTTCGCGAACTCCGGCCACGTCACCGCGGCCATCTCGGTCGCCGCGTTGAGCTTCATCGTGCAGCTGCCGAGCGGGATCATGCCCCGGTCGAGCGCGTAGTCCTTGTCGGCCAGGTGCTTCAGGTACCGCATCATGCGGGTCTCGCTGCGGTGCGCGCTGAAGACGGGGTGCGTCAGGTACTCGCTCTCGCGCAGCAGACCGGCCGGGAGGCCCGTGGCCGCGTCCCGCACGGCCACCTCGGTCGCGGGGACGGTCACGTCCACCGCCCCGAACACGCCCGCCAGTCGCGTGACGTCGTCGGGCGTGGTCGTCTCGTCGACGGAGAGCTGGAACACGTCCTCGTCCACCTGGTGCAGCAGGAAGTCGGCGTCCTGCGCTGCGCCGACGATCGCCCCGGCGCGACCGGTGGCCCGCAGGGTGAGCGTGTCGAAGTACGCGTCGTGCACGACGTCGAGGCCGGCGTCGCGGGCGACCGCGGCGAGCGCCGACGTCGTCCGGGCGACCCGGTCCGCGATGAACCGCAGCCCCTCGGGCCCGTGGTAGACGGCGTACATCGAGGCCATCACGGCGAGCAGGACCTGCGCGGTGCAGATGTTGCTCGTCGCCTTCTCGCGGCGGATGTGCTGCTCGCGGGTCTGCAGGCTGAGGCGGTAGGCCATCGCACCGTCGGCATCGAAGGACACTCCGACCAGGCGACCGGGCAGCTGGCGTTCGAGCCCGGCACGCACGGCGAGGTAGCCGGCGTGCGGGCCGCCGAAGCCGAGCGGGACGCCGAAGCGCTGGCTCGTGCCCACGGCGACGTCGGCACCCAGGTCACCGGGGCTGGCGAGCAGGGTCATGGCGAGCAGGTCGGCCGCGACGACGGCGATGCCGCCGCCGGCGTGGACGCGCTCGATGATCGACGACGGGTCGACGATCCGGCCGGAGGCACCGGGGTACTGCACGATCACGCCGAAGGCGCCGTCGAGCTGTTCGTCGGTCGGCCCGGCGACGGGGTCGAACGCCCGCAGCGTGATGCCGACGGCGTCGGCGCGGTGGTCGAGCAGCGCGCGGGTCTGCGGCAGCAGGTCGTCGTCGACCAGGAACGCGTCGCCCTTCACCTTGGAGGCGCGGCGGGCGAGGAGCATGCCCTCGACCACGGCGGTGCCCTCGTCGAGCATCGAGGCGCCGGCGGTGGCCATGCCCGTCAGGTCGGAGACCATCGTCTGGAAGTTGATGAGCGCTTCGAGCCGGCCCTGCGAGATCTCCGGCTGGTACGGCGTGTAGGCCGTGTACCAGCTCGGGTTCTCGAGCACGTTCCGCTGGATCACGGCGGGGGTGTGGGTGCCGTGGTAGCCGAGGCCGATCATGGCGCGGCGGACGGTGTTGCGCCCGGCCTTGGCGCGGAGTTCGGCGAGCGCCTCGGTCTCGCCGACGGCGGCGGGGATCACCGAGTCGGTGACGAGTGCTGCGTGGATCGACTCCGGGATCGCGGCGCGGACCAGGGCGTCGAGCGACGGCCGGCCGACGGTGTCGAGCATCGTCTGCTGGTCGGCCGGGGTGGTGCCGATGTGGCGGTCGGCGAACGCGGTCTGCAGGTTCTGGAACACCTGCTGGTCGTCGGGGCCGGTCATGCGATGGACGCCCGGTACGCGTCGTGGTCCATCAGGTCCTCGGGGAACGACGTGCCGTCGACCTTGATCTTCACGAGCCAGCCGGTGCCGAACGGGTCCTGGTTGACGGTGTCGGGGGCATCGACCACGGCGTCGTTGACCGCGACGACCTCGCCCTCGATCGGCGCGAAGAGTTCACCGACGCTCTTGGTGGACTCGATCTCGCCGATCTGCTCGCCCGCGGTGGTGGCGGTGCCGACGGCGGGGAGCTCGACGTAGACGACGTCACCGAGCTGCTCGGCGGCGTGGTCGGTGATGCCGACGGTGACGGTGTCGCCCTCGACGAGGAGCCACTCGTGGTCGGCGGTGTACTGGAGTGCGGTCTGGTCGCTCACGGGATCAGCCTTTCTGAGGACGGCGGTAGAAGGGGAACGCGGTGACGGTGCTGGGTATGGCCGTTCCGCGGACGTCGATGTGCAGGACTTGTCCCTCGGTGGCGAGCGCCGGGTCCACGAAGGCCATCGCGACCGGGTGGCCGAGCGTCGGCGAGAGGGCTCCCGAGGTGACGGTGCCGACGACCGCGCCGTCGTGGACCACGTCGTAGCCGGCACGCGGGGCGCGGCGCCCCTCGGTGACGAGCCCGACGAGCACGCGGGCGTCGTCCGACGGCGCGACACCGGCAGCGCCGACGAAGTCACCGCTCTTCGCGACCACGCGGCCGAGGCCTGCCTGGGCGGGGCGCACGTCGGTGCCGAGCTCGTGCCCGTACAGGGGCATGCCGGCCTCGAGCCGCAGGGTGTCGCGTGCCGCCAGTCCGGCGGGGACGACACCGCGGTCGGCACCGGCCTCGAGCAGCGCGTCCCAGATCGCCGGGGCGACCTCCGGTGCGCTGTACAGCTCGAAGCCGTCCTCGCCGGTGTACCCGGTGCGGGCGACGAGCACCTCGGAGCCGTCGAACACGGCGTGCAGGGCGCGGTAGTAGCCGAGGTCGTCGAGGGGGCTCTCCGGCTGCAGGCGGTCGGCGACGACGAGGGCGTCGAGCGTGCCGGCGGCCGCGGGGCCCTGGATCGCGACGAGTGCGGTGCTGTCCGAGTCGTCCGACACCGCGACGTCGAACCCGTCGGTGCGCGCGGACAGTGCGGCGACGGCGACCTCGCGGTTCGAGGCGTTCGCGACGACGAGGAACACGTCGTCGTCGGTGCGGTACACGACGAGGTCGTCGAGGATCCCGCCGTCTTCGGCGAGCAGCAGCGAGTACTTCGCGCGGCCGAGCGGCATCGCGCCGAAGGAGCCGGCGAGCGCGTGGTCGAGGAACGCGACGGCGTCCGGACCGGTGACGCCGATCTCGGCCATGTGCGACAGGTCGAAGACCCCGGCCGACTGGCGCACGGCGTGGTGCTCGGCGAGGTCGGACGAGTAGCGCACGGGCATGCGGTACCCGGCGAAGTCGGTGAAGGTCGCACCGGCGGCTTCGTGCGCGGGTTCGAGCGGGGACGAACGCAGTGGCGTCGGACTCATGGCGGAGTTCTCCTGGCATCAGCAGGGCCCGGCGACGATCGCCGGGTGGAACTCCCCCTCTGTCATGGGCCTGAGAGTTTCACCGCGGCCCGTGAGGTCCGGCGGCTTTCACCGTGGGCGAGACGACTGAGCGTCTGCTTTTCAGAGTGGCCTGTCCGCTGCGGTGTGGGACCTGAGAGATTGACGGGGGGATTGCTCCTTCGGTGCCGTGCGTGCGCCCATGGGCACTGCACGGCGTCTCCCGCGACGGATGAGCGGCCGGTGTGTTCAGTTGTCCGCGCTGAGCATACCGAGACCGCGTTACGAACGTGTGTCGCGTGCCGGCCTTCGACATCTCGTAGAATGCGGGGATGGCCGGACAGCGATCACGCCCCAGGGGGCAGCTCGAGCAAGCGGTGCTCGACGCGCTCCGCTCCGTGACCGACGGCCTCACCGCACGACAGGTGCTCGATGCCTTCCCGGAGCCCCGGCCGGCGCTGACCACCGTGCTCACCGTCCTCGACCGGCTCGGCCGCAAGGGCCAGGTGGAGCGGCAGGAGCACGACGACGCCCCGCTGAGCTTCCGTGCCGTGCACAGCCGCGACGAACAGACCGCGTCCCTCATGTCGAGTGCGCTCGCCGCCTCGGCCGACCGTGAAGCAGCGTTGCTGCAGTTCACCGGCTCGCTCGCCTCCGACGATCTCGAGGCCCTGCGCCGCGCCCTCGACGCCCGCGCACGTTCCTGACCGGGGTCGCTCCGTGGTCGTCGCCGGCATCGCGCTCATCGTCCTCGCCCTGCTGGTGGTCGTGTTCGCACCGCGGGTGCTGACCCGGTCCGCCTGGACCATCGACCGCCCGCGCACCGCCCTGGTCTGCTGGTCGCTCGCGGTGCTGCTCGGCGTCGTCGGGTTCGTCGCCGGCATCGCCCTCGTCGTGCTCGCCGACCGCCCGCTCACCGAACTCCTCGGCGGTGACGGCTCCCCCACGCACGGCTTCAACGTCGGCGTCGCACTGCTCGCGGTCATCGCGTTCGTCGTCGCCGTCCGCGTCCGGCCCGGGCCCGAGCACGAGGCCGTCCGCCAGGCCATGCGCTCCGGCGTCGCGCCGCACCGCGAGATCGACGGCACCCCGGTGGCCGTCGTCGATGCGGACCACGCCCTGGCCTGCGCCGTGCCCGGGCGGAGCGGCGGTGTGCTGGTCAGCACCGGCTTGGCAGACCGGTTGCGGACGGACGAACTGGAGGCGGTGGTCGCCCACGAGCGCGCCCACCTGACCCAGCACCACGCGGCTGCGGTCGCGGTCGCCGAATCGATCGAACGTGCGGTCCCGTGGGTGCCCGGTGCGCGCGCCATGGCGCGCTCGACACGCGTCCTCGTGGAGTTCGCCGCCGACGACGCCGCAGCCCGACGTGTCGGACGCGACGCCCTGCGCCGGGCCGTCCTGGTGGCGGACGAGAGCAGCGCGCTCGGGGCGATCCGCGCCTCCCGTCTGTCCTGAGCGAGCACGTGTCGGAGGCGAGGCATATGGTGATCGGACCGTGAAGCCACTGACCGAAGCCGACATCCGATCCTCGTTCGTCAACGCCACCCCCGACGAGCTCGCGCAGCTGCCGATCCCCGGCCTGCACGAGATGCTCTGGGACGAGCGCGAGTTCCTGGGCTGGCGCGACCCGCAGGCCGCCCGCCGCGGGTACATCGTGTCCTGGATCGACGACCGCCCCGTGGGCATCATCGTCCGGTCCGCGGGCGGGTCCCTGCGCGCCGGCATCGCCGCGATGTGCTCGTTCTGCCACTCCCCGCAGCCGGCGACGCAGGTGCGGCTGTTCTCGGCACCCCGTGCGGGCGAAGCCGGGCGCAACGGCAACACGATCGGCACCTACATCTGCGAGGACCTCGGGTGCTCGATGCTCATCCGCACCGCTCCCCCGCACCTCAACCCGCCGGCGACGATCGCGATGCGCGGTGCCTCGCTGCTGCAGCGCGTGCAGAACTTCACCGCGGACATCATGAAGTCGGCGTGAGCCGCTTCGGCACCGCCCGCTGGGCCGTGGTCGAGGAACTCGGCGACGGCCGTTGGCGCCTCACCCTGCGCGACGAGGCCGACGACGAACTCGGTGCGTTCGGCCTCGGGGTCGAGGGTCCGTGGGACCCGGACGTCGAACCCCACGTCGGGTTCGTGCTCGTGCAGCTCGGGCTGACCCTGCGGGGTGCACGGCCGTGGCACGTCGACGAGCTCGGCGACCACCGGGCGCCCGTGCTCGCGCTCGCGCTCGGCTGAGCGAAGCGCTTCCAGCCGGGCGTCGCTCAGTCGGCGTCGCTCAGTCGGCTTCGACGAAGTTGCGCAGGATCTCGCGGTCGTCGTCGGCGCGCATCGCCCATGACAGCTCGCTGCGGTGATCGCTGTCGGTCAGCGGCAGCAGCACGACGGTGTCCGGTGCGGCGAGCGCGGCACTCTCCGGAGCGACGGTCACGCCGAGTCCCGCGCCCACCAGGTGCAGGACGGTGGCCCAGGTCGTGGCCTCCTGCACGACCGCGGGCCGTCGGCCACCGGCGGTGACCGGGGCGAGGTTCCGCTCGGTCGCGAGCGAACCGGCCACGGCGGGGAAGAACACGAACGGCTCGTCCACGAGCTCGGTGCCGCGGATCGCCGCACGGCCCGCGAGCCGGTGTCCGCGTGGGACCGCCGCGACGAACGCCTCGGTCCGGAACGGCAGCAGCCGCACGGCGGGATCCGGATCCGGGTCGCGCACGACGGCCAGGTCGAGCTCGCCCCGCACGATCCGGGCGAGGAGCGTCGACGAGTAGCCCTCGGTCAGGTCCACACGGACCAGCGGGTACCGCTCGCGGAACGCCTGCACCCGCTCGATCGGCCCGAGGGGCAGCGCGGAGACGACGAACCCGACGTCGAGCCGGCCGGCCTCACCTCGACCGACCCGGACCGTCTCGTCGAGGTCACGGCGCACCTGCCCGAGCAACGACCGCGCACGTCCCTGCAGCACCTGGCCGGCGGCGGTGAGGGCGACGCTGCGGCTCGTCCGGACGAACAGGTCGACGCCGAGTTCGCGCTCGGTGCGGCGGATCTGCTGGGACAGCGCCGGCTGCGCGATGCGGAGGCGTTCGGCCGCGCGCCCGAAGTGCAGTTCGTCGGCCACGGCGAGGAACGCGCGGAGCTGGCGGAGGTCGACGTCCGGATCCCGATCCATGCACGCAGCCTATCGATCGACGCGAACGAGTATTGGACGTGACCTCATCCGGGTCGGAGGATGGAGCCATGCCCGAAGCGACCTCCACCGTCACCATCGCCGACCTCGCCACCCCCGCTGACGCCGAGGCGTTCCGCGTCCTCAACGAGGCCTGGATCACGCAGTTCTTCGCACTCGAGGACGAGGACCGCAAGTTCCTCGGCGACCCCGTCGGTCACGTCGTCGAGCCCGGCGGCGCCGTCTTCGTCGCGCGACTCGACGACCAGGTGATCGGGTGCATCGGCATCGTGCCGACGACTCCGGGGGTGTTCGAACTCGTGAAGATGGCCGTCGCTCCCGGCCACCAGGGGCACGGCACCGGTCGGAAGCTCATCGCCGCTGCCCTCGATCGCGCCCGGGAGCTCGGCGCGCAGCGGATCGACCTCGAGAGCAACGCACAGCTGGCCAGCGCCGTGCACCTGTACGAGGCGTTCGGCTTCCGGCACCTGCGCGACGACGAGCTGGTGCCGAGCCCCTACGTCCGCGCCGACGTGCACATGACGCTCGAACTTCGCTGACGACAGCGCCGTTTCGGTACGCTCGCGGCATGGCGACGTACGAAGTGCAGGCGGTCCGTGAGCGCGGCGCGTGGCAGGTGTTCATCGACGGGTTCATGGTCACCGAGGTCGACCGCTGGCCGGCCGTCGGCTTCGTCGCCCGCGAGATCCTGGCGATGGACCGCACCGACCACCTGCAGATCCGTGTCGTCGGGCGCAACCAGTACATCGACTGACCCGGTCAGCGAGCGGCGGCGACCAACTGCTGTGCTCGCTGGTGCGACACGTGGAGCAGCGGTCCGATCTCACGCACCGTGAGCCCGGACTCGTGCAGCACCAGCGCCGCGGCGGCCGTCTCCTTCGCCGCTTCGATGCGCGCTCGCTCGGATTCCTCGCGGAGCGCCACCGCGCGGTCCAGGTGCGCCTGTGCCGCTTCGGGCATCGACACCTCGACGACGAGCTCGAAGGACTCCGGATCGCGGTCGTCGTTCATCAACGAGAGCCAGTCACGGGCCATGAGCTCGATCTCACGCTCGCGCTTCGCCTGGGTCCGGATGACCCCGTCGATCCAGATCACCCAGTACTTCTTGCCGCGCTCAGCTCGCACCGTGTGTCGGCTCATCGTCGCCCATCTCCTTCTCGGTCGCAGTCACGGAGGATGCCGCGCGCCGTCATCTCCTCCACCTCTCGGTGCCTCGGGACGACGATCGTGTTCCGACCGAAGCGGAACAGGTCGTGACTCCCGCCGTGACGGTGGAACACGAACGCGACATCGTTCTCGTCAGCCTTCCGAGCGAGCCGGCGAAGCAACTCCGTGCGCTTCACCGTAGTTCGCCAACCAGGACTAGGCAAGTCTGCCTATCGCGGCTGGACAAGGACGGCTCGTATGTCTGCATCCACCGACCGTGGCGGCCCGCGGAGTGCGATCCGGGAGCGCCGTGGTGATCTGTGGACAGGCTGCAGCCGGGGCATGCTGTGGAGGAACAGCGGTTGGCACTCGCACCGGCGAGACGCCACCATGGACGGCATGCGCACCACGTTCGACGACCTGATCGCGATCGGCGAAGCCGCCGACGTCACCGGCTGGGACTTCTCGTGGCTCGACGGCCGTGCCACCGAGGAACGCCCGCCGTGGGGCGACGCGAAGATGCTCGGCGAGCGACTCGGTCGCCTCGCCGGGGTCTCCGGCACCGCGAGCCTCGACGTGCAGACCGGCGGTGGCGAGGTCCTCGCCGAGGCGCCGGCGTTCCCGGCCACCGCGGTGGCGACGGAGTCCTGGGCACCGAACATCGCCACCGCCACACGACTCCTGCACCCACGCGGCGTGGTCGTCGTCGCCGATCCGGACGAGCCGCCGCTGCCTTTCGCCGACGGCGCCTTCGACCTCGTGACGAGCCGGCACCCCGCTGCGATCCACTGGGACGAGATCGCCCGGGTCCTTGCTCCCGGCGGCACGTACTTCGCCCAGCACGTCGGCCCGGCGAGCGTCTTCGAGCTGATCGAGTTCTTCCTCGGCCCGAAGCCCGTCGAGCGGCGCGGACGGCACCACGACGACGAGGCCGACGCAGCACGCGCCGCCGGACTCGAGGTCGTCGAGCTGCGGACGGCGCGGACCCGGATCGAGATCCACGACGTCGCCGCGGTCGTCTACCTGCTCCGGAAGGTGATCTGGTGGGTGCCGGACTTCACCGTCGAGCGGTACCGCGACCGCCTGCTAGACCTGCACGAGCTGATGCAGCGAGACGGACCGTTCGTGGCGCACTCGACGCGCCACCTCATCGAAGCGCGCCGACCCGCCTGAGCCGACCCGGGCCTCCTGGCCGCTGCGTCCCGCTCGAGTGAGCAGAAGACGTCGAGTGCGCGCTGCCGACCCGACGTCTTGTGCTCACTCGATGCTGCACAGGCGGCAAACCACGCCGTTCCACGCGCTCACGCGACGTGCCAGACCAGCCCCTCCTGCGCACTCGACGGGTACGCCGAGGCAATGCGGAACACGGCTTCGCGCAGCGTCTCCGGTGAGCACGCCAGGTTGAGGCGGACGAACCCACGCCCCTCGCTCCCGAACCCGAGCCCGGAGTTCAGCGCGACGTAGGCGTTCTCGCGCAGCGGCACGGCCGGGTCGTCGCCGAGCCCGATACCGCGAAAGTCGAGCCACGCCAGGTATCCCGCGCGCGGCCGTGTGTAGACGACACCGGGCAGGTGCTCGGCGAGGAGCTTCGCGAGCAGCCGGTCGTTGGCCACGATCCGGGACACCACGTCGTCGAGCCAGGTGGTCCCGACGGTGAACGCGGCGAGGTTCGCGTGCAGCCCGAGGATGCTCGTGCGGCAGGCGACCTCTTCCCACAGGGTGTCGAGGAGTGCGGCGGTCCGGTCGTCACCGGCGACGATGATCGAGCACTTCACGCCCGCGAGGTTCCAGCCCTTGCTCGCCGAGGTCACGCAGACGCTGCGGGCGCCGACCGGCTCGGCGACGGCCGCGAACGGGGTGAACTGCACGCCCGGGTGTGTCAACGGTGCGTGGATCTCGTCACTGATGACGAGCACGTCGTACTTCGCCGCGAGTTCGGCGATCGCGAGCAGGTCGGCCCGGTCGTGCACGAGTCCGACGGGGTTGTGCGGGTTGCAGAGCAGGAAGACGCCGACCCCGCTGACGAACGCCCGCTCGAGTCCCTCGAGGTCGAGTCGGTACTGGCCCCACTGCTCGAGCAGCGGGACCTCTTCCACCTGACATCGGGCCTCGTCGACGAGCTCGAAGAACGGCGGGTACACCGGCGGCGTGATCGCGACGCGACCGCCGTCGGGCAGCGCGAGCCGCAGCGACTCGACGATGCCGACGCTGACGTCGGTGGCCAGGTGGATGCGGGGCGGGTCGATCTCCCAGCCCCAGCGGTCGAGCGCGAACTGCGCGAACGCGGGCGCGAGTGGCCCGGGCCCGTCGAGGTAGCCGAGGTCGGACTGCGACACGCGCTCGATCAGGGCCTGGCGGATCTCCGGCGCGACGTCGTGGTCCATCTCGGCGACGAAAAGCGGCAGCACGTCGGGCGCGTACCGCGTCCACTTGATGCTCGTACGGACCCCGCGGAGCGTGCCGACCGGGTCCTGCTCGTCGCTCGCCATGCGTCCCAGCATGCACCGACCGGGAGGCCCGGCGCGAGCCCGCCTGTCATCCAGCGTCGTCTTCCGCGCGCCCTGGGACGCGGGGCGTCGCCCCGCCTACTGTCGGTCCCATGAGCACGAGCACCGCCGACAAGGCCACCACCCTCAAGCAGCTGCACGAAGCCCCGGAAATCCTCCGCGTCGTGAACGTGTGGGACGCGATCACCGCGAAGGTCGTCAGCGACCTGCCCGGCACGAAGGCGATCGCCACCGCCGGGCACTCGATCGCCGCGTCGTACGGGTACGAGGACGGCGGGATGCCCCTCGACCTCGCGCTGTCGGGCGCCGCGATCGTGGCCGCCGCGACCGACCTGCCGGTCACCGCAGACCTGGACGACGGCTACGAGGACCCGGCCGAGACCATCCGCCGCGCGATCGGCTCGGGCATCGTCGGCGCCAACGTCGAGGACCGCCTGCGTCCCTTCGACGAGGCCGTCGCCCGGGTCGCCGCGATCACGGCCGCTGCCCAGGCCGAGGGCGTCGACTTCCAGTTGAACGCCCGCACCGACGCGATCGCCCGCGGCGGCGACCGTCCGATCGACGAGAGCATCGCGGACGCCATCGCACGCGGCAAGGCGTTCCTCGACAACGGCGCCGCGCTCGTCTTCGTGCCCGGCGCGATCCAGCGCGACGTCGTGGAGCAGCTCGTCGCGGGCCTCGGCCGCGGCAAGCTGTCGGTCATCGGCCTGCCGGGAGCCCTGCCCGCCGCCGAGTACGAGGCGCTCGGCGTGGCCCGCATCTCCTACGGTCCGCTCACCCAGCGCGTCGCGCTGCGCGCGCTCCGCGACCTGGCGACCGACCTGTACGCCGACGGCGTCGTGCCGGAGGACACCCCGACCCTGAACTGACGGAGCGGACGGACGGGAGGCCCGGTGTCAGCTGGCACCGGGCCTCCCGTCTGCATGTGGTCGCGATCGCGACCCGCTCAGCTCAGCCGAGCGCCGGGTACAGCGCGGGCGTGGTGCGCGCCTTCGTCTCCTGCTCGAAGGCGTAGCCGAGGCCGATCAGCGTGCTCTCGTCGAACGAGCGACCGAGGAACTCGAGGTTCACGCCGGCGCCGGTGACCGTGCCGTCGGCCGCGGTCGCCTGCCCCATCGGGACGGTGATCGCCGGCATCCCGGTGTTCGGGCTCAGACGCATGTTCGTCGACTGCGTGCCGTAGGGCGTGCCCGACGGGTAGATGAGCGAGTCGAGGTCCTGGTCGTCGAGCATCTGCGTGACGAGCTGCTTGCCGGTGGCGAGCTGCGTCGTGTGCGACCCCGTCGGCCCGGCCCACGCCTGGTACTGCGCGTCGGTGATCAGGTCGCGGGACTCGTAGGTCGACTTGCGGCTCGGCACGTACTCGCCCGAGGCCAGGATGCCCTGCAGCGACCGGGCGGTCACGTCGGGGTCGAGGTGCTTCGCGACGTACTCGTCCAGGTCGTGCTTGAACTCGTTCGTGCTGCCGCTGCCCTCGGACAGGACCCGGTTGAAGGCCGTCGTCGCGGTGATCGGGACGACGGTCGCCCCAGCGGCCTCGAGCTTCGCGACGGACGCGTCGAACAGTCGCTTGGCTGTGGCGTTCGTGCCGACCATGCTCGTGACGTAGCCGATGCGGGCGCCGTCGAGCGAGTCCGCATCGAGCGACGACGTGTACGAGGTCGGCACCTTGCCGGACTGCGCGCTCGTGACGGGGTCGGCCGCGTCCACGCCGGTCACGGCGTCGAGCGCGACGGCCGCGTCGGTCACCGAGCGGGCGATGGGCCCGCCGGTGTCCTGCGACAGCGCGAGCGGGATGATGCCGTCGCGGCTGGCCAGGCCGACCGTCGGGCGGATGCCGACGAGCTGGTTGTACGTCGACGGGATGCGGATCGAGCCACCGGTGTCGGTGCCGAACCCGATGCCGGCGAGGTTCGCTGCGATCGCCGCACCGGTGCCGCCGCTGGAGCCACCGGCGGTCTGCGCCGTGTTGTACGGGCTGGCGACCAGCAGGGACGAACCGGCGGGCTGGTTCGACGAGAACTCCGAGACGAAGCCGTAGGCGAACTCATCGAGGCTGGCCTTGGCGAGGATCACCGCACCGGCCCCTCGCAGTCCGGCGACCATGGTGGCGTCGGTGTCGGTCTGGTTGTCGTCCCAGCAGCCGCAGCCGCCCGTGGTCGGCATGTCCTTGGTGTCGTAGTTGTCCTTCACCGCGATCGGCACGCCCAGCAGCATGCTCGTCATGCCGTGCTCGGCACGCTCGGTGTCCGCCGTCTTCGCCGCGGCGAGGGCCTCGGCGTTCGTCGTGACGATCGAGTTGAGCGCGCGGCCGGTCGACGCGGAGTCGACCTTGGTGCGGTCGTACGCGGCGATGCGGTCGAGGTAGTCCTGGGTGATGGCGACCGAGGTGGTGACCCCGGCGTTCATCGCAGCCTGCATGTCGATGGTGGACGCCTCGACGAGCGTGAACGGGCCGTCGTCGTAGATCATCCGCTGGGACAGCGCCGCGAGGTCCGCGACGGTGATCGTGCCGTCGGCGTCGGTGTCCGCGGCGCTGACCGTCGCCCAGTCACCGCTGGCACTCGTGGCCCCGAGGTGCTCGGTGAGCACCGCGAGGTCGGCCTTCGTGACCTGGTCGTCGCCGGTCAGGTCGAGGTCCGTGTAGTACGGCGCGAGCATCGCGGCGGGGCTGGCGTCCACGGCTGCCGGTGCTGCTGCGGCCGTGATCGCGGGGGTCGCGGCGAGGACGGTGCCGACGAGGGCGATGAGCGAGGCGCCGGCGACGGCCGTGCGCTTCCGGCTGGTGGCGGTCATTCGGCTGCTCCGGTGCGCTCGCGGCGGGCGCGGCGCGCACGCAGGGTGATCAGGGTCCCGCCAGCGGCGAGGAGGGCCAGCGACGCGGCGATCCACGGGGCGACGTCGGCGCCGGTCCAGGCGAGTTCGCCGCCGGTCGGACGGTCACCACCGGCTGCGGCCACGGCGGTGGCGCCGCTGGTCGGGCCGGAGGGGTCGCTCGGGCCGGCGGTGGTCGTCGGGTCGGGGTCGCCGGCGCCGGCGCCCGGGTCGGCCGTGGCGGTGGCGCCCGGGGTGGGCGTGGCCGTCGGGGTGGGCGTCGGGGTGGCCGTCGCTGCTGCAGCGATCGAGATCGAGGTGCTCGCCGGGTCGGTGAGCGTCGTCGAGGTGCCGTCGGAGCCGACGAGCGTGATGCTCGTGACCGCCAGGTCGACGCTGCCCGGTGCGGTCGGCGTCAGGCCGATCGAGGCAGCGAGGTCGCCGTCGAGCGCCGGGGACGTCCCGAGCCGGGTGTGCACGATCGTCAGGGCGTCGCCGTCCTGCTCGACGCTGTCGAAGCCGCCGTCGGGACCGGTGACGCTGTCCTCCACGTACGACACGGAGTCCGCGTCGGCGTCGAGGGTGATCTCGTAGGCGTAGACGTCGGTCGTCGCCGGGATCGTCAGGTCGACGTCGAAGGCGGTGCCGACGGTCGCGGTGGTGGGGGCGTCGATGGTGGCGGTCGTCGCGGTCGGTGCTGCCTGGGCCGGCGAGGCGGTCAGGGCGGCGAGGCCGATCGCCCCGGCGGCGACGAGTGTCGAGGACACGATCGTCGCGCGGGGGCGCAGCCGGAGGCGGTGCTGCATGGGTGCAGGTCCTTCGGGAGGAGGTCGGGTGCTGAGCGGGTACTCAGTGATCCGAAAGCTAACGGTGCGCTGTTTCCGGCTCGGGCCCGGCACGTTTCCGCGCCGTTACGGCTCCGTCGCACCGCTACTGTCGTGGCATGTCGCTCGACGTCGAAGCCCTGCTCACCCCGCCCTCCCCCGTCGCCGCACGGGCGTTGGACGTCGTCCGCACCTGGTCCTCCCCCGCCCTGGTGAACCACTGCCTGCGCTCGTGGGCGTGGGCGGTCCTGCTCGCCCCGACCGTCGACCTCGAGCCCGACCCCGAGCTGCTGTTCGTCGCGACGATGCTGCACGACCTCGGCGTCACACCGTCGTTCGATGCCCACGACGTGCCGTTCGAAGACGCCGGCGGTGCTGTGGGCTCCGTCTTCGCCCTCGGCGCCGGGTGGGACGCAGCGCGCGCTCGACGCGTCGGCGAGGTCATCGAGCGGCACATGTGGACCTCCGTCGACCCCGCGGTCGACGTGGAGGGGCACCTGCTCGAGGTCGCCACCTCGCTCGACGTCTCCGGTGCCGGGTTCTCACGGTGGTCCACCGACGACCTGCACGCCGTCGCCACCGCACTGCCCCGCCTCGGGTTCTCCGGCACGTTCGACGAACTCATCCACGCGCAGGCTTCGCGCAAGCCGTCCTCGGCCGCTGCTCGGCTCGACGGCTCCGGCAACGTGGCTGCAGGTGGCTCGCGATGGGACGCGTTCCTGGCGTCCTGAACCGTCTTCCTGGTCTGCGCTGGACTTCTGCGCCTCGTGTGCGTATAGTTCTTGGTTGGTGCACTGCAGCGAACCCATCTGACTCGCGCACACCAACGTCTCGAGACCGACTCACCCGAGTCGCATTCCAACCGAGACCACCGCTCGATCCGAACGGATCAGCAGCACGTTGAAACTCGACGTGCGCGCCCCGCACTCGATGCGTCGCGCCGGACTGAGACGTCCGCCGACACCGAGTCGCCCTGGCGCCGAATGACCAGGAAGTACAGCACCATGACCAGCAACGAACGAATCACCGTGTTCGGGACCGCTCTCGCGGCCCCGACGATCACCCCCGACCGCATCGCCGAGTTCCCCGTGCGTGACGACCGCTCGCAGCGCGAGTACCTCGTCCGCATCGCGGCCGACGACCTGCAGACCTTCGTCACCCGCGGCACCCGTCTGGACGCCGTCGGCGAGGCCGGCTGGACCGTCCCGGGCCGCTCCTGGGCCGGCGAGGCCAGCCGGACCCTGCTGCAGGCACAGTCCGTGCACGCGGGCGACATGGCCCTCGCGGCCTAGCCTCCACCAGGACGAACGCGAAGCGCCGCCGGGCTCCCCGGCGGCGCTTCGTCGTGCGTGGGACGCGCGGCGCTTCAGTGCGAGGTTCCGTGCATGGTGCGGGGCCGCGATCGTCGCACGACGTACGGAACCTCGCACCGTTCGCGCGGACCGACGTCAGTACTCGCCCTTCACGACGAAGAACGAGCCGCGGATCGTGCCGGCGAGCTTCGACTTCTGCCGCGCGAACTTGAACTTGTCGGCGAGTTCCTCGGGCACGTCCATGCCGTCGGAGAGCTTGAAGCCGACCGCACGCTTGCCACCCGGTTCGAGCGTGTAGAGCACGTTGATCGCCAGGCCGGACTCGTAGAACACGTACGTCCAGCGCACGCCGTCGACCAGGGCTTCTGTCGCTTCGAGCGGTGGCGACGCGATGACCAGCCCGCGTTCTTCCTCGAGCACCCGCCGCACGTATGCGACCAGGTCCGGCACGTCAGCTGCGGCGTGGGTGGTGAACACGTGGTCGTACTTGTTCGCGAAGTACCGCGCCTCGTTGGCCCGGAGCCCGGCGAGTGCGTCGGCGACCGGCGAGGACTCCAGACCCACCGTGGACACGTTCACGAAGTCGACGACGTACGACATGGGGCCTCCTCGGGCGCTCGGACGGTCTGAATCTAGCCCCTCGACTCCCTCCCGAAGCCGACGCGAACCACCTACAGTCGATGATCGTGGTGGAAGCGACGACGCGAATCGACCGCGCCGCGGAACTGATCCGTGCTGCGCGCGAGGACATCGGGTTCTCGCGGGCCGACCTCGCCGAAGCCGCGGGAGTGGAGTTTCCGGAGCTTTCCGACTACGAGAGCGGACGGAGCCGACCCCGCCCGGAGTCTCTCGAGCGCATCCTCACCGCTGCTCGCACCCGACCGAGCATTCCGCTCGTGGTCTTCGCGGACACGATCCGCGACGAGGCGAAGCGCTTCCACATCGAGAACGTCCGCGTCTTCGGATCTGCTCTGCGAGGTCACGACACCGAGCACAGCGACATCGACCTCCTGGTTAGCCTGACGCCCGCGGCTTCGCTGTTCGACCTCGGCGGGTTCGCCCACGAGGTCGAGCGCATCACCGGTTTCGAGGTCGACGTCCTCACCGATGACGTCGAAGAGGACGATCACTTCGCACACGTCCTCGACGAAGCTGTGCCGCTCTGACCATGCGCGCCATCGGCCGGTACTGGGTGCTCAGTCGATCCGCTCGAACACCATGGTGGCCTGCAGTCGGTCTCCGCCACCGAACCCCGTACTGCCCGACGAAGCCGTCGTGATCGTGTGCAGCCGGTAGCCGAGCGCCGCCTGTGCGTTGATCGCCTTCTCCAGCTCGGTGAGGTTGCCGGATCCCGTCCCGAAGAACTTCTCCCGCAGGACCACCTGCAGGACGACGTAGCTCATGCCGTTCTGCGCCGGCCGAGGCTGTCCGCCTGCCGCGGCCTCCGCTTGGATACGGTCGATCACTCCGCCGATACCGGGCGCGCCCGGTGCCTTCGGCTGCACCTGCTCCGTCCACGCCGAGCCGTCCCACCACCGCATCGCGCCGGAACCGTCGTCGTACCAACCTGCCTGTGGGTTCGTCATGCGCTCATCCTGGCGCACCCACGGCGAGGTCAGTTGTTGAAGCGGAACTCCACCACGTCGCCGTCCTGCATGACGTAGTCCTTGCCCTCGATCCGGGCCTTGCCCGCAGCGCGGGCCTCGGCGATGGAGCCGGTCTCGACCAGGTCCTCGAACGAGATGACCTCGGCCTTGATGAAGCCCTTCTCGAAGTCGGTGTGGATGACGCCGGCAGCCTGGGGAGCCTTCCACCCCTTGCCGATCGTCCACGCACGGGCTTCCTTCGGACCGGCCGTCAGGTAGGTCTGCAGCCCGAGGGTGTCGAAGCCGATCCGTGCGAGCTGGTCGAGTCCGGATTCGGTCTGGCCGGTCGACTCGAGCAGTTCGGCAGCGTCGGCCGCGTCGAGGTCGATGAGCTCTGACTCGACCTGGGCGTCGAGGAACACGGCCTGGGCCGGGGCGACGAGCGCGGCCAGCTCGGCCTTGCGGGCGTCGTCGGTCAGGATCGCCTCGTCGACGTTGAACACGAAGATGAAGGGCTTGGCCGACAGCAGGCCGAGCTCGGCGATCGGCGCGAGGTCGATCTTGGTGGCCGAAAGCAGGGTGCCCTGCTCGAGCGCGGCACGGGCCTCGCGAGCGGTCTCGAGCACGATCGGCTCGGCCTGCTTCAGCTTCACGGTCTTCTCGTACCGCGGGAGCGCCTTGTCGATCGTCTCCATGTCGGCGAGGATCAGCTCGGTGTTGATGACCTCGAGGTCGTCCTTCGGGGACACCTTGTTCGCCACGTGCACGACGTCGTCGTCGGTGAAGCCGCGGACGACCTGCGCGATGGCGTCGGCCTCGCGGATGTTGGCGAGGAACTTGTTGCCAAGCCCTTCACCCTCGCTTGCACCCTTGACGATGCCGGCGATGTCGACGAAGGACACCGGCGCGGGCACGGTCTTCTCCGAGTGGAAGAGTTCTGCGAGCTGGTCGAGCCGCGAGTCGGGCAGGTTCACCACCCCGACGTTCGGCTCGATCGTCGCGAACGGGTAGTTCGCGGCGAGGACCTGGTTCTTGGTCAGGGCGTTGAACAGGGTCGACTTGCCGACGTTCGGGAGACCGACGATTCCGATGGTGAGAGCCACGGAAGAAGAGCCTACCGGCGGCGGCCCGCCGGAGCCGACCCGGGCCTCCAGTCCGTCCGTCAGAACGGCGGAGGCTATCCGCCCGTCTGGTGTGCGGCCAGGGCCGCGACGCGACGCTCGACGACGTCGAAGACGTCGGCTTGCAGCCGCTGCGAGCGCCGCCAGTCGCCGGCCACCTGCAGCGAGTGGTCGGCACGGTCGACGGTCAGGAGGCGCGCAGCAGTCCCCGAGACCCGCTCGGGCCGCCACATGGTGTCGTCTCCACCCCCGATCGCGTCGTGCGCGTCGGTGGCGGCGGCGAGCGCCCTGGCCACGTCGTCGTGCGTGAGGACCGGCGTGAGCCAGACCCCGGGGACGTCGTTCCGGATCGCCCAGGGCAGGGCGAAGCACCCGAACGACTTCGCGATGACCAGGTCGGGTAGGCGATCGCCCAGCGCAACCCCGATCGCGGCCTCGACGAACGCCACCGGGTCGACCCCGGCACCGTCGTCGATGGTCCAGGCCGGAGCCACGACCTCGCACCCGGCCGCCGATGCGATGGCCTGTGACCACCACAGCAGCGGCGCCTGCTGACCGTAGCCCGCTCCGGCGAGCACCAGCACGAGCGGCCGATCATCTCCGTCGTTCCCCATGCCCGCACGCTACCGCGGGGAACGCAGCACAGTCGGTTCTGGCAGCGTGGTCCCCGTCGTCCGGACCGGGCGACGGAACAGGAGGACGTCGATGTGGTTCGAACGCGACGAGCGCGGTGTGCACTCGGTGGGCATGGGAGAGCCGGGGCTGCGCCAGCGCTTCGCTCCGGAGACCCTCGCCGCCCTCGAGCAGGCCTCCCGCGCTGAGCTCGAGCAGCTGCACGACGCGATGGCCGAGCTCGAGGCGGACGTCCTGGTCGTCTACGACCCCGAGGACGACACGATCGACTACGCCGAGGAGGACCGCTTCCGCGGGATCCCGCTCCCCCGTGACTCCGGCTTCCCGGTCATCACTGGCGACCTGACCGCCGGACTCACCGAACACGTCGAGAGCCTGCCGCTGCGCTGGCGACTGGACGGCGTCGCGGTGGCGTTCGAGATGGTGGGCACCCTGCTCGCGCCGTACTGGAAGCGCGAACGAGCCCGTCGGACGGCGACCTGGCGCGCAACGGCGCGACGTCGGCGCAGCGGTTCCCGGTCGGCACGCCGCCGCTGAGCGTCCGGCCGCAACGCCGAGGCGGCTTCCGGCGATGTCGGCGCCCCGTGCGACGATCGGAACCGTGCCGTTGAACTTCACCGCGATCGACTTCGAGACCGCGAACAGCTCGCCCGCCAGTGCGTGCTCCGTCGGACTGGTCAAGGTCCGCGCGGGCCGGGTCGTCGACCGGGCGTCGTGGTTCATCCGCCCACCGTTCGGACACGATGCGTTCCTCGAGTGGAACACCCGGATCCACGGGATCGTCGCCGAGGACGTCGTGCGCGCGAAGACGTGGGAGCAGCAGTACCCCGACCTCGTGGCCTTCGCCGAGGGTGACGTCCTGGTCGCGCACAACGCCCGGTTCGACATGGGCGTCATCGCCGGTGGGTGCTCGGCAACGGGCATCGACCTCGCCGAGCACCACTCGATGTGCTCGCTCGCGGTGGCCCGCAAGACCTACACGCTCGACTCCTACCGACTGCCGGTCGCCGCGATGGCGGCCGGGTTCGAGGGCTTCCAGCACCACGATGCCGCCGCCGATGCCGAGGCGTGCGCCGCGATCGTCATCCACGCCGCCGGCCACCACGGCACCGACACGGTCGAGGCCCTGGGCGCAGCGACCCGCGTGACGATCGCCCCGGTCCGGGCCCGAGCCGAGAAGCCCAAGGCCTCGACGCCGCAGCCCCGGTTGTCGAACCGCCCGATGGTCTTCGCCGACTGAGCTGACCGAGCCGGCCGGCCGGCCGGCCGGCCGAGCTGGCCGAACCGAAGGTCCCTGTCGCGCCCTCGACCGCGGCGCTACGCTCAGCGCATGGCAGCGCCCACCACGATCGAACGCGAGACCGTCATCACGGCTCGCGCCGCGGACATCACCCCGTACCTGGCAGACCTGCACCGCTGGGTCGAGTGGTCGCCGTGGGAGGGGCAGGATCCCGCGCTGCACCGGACGTACACCGGTGAACCGGGGACGGTCGGCTCGACGTACGCCTGGAAGGGCAACCGCAAGGCCGGCGCTGGGTCGATGGCGATCACACGGGTCGATGCCACCGAGGTCGACGTCGACCTGCAGTTCACCGCACCGTTCAAGTCGTCGAGCGCGGTCGCGTTCCGGTTGCACGAAGCGACCGACGGCACGCGGGTCGTCTGGTCGATGACGAGCCCGCAGAACGTGATGTCGCGCGTGATGGGGGTGTTCGTCAACATGGACAAGTTCCTCGGCGGCGACTTCGAGAAGGGCCTCGCCAAGCTGAAGGCTGCGGTCGAGCGCTGACGGGAGTGGCACACCGGGGAGCAGGGCACCCGGTGGTATTGTCACGACAATCCCTCGGCATCGATGCCGAACCCGCAATTCCCCGAAGGACCGCGATGACCAACGAAGGCCAGCTGCCGTCCGACCTGTTCATGGACCTGGACCGGTCGGGTCCCATGCCCCTCTACTTCCAGGTGGCCTCGCGCATCGAGGAGTCGATCCGCTCCGGTGTGATGCCTCCCGGCGCCCGTCTCGAGAACGAGATCGCGCTCGGCGAACGCCTCGGGCTGTCCCGCCCGACGATCCGCCGGGCGATCCAGGACCTCGTCGACAAGGGTCTGCTCGTCCGCCGCCGCGGCATCGGCACACAGGTCGTGCACGGCCCGGTGACCCGCAAGGTCGAGCTCACGAGCCTGTACGACGACCTGGCCCAGGGGTCACAGGCACCGGCGACGAAGCTCCTCGAGCGCAACGACGTCCCTGCCTCGGACGAGGTCGCCGCAGCTCTGAGCATCGAGCCCGGCACGATCGTCGCGCACATCCGCCGCGTGCGGTTCGCCGAGGACGTCCCGATGGCGATCCTCGAGAACTACCTGCCGCCGGAGTTCCTCGAGATCACCGACCAGGACCTGCAGGACCACGGGCTCTACCAGCTGCTCCGCGGTCGCGGTGTGACGATGCGGGTGGCGAAGCAGCGGATCGGTGCCCGCGCGGTGACCGACGAAGAGGCCGGTCTGCTCGAGATCGAGGACGGCGACCCCGTGCTCACCATGAGCCGCACCGCGTACGACGCCTCGGGGCGCGCGGTCGAGTACGGCGTGCACTGCTACCGCCCCGACCGCTACTCGTTCGAGGTCACCCTCGTCGACAAGTAGGCAGTTCGCGCTGACCGCGTGACGTCGAGGTTCCACGAACTGCCGTACGCGTGACGCCGAGGTTCCACGGATGGCCGCTGGACGCGCCAAGATGCCGAGATTTCGGAACCTCGGGACCGGGCCGGATGGCCGCGCTCAGGCCGGCGCGGGCACGCCGAGCTCGCCGGTCACGTACTGGGCACGCCCGAAGCCGAACGACCAGTCCTGCGGCCCGTTCTCGACGTAGCCGATGAAGACGTCCTCGGACGCGACACCGATCGCCGCCAGGGCGTCGTGGATGGCCGCGTACAGCGTCGTCTTCGCCTCGTCGGTGCGCCCGCGCTGCGTGAAGACCTGGATCACGACGACGCCCTCGGTGCGCTCGAACCCCAGGCCGGCGTCCTCGGCGATGATCTGCTGCGCCGGGTGCTCGGTGATCACCTGGAACCGGTCGCGCACGGGGATCGCGTACACGTCGACGATCGCCTGGTGGATCGCGTCGGCGATGGCGCGCACCGCCTGCGGCGTGCGGCCGGTGGCGAGGTCGATACGGACGAGCGGCATGGTGCCTCCTGCAGTTCGGGACTTTGTCCTGACAAACTAACATGGATCGAGGCGCAGCAACAGACGGACTGGAGGCGCAGTGCCAGCTGGCACCGCGCCTCCCGTCCGTCGTCCGCGACCGTCTAGAGCACGGGGGTCGCCGCCGCGTAGGTGAGCGGTCCGTCCACGCGCGCGACGTCGTGCCACGCGCCGTCGGCGAGGGACGCCTCCGCCGCCTCGACGATGGACGCGGCAGCCAGCCCGTCGGCGACCGACGGGGCGAGCTGCTCCCCGCGGCGGACGCTCGCGATGAACTGGGCGGCCTCGATCGTCTTCAGGTCGTCGTAGCCCATGGCCGTGCCGGCGCCGGGCTGGAAGCGCGCGAACTCGCCGTCACCCGCGGCGACGTAGTGCGTGGCGTAGCCGTCCACCTCTTGCCCGTCGAGGTACACCTCGAGCTCGTTGAGACGCTGGAAGTCCCACCGCACCGAACCCCTGGTGCCGTAGATCTCGAGCGTGTACTCGGCGTGCGGCCCCCGCATGACGCGGCTCGAGTCCATGGTGCCGACGGCGCCGTCCTCGAAGCGGAAGAGCAGGGCTGCGTAGTCCTCGTTCTCGACGCGGCCGAGGTCGCCGGTGGCGGCGGCGCTCCGGTCGACGATGCCCGCGGCTGGCTTCGGGCGCTCCTGGATGAAGGTCTCGGCGAGCGCGCTCACACTGGCGATCCGACCGACGACGTACTGCGCCAGGTCGAGGCCGTGCGACAGCAGGTCGCCGAGCACGCCCGAACCGGCACGCTCACGCTCGAAGCGCCAGGTCAGCGGCGCCGCCGGGTCGGACGAGTAGTCGGCGAGCAGCGAGCCGCGCACGTTCGTGATGCGACCGAGGCGGCCGCTGCGGACGAGTTCGCGGGCCCGCTCGATCGCTGGGGCGTGCCGGTAGTTGAACCCGACGCTCGTGATGACGCCCGCGCGCTGGACGGCCTCGTGGATCTGCCGGGAGTCGCTGGCGTAGCGGCCCATCGGCTTCTCGATCCAGAAGGGCTTGCCGGCCTCGGCAGCGGCGACCGCCATCTCGCGGTGCAGGAAGTTCGGCGAGCAGATCGACACGACGTCGACGGCTGGGTCCGCGAGGACCTCGTGGTAGTCGGCGACCGCCCGCTCGTAGCCCAAGCGGGTGACGGCCTGGTCACGTGCGGCCTTGATCGGGTCCGCGGCGACGACGAGCCGGGGCTGCACGCCGAGCTCCGGGAAGTGGTCCGGCAGGGCGCGGTAGGCGCGGGAGTGCAGCCGCCCCATCCAGCCGACTGAGATGAGGCCGACACCGATGCTGTCCATGGGAACTCCTTCGTTCGTGGGCGCCGATTGGAGCGCGCCAACCATCGTACGGGATCGCTCGTGGTTTGTCAGTACAAAGACCGTGAGCAGAAGACGTCGGGTCACCTGGGGCGACCCGACGTCTTCTGCTCACGAAGTGGCTCGGCTCAGTTCGGCGGGAAGATGATGTCCCGCACCAGGGCGTCGAACTGCGCGTCGGCGTCGAGGAACTGGCGCAGCGTCGTCACCGTGGCACCGAACCGGTCGAACTCGTCGATCGTCATGCCGTCGACGTCGTACCCGCGCGCGAACTCGGGCGTCGCCGCGCGCAGGGCCGCGATGACGTCTGCCGGCACCTCGTCGTGGATGGCGTCCGGACGGAACGGGAACGCGTTCGCGTTGATGTCCTTCGTCCACTGGAACGGCGGCGAGACGACGAGGTCCCCGCCCTGGAACTCCGACCACTGCAGGGCGTTCCGGAAGGCGGCGACGAGCACGCGCGACCGGAAGCCACGCTCCTGGAACACCCGGTAGGCGTTCTTCACCGCGGCGACGCCGGCCCACTCGAGGATGCCGGGGTCGACCATGACGTGGTCCCGCTTGACGACGGTCTTCAGCCAGTCGTCGAACCGGCCGGCCATCAGCGTGACGACGTGGCCGAACTCCTGGTCGGGCAGCCCGTCGGCGGCACGACGGTCGAGCGCACGCTCGATGGCTTCACCGACGGCGACGACCTGCGGCACCGTGAACGACACCGTCGCGTTGATCGAGACCCCGCGGTAGGCGGCCTCCTCGATCGCGGCGATGCCGACCTTGGTGGCGGGGATCTTCACGATGATGTTCGGGGCGAGCTGCGAGAACCGCACGGCCTGCTCGACCAGGGCGTCGGCGTCGCGGTGGAAGCGCGGGTCGGTCTGCATCGACAGGCGACCGTTGCGGCCGCCGGACGCCTCGAACGCGGGCAGCAGCTGCTCGGCCGCCGCGATGGAGAGCTCCTCGACGGCCTTCCAACCGATCCAGGACTCCCCCGCGGTCGGGTGCTCCGCGGCGATCTCGCGGATGCGTGGCACCCAGGTCTCCGGGTCCTGCTTGATGCAGGTGTACGCGATCACCGGGTTGCAGGTCGCCCCGACGGCGCCGTACTCGTGGATCGCGGTGGACAGTTCGCGCGGGTCGGCGGAGTCGTTCCACAGGGCGGTCACGGTCTGCGACGCGGCCTGCAGTGTGACGGGTCGGACGTCGGCGTCGGTGGTCGCCGGTGACGAGAGGGTGTCGGTCATCGTGTGAGTCCCTTCTTGATCGTGTCGAGCTGGAAGCGCGAGACCTCGTCGGCGTTCTCGTCCTCGGCGAAGACGCTCGACACCGCGACGGTGTCCTCGCGCGCCGTGAAGCCGACCCGGTCGAGGGCGGCCCAGAAGGCGTCGAAGTCGACGTCCGCCTGGCCGACCGGCAGGTGCTGGTGCACGCGGACCGGGTTGCCGGGCGGGTTGGTGATGTAGCGCAGGCCGTGCGACCGGTGGTGGTCGTACGCGTCGGCGACGTGCACGAGCTGCAGCGAGTCGCCCGCGGCGTCGATGATCTCGTCCATGTTGCCGCCGTAGTGGAACGTGTGGCAGGCGACGTAGACGAAGCCGATGCTCTTCGAGTTCAGCCCGCGGATCACCCGGAGCGCCTCGAGTCCGTCCTCGACGAAGTCGTCGGGGTGCGGGTCGATGAGGACCCGGATGCCGGAGTCCTCGATGATCGGCAGGAGCTCTTCCATCGCCCAGTGGAACTGGTCCTCGGACTCCTCAGCGCGTTCGGGTCGGCCGGAGAACTCCGTGTTGATCGTGTCCACGCCCAGGCGCTTCGTGATCTCGATGACCCGCTTCCACTTCTTGACGGCGGCCTCGCGGGCCTCCTTGTCCGGGCCGGCCCAGCGCAGGACGGGCAGGACCGACGCGACCTGGACCCCGGCCGTCGTGCACGCCGCGGCGAACGCGTCGACGAGGTCGTCGTCGGCCGTGGGGTGCCGGTAGAAGGGGATGAAGTCCTCGTGCGGGGTGAGCTGCAGGTACTCGTAGCCGAGGTCGGCGACCTTCTGCGGGAACTCCAGCAGCGACAGGTCGTGGTGGTACGGCGTGGGGTCGAGCGCGATCTTCGGCATCGATCAGGCCGTCTCGTAGAACGCGGGCTTCGCGGTGGCGTACGTGATCGGCTCGAGCGCACCGGACTGCTGCGCACGCACGGCGACCTCGGCGACCACCGACGCCGTGTAGCCGTCCCAGGCGCTCGGACCGTCGATGCCCCCGGTGCGCGCGGCGTCGACCCAGCGCTGCACCTCTTCGTCGTACGCGGCACCGAAGCGCTCGACGAACGACGGGGTGACGCCCTGGCCGGAGACGCCCTGCGACACGAGGTTGAGCGAGGTCTCGCGACCGATGTACGCGACACCGGACTCGAACACCGCGTCGGTCGTGACCTGGTAGCCGAACTGGGCGTTCACGTTGATCTCGACGATCGCCATGGTGCCGGACTCGGTGGTGAACAGCACGAACTGCGGCTCGGGCAGGTCGGCCGGGGCGAGCGAGTTCTTGCGGGGCTTCTTGACCTCGACGCTCGTGATCGCCTCGCCCGTGATGAACGGGATGATGTCGATCTCGTGGATCACCGAGTCGTGGATGAGCATCGACTCGCTGAAGTTCGGCGGCGTGGTCGGGTTGCGGTGCGCGTGGTGCAGCGCGAGCAGGGCGCCGTTGGCCCCGGACTCCCGCAGCGCGCGCAGCTCCTGGTAGCCCTTGTCGAAGCGGCGCATGAAACCGACCTGGATCTTCGGACGGTCGGACGTGGCCTGCTCGAGCTCGACGATCCGCAACGAGTCCTCGGCCGAGGTCGTCAGCGGCTTCTCGCACAGGACGGCGAGACCGCGCTCGATCGCCGGCACCAGGACCGGCTCGTGCAGGAAGCCGGGCGTCGCGACGATGACGGCGTCGATCGGGGTGGCGTCGAGCGCCTCCTCGAACGATGCCGCGGTGATCGCGCCGGGCGCCTTCGCGGCGGCGGCGGTCGCCCGGCCGGTGTCCGGGTCGACGATCGCGACGACGTCGGCGCCGGCGATGGTCGAGGTGATGCGACGGATGTGGTCGCTGCCCATGGCGCCCGCGCCGACGACGGCGACGCGGAGGTTGTCAGTGGTGCTCATGGCGGTGCTCCTGGGGTAGATGACGCTGCGTGGACGGCTGCTGGGGCCGGTCAGGACACGCGGGCTGCGGACGTGGAACCGAAGATGTGCTGGAAGGTGCGCTCGGCGATCGGGCCGGGGGCGTCGACCGAGCAGCCGTACATGTCCTGCTCGACGATGCCGAAGATGTCCGGGTTGATCTTCGCGACGGCCTCGATGATCGGGCCGAGCTCCGGGGTACCGTGCGGCGGCTCGGTCATGATGCCCTGCGACACGGCGGTGGCGAACGGCACGTCGTTCTTCAGCACGTCGAAGAGCAGGTCGGTGTCCACCTGCTTGAGGTGCAGGTACCCGATGCGCTCCGGGTGCGCGGCGATGAGCTTGAGGTTGTCGCCGCCGTAGTACGCGAAGTGCCCGGTGTCGAGGCAGAGGTTCGTGTACGCCGGATCAGTCTCCGACAGGAACCGCACGGTCTCCTTGTAGGTGCCGACGTGGCTGTCCGCGTGGGTGTGGAACTGCTGGTGGACGCCGTACTCCTCGAGCAGCGCCTTGCCGAGCTGGTCGTGGCCCTTGCCGAGGCGGTCCCACTGCTCGTCGGTCAGGGTGCGCGACTCGAGGACCTCCTCGGTTGCGTCCGAGCGCCACAGGTCCGGGATCGTCACGAGGTGCTGGGCGCCGAGCTTCGCCGCCAGACCTGCGACCGCCACGGCCTGGTCCCAGGCACGCTGGAACTGGTCCTCGCCCTTGTGGAACCCGGTGAACACCGTTCCGGCGGACAGCTTCAGCCCGCGCGACTCGAGCTCGTCCGACAGCTGCGACGGGTCGGTCGGCAGGTAGCCGTACGGTCCGAGCTCGATCCACTCGTACCCGGCTGCGGCCGCTTCGTCGAGGAAGCGCTTCCACGGCACCTGGTTGGGGTCGTCGGGGAACCAGACGCCCCACGAGTCGGGGGCGGTGCCGATCCGGATGGCGTCGGTGGCGGTGGCGGTGTCGGTCATGACGTCGTCGTCTGCTTTCTGGGTGTGGTGCGTGTGGTGGACGGTGGTGCTCAGCCGAGCAGCGGGCGCTGTGCGGCGACCTGCTGCTCGTACTCGGCGCGGGCGGTCTGCGTGCTCGACAGCGTCGAGGTCTGCGCCACCGGCACGTCCCACCAGCCGTCGCCCTCGGGGGCGTAGACCAGCGGGTCCGAGTTGATGTGCACGAGGGTGGTGTGGTCGTTCGCCTTCGCCTGGCGCACCGCGGCCTTGAGGTCCTCGATGCTGTCCGGGCCGGGCTGGACCTCGATCACGTCGACGCCGTACGACCGCGCGTTCGCCGCGAGGTCGACCGGCAGCGGGTCGCCGTTGTCGAACGACTGCGTCTCGTCCAGGTAGCGGTACTTCGTGCCGTAGCGCTCGGACCCGACGGTCTCGGACAGGTGCCCGATCGACGCGTACCCGTGGTTCTGGATGAGCACGACGATGATCTTGATGCCCTCGGCCACGGCGGTGACGAGCTCGGTGTGCAGCATGAGGTAGCTGCCGTCGCCGACCATGACGATCGCGTCGCGGTCCGGGGCGCCACGACGGACGCCGATGCCGCCGGCGATCTCGTAGCCCATGCACGAGAACGCGTACTCGACGTGGTAGCCGAGGGCGTCCTGCACGCGCCAGAGCTTGTGCAGGTCGCCGGGCAGCGAGCCGGCCGCCTGGATGACGACGTCGCGCGGGTCGGACACCGACTGCACGGCGCCGATGATCTCCGGCTGACCGGGCAGGGCGGCGCCGGACGGCGCGAACGCGCCGTCGACGGCTGCGTCCCACGCCGCCTTCAGCGACGCGATCTCCGCAGCGTAGGCGGCGTCGACGACGAACGCGGGCTCTGCGGGTGACGACCCGGACGACGCGAGCGCCGCGGTCAACGCGACCAGGGCCTCCCGGGCATCCGCGATCAGCGGCAGCTGCGAACCGTGCTTGTACGCGTCGAACGCGGCCACGTTGACGTTCACGAACGTGACGTCCGGGTTCTGGAACGCGGTCCGCGACGCGGTCGTGAAGTCGCTGTACCGCGTGCCGATCCCGATCACGACGTCCGCCTGCGCGGCGACCGCGTTCGCGGCGGCCGTGCCGGTCGCGCCGATGCCACCGAGGTACTGCGGGTGGTCCCAGACGAGCGAGCCGCCGCCGGCCTGCGAGGTACCGACCGGGATGCCGGTGGCCTCGACGAAGGCGGCGAGCTCGTGCTCCGCGCCGGAGTACAGCACGCCACCGCCCGCGACGATCACCGGACGCTGCGCGCCCCGGATCGCGGCGACCGCACGCGCCAGCGGCCCGTGCTCGGGCAGCGGCCGACGGATGTGCCACTCGCGCGGCTGCAGGAACGCGACGGGGACGTCGAACTCCTCGGCCTGCACGTCCTCGGGCAGGGCGATCGTCACGGCACCGGTCTCGGCCGGGTCGGTGAGCACGCGCATCGCGGCGAGGGCGATCGAGAACAGCTGTTCGGGGCGCTCGACGCGGTCGAAGTAGCGCGACAGCGGACGGAACGCGTCCGTCACCTGGATCGAGGTGTCGTGCGGCAGCTCGATCTGCTGGAGCACCGGGTCGGTGGTCCGTGTCGCGAACGTGTCCGACGGCAGCAGCAGAGCGGGCAGGCGGTTCGTCGTCGCGAGCGCAGCGGCGGTGAGCATGTTCGCGGCGCCCGGGCCGACCGACGCCGTCGCGGCGAAGGTCGCACGGCGGCGGTGCATGCGGGCGAAGCCGACGGCCTCGTGCACCATCGCCTGCTCGTTTCGGGCCTGGTGGTACGGCAGCAGGCCGGGCTGTTCGACGTGGAGCTGCTTGATGGCCTGTCCGACGCCGGCGACGTTGCCGTGCCCGAAGATGCCGAAGATCCCCGGGATGGTGCGTTCGCGGACGTCGCCGTCGACGGTCCACTGGTTGGCCAGGAACTCGACGAGTGCCTGGCCGACGGTCATCCGGCGCGTGTTGGTGGTCACGCGTGCTTCCTTTCGTAGGGCAGGCGCGGGTCGAGCTGCTCGCTCGCCCAGGCCTGGCGGACCCAGCCGTGGGCCGGGTCGTCGGTGATGTTCCAGACGCGCTCCGGGTCGGGCCCGGCCATCACGTTGAGGTAGTACATGTCGTAGCCGGGGGCGGCGACGGCGGGACCGTGCCAACCGTGTGGCACCAGCGCGACGTCGCCGGTGCGCACTTCGCGGAACTCGTCGATCGGACGGTCGTCCGAGGCGTACGTGCGGTGCAGTGCGAACGGGTCGGCGGTGGCCGGAGCCGAGACACCGCGTGCGACCGCGGACTCGTAGTAGTAGATCTCCTCGAGGTTCGACTCCTCGCCCGGCACGTTCGTGTCGTGCTTGTGCGGCGGGTACGACGACCAGTTGCCGGCCGGCGTGATCACCTCGCACACGATGAACTTGTCGGCGTCGAGGGCCGCCGGGGTGCCGAAGTTGTGCACCTGGCGGCTGGACTGCCCGGCACCGCGGAGCTCCACCGGCACGTCCTGCCGGGCCACGTACGTGGTCGGCTTGACGGTGTCGGTGGGCGCCTCGGCGACCGCGAACCGGCCCGCGCCGGTGATCGTCGCCGCGGTGCCCGATCCGAGGTACAGGACGTCGGTGGGGCCCTCGAAGACGTTCGCGCGCCCCTGCAGGGCCTGCTCGCCGTCCCCGGCGGCGCCCGCGTAGGTCACGTGGAACGACCCGGCGAGCGGCACGACGATGCGCTCCACGGCGTCGGCCGGGAGGCGCAACTCGCGCGTACCGGTCGGGTCACCGTCCGTCAGGGTGCCGGTCCGGAGCCCGGTGTGCGCCCATCCTGCGATGCGGCCGTCGACGACGTCGGTCCAGCCGGCCTCCGGCCGGCTCCCCTTCGGGATGAACCACTGGTCGTGCTCGTGCTGTTCGTTCGCCATGCTGCGGCTCAGTTGTTCGACGGGAAGCCGAGGTTGATGCCGCCGTGCGACGGGTCGAGCCAGCGGCTCGTGATCGCCTTCTGGCGGGTGAAGAAGCTCACGCCGTCGGCACCGTACGCCTTGTGGTCACCGAACAGCGAGTTCTTCCAGCCGCCGAACGAGAAGTACGCGACCGGCACGGGGATCGGGACGTTGATGCCGATCATGCCGACCTGCACGTCGCGCTGGAATCGACGGGCAGCGCCGCCGTCGTTGGTGAAGATGGCGGTCCCGTTGCCGTACGCACCCGAGTTGATGAGCTCGAGGCCCTCTTCGTACGTGGCGACCCGGACGACGCTCAGCACCGGGCCGAAGATCTCCTCGGTGTAGACGCGGCTCGTGGTGGGGACCTGGTCGATCAGCGTCGGGCCCAGCCAGAAGCCGTTCTCGTCGCCGTCGGGTCGGACGGTGCGGCCGTCCACCACAACCACCGCACCGTCCTGCTCTGCGACCTCGATGTACGAGGCGACCTTGTCACGGTGCTGCTTCGTGACGAGCGGGCCCATGTCGCATCCGCGACGACCGTCGCCGATGCGCAGTGTGGCCGCGCGGTCCTTGATCTTCTGGATGAGCTCGTCGGCCACCGGCTCGACGGCGACGACGACCGAGATCGCCATGCAGCGCTCACCGGCGGAGCCGAAGCCCGCGTTGATGGCGTTGTCAGCGACAAGGTCGAGGTCGGCGTCCGGCAGCACCAGCATGTGGTTCTTCGCGCCGCCCAGGGCCTGCACGCGCTTGCCGTGCTTCGTGCCGGTCTCGTAGACGTACTGCGCGATCGGCGTCGAACCGACGAACGAGATCGACTCGACATCGGGGCTCGTGAGCAGGCCGTCGACGCTCAGCTTGTCGCCGTTGAGGACGTTGAAGACACCGTCGGGGAGACCGGCCTCGGAGAACTTCTCGGCGAGCCAGATGGCGGCGCTCGGGTCCTTCTCGGACGGCTTCAGCACGACGGTGTTGCCGGCGGCGATCGCGATCGGCAGGAACCACAGCGGCACCATCGCCGGGAAGTTGAAGGGGCTGATGATCCCCACGACGCCGAGCGGCTGCCGGATCGAGTAGACGTCGATGCCGGTCGAGACCTGGTCGGAGAACTCGCCCTTGAGCAGGCTCGGGATGTTCGTCGCGAGCTCCACGACCTCCTGCCCACGGGCGATCTCGCCCAGGGCGTCGTCGATGACCTTGCCGTGCTCGCTCGTGATGATCTCGGCGAGCTCGCCCTTGTCGCGGTTCAGGATCTCGCGGAACGAGAACAGGATCTGCTGGCGCTTGGTGAGCGACAGGTTGCTCCACGCCGGGAACGCCGCCTTGGCGCTCGCGATGGCGGCCTGGATCTCATCCTCGTTCGCCAGGGCGACCTGCTTCGTCGCGACGCCCAGGGCCGGGTCGTACACGGGGGCGCTGTTGCCCGACGCGGACTCGACGTGCTTGCCGCCGATCCAGTGGCCGACGGTGGTGGTGGCGGTCTCCGTGGTGGTCATGCGTTGCTTCCTTCGAGTGTGGTGGCTTGTTCGTGCGTGGTGCCGGCGTTCGCGGTGCCGGCGCTCCCGGTGTGGACGAGGCCGGCGGCCACGTCGACCGCGGTGGCGACGTCGCCGTCCGGCGGGTAGAGCAGGGTCCGGCCGACGACCAGGCCGCGCACGCCGGGCAGGGCCAGGGCATCGGCCCACTTGGCGTACGTCTCGAGCGGCTTGCTCGACGGGTCGCCACCGAGCAGGAGCGTCGGCAGCGTCGTCGCCGCCATCACCCGCTCCATGTCGTCGACGACCGGGATCTTGAGCCAGCTGTAGGCGCTGGACTCCCCCAGGCCCGCGGCGATCGCCATCGAGGTGATGACGGCGTCGGCGGTCAGGTCGTTCACGACCCGGCCGTCCTGCCACGCGGACATGAACGGCTCGAGCATGATCGGCAGCTGGAGTGCGGCGGCCTCGCTGACGGCGCGGGCCGTGGCCTCGAGCGTCGGGGCCGTGCCCGCGTCCTCGAGCGCGATGCGCACCAGGAGCTTGGCGAAGTCGAGTCCGGAGTCCTTGATGGCCTGCGCCGAGTACGCGGTGTAGCGGTCGTCCATCTCGAACGTCGCGCCGCGCAGCCCGCCGCGGTTCATCGACCCGACGACGACCTTGCCGTCGAGGGCGCCGAGCAGTGCCAGGTCCTCGAGGATGTCGGGCGTCCCGAGCACCCCGTCGACCCCGGGGCGACCGAGCGCCGTGACGAGCCGCTCGAGCAGGTCGTAGCGGTCGGCCATGGCGGACTCGTCGTTCCGGACCGCCAGGGCGCCGCGTGCCGGGTGGTCGGCGGCGACGATGAAGAGCTTGCCGTCGTCGGCGAGCAGGGAGCGCTTGTGCCGAGCGTCGAGCACGGACTGCACCAGTTCGGGCTGTCCGGCGCGGATGTCCCGGAGGCGCTGGAAGTCAGCGGGGCTGATCTCAGGCATGGGTCTTCTCCTCGGTGTTGGTCGCGCCCGTGCTCGTGTGGTTCGTGCCGTCGGCGGGGTTGCTGGCGATGAACGACTCGATCTCGTCGCTCGTGGGCATCGCCGTCGAGCACTCGAACCGGGTCGCGACGATGGCGCCGGCGGCGTTGCAGAAGGCGAGGATCCGTTCGAGGCCCCAGCCCTGCAGCAGGCCGTGGGTCAGCGCGCCGCCGAAGCCGTCACCGGAGCCGAGCCCGTTGACGACGTCGATGTGGTGCGGGCGGAACTCGACGAACTCGTCGCGGGTCTTCGCCAGCACGCCCTTGGGGCCCTGCTTGACGATGGCGATCTCGACGCCGCGCTCGAGCAGGGCGTCGGCCGCACGGACCGGGTCGGTCTCACCGACGGCGACCTCGCACTCCTCGCGGTTGCCGACGGCGACCGTGGCGTGTTCGAGGGCGACGGCGACCTCGCGCGTCGCGGCCTCGGGGCTCGACCAGAACATCGAGCGGTAGTCCAGGTCCAAGACGGTGTGGTTCTTCGTGCTGTTCTGCGCGGCTGTGCGCGCTTCGTACGCGACGTGGTGTGCCTGCCGACTCGGCTCTTCGCTCAGGCCGGTCACCGTGGTCCAGAAGATCTTCGCCCGCTCGATCTCGTGCAGCGGCAGCGACTTCGCCGTGATCATCAGGTCCGGCGCCTTCGGGGCACGGTAGAAGTACAGCGGGAAGTCGTCCGGCGGGAAGATCTCGCAGAACGCGACGGGGGTGTTCAGCCCCTCGACCGTCTCGACGAAGGCGTTCGCGACGCCGAACTCCGGCAGGGTGCGGGCGATGTACCGGCCGAAGGGGTCGTTGCCGGTGCGGGTGATGACCGCGGCGTCGGCACCGTGGCGCGCTGCGGCGATGGCGACGTTGGTCGCGCTGCCGCCGACGGACTTCGAGAACGTCGTGACGTCTTCGAGCGGGCCGGTCTGCTGCGGGTAGATGTCGACGCTGACGCGTCCCATCGTGATCACGTCGTAGGCGTGGGGAGCGGGGTTCGTCATGCGACGTGGTGGACCTTCCGTGCGGCTTCATCGGCGGACGTTCACGACTGTACACCGTGTTTGCCCTAATGTCATGACATGGTTTTCGGGGCTTGTCCCGCCGGGCGCGTGGCCGCGTCGGTGTGCCGGGAGGCCCGGTGTCGGTGGGTCCTGCCAAGGTCACGACATGCAGATCCTCGCCCTGGTCATCGGTCTCGTGATCGGCATCGCCGTCGGTGCGGTCGTCGCCTGGTCGCTCGCGCGGTCGCGCGCCGGCGTCGACGCCGCCGCGTCGCGCGCGAGCGCCGAGGCACTCCGCACACGGCTCGACGAGGTCCGCCGCGACGCCGAGGAACGCCTCGACGCGCAGGACGCCCAGTACCGCCGACAGGTCGACTCCCTCGAACGGCGCTCGGCCGAGCTCGAGCACCTCGTGCAGCGCATGCACGGCGCGGACTCGGCCCGGAACCAGAACGAATCGAAGGTGCTGTCCGCCCTCAGCCCCGTCGCGCAGACCCTCGACGTCATGCGCACGAAGATCGCCGAGCTCGAGCAGTCCCGCAGCGAGCAGTACGGCGCCCTGTCCGCCCAGCTCCGGTCGGCCGCCGAGTCCGAGGAACGCCTGCGCGCCACGGCCGACACCCTGGCCAGCGCCCTGTCGTCGAACAGCACCCGCGGCGTGTGGGGCGAGACGCAGCTGCGCAACGTGGTCGAGGCGGCCGGGTTGCTCGAACGGGTCGACTTCGACGTGCAGTCCTCGGTCACCACCTCGGTCGGCACCGCCCGGCCCGACATGGTCGTGCACCTGCCCGGCGGCAAGACCATCGCCGTCGACGCCAAGGTGCCGTTCAGCGCCTACCTGCAGGCCGTCGAGATCCCGTCGACCGCCACCGGCGCCGAGGGGGCTCGGCGCGACGCGCTCATCGGGCAGCACGTCAAGGCGCTTCGCGCGCACGTCGACGCCCTGGCCGCGCGCGAGTACTGGACCGGGTACGACGCCTCCCCCGAGCTCACCGTCGCCTTCATCCCGTCCGAGTCGCTCATCTCGAGTGCCCTCGCCGCCGACCCCGGCCTGCTCGACCACGCGTTCCGCAAGCGCATCGCCCTCGCGTCGCCCGTGACCCTGTGGTCCGTGCTCAAGACCGTGGCGTTCTCGTGGCAGCAGGACGTCGTCTCGCAAGAGGCCCACGAGCTCTTCAAGGTCTCCCGCGAGCTCTACGGCCGGCTGTCCACGATGGCCGGGCACGTCGACAAGCTCGGCCGCTCGATCCGGGGCTCCGTCGTCGACTACAACCGGTTCGTCGGGTCCCTCGAGCGCCAGGTGCTGCCGAGCGCCCGTCGGCTGTCGCTGCTCGACGAGTCGAAGGTCATCGCCGACCCGTCGTCGATCGAGGACGAGCCACGGCTGCTCACGGCGCCGGAGCTCGTCGGCGCCGTCGACGAGGACTGAGCCGCTCGCTACGATCGATCGTCATGGGGGAAGCACTGCAGAACCATCCCGGCGACCGCGAGTTCCCGGTCCGTCCACGCTGGCGGCACCGGGCGATGGTCGCCAAGGCGCGGAAGCAGACCGGGCGACGACGGGACCGCGCCGCAGCGTGGATCATCATGGCGATCGCGATCGTCGCGTTCTTCGTCGCCCTCGTCGCCGCCACAGCCGGTCCGTACGACGTCCGGGCGCACTTCGGGTACGGCATCCAGGCGGTGTGGCGCTGCTTCCTGATCGCCGTCGTCGTGTGGTTCGTGCTGACCTTCATCACCTCGCTCCGTGACATCGGGCTGCCGGTGCGGGAACAGCGGCGGTACCGGGAGCGCACCGGTGCCCGCGAGCTGCCCGTCCGCCGACTGCAGCAGCTGGCCCTCGCCTCGTTCGGCGACTTCCACGACGGATGGTGGCCGGCGTCGCTCGCCCCGTACGGTTCGCGGGTGGAGCTCGGCGGCGAGTACCTGCAGGACACCACGCCGTCGCCCTTCGTGACCATACCCCTGCCCCCGCTGACGTTCCTGCGCCGCGAACTCGACGAGACCTACAAGATCGCAAGCGGGCGGGACGCACAGGCCTTCGCCGTCGACCTGCTCGGCCCGAAGAGCGTGTCGTGGCAGTTCCTCGCGTTGAGCCGATCCGCCGAGGGTGAGACCCGGCTCACCCGGCTGTCCTCACTGCTCGGCACCGACCCGTGGGCAGGGTCGAGCCTGCTCGAACGCCGAGCGGACCGCCCGCCGAAACTGCTCTGGTCGATGGACGTCAAGAACGCGGTCACCGCCGTCAGAGGTGCGTACGCCGCCGGGCTCCTGAGCGAGGACGATGCCTGGTCGTCGATCGACCTGGTCTCCGATGCCGCCTTCACCCTGTTCGACTCGTGGGAAGACTACTTCGACAACCTGCGGGCCGCGTACGCCCTGGTCTACGACGAGCTCAAGACGGTGCAGGAGTTCGATGCCGGGCGGCGCGAGCTCTTCGCCTCGAACTGGCCGGTCACGCGGTTGCCGTGGCCTGCGTCGCCGGGAGCGCCACTGCCCCGGACGGTCAGCGACCCGCTGTGGGCGGACGAGGACGACGCGTCGGTCTCCTGAACGCGACAGGATCACCGTCGGGGCGGCGGCTCATGAGTCGGAGGACCCGGGAGCGCGCGGACGGCCTCGGCGTTGCGGTCCCACACGTGTTCTTTCGCGACGAGAAGGCCATCGGTCATTCTGCCTGGTCAGCTCATCAATCAGATGAGGGGGTTACCCTCGAGGACCTTCTTCGACAACGCTTCCCAATCACCAAAATCCGGCGTGTTCGCCCAGTTCGGCTCGACGTCGACTCCGTGGAACTGCTCCAAGTCTTTTGTCTGTTTGGAGTGGTCGATCCGCGTGCGCTGCCCCTCACCGTTCGGAGACAGGTGCAATTGATTGGAGAACAGGGGCTTGTTGGCCAGTGCACGCTCCTTCGGCCTGAAGTCATCAGGTTCGGGGAAGATCTTGTAGATCACTTCGCTGAGGAACAGCTGTCCGCCCCACCGGTTCGAATACGTGCCAAGGGTCACGTTGCGATTGTTTGCGTCCCAAACGAACACTTGGAAAGCTGGCCCGTCAACGGCAATACCGCCCCGAGGCGTGACCTCCATGGTCCAGGACGGCACAGCAGATGAGGGATCGATTGCAAAGCCGCCATCGTCCCGCCTGACGAAGGTGCCGACGCTCGGTTCGGCGGGGACCACAGTGAACCAGTCCATCTGGTCATCCTGATGCTGGCGCCAACGCCCGCGACAGTCTTGCTCGCTCAGGAATCCTCTCGGATCCGGTGTTCGGGTGAAGTGATTCCACTTCTGCATGTAGAGGTATCCGTGCTCGATCACGGGTTCTTCGATCGTCCTCGAGTTCTCGGCTCTACCGAATCTGAACATCAATCACCCCCGGCATTGAAAGAAGCACCGCGCCAACGTGCGTCAGCCAGTGCGGGGGGAAAGTTTCTGGGCACATATCGAGCGCCGACGCGATCCACGCTCTCGTCGAGCCGTACTTCAGTCAATTGAATGCCTCTAGATCATTCACGCCGTCTGCCTCCGCTCGAGCTTAGCCGCACGATCGAGCACCTTGATCAACGGCTTCGGCGCCAGGAACGCTCGTGCCAGCCCTTGAGCGGTGAAGCCGTCTGCACCGACCAATCTGGCCTTCGCTCCAGCACTCAGCATTGCACTGGCGCCAGCCACCGCGTCGTCCACGGAGACCGGATGTGGGTTCGATCGATTCGGTCGCACGGGGAGAGAACGTCGTACGAGCAGTCGGAGCGGAGTCTCTCCAGCCACGGCAGAGTTGAGCAGAGCCGCATCGGCACGAATTGCTGACTGGATGTCGATGAGGGACCCATGCGTAGCGGCCTCGAACACGACCGATACGCCCGCCTCATCATCCTCGAACACCCGATCCTGCTGCAGCATGGTGATGAGCCCGGCGGGTGCGTCCCCCAAGATTCGGGCATAGCTCAGTGGGGTCGCACCAAGGTCGTTGACATGGCACGGATCAGCGCCGACGTCGAGCAAGACGGCGACCGGATCAAGTCCGCCGTCGCCTGAGTTCGTCACTGCGAGCTGCAGCGGCGTCGTCCCCCAATGGTCCGGCGAGTCCACCTCCACCCCGAGGTCCAGGAGTGCTCGCATCGCATGCACCGCACCGGCCTGAGCCGCGAAGTGGAGGGGCGTGAGGGCGTCGGCATTGGCGCGTGATGCTGAGGACACTTCGAAGCCTTCCGACGCGATCCTCGTGATCGCCTGCGGATCGTCCGCGACGATCGCATCCCAGAACGCAGAACTGTCCATCGCCGTGCTCATCGGATGATGCTATCCAGGACGTCCACGCCAGCCGACTGCAAGCCCAGCTGGTCGGATCTGCGCTTCTTCCGAGCAGTCTCACGTCTGATGAGACGAGACTGCTGTCGCCCCCCTCGCACTCGGGGGAGACTGAGAGATCGATCCGTTCGACGGGTGACCGTCTCGAGCGCATCGCCCCAGCAATGCAGGAGCCCCGCTACTCGCGCGGCTGAGTCAGGCGCGTCATTCCGCCGAGATGTACCGCGCGGGAACGAGCAAGGCGAGGGTCACCCGGTCGTGGCCCTCCGAGAACTCCACGCCCTCCAGGTGCGCTCGAGCTGCATCGATTCGCAACAGGACGGGAGCGGTGGACTTGCGCCGCCCCGCCTGTATCGCCAGCTCGCGATCGGTCGTCAGATGCGCGTACTGGCGCCCCATCGGCAAGAGCCCGTCGCGCAGGATCGACTCAGCCGCAGCGGGGGAAGTTGCGTGCCAGAGCACCGGCTGCGGAACGATCGACGGCTTCACGATGCGCTCGTCCGTCGAGTGCCCGTACTGAGCACGGATCCGGTCGCCTTCGACGGCGAAGCGCTGCTTATCGGACTCGGCGACCACTCGGCGCAGATCTTCCAACGATGCCTGAATGCCCGACCGCTCCAAAGCGTCGGCAAGATCTGCGAGCGGGACGCTCCCGTCGGCACCGAGTTCCAGCCCGTACGCACCCGGTTCGTGCCGCAACGCGTGCGACATCGCCTTGCTGATCGACGTGTCCCTACGGGGCATGTCTCAGTCCTCTTCCTGCTCCGCGAGCCACGCTGCTCGATACTCCTCCATCTCCTCCCACCAGACGTCGAAGGACGTCCACTGCCCCCGGTACTCCGTCCCAGGCGAAGCAAACGTATGGATGATCAGCACGGGAGGGTCGCCCGAATGGTCGCCACCGTCAAAGCAGAACACATCGTCAGTGTCCTGGTGCTTTGCGAAGGGTACGAGGGAACGGGCCGGATACTGCTCGCCAACGATGTCAACCCAGTTCTTTGTCTGGTTCTCGTACTCAGACGTCCACATGAAGGGATCAATGTCGGGAAGCGGGTCTTGTGCAAGGGCGCGTTGGAAGCGCTCGGGGTACTGAAATCCCTCGGGCGCAATCAAGCGCGCCTCGACTTGCCGTTCCTCGACGGTTGTTAGTCGATGTTCCCTCACTGTGGTCCTCCGGTGAGCTTCGGGGGTCGTGAGACCCATCTGGATTCGCTTTCAACCAATTCGCGCCTTGCGACTTTATCCGACCCTCAGCGCCCCCAGCGTTCTGGGCTCGGCGTGGCCACGCCTCGTGAAGCATTCAACCTCTTTTGCCGTCAACGATTGATGCGGTTCGTGTACTCGGCCCCTGCACCGGAAAATCAGTGTGAGACTTGGCAGATCGTCGGATCAATTCAGATTGGCGCTTGATCAGTTCCCGCCTTGCCCTGCTACCCGACCAGCGGTCAACGGAATCCGGAGCAATCGCAAAGAGTTCCAGCTAGAAAGGCTACGGGTACGACCCTCGACCGTCACCTCGTTCTTCTACACTCGAGCCGAACTGGCTTCATCGAGACCGACTGATGACCCGCTGACCCCGTTCCTCTATTTGTGATTCAACCGATGTGTTCGTTTGAAGAGCAAAACAGGCAATGCCGTCTTTTGGTACAACAAAGGGGGCATTCCCAGATAGGCTGACCAATGGGTTTTGTGTCTCGTAATACTCTCGGCTGTTGTACAGAACGATCCACCAATCGTCGGTCTCGATCCATCCCCTATCCCAAATAAGGTCTTCGTCAGCGCGCACTCCCTTCGCAAATTCGTCCTGAGCATCCTTCAGAGTTCGCATGCAAAATCACCGTGTCTTGAGTAGGAAGAGTTGATCGAAGTTCTCCAACTTGGCAAACGTTCCTGACTGTCCGTCGAGAAACGCAACGCCATTCCGATCATGCTGGCCGACTGGATCGGTACCCGCCCTGGTCCCAAAGACAACGCCACGAGCCCCCTCACCAGAGGAGTTCCACTTCCACTCGTATAGCTGGGGCAGGCACGTCATTCTGCGCTGTCGCACTGTCCGGCCTCGAGCAACCCACCGCACGCCAGAGCAAAGCGCAGCACACGGTCAGTGACGCGTCGGTGAACGGCGGCATCTAGCGATGACGCCACCGGCGTCGAGCCGTCTGGTAGGCCATTTCAGATGTGGTCCGGAGGGTCCCTCCTCTTACAGGAGATCGAGCGGCAGGAAGGGCGATTTCATCTCAACGAGGTGCATGTCGGTCGCTTTCGCGATCGCCGGCAGTTCCAGCGCCCAATACCCGACGAATCCCGCACCGTAGCTGTCGCCCGGGGCGACTGCTTCCAGCGACCCCATCCAATCCATCGGTTTCATCCGTGATGGCCAGTCTGCGAGATACGTCTCGATGGCATGGCTGGCTTCGACTGGCTGCTCGAGCGCCGTGAGCAGGGGCCGCGCGAACCTCGGCGTCGAATGCTTGTTCTGATCCCAGGAGTGCTGAAGTCCGGTCGCAGACGCAAGCGCCGAGAACAGCGGGTCCGCCCCCTGCCGAACCACCGTCTCGAGGACCGTCCGCGCATGAGTCGTCCGGCCACAGCCCATCGTGATGCCGAGAAGCCGCAGCACACTGATGTAGTACTCGTTTCCGTCGCCGAGGCTGGGCGACGGCTTCTGGTCGGAGGACGCTAGGTCGACCCACGTGCAGTACGCATCCGCCACCGATTCAGCGACATCTCCGATGACGTCCAGGCCGACGCCCGCGGAGTACTGCGCGGCCAGGTAGCGGAGGCCCATGTGCCACTCGCCACGAACGGCGCTCAAGCGCTTCGTGGGATCGGTTGCTCGCTGCGCGGCAGCCTTGCGTCCTTCCCAATTGGTCGAGGTCACCTCGATGGCGCTCTGCCAGTATCGCGCATCGAACTCGGCGGCCCGCTGCCGGAGTGCAGTCTTGCGCCGGAAAAGCGGCATCAGGGGATCACCTTTCCACCCGTATCGACCATGAATCGTGTTGAACCTCCATCATGTCCGACGACGACGACACTTCGGGGGAGCTTCCCCTCGTCGAGCAGCTTCTGGACCGCGTCGAAGTGGCGCTCGTCCACGGCTCGTTCCAAACGAGTCAAGGCATCCCGCCCTGCTGGAGAGTCGATCCACTGATCACTCAGCTGACGCCCGCTCAGTTTCGTGTTCTTCAACAGGCTGTTCGGAGCAGCATCATCGTGCTTCGAGAACTTCGCCTCGCCGATCTCGTACTCGCCGGTCTTCTTGTTGAAGTAGACACCGTCGAGCCCGTTGGCACTGGTGCTGCCCTTCGTGTCGATCCGGTCGAAGCCGGAGCGAGCGTAGAGGTCGTGCATCTGCTGCTCTCCGAAGGCAGCCTTCTCGTCCTTGGTCGCGGTCCGTGCCAGGGTCCGCCCGTTCGGGTTGACCCTGACGCCGAGGGGCAGTTCGACCCGACGCCCGAACGGAACGGCAGACTTGGCCTTCCCGATGACCGATCTTCCCGCGGCGAGGACCCGGCCGCCTGCGCGAGAGATCCCACCCATGCCTCTCGCGTACTTGCCCAAACTCGCCAACCGCCCCAGTGCGCCGGCTGCGGGGACGCAGTCGAGCAGGGAGAACGCGAGGTCCCACCCGTCGGCTTCGCCCTTGCTCATCTTGTACAACGTGTCCGCCAACACCACGAGCGCGATCGCCGCGATGATCAACGTCCACGGCCCCGGGATGATCATCGCGATGATCCCACCCACCGCCACGACGACCTTCGCCACCGAGACGATGGTCTCCCATGCCTCGGACCCGAAGATCTTGTCCCACGTGGACTGCTTCCCGAGCCCCGCGTCCGCAGCTTCGCCGATCTTCGTCGCGGTCCGCTGCTCCGCGTCCTGCCAGTCACCCTTCGCATCCGCCACGAGCCGCTTCGCCGCATCGATCCGCGACTGCGCCGCCGAGATGTCCCCCTGCGCCGACGACACCGACCCCTGCGCGACGGACGCGTTGTCGGACGCTGCCCGCAACTGCGCCAGCGAGGGAACATTCACCCCGTCCGGCACGTCGGAACCTGCCGGGTACTCGTCCGCGACCTTCGACAGGTCCTTCGACGTCGACTCGTAGTGCGACAACGTCGACTGCGCATCCGCCAACCGGTCCTGCGCCGCGGCGAGGTCCCCGGTGGCGTCCTTCGCATCCGCCAACGCACCATCGGCCCGGTACTGGGTGTCATCGACCGTGTCAGCCCACCCCGACAACGCCGTCGCGGCGAGCTCGTACGAATCGACGAGCTTGGTCAAGTCCGACGGGGTGTCCTCGATCGCGTCGACGAACACATCAGCGGCCTCACCCTCCCAGTCGGTCAGCCACCCAGACCCCTTCACCGACTGCAACCGCGTCGAGGCGTCATCGGCCGCGTCGGAGATGCGCTGGTACTCCCGCGCCATCATCCGCAACGTCGACGGATCACCCTTGACCGGATCATCACCCTGATCGACAACGTCCCACCCCGACGGTCGCCCCATCATTCCTCCCCAGGTCCGATCTCTCGCGCCGTTGTCCACAAGCGCGCGAGTGTGACCATATCAGGGGGCAGCGACGGGGACGAGTGCCACCGACGCGGCCGCGTCAGAGGGCTGCGCGGATGGCATCGAGGTCGGGGAACCCTCGGAGCCGGTACCGGGCGGGGCGGACGTCGAGCTCGTCGATCAGGTCGGTCGCCAACTCCCGGAGCCGACCGAAGGGCACGGGCTGCGTCTGGCCGTCGAGTGTGACGAGCACCACGGTGTCGACCGCGGCGACGATCGTCTCGACGTCCTGGGTCCACGACGAGTACGAGAAGGCCGGGGAGTCCTCGGCGAGCCGCGCAACCGACACCGCAGCGACGTGCACTTCCTCGCCCCGGCGATCGAACGACGCCTGGAGGTCGTCCTGCTGCAGGTTCGCGACCGTCGACGTCCACAGCGCTCGGATCGTCCGCAGTTCCCCGTCGAGCGACGGGTGCTCGAACCGCACCCACCCGTCACCGCGCAGCACCATGGGCGGTCCGCTCAGGACCTCGCCCTCGTCGTCGGCCAGGATCTGCTGGGCGACACCGGCCGCGACCTGGAGCCCGTCCTCGTCCTGGTCGCCGGTGACGATGAACGTCGTCGGCGCGACCGGGAAGACCACTGCGCTGCCGCGGAACTCGATGCCCTGGAACGCCTGCGGTGCGAGTACGAGCACCACGGCGAGGTCGGGGTCCTGGATGACGATCGTTCCGGGCTGGATCACCGCGACGTCGCCTCCGGCCTGCTCCTGCGCGGCGGCGACGGCTGCACGCAGGACGTCGTCGTCCGCCCAGCCCATCTCGGCGAGCGCCGGCGCGGTGAGGATCGCACCGTCCTCGTCCGCCAGGATCACGCCGAGGTCGGGCGCCACCGGCACGACGTGCGGCAGCCGGTCGGCCGTGCCGTCCGCCTCCGCGTGCAGCGTGCGGATGCCCGCGGTGTCCAGTCCGACGATCCGTGCCGTTGTCGCAGTCATGCGTCGAGCCTACGCAAGGGCTCGTACAACGGGGCGCCGCCGGAAGACCGGCGACGCCCCGAAGCGGCGGACGATCGTCCGGCCTAGAACCACTTCTCCGCACGGTGGTCCGCCTGGATGCGGCGGATGGTGTTCGAGCGCGACCGCAGCACGAGCGAGTCGGTGTGGATGACACCGCGCGAGCGACGGACACCGTCGACCAGGACGCCGTCGGTGACGCCGGTGGCGACGAAGAACGTGTTGTCACCCGTGACCAGGTCGTCCTGGTCGAGGACCTTGTCCAGGTCGTGGCCGGCGGCGATGGCGCGCTCGCGCTCCTCGTCGTCCTTGGGCTGGAGCTTGCCGAGGATCACGCCGCCGAGCGCCTTGATCGCGCACGCCGTGATGATGCCCTCGGGAGTGCCACCGACACCGACGCACATGTCGATCGTCGAGCCGGGCAGCGCGGCGGCGATGCCACCGGCGACGTCACCGTCGAGCAGCAGACGCGTCCCGGCGCCGGTCGCACGGATCGCACGGATCAGCTCGTCGTGACGGGGACGGTCGAGCACGGCCACGACCATGTCCTCGAGGTCCTTGCCCTTGGCCTTCGCCAGCGCGCGGATGTTCTCACCGATCGGCTTCTCGAGGTCCAGGACCCCGCGACCCTCGGGGCCGGCGGCGATCTTGTCCATGTAGAACACGGCGGAGGGGTCGTACATCGAACCGCGGTCCGAGACGGCCATGACGGAGATGGCGTTCTGACGGCCGGCGGCGGTGAGCGAGGTGCCGTCGATCGGGTCGACCGCGATGTCGCAGGCCGGGCCGTGGCCGTTGCCGACGTGCTCGCCGTTGTAGAGCATCGGGGCGTTGTCCTTCTCGCCCTCACCGATGACGACGACGCCGTCGAAGTTCACCGTGCCGAGGAACTTGCGCATCGCGTCGACGGCCGCACCGTCGGCGAGGTTCTTCTCACCACGCCCGACCCACGGCTGCGCACGGATCGCGGCGGCCTCCGTCGCACGCACGAGCTCGAGGGCCAGGTTGCGGTCGGGCTGGAGGAACAGGGAGCCGGTTTCCGTAGAGGGAGTCACGACCCGAGCCTACCGACCGGCGGCCGACCGGCGGTCCGGACACCGGGCCCGTGCACGCATGTGCACGACTGACGCGAGCCGACCGCGTAACCCGCACCGCGCCTCCAGAGCTTCTGACTACGATCGGCGGGGACATCACCGAAGTCGAAGGAGATCCACGTGCCCATCGCAACGCCGGAACAGTACGCCGAGATGATCGAACGCGCGAAGGCGGGCAAGTTCGCGTACCCCGCGGTCAACGTGTCCTCGTCGCAGACCATCAACGCGGTCCTCCAGGGCCTGCAGGAGTCCGGTTCGGACGGCATCCTCCAGGTCACGACGGGCGGTGCCGACTACTTCGCCGGCCAGACGATCAAGAACCGTGCCGCCGGTGCCCTCGCGATGGCGAAGTTCGCCCACGAGGTCGCGAAGAACTACGACATCACGGTTGCGCTGCACACCGACCACTGCCCGAAGGACGCCCTCGACGGCTTCGTCCTGCCGCTCATCGCGGCGAGCGAGGAAGAAGTCCGCGCCGGGCGCAACCCGATCTTCCAGTCGCACATGTGGGACGGCTCGGCCGTGCCGCTCGACGAGAACATCGAGATCGCGAAGACCATGCTCGAGAAGACGCGGAACATCAACGCGATCCTCGAGGTCGAGATCGGCGTCGTCGGCGGCGAAGAGGACGGCGTCGAGCACGAGGGCACGAACGACGCCCTGTACACGACCCCGAACGACGTCGAGAAGGTCGTCGACGCACTCGGCCTGGGCGACAAGGGGCGCTGGATCGCCGCGCTCACCTTCGGCAACGTGCACGGCGTCTACAAGCCGGGCAACGTCAAGCTCCGCCCCGAGCTGCTCGGCGAGATCCAGGCCTCGGTCGCGGCCAAGCACGGCACCGGCGAGAACCCCCTCGACCTCGTCTTCCACGGCGGCTCCGGCTCGACCGACGACGAGATCCACGAGGCCGTCCGCAACGGCGTCATCAAGATGAACATCGACACGGACACGCAGTACGCGTTCACGCGCTCGATCGCCGACTCGATGTTCCGGAACTACGAGGGCGTCCTGAAGATCGACGGCGAGGTCGGCAACAAGAAGCAGTACGACCCCCGCGCCTGGGGCAAGGTCGCCGAGTCCGCCATGGCGGCTCGCGTGGGCGAGGCCGCGAAGGTGCTCGGTTCCGCCGGTCACACCAAGGGCTGACACCGGGAGCAACTGCCAGGAGGAACGGGGCGCGTCCGACGGACGTGCCCCGTTCTGCGTCCGGCCGCCTCCACCGCATGCCACGATGGGCAGGTGACCGTCGACGCCATCGCCTCCGAGTTCGCCCAGTTCGTCACCGAGTCGCCCACCGCGTTCCACGCGGCAGCGGCCTCCCGCGACCGTCTCGTCGCAGCCGGGTTCACCGAGCTGTCCGAGCTCGACGCCTGGCCGACCGAACCCGGCGCGTACGTCGTGGTCCGCGACGGTGCGGTCATCGCGTGGCGCCTGCCGGAGGGTGCACCGGCGACGACCCCGTTCCGGATCCTCGGCGCACACACCGACTCCCCCGGGTTCCGGATCAAGCCGAACCCCGGAGTCCGCACCGGCGGGTGGGAGCAGCTGAACGTCGAGGTCTACGGCGGCGCGCTCCTGTCGACGTGGTTCGACCGCGACCTGCGCATCGCCGGCCGGGTCGTCGACGCCGACGGCAGCGTGCGGCTCGTCAGCACCGACGCGGTCGCCCGCATCCCGAACCTCGCGATCCACCTCGACCGCGGGGTGAACGACGGCAAGGAGATCGACCGCCAACGCCACACGCTGCCGATCGTCGGGGTGGACGGCGACGCCGGAGGGACCTCGGTCGTGGAGTGGTTGCGCGCTCGCCTCGGAGACGATGCCGTGTCGTGGGACCTCTTCCTCGCCGACACCCAGGCCCCCGCCCGCATCGGCATCGAGCGCGAGTTCCTGGCGTCGGGCCGGATGGACAACCTGACGAGCGTGCACGCCGGACTCCGCGGCATCGTGGACGCTCCGGCCGACGGTGACCACATCCCCGTGTTCGCGGCGTTCGACCACGAGGAGATCGGCTCCTCGACCCCGTCCGGTGCCGGTGGCCCGTTCCTCGAGGACGTCCTCGGCCGCGTGCAGGAGGGTCTCGGCGCCACCCGCTCCGAGGCCGCTCGGGCGTTCCGCGCCTCGTGGCTGCTGTCGAGCGACGCCGGGCACCTGGTGCACCCGAACCAGCCGGAGAAGCACGACCCGACGAACCGTCCGCGCCCCGGCGCCGGTCCGCTGCTGAAGATCAGCGCGAACCAGCGCTACATGACCGAGGCCAAGGGCGAGGCCGTCTGGGCCGCCGCGTGCGACACCGCCGGGGTGTCGTGGCAGCCGTTCGTCAACGTCAACACGATCCCCGGTGGCTCGACCATCGGCCCGATCGCGGCGACCCGGCTCGGGATCCCGACGATCGACATCGGCGTCGGGCTGCTGTCGATGCACTCGATCCGCGAGCTCGTGCACGTCGAGGACCTGGCGTCACTGCACGGCGCCGTCGCGGCGTTCCTGGCAGGCTGAGCCCTGGCATGCTGAGCCCTGCCCGGCGTCCGCGGGCCGGGGTGGTCGCGACTCCCCGCGCGCGCAGGACCGAGTGGTCACGAACTGTCGGGGGCCCCGGCGCCCGACGACACTTCGTGACCGCTCGACGGCGGGCGCGCGGCGTGTTGCGACCACTCGACGCGCGGATGCCAGCGCCGCGAGCAGCCTGGCGGTCAGGCGGTCCGAGGGTCAGGCGCCGGCCTGGCGCATCATGAACTCGACGAACTGCGGGTCTTGGAACACCACGACGACGAACGCGATCGTGCTCACGAAGGTGGCCACGACCGCACCGACGATCGGCACCCAGAACGTGCGCTTGCGTGCCCGGAGCCGGCGGATCGACCACCACGCCACGAGCGCGAAGACCACGACGTTCGTGATCGCCCCGATGATCGCGGCACCGCTCAGTGCACTCGGGTCGTTCAGCGCCGTGTACTGCGTCTCGAGGGTCCGACGCACCGTCGACGCGACGTTGGTCACCGCGAGGGACTGCACCACGGAGATGAGTCCGAAGGCGAGCAGCCCGACCGTCAGGACGAAGTCGGCGGGCGTGCGTCCGAACCGGCTCGTCGACGCGGACCGCTGCGACCCGCCCGTGGTCGGGTCGCCGGCTGCGCCGGGTCGGCCTGGAGGCACGGTGCCGGTCGGCGCACCGGCACCCGACCGGTACGCGGTCGCGCCGTCCTGCCCGGCCTGGCTCGCCGCCTGCTGGCGACGGTCGCGCTCCTGCTGCTCGCGCTCCTGACGTTCCTGTTCGACCAGGACCGGGTTGACCCATCCCTCTGGCGCGTACTCGCCGTACGCGGGGGCGGGCCGGCCGTGGACCCGGCCGCTGACGGCACCGGCGGCCGTCGTCGGGGACGTGCCCCGGGCCTCCTGGCCGGCTGCCGCCGTGTCGTCGACGTGACCCGGCTCGCGCTGCGGCACCGAGCCCCAGCCGTCCGCGCCGCTCATGCCCGACGCCCGCCGAGCGCGCGCGTCGGGTTGCCCGACGCGTCGGTGCGGAGCTCCTTGGGGAGCGAGAACATCAGGTCTTCGTGTGCGGTCACGACTTCTTCCACGGCGCCGTACCCGGCGTCGGCGAGTTGCTCGAGGACCTCGGCGACGAGCTCTTCGGGGACGGACGCGCCGCTCGTGACGCCGACGGTGGCGACGCCGTCGAGCCACTCCTGGCGGATCTCTTCCGCGTAGTCGACGCGGTGCGCGGCCTTCGCCCCGTGCTCCAGGGCGACCTCGACCAGACGCACGCTGTTCGACGAGTTCGCGGAGCCGACGACGATCACCAGGTCGGTGCCCGGGGCGACCTTCTTGATCGCGACCTGGCGGTTCTGGGTGGCGTAGCAGATGTCGTCGGACGGCGGATCCTGGATGGTCGGGTACTTCTCGCGCAGCAGGCGGACGGTCTCCATCGTCTCGTCGACGCTCAGCGTGGTCTGCGACAACCAGACGAGGTTGTCGGGGTCGGGGACGTCGAGCGCGGCGACGTCGTCCGGGCCGTTGACCAGGATCGTGCGGTCGGGGGCGTGGCCCATCGTGCCCTCGACCTCTTCGTGGCCGGTGTGCCCGATCAGGATGATGGTCCGCTCGGCCTTGGCGAACCGGGTGGCCTCGCGGTGGACCTTGGTGACCAGGGGGCAGGTGGCGTCGATGGCGTGCAGGTCGCGGTCGGCGGCACCGGCCACGACGGCGGGTGAGACGCCGTGGGCGCTGAACACCACGTGCGAACCGCGCGGGACCTCGGCGACGTCGTCGACGAACACCGCACCGCGCTGCTCGAGGGTCGACACGACGTGGACGTTGTGGACGATCTGCTTGCGGACGTAGACGGGCTCGCCGTACTGCTCGAGCGCCTTCTCGACCGCCACCACCGCCCGGTCGACCCCGGCGCAGTAGCCGCGGGGTGCCGCGAGCAGCACCTTCTTCGGACCGGCGACCGGCTCGTCACGCAGTCGCCCACGCGCCGCGTGCACACGCGGAGGGGCGAGCGGGACCGTGTGGCCGTTGGTGATCGTCACGTCCCCGATGATAGGTGAGCGGGACGCACGCGACCTGGGCGCGGGGGCCGGCTGTGGAGAACCCGCCGCTCGCCCGCTGTCACCGGTGTCGGGCACGATGGACGTCCCGCACGAGAAGGAGCGACATGGCGATCGAACAAGGCCCGCCGACGGCCGACAACCCGTGGCCGGTCGCGCTCCTCGGCGCGAAGCTCCGCGACTGGATCGACCGGCTCGGCACCGCGTGGATCGAGGGCGAGATCACGCAGTGGAACGTCGCCGGCGGCAACGTGTACGGCAAGCTCAAGGACGTCGAGGTCGATGCGACGGTGTCGTTCTCGATCTGGTCGAGCGTGCGGTCCCGGGTGCCGGCGGACATCAAGCAGGGCGACCGGGTCGTCGCAGCGGTCAAGCCGAACTACTGGGTCAAGGGCGGCTCGCTGACCATGCAGGTCGTCGAGATGAAGCACGTCGGTCTCGGTGACCTGCTCGAACGGCTCGAACGCCTGCGCCGGACCCTGGGCGAAGAGGGGCTGTTCGATCCCGCACGCAAGAAGCGCCTGCCGTTCCTGCCGCACCGCATCGGCCTGATCACCGGCAAGGACTCCGACGCAGAGAAGGACGTCAAGCGCAACGCGCAGCTCCGGTGGCCGCAGGTCGAGTTCCGCACCGTCCACACCGCGGTGCAGGGCGAGCGGACCGTGGGCGAGGTCACGGCGGCGATCCTCGAGCTCGATGCCGACCCGACGGTGGACGTCATCATCATCGCCCGTGGTGGCGGCGACTTCCAGAACCTGCTCGGCTTCAGCGACGAAGGACTCGTCCGCGCAGCAGCAGCGGCGAGCACACCGATCGTGTCGGCCATCGGGCACGAGGCCGACCGTCCCATCCTCGACGAGGTCGCGGACCTCCGTGCCTCCACCCCCACCGACGCCGCCAAGCGCGTCGTGCCCGACGTCGCGGAGGAGCTCGCGAACGTCCGGCAGGCCCGCGCCCGCATCGGCCTGCGGTTGTCGCAGACGCTCGCGGTCGAGGCCGACCGGATCGCCGCCCTCCGGTCACGCCCGGCGCTCGCGTCGACGGCGTGGCTCGTCGACACCCGTGCGGAGGAAGTGGCCCGCGACCTCTCCCGGTCGCGGGAGCTGCTCGACCGTCGGCTCGAGCGGGGCCACTCGGAGGTCGGGCACCTGACCGCCAGGCTCCGTGCGCTGTCGCCGCGCGACACGCTGCGCCGCGGCTACGCGATCGTGCAGCGGGCCGACGGCGGCGTGGTGCGGTCGTCCGACGACCTCACCGGGCAGACGCCGGTGCACGTCACGCTCGGCGCGGGGACGGCGATCGGAACGCTCGAGCCGGACGGGCCGGGTCCGGACGGGTCGGGGTCGGGGTCGGGGTCGGCCGCCTGACGCGTCGGGGTCGCCGACGGCCTGGTCACCAGCCGCGGTCGCGCAGCCAGGTCGTCGCCAACGTGCTCCACGCCTCGGCCGGCCCGAGGCCCTCGGCGAGCCCGATGCCGTGCACCCCGCGCTCGAACACGTGCAGGTCGAACGGCACCCCGTGCCGCGCCAGCGCGTGTGCGTAGGACAGCGAGTGCGTCACCGGCACGTGCTCGTCCTCGGCCGTGTGCCACAGGAAGGTCGGCGGAGTCCGGTCGTCGACGAGCAGGTCCACGTCCACCGCGGACCGCTCGCGGACGCTCGCGCCCGGTCCGAGCAGGTTGTCAGCGCTGCCGACGTGCGGGTGGTCCGTCATCGACGTCACCGGGTAGCAGAGCACCGTCAGGTCGGGCCGGTCGTCGACGTCCGACACGGCGCGCTCGGCCGGCGTCGGTGCGTTCGACACGAGGGCCGCCAGGTGCCCGCCTGCCGACGAACCGATCACGACGATCCGCGGATCGGACGGGAGGCCCGACCAGCGTCCGGCACGCAGGTCACGGACGAGCGCTCGGGTCGCCACCACGGCGTCCGGGTGGCGGTGCGGGGCGAGCGGGTACGCGAACACGACTGCGTCGATGCCGATCCCGTTCAGCCAGCGGGCGTACCCCTCCCCCTCGTGCGGGGCGTGCATGCCGTACCCGCCGCCGGGCAGGACGACCGCGAGCGGGGGACGGCCCGGCAGCCCGTCGCGCTCCGCACTCGGTCCGTCCGGTGCCGGGTACCAGTCCACGCCCTCGGGGAGATCTGTCATGGCGCGACCCTACCGGCCGGTGTTCTCCCCAGGCGCAGCGAGCACGTCGGTCAGTCGGTGGACCCTCGGTAGGATCGAGTCGTGCCATCCCAGCAGGAACCCGAGCAGACCGACGTCCAGTCGCTGAGCTACGAAGCAGCCCGCGACGAACTCGTGCGTGTCGTGAGCGAGCTCGAACAGGGCTCCGCGACCCTCGAGCGCTCGCTGTCGCTCTGGGAGCGCGGCGAGGCCCTGGCCGCCCGGTGCGAAGAGTGGCTCGTCGGCGCTCGTGCCCGGCTCGACGCGGCCCGCGCGGCCAGCAGCGCCGAGGACGGCTCCGCCCGATGACCGACGCGAACGGTCGTCCGATCGTCGCCGAGCTCGGCCGACCCGAGACGGCAGAGGAGACCTGGGCACGCAAGGACGCCGCACGGACCGCTCGCCGCCAGCACCAGACGGCCTTCAACCTCGTGATCGCGCTCATCGCGTCGCTCGGCATCGTGCTGTTCCTCGTCGCCGTGGTCGTGCGGCCGAACACCACGGTCGACCGCACCGTCGATTACCAGCAGATCGCGGCCGATGCCCACGTCGGCGACATCTCGCTCGCCGCCCCCGACCTGCCGAGCGGCTTCACGTCGAACCGCGCCGACTTCTCCGACAAGACCTCGGACGACGTCGACGTCTGGACCGTCGGGTTCGTGACCCCGGACAAGCAGTACCTCAGCCTGCAGCAGGGCGTGGACGCCAACGGCTCGTGGGTCTCGAACCAGCTCGACCAGCGACCGTCGACCGGCACTCGCGTCATCGACGGCACGAAGTGGACCGTGTACGACCGACGGGCCGAGGGCTCGGATGCCGGCAACCACGCGTACTCGCTCGTGTCCACGTTCGGCACCAACACGATCGTGCTCTCCGGCACCGCCGACGACTCGTCGTACCGCACCGTGGCCACGGCCGTGACGAAGCAGTTCTCCCAGTAGCGACCGCCGGACGAATCCTGCCGGACACCCCGCAGCCCGACCACTCGACCTGATCCGACCCGATCCGAGGAGCCCCATGCCCGACCGCGCCGCCTCCACCCCGTCCGACGCCCTGCGCCTGCTCGTCGACGGCAACGCCCGCTTCGCCGCCGACAAGCGCCGCATGGGCCGCACGGACCCCGACCGCCGAACCGAGCTCCAGGGGTCGCAGGCGCCGTTCGCGACCGTCCTCGGCTGCTCCGACTCGCGCGTGCCGTTCGAGCACGTGTTCGACGCGGGCATCGGTGACCTCTTCGCCATCCGCAACGCCGGGCAGATCGTCGACGACGTCGTGCTCGGGTCGATCGAGTTCGCGGTCGTCGCGCTCGGCACCCCGCTCGTCGTCGTCCTGCGCCACACACGGTGCGGTGCCGTCGCCGCGGCCCGCTCGGGTGAGCCGGTCCCCGCGCCGCACCTGCAGGCCCTGGTCGACGCCATCGCCCCGAGCGTCGAGAAGGTCCGTGCCACCGACGCCGAGCTCCCGCAGGAAGCGATCGGCGCCGCCCACCTCGAGGCCACGCTCCGCCAGGTGCTCGAGCGCTCCGGGGCCGTCTCCGACGCGATCGCCGAGGGCCGGCTGGCCGTCGTCGGCGCGACCTACGACCTCGGCACGGGCGAGGTCACGATCGACACGGTGGTCGGCAACGCCTGACGGCCCCTCGGCGCCGCACCCGCACGTCCCACATCCGTCGCACCGGTACAGTCGAACGAGACGCCCGGCGCCGGTTCCGTGACCCACGGAGACCTCGTGCGCCGGCGCAGTCCCCCGACGCGACCGCGTCCGGCGAGCACCCCAGGAAGGACCACGACGACGTGACCGACACCACCGAGACCGAGTTCCGCATCGAGCACGACACCATGGGCGAGGTGCGGGTGCCGAAGTCGGCGTTGTACCGCGCCCAGACCCAGCGCGCTGTCGAGAACTTCCCCATCTCGGGCACCGGGCTCGAGTCGGCCCAGATCGTGGCGCTCGCCCGCATCAAGCGCGCTGCGGCCATCGTGAACGGCGAGCTCGGCATCGTCGAGCCCGCCGTCGCCGACGCCATCGCGGGCGCGGCGGACCTGATCATCGGTGGGCAGCACCACGACCAGTTCCCCGTCGACGTGTACCAGACCGGCAGCGGCACCTCGTCGAACATGAACATGAACGAGGTCCTGGCCACGCTGGCTTCGGACATCGGCGGCACCGCGGTGCACCCGAACGACCACGTCAACGCCTCGCAGTCGTCGAACGACGTGTTCCCGACCTCGGTGCACGTCGCCGTGACCGAAGCCCTGCTGCGCTCGCTCGTCCCGGCGCTCGAGCACCTCGCCGAGTCGCTCGAGGCCAAGGCGACGCTGTGGGCCGACGCCGTGAAGTCCGGCCGCACGCACCTGATGGACGCCACCCCGGTCACCCTCGGCCAGGAGTTCGGTGGCTACGCACGCCAGATCCGCCTGGGCATCGAGCGGGTCACCGCGACGCTCCCCCGCGTCGCCGAGGTCCCCCTCGGCGGCACCGCCGTCGGCACCGGCATCAACACCCCGAAGGGCTTCCCGCAGCGGGTGATCGCCCAGCTCGCGAGCGACACCGACCTGCCGATCACCGAGGCCGTCGACCACTTCGAGGCCCAGGGCGCGCGCGACGCCCTGGTCGAGGCCTCCGGGGCACTCAAGGTGCTCGCTGTCAGCCTGACGAAGATCAACAACGACCTGCGCTGGATGGGGTCCGGCCCGAACACCGGGCTCGGCGAACTGCACATCCCCGACCTGCAGCCGGGCTCGTCGATCATGCCCGGCAAGGTCAACCCGGTCATCCCCGAGGCCACCCTGATGGTGGGCGCGCGGGTCATCGGCAACGACGCCACCATCGCCTGGGCGGGTGCGTCCGGCGCGTTCGAGCTCAACGTCGCGATCCCCGTGATGGGGACGGCGCTGCTCGAGTCGATCCGTCTGCTGGCGAACAGCTCGCGGGTGCTGGCCGACAAGACCATCGACGGGCTGCAGGCGAACCTCGAGCGGGCCCGGGCGTTCGCCGAGTCGTCGCCGTCGATCGTCACCCCGCTCAACCGGGTCATCGGCTACGAGGCCGCGGCCAAGGTCGCGAAGTACGCCGTCGCCGAGGGCATCACCGTCCGCCAGGCCGTCGTGGCACTCGGACACGTCGAGCGTGGCGAGGTCACCGAGGAGCAGCTCGACGCGGCACTGGACGTCCTGTCCATGACCCACCCGAACTGAGCTCCTGCCGCGCGACCCCTCCGCGCTGACCCCTCCGCGCTGACCCCTCCGCCAAAGCGACAGATCTCCGCGAACTGTTCGCGGAGATCTGTCGCTTTCGCGTGTGGGGAACAGCCGGGCGCTAGACCAGGTCGGGCGAGTCCAGCAGGTCCGTCACGAGGGCGGCGATCGCGGAGCGCTCCGACCGGGTCAGCGTGACGTGGGCGAACAGCGGGTGACCCTTGAGCCGCTCGATGACGCTCGCGATGCCGTCGTGGCGGCCGACCCGCAGGTTGTCGCGCTGCGCGACGTCGTGGGTGAGCACCACGCGGGAGTTCTGCCCGATGCGGGAGAGCATGGTGAGCAGCACGTTCCGTTCGAGCGACTGTGCCTCGTCGACGATCACGAACGCGTCGTGCAGGGACCGACCGCGGATGTGCGTGAGCGGCAGGACCTCGATCAAGCCGCGCTCGATCACCTCGTCGAGGACGTTGTCGGACACCACCGACCCGAGGGTGTCGTAGACCGCCTGCGCCCACGGGTTCATCTTCTCGCCGGCGTCACCGGGCAGGAACCCGAGGTCCTGGCCACCCACGGCGTACAGCGGCCGGAAGACCATGATCTTCTTGTGCTGCTGCCGTTCGAGGACCGCTTCGAGCCCGGCGCACAGGGCCAACGCGGACTTGCCCGTGCCGGCGCTGCCGCCCAGGGACACGATGCCGATCTCGGAGTCGAGCAGGGCGTCGATCGCGAGCCGCTGCTCGGCGGAGCGGCCGCGCAACCCGAAGACCTCGCGGTCGCCACGGACCAGGGCGACGGAACCGGCGGTGTGCACGCGCCCGAGGGCCGAACCGCGCTCGGAGTGGATGACGACTCCGGTGTTGACCGGCACGCCGTCGAGCTGGACGGAGCGGATCTCCTCCTTCTCGTACAGGTCGGCCATCTGCTCGCCCGAGACCTGCAGGTCGGCGATGCCGGTGTAGCCGGAGTCGACCGCGAGCTCGGCGCGGTACTCCTCGGCCGCCATGCCGATCGACGACGCCTTGACGCGCAGGGGCAGGTCCTTCGACACGACGACCACGTCGAGCCCGTCGTTCTGCAGGTTCGAGGCGACGGCGAGGATGCGGGAGTCGTTGTCGCCGAGCTGCAGCCCGGACGGCAGGACGGACTGGTTGGAGTGGTTCAGCTCGACGCGGAAGGAACCGCCGTCACCGAGCGCGATCGGGAAGTCGAGCCGTTCGTGTTCGATGCGCATCTCGTCCAGCAGCCGCAGGGCCTGCCGCGCGAAGTACCCGATCTCCGGGTCGTTGCGCTTCGACTCGAGTTCGCTGACGACCACGACGGGCAGGACCACCGCGTGCTCGGCGAAGCGGAACAAGGCCCGCGGATCGCTGAGGAGCACCGATGTGTCGAGCACGTACGTGCGCTGGGCAACCGACGTGGACGAGTCCGCGGTGGGCTGGTGCTGGGTTCCGCGAGAGACGTTCTGAGAGGTCACGACCACTCCATCCCCGGGCCGCGAGCAGCCCGGTCCATGTCCTCGAACGCGGCCGTGGAGCGGGTCCCGAAGCACCGACTGTGGCCGCTTCGATCGGGCGCGGTGCCCGATGGGGACAACGTACGTCCGCCCTCCGACACCCCGCCAGCGACACGCGGATTCCGGCGTTACGGTCACGTGAACAACGTGACTCCGGCAGTCGACGTGGCCGACCACCGGACGGGAGGCCCGTGGCGGCGCCGCCCCGCGCCTCCCGTCCGCCCTTCCGCACGTCCAGATCCGCGAAAGCGACAGATCTCCGCGAACCGTTCCCGGGTGGATTCAAGTGGTCGGTGCAACACCGCCTGTCAGTGACGCCGAGAGTAGCTCGTCGAGAGCCTCTCTCGGCGTCATGGCGTCGAGGCGTTTG